>NZ_JAMYMW010000034.1:0-620 GCF_040318745.1 Mesorhizobium sp. M1027 | reverse complement strand
GCGCAGATGGACGGCGCGATCCTGGTGGTGTCGGCCGCCGACGGTCCGATGCCGCAGACCCGCGAGCACATCCTTTTGGCCCGCCAGGTCGGCGTGCCCTCGATCGTGGTGTTTTTGAACAAGGTCGACCAGGTCGACGACGCCGAGCTGCTCGAGCTGGTCGAGCTCGAGGTGCGCGAGCTTTTGACCAAGAACGAGTTTCCCGGCGACGACATTCCGATCGTCAAGGGTTCGGCGCTTGCCGCCCTTGAAGATTCTGACAAGAAGATCGGCGAGGACGCCATCCGCGAACTGATGGCTGCGGTCGATGCCTACATTCCGACGCCGGTTCGTCCGCTCGACAAGCCGTTCCTGATGCCGATCGAGGACGTGTTCTCGATCTCGGGCCGTGGCACGGTGGTGACCGGCCGCGTCGAGCGCGGCGTCGTCAAGGTCGGCGAGGAGCTGGAGATCGTCGGCATCCGTCCGACCACCAAGACGACCTGCACGGGCGTCGAGATGTTCCGCAAGCTGCTCGACCAGGGTCAGGCCGGCGACAACATCGGCGCGCTGCTGCGCGGTGTCGACCGTGAAGGCGTCGAGCGCGGCCAGGTCCTGGCCAAGCCCGGCACCGTCAAGCC
>NZ_JAMYMW010000033.1:0-693 GCF_040318745.1 Mesorhizobium sp. M1027 | reverse complement strand
GCTCGTCTTTGTGAGCTCCGCCCCCTTGTTTGGGGTTTCGGCGGCGGTTTCGGCCCGGGCGGCCGGGCTGCGGGCGCACCTATCCCGTGATGGCGGCCCATCGGCGCATGTTGAAGGCGATCGCCGCCAATGTCACCTGGGCGGTGGCCTTCGCCAGTCCGACATAGCGGATATTGGTCAGCTTCATGCGGTTCTTGAGCGTGGCGAAAGTGGTCTCCACCGCCGCTCGCCGTCTGGCGATCAGGCGGTTGTAATGTTTGAGCCGCGGCGGCAGCGCATGGTGCTTGTTGGGGCGGCGCGCGATGCGCACCTTCTTGCCCTCGGCCTTGAGCCGGGCGCGGCGGGCATGGGTGTCGTAGGCGGCGTCCGCCCACACCGTCTTCTCGTCGCCGCAGATCAAGTTATCGGCCATCACCGTGTCGTTGACGTTGGCTGGCGTGGTAATCACCGTGCGGATCAGGCCAGAGCCCTCATCCACCCCGACATGGGCTTTGTAGCCAAAGGTGAAGCCGCCCTTGCCCTTTCGCGCGGTGAGCCGGGCATCCGTATCCTTCGAAGTCCGCTCGTCCGTCGGGGGCAATGAAACCGCATTGATCAGCGTGGCATCCAGCATCGTTCCCCGCTTCAGGATAACACCGGCTTTCTCCAACTGCCGGTCCAGTTCGCCAAACAGCTTCTCCAGCAGCCCTTCGC
>NZ_JAMYMW010000032.1:0-992 GCF_040318745.1 Mesorhizobium sp. M1027 | reverse complement strand
GAGCAAGCGCGACAAGCCGCACTGGGGCGCCAGGAAGATCAGGGAGCTGCTGATCAGGAAGCTCGCCGGCGATGTGCGCATCCCGGCCAAGAGCACGGTGCATGCCGTGCTCGACCGCCACCGCCTTGTGAGCCAGGCCCGCAAGAGGAACCGGGCGAACAAGGCCATGGGCACGCCGCTGTCGCAGGCCGCCGTCCCCAACGATCTGTGGTGCGCTGACTTCAAGGGCGAGTTCAAGCTCGGCAACGGTCGCTACTGTTACCCCCTGACGGTGACCGACCAGGCCTCGCGCTACCTGCTTCTCGCCGAAGCGCTTGAAGCGACACGGGAAGCGCCGGTCATCGAGGCCTTCGTCCGGCTGTTCAGGGAACGCGGCCTGCCGCTCGCCATTCGAAGCGACAACGGGGTCCCCTTCGCCAGCCCCAACGGCCTCTACAATCTGTCGAAGCTGTCGGTCTGGTGGTTGAGGCTCGGCATTGCCATCGAGCGCATCAAGCCCGGCAACCCGCAACAGAACGGCCGCCACGAGCGCATGCACCGCACCTTGAAGCAGGAGACCACGCGGCCCCCGGGCATGAATGCCCTGCAACAGCAGGCCAGATTTGACGCTTTCATCAGCGAATTCAACGAGGAAAGGCCGCATGAGGCGTTGGCCATGAAGCTACCGACGGAACTCTACACGCCCTCTTCACGGCCGTATTCCGGCCTGCCGGAGCTGACCTATCCCCTCCATGACAAGGACATCCTGGTCACCGCCTGCGGCCGCATCTGCATGATGAGGAAGAAGATCAACGTCTCGACCGTGCTCGCCGGTCAGAGGCTCGGAATAAAGGAGGTCGACGACGGCATTTGGCTCGTAAGCTTCATGCACTATGATCTGGGATATATCGACCTGGAACAGAGAACCTTGCAGACCATCGACAACCCGTTCGGCACGAGGTTGTCACCCATGTCTTAGGTACATTCTGTTACCCATGTCTCCGGGTCGTACC
>NZ_JAMYMW010000031.1:0-1052 GCF_040318745.1 Mesorhizobium sp. M1027 | reverse complement strand
TAGAGCGGTTCCTGATTTGACGGAATCGAAGGGGATTCCCGATCAGTCGGTTCTGTGATTCAAGATGCTGGCTGGAGTGGAGGCCAGCATCGGATGACGCGACCGCTTTCGGATGATCTTCGCGAACGTGTTGTAGCGGCGGTTTTGGGTGGCGAGAGCCGCCGGTCGGCCGCGAAACGGTTCGGCATTTCGGTTTCGGCGGCGGTGAAGTTGTTGCAGCGCCATCGGGCGACTGGCTCGGTTGCGCCTGGCAAGATGGGCGGACATCGCAAGAGGGTGCTGGAGCCGCACCGTGCCTTCATCGAGGCGCGTCTGCGTGAGACACCGCATCTGACGCTGCACGGTCTGAAGGATGAGTTGGCCGCACGCGGGGTCAAGGTCTCGCACAACGCGGTCTGGATGTTCTTGAGGCGCGAGGGCCTGAGCTTCAAAAAAAACGCTGTTCGCCCTTGAGCAGGCGCGCGCCGATATTGCCCGCAGGCGTCAGCGATGGCGCTCTTGGCAGGCCGGCCTCGATCCGCAGCATCTGGTCTTCATCGATGAGACCTGGATCAAGACCAACATGGCTCCGCTGCGCGGTTGGGGGCCGAAGGGCAAGCGGCTGCGCGGCTTGGCCCCGCACGGCCACTGGCGCACGCTGACCTTCCTCGGCGCGCTACGCTGCGATAGGCTCGCGGCACCTTGCGTCTTCGACGGCCCGATCAACGGCCAATGCTTCCGCGCCTATGTCGAGCAACAGCTCATCACCGTGCTGAAGCCCGGCGATATCGTCATCATGGATAATCTGGGAAGCCATAAGTCGGCCGCCATCAGACAGATGATCAAGGCCGCCGGCGCCAGGCTTTGGTATTTGCCGCCCTACTCTCCCGACCTCAACCCGATCGAGCAGGCCTTTGCCAAGATCAAACACTGGATGCGCCAAGCGCAGAAGCGTACCGCCGAGGACACTTGGCGCCACATCGGCCACCTTGTTGAAACGATCGAGGCAACCGAATGCAACAACTACTTCGCAAACGCCGGCTACGCTTCCGTCAAAACGTGAAAGACTCTAG
>NZ_JAMYMW010000030.1:0-1498 GCF_040318745.1 Mesorhizobium sp. M1027 | reverse complement strand
TGCCGCGGCAATGGAAGGTGATCCAGCACGTGCGGGAGAAGTTCACCTGCCGCGACTGCGAGACGATCAGCCAGGCTCCGGCGCCCTTCCACGCCACCCCGCGCGGCTGGGCCGGTCCCGGCCTGCTGGCGATGATCCTGTTCGAGAAGTTCGGCCAGCATCAGCCGCTTAACCGCCAGGCCGAACGCTATGCCCGCGAAGGCGTGCCGCTCAGCCTGTCGACGCTCGCCGACCAGGTCGGCGCCGGCGCCGCGGCGCTGATGCCGCTGTTCAAGCAGCTCGAAGCCCATGTGCTGGCCGCTTCGCGTCTGCACGGCGACGACACGACGGTGCCGGTCCTGGCCAAGGGCAAGACCGATACCGGCCGATTATGGACCTATGTGCGCGATGACCGACCGTTCGGCGGCGCCGATCCGCCGGCGGCAGTGTTCTACTATTCCCGCGATCGCCGAGGCGAACATCCCGCGGCGCATCTCGCCGGCTGGAGCGGCATTCTGCAGGCCGATGCCTTTGGTGGTTATGGCGATCTCTATGCGACGGGTCGTCAGCCGGCGCCTGTTCTGGAGGCCAGCTGCTGGGCCCACAGCCGGCGCAAAGTGTTTGAGCTGGCCGATGTCGAAGCGGCGGCGCGCAAGAAGGCGCACGGCGAGAAGCCCAACCTGGTCTATCCGCTGGCGGTCGAAGCCGTGAAGCGCATCGATGCCCTGTTCGATATCGAGCGCGCGATCAACGGCCTGTCGCCGGCCCAACGCCACGCCGTGCGCCAGGAGCGGAGCGCGCCGCTGGTCACCGAGCTCGAGCGCTGGATGATCAAGACGCGCGACAAGCTCTCGCGCGGGCACGACCTGACCAAGGCCTTCAACTACATGCTGCGCCGCTGGTCATCCTTCACCCGGTTCCTCGACGATGGGCGGATCTGCCTATCCAACAATGCAGCCGAGCGAGCCCTGCGCGGCATCGCTCTCGGCAGAAAGTCCTGGCTCTTCTGCGGTTCCGATCGCGGCGGACAGCGCGCGGCCGTTCTCTACAGCCTGATCGTCAGCGCCAAGATGAACGATGTCGACCCGCAGGCCTGGCTCGCCGACGTCCTCGCCCGACTGCCCGCCTATCCGGCCCATCGGATCGATGATTTGCTGCCGTGGAATTGGAGATCCGCAAAATTGCGGACCCAACCAGCGGCGGCCTGATCATGCAGCGCAATAAGGTGCATCACGTCTACACCGTCGATCGTGTCGCCAGGGACCTCGGCGTCAGCGAAGCGCTCATCCAGGACCTGACCCTCGGTCTCGAGCCCGAGGACGGCGTCATCTGGATCTACGGCGCCAACGATGACGACGGGATCTTGGCCTTCACCGATGAAGGCATCGAGGAGGTCAAACTCCTCCTCGAAGAATATCATCGCGTCTCCCCAAAGAAAGCTTGACCCCAGCACTCCGGTGCTCAGGTTCTCCTGGCTGCCGGATGCGCACGTCTGCGGTCTTCACCGGATGCGTACGCT
>NZ_JAMYMW010000029.1:0-2661 GCF_040318745.1 Mesorhizobium sp. M1027 | reverse complement strand
AGTTGCCATCCAGTAATCCTTTTTCTCGTTCGATAGCGCCCGAGGCCTACCTACTAGAGGGTGTATATTAGCGCCAAATCACATAAAGACACCCGTTGATAAAATCATTGAGCGTTTGTAGGAATGCTGCATGCATTGTGGCTTATTTTCATAAAAACGGGTTGTACACAAGAAACTTATCGCTTTTCTTAGGTCACAATCCCGGCTGAATCGCGACTTTATTTTGAAATAGCTGTAGCTTCGCAACTTAGGACGTTTAAATTACGGCAAATTACATTCTTTTTTGTTTTTGATTTATCAATTTACCTTACGAGATGAAAATCAGACAGACGTTAGCCACAAGAGCCAAGCCGCTCCGCGGTCTCACTGCCGCAAGCAATTAGTTGTGGACAATTCGTAGGCATCTGCGCGCTCAGCGGGCGGCAGATCTCCGTGATCGAGATCAAGTCAATGTAGGAAGCCGCTCAAGGTGAGAATAGGGGCGGTTCCCAGTTGGAGCGCCTGCCGCACTCGCCCATGAGGAAGACTTAAGCGACATCAAAGCGGTTCGGCCCACGTTTACAAGCGAGCGACAACTGCGGAATGACTGCCGGGTTCGCGGTGCCTGGTTCCTGCTCTCGCGCTCAAGTAATTGGCAGTCCCGATTTATCGATCGTGATCTGCGAAGGGGCGGTTTGTGAAGCCATGGCCGCTATTGCGCAGCGGATCTGATAGCGGCCCAGGGATCTGATACTCGATACCGGGCTCAGATGGGATCTGACCGTGCGTTGCCGACAAGAATCGAATAAGAGTAAAGAGACGAGAAAGTGCACACCGGATTACTCGCGAAGCCGTTTTGCTTCGTCGTCATGCACGGTGCGATGAGCTTCTCTTTCACTGAGATGCACTAAGTCCGTTTAAGACACGGAAGCGGCCGCGAACCGCGCCGAGTAAACTCGGTGGCGGGCAGATTCAAGCCACCCCTCAATGATACCCTGCTAGCGAACCCGCTGGTGACGAAGGTTGGGCACCCGCTTTGGAAAAATCCGGTGCTTGAACAAAGACGGAGCGGCGGACCGGCTCGAGCAGAAGGTCCGCCGTTCCGGGTCGTTCAGATCACAAGAAACGAACCTGCTGCAAGCGACAGACCTGGAGAGAGCGTGGCGAACTGTATTTGAGCTGCGCCACCGATCCCGTCGCTGTCGAAAGAGAGTGCTCCGGTTGAGTTGTTGTAGATGATATGATCGGAGCTATCATGTGCGGCCGCACCCGCAAAGAAAGCATCGGATGAAAGGCCTCCCAGCTTAAGCCCGGCAAAAACCGCGTCGTCGAGCTGGATCTTGTCCTGGAGCTTGTTGAAGTCGGTGATCCTGTCGATATTACCGGCTCCAAGAGCGCTGTTGAACACGAAGGCATCATTGCCTCCGTTACCGGTCAAGATGTCGGCACCTCGTGCGCCGTTGATGATGTTCGCGCCGGCGTTGCCCTGGATGGCTTGGTTAAACTCGTTGCCAGTGAGATTGATTGCTCCCGTGCCGGAAGGATTTGTGGTGGCAAGAAGCTCAACTTGGGAGCCGGCCGAAAGAGCATAGCTCACCGTGGAAAATACCCTGTCGCCGCCGCCGCCGGCCGCTTCAATCACCCTGTCGCCAGCATTGTCGACGACGTAAGTGTCATTGCCGCCATAGCCTGTCAGCGTGTCGGCGCCACCCATACCGTTGATGTAATTAGCACCGGCATTGCCTTGGATCGTCTGGGCGAACTCGTTGCCAACGAGATCGATTGCTGCCGTGCCGGAGGGATTCGTGGTAGCAAGAAGTTCGACCTGCGAGGCTGCCGAGTGCACAAGCGCAAAGCTTGCTGAGGCGAGCACCTTGTCGATACCACCGCCGACCGCCTCGCGAACCTTGTCACCAGCATTGTCGACATAATAGGTGTCGTTGCCGCCATAGCCGGTCATAGTATCGGCCCCACCCCCGCCGTTGATGACATTGGCGCCGGCATTGCCCTGGATAGTCTGGGCGAACGCATTGCCGGTCAGGTTGATCGCCGTGGTGCCGGACGGGCTGTTGGTGGCGAGAAGTTCGATTTCCGATCCGGCCGCAAGCGCATGACTTACGGAGGCGAATGCTTTGTCGGTACCGCCGCCCGCAGCCTCAATCTCCTTATCGCGGACATCGTCGACATAATAGGTATCATTGCCGCCATAGCCGATCATCGTGTGGCCGCCGGCTCCGTGAAACACATCGTCGCCGCTGGTGCCATACAAGGTGTCGCTTGTCTCGACGGGAGGCGGTTCGGTCCCGGTGGTAGCGAGGTTGTGCTCCCGGAAAACGGCTTGCAGTTCCGGGGAGCTTTCAAGTGCGGTGTCGCCGTTCTGCGTTCCCCATTTGTAGGTGTAGTCGAAGGCAGGTGACGGCACCAGTGCGGCCCAATGATCGATCATGATTTGCATCTGTTCGGAGGTGGGCATGACCTGTCTTCCGCCATCGGAAGTCTCCCAGTTACCGCCGCCAAAGGCCTGATAGACCGGAACGATGTTGCTAACCGGGATGCCCGATTTCACCGCTGCAGCCACGGCTCGATCGATCATGTCATAATCGACCGTGTCCGTTCCCGTGCGCACCGGATAGGGGTCTATTCCGAAATAGTCGATATGCGTGTTGGCCGGATTGTAGGTGT
>NZ_JAMYMW010000028.1:0-2821 GCF_040318745.1 Mesorhizobium sp. M1027 | reverse complement strand
CGCCGACTGATGACAAACCGCTCAGCGGCAGCGCAAGATCGTTCATGGTGGGTGTGGTCTCCGGGAAATGGTTCGGATCGGCTTAGGCAACCAAATCCTACGTCATTTCAACGGCTTGCGCCACATCCACCAACCCCCATGAATTTGGTTAGGTTGATGCGGCGTGCCGCCGCCGTGAGGCCGCGCTCGCTCAGCAGCGCGTCGAGAACGACGAGAAGATTCAGATCGAGCCCTTTGAAACGCATGTCTTAGCTATCCATAGCGTGGATGCATTTGATTGAAACAAACGATTTTACCAATTTTCCGGAATGTCGCATGGACTTGGCAGGACCTCACGTGCGCCGATCACTGCCTCTATCGCGTGGCGAGTCCCTTGAGAAGAGCCCGAAAGAGGAAATCTGTCGCGTGCGGTGGAGATTGTACTGGGAATGAGAAGCAGCGCTCCGATCATGTCGAACTCTCCGACGAATGGCGGACCGGTACAATAGTTGATCGCAACTGGTCCGGAGCTATGAAACATCTCGATTACATATGAGGTGCCGAGTGAATACGCTGACAGCACCCACCGTCGCAGCGTTTAGCTGACGTTTGACGACGGTTCCTATCCATTTACACGCAGATTCTTGATGTGCTGGCGCAAAAGCGGGAGGCCGGCGACTTTTCTTCGTCATCGGGCTGACGCCGCAGAAGCCGGAACTCGTCCGGTTCCTATGGGCATTGGGCTTGGTCGGTCGCACAGGCTCTATGAGGGGCAATTTTGGCAACGCGACGCGACTCGGGTTTTGAACGACGCCGAAAACGCAAGCTGGAAAGGAACAAGATGGCAGATCAACTCGCCAACGAAATAATCGCCATTATCAAGAAGCGCGCCGCGTCGGAGGGCGGCATAGCGCCTGCCACAGGCGGCGAGATAACGGCTGCCACGGGACTGACTTCGCTCGGTATCGATTCACTGGGATTGGCGGACGTTCTCTGGGACCTGGAGCAGGCCTACGGCATCCAGATCGAGATGAATACGGCCGAGGCATGGTCGGATCTCCAGAATGTTGGGGACATGGTGGAAGCCGTGCGCAGCTTGCTCGCTAAGGGGGTGTGAATGGACAGGCGCGTCGTGATTACTGGGATTGGCGGTATTTGCGGGCTTGGGACCAACGCCGCCGCCATTTGGACAGAGATGCGAGAAGGCCGCTCCGCCATCGGCCCAATCGTCAACTCCGAGCTCCATGAATTGAGGGTCAGGATCGGTGCCGAGATCAAGGCGCTGCCGGAGCATGACATCGACGGCAAGCAACTCATCTCCATGGACCGCTTCAGCCTGCTCGCTGTGCTTGCGGCGCGCGAAGCCATGCGTCAGGCCGGACTTTCCTCCAAAGAGGGAAATAGCTATCGCTTCGGTGCGACGGTGGGCGTTGGCGGCTGCGGGTGGGATGCGATCGAGCAAACCTACCGCGCCATCCTTCTGGGCGGTAAGCGTGCCGCTCTCTTGACTGTACCCAAGGCGATGCCGGGTGCCGCTGCCGGCCAGGTCAGCATGAGTCTCGGCCTGCGCGGGCCGGTCTTCGGCGTCACGTCCGCCTGTTCCTCGGCAAACCATGCGATTGCCTGCGCGGTGGACCAGATCAGGCTCGGCCGGGCCGACGTGATGCTTGCCGGCGGCAGCGAAGCGCCGCTCATATGGGGTGTGCTGAAGGCATGGGAAGCGATCCGCGTGCTTTCGCCCGATACTTGCCGGCCATTCTCGGCCGATCGCCAGGGCCTGTCGCTTGGTGAAGGCGCCGGCATGGCGGTGCTGGAAAGCTACGAGCATGCCCTGGCTCGGGGCGCCACCATCCTTGCCGAAATTGCCGGTGCCGGCCTTTCCGCCGATGCGTCCGACATCGTCGCGCCGACTGTCGAGGGGCCGGAGGCAGCAATGCGGGCCTGCCTTGCCGATGCCAGGCTGGACGCCGAGGATGTCGACTATCTCAACGCGCACGGCACCGGCACCAAGGCCAACGACCAGATCGAGACGGCGGCGATCAAGCGCGTCTTCGGTCAGCACGCCTTCTCAATGTCCATTTCTTCTACCAAGTCCATGCACGCGCATTGCCTCGGCGCGTCCGGCGCGCTCGAGTTGATCGCCTGCGTGATGGCTATCCGCGAGAGCGTCGTGCCGCCGACTGCCAATTATCGTGAGCTGGACCCCGATTGCGATCTCGACGTCACGCCCAATGTGGCACGCGAGCGCAAGGTGCGCGTGGCACTGAGCAACTCCTTCGCCTTTGGCGGCACGAACGCGGTTCTGGCGTTCAGGCAGGTGTAGAAGCCATGAGAGATGCCTCCGGCAACATTATCTCTCGCATCCAGATGCTTGCCGGATAACTATTGTGAAGGGCGGGTCATTGACCGCCTCGGCGAATGCGGGAAGTGGCAGCGGAAGCTCGACGATCCGGGGGTATCGTCTTTGCGAAATTCTTAACTGTTGAAGCGGCTTGGACGTACCGCCGCCCCGTAAAAGGTAAGCGAGGCCCTGCGGGCTCGGCTTGAGGGTCTGAAGCTGTACACGACAATGTCTGGAAGCCGCAGGGTCGGCTCTGCGCCCGTTATAGTCGCCTGAGTGCTGCCGGCCCGGCCGCGCCGCGGGCGCCGTCAACGAACTCCTTGAACCTGCGGACCTTGCCTGTCTTGGCCGACGCTTCGAAGCGCGCCGTCGTGCTGGCCTCCAGATCCGCGACATGCTTGCGCAGGGTCGTGGTAGGCGCGAGGCCAAAGATGAAGTCGACGTCGTTGGCGCGGCACCAGTCGATGACCTGCGGGTTGCAATAATGGCTATCGCCGCGGA
>NZ_JAMYMW010000027.1:0-5386 GCF_040318745.1 Mesorhizobium sp. M1027 | reverse complement strand
ATGACTGACATAATGATCTATGAACTGCGGCAGTACGTACCGATGGAGGGAATGAAGGACAAGATGCGAGAGCGGTTTGCTCGCGGCACGCACCGAGCAGGACGGCCCACTGTCGACGAGCCGAGGGATCGTGTTGAGGCGGCCCGATTTCGTCAAATCTGAGTGGCTCATGCCGCTCCATGTACCAGATCATCAGTGATAGGCGCGCGACCCGATCATCGAAGCATGTTGGATGATGCTCAACATGGCTCCAGATAACCTCCGCAATCGGACGATAGTGTTCTCTAACGAGTCAAGGGCGGCCGCTCGATTGTGAGCGTTCTCGACGTCATTATGCTTCCCCCCGGCTCGATTGCGCAATACTCAGTGTGAAACCTTCACGGTGAAACACTTCAGCTGCCTGCTGCCTTGCAGTAAGCATGGAACTTACCGCTTGGTCAGTTTAAGTTTCCGACGAACTTCCCTCAGGACCGATGATCCTGGCACCAATGTTCTCGACGATATTAACCGCCTTCTCGACTAACTGGCCGTTGGTTGCAAACTGACCTTTGGCGACGTAGAGGTTGTCCTCGAGACCGACGCGCACGTTGCCGCCAGCTAGCCTGAATATCTCAAGGTAAGGGGTGCATCGGACCCCGTTCCTGAATCTGATAACTCTTTGTTACAAAAGGAGTTTCAGAGATTCTTGGGGCCGATGCACCCCTTACCTTGAGATATTCAGGTTAGTTGCTACGGGCGGCGCGGGCCAAGCCGGGAATTATTCCCTTGCGACATTGCGCAAGCGATCGCGATCGTGGGTCGCCTTGGAAATCCGCTCACCAAGCTCGAGTGTGGCTTGCGATTGCTCCGGTCGCCACGAACTCGATTTCGCCCTCAATGCCACCCTGCGCACTTCGCCAGCGCTCGGCAACTGTACGAACTTTTCCTCCACCGGTGAGGTGCCTGGGTCGATTGCATTGACCTTCGGCCGGTCCAGAACGATTTCAAAGAACGGCCCGTTTCGCCTAATCTTTGAAGGCCCTTGCATCCTTTCTCCAGAGGTCACCCAGTCATACGCTCGTTGTCGTGAGGAAATGATCGCAATCTCGGCACGACGAGCAAAGGGGCTTGTCTCTGTCGGCCGAAATCGGCGTCTGAAGACAAAGCCATACCGTCCTCCACATTAAGGGTGTAATCACTTCCTTTGCCCAACCGACCGTCCCGCCGCATCGGGAGCCGGGAGGACCGCATGGGCCTCGATGAGAGGCTTGAGCTTCCTCATCACCTCAGGCAGTGGGGGAATGGAGCGGTTCTCCTTCGACGAAACATGGAGCATTAGCTGTTCGTAAGTCGACAGCAGGGTTTCGTCGGAAGCTTGATACAGCCACATAAAGGTATGGATCTTTTTGCCGTCCGACGGCAGGAGTTGGGCCTTGACGTAAAGTGCATCCCCGAGCTTCGCTTCAGCAAGGAGCCGAACATGACTCTCCACCGTGTAGTAGCTGTGACCGGCCTTCACATACTCTATATCGGCACCAATCAATTGGAGCAGCGCGTCGCAAGCATCGGCGAAACACTGGGTGTACCGGTATTCGGTCATGTGCCCATTATAGTCGATCCAAGCGGCAGGAACTTTCAGTTCGAGAAGCTTTAATGCCCCGTTACTTGGATTCGCCCGAAGTGTTGGCGCCGTCTTCCAGAGATGAGCCTCGAACTCAGCCAGCAGCTTGCCGGCGCCCCAGCCCCGCCCCTCGTCACCGACCTTTAGCGCCTGCATGATTCCGACGAGGTTCTGGTCGCGGATGCGTTCGAGCTCTCGAATGCCACGCTGCCCCGACTGGGCGTCAGACTGGACGGCGATCTTTTCAACAAGATCAGCGTCGAGGTCGACTACATCGGTCAGCTTGCTCCAAGGCCACGAAAGGCTGGAACCATACTTGGAAAGAAAGTCGCGCATGCCGGCTTCGCCGCCTGTTATGCGGTACGTCTCGAAGAGGCCCATCTGCGCCCAGCGAAGACCGAACGAGTAGCGGATCACATTATCAAGCGTTTCGGCATCGCAGACGTCGTCCTTGATCAGCCAGAGGGCTTCCCGCCAGAAGGCTTCCAGAAGGCGGTCGCCGACCAATGCTTCAATCTCCTTGTTGATGATCAGCCCTGTCATGCCTATCGTTGCGAGCTTGACCTTGGCGTCTTCGAGCACCGCTCTCGTGGTTTTCTGGCCACCGACAAGTTCGGCCAGCGGGAGCAAATACACAGGGTTGTAGGGATGAGCGACGAACATGCGCTCTGGGTGCTTCATGTCGCGCTGGAGATCGGTCGGCATCAGGCCGGAAGTCGAAGAGCCAATCAGCGCCTTGGGATCAGCGGCAGCGTCTATCTGGGCGAGCACGCTGCGCTTGAGATCAAGCCTCTCCGGCACACTCTCTTGAATCCACTCTGCGCCTCGCACGGCGTCCTCGATCGACCCGCTGAAACTTAAAGTGCCCTTGACGGGAAGGGGCGCGCGCGTGAGCATCTCATACGCGCGCTCGGCATTCGCCATGACTTCGGACATGAGCCGCTGAGCTTCCGGATGCGGATCGAAGATTCTCGTATCGATGCCGGCCAGGACGAAGCGGGCAGCCCAAGCGCCCCCTATAACGCCGCCCCCGATGCATGCCGCCTGATTAATTTTGGCCATGAGCGCTCTTCACTTCCTGCAATTGCAACTTCATTGAGTCGAGGGCGAGCATTACAAGCCAGCAGGTCGTGATGACCTGCTGGCTTGCAGGAAACATGGCACTTACCGCTTGGTGAGTTTGAGTTTCCGACGAACTTCCTCAGGACCGATGATCCTGGCACCCATGTTCTCGACGATATTGACCGCCTTCTCGACTAACTGGCCGTTGGTTGCAAACTGACCTTTGGCCACGTAGAGGTTGTCCTCGAGGCCGACGCGCACGTTGCCGCCAGCCAGCACGGCCGCCGCAGGGTAAGCCATCGCGTCGCGACCTATCGTAAAGGCGGAGAACGTCCAGTTCGAAGGAACACTCTTGGCCATCACCAAGAAGTGGTCGAGATCATTCGGCGATCCCCAAGGACATCCCATGCAGAGCTGAACCAGGACTGGATCCTCGATGAGGCCCTCTTGAACCAGCTGCTTGGCGAACCACAATTGCCCCGTATCAAAAACTTCGATCTCTGGCCGGACGCCGAAATCCGTCATCATCTTGGCCAGCGCGCGAAGTGTCGACGGAGTGTTCGTCATTATATAATCGCCGACATCGAAATTCATCGTGCCGCAATCGAGCGTACAGATCTCTGGGGCGCACTCGACAATGTGACTAAACCGTTCCGAGGCACCGACAACATCACTGGTGGAGGCCAGAGGAAACGGCTGCTCCACGCTACCGAATATTAGGTCGCCGCCCATTCCGGCGGTAATATTTAGCACAATGTCGATATCCGCCTGTCGCACGCGGTCAGTGACCTCTTTGTATAAATCATTTCGGCGAGAGGGTGCCCCTGTTTCAGGATCCCGAACGTGAATATGGGCCACCGCGGCGCCCGCCTTGGCTGCCTCAACGGCGGCGGCGGCGATTTCTTTTGGCGAACGGGGTACATTGCGCGACTTTCCTGCTGTATCCCCCACACCAGTAACGGCGCATGTGATAAAGACTTCACGGTTAATGGATAGCGGCATTGATCTTTTCCTCAAGAGTGCGTGGGTGAACGCGCCACAAGGCGCCTCGGCCAACAACTATTGGCGTTTTTTAGTATTCAGAAGAGATTGTTTGACCGTCGATTGCAATCGACTGACCCGAGATAATTCGACCCGGAGGACTGCAAAGGTACAGAATCATGCCCGCAATTTCTTGGACACTCACCAGACGCCTCATCGAGTACATTTTGAGCTCTGCTTGCTTGATCTGCTCAATTGGCACTCCGCGTGATTTCGAAGCCATTTGCTGCACACGTTCCAATCTTGGTGTATCGACAGCACCGGGGCAAATCGCGTTCACGTTGATGTTGTGCTGGCCCAGCTCCATCGCCAAAACATCTGTGAGACCGATGACGCCATATTTAGCGGTGCAATAAGGCGAGCGTAGTGAAAACGGCAGGAAGCCAGCCGTTGAGGACATGTTTACGACGGATCCTCCCCCTGCTGCTTTGATGAGCGGCACTGCTGACCTCGAACAATAAAACGCGCCGTCCAGATTTACACCAATGGTGCTTCTCCATTCATCGTCAGTCACAGCTTCCACTGGCTTCGCTGGACCGGAGGTTCCAGCGTTGTTTACTAAGATGTCCAGCCCCCCGAGGCGGCGATCAACCTCTTCAAAGAGTCTAGCCACCGATTCGGATTTCGAAACGTCAGCGGCCACGGCAACAATGCATGTGTCTGGCTGGACACTCTCAATAGCTGCGGGGTCTACGTCGCAGACGAGCACTTTGGCGCCCTCTGCAGCAAAGCGTTCTGCTACCGCCCTTCCAATACCGGCAGCACCCGCTGTAATTAGAACACGCTTATTCTCTAGCCCCAGATCCATTTACCTATCCCTTTGAATCAAGAATAAATTCTGTTCGCGAACCTACTCTTGGTGAGCGATAGTCGCGAAAAAGATAACGAGTTTTCTCGCTAGGCGCCATTGCGATGGTCGGCTCAATCGCAGGAAGTCACCCTCGGAGATAAAATGGACATTATATATTAAAACGCCGCTCGTCAAGCTCGGCTAGGTCCATTGCAGCTTCGCATCTTTGGCCAGTCCCAATGGAGGTTGGGCATCGGATGCAAATGGGATTTTCTCACTAAGGATCGTCTTGCTCATTGTTTTTGTTGACGCTTCCGCCCAGGTGATGGGCGCTGAAATGACCAAACTTGCGCTGGCCGTGGAGTAATCTGGGGAATCGGAGTGGCTTAGATCACCGCGTGAACCTGGTGTTAGAATCATCAGCGGACCCAATGGTTTTGCGTTTTGCGTAATGCCTGTTATTTGGAACAGCTTGGAGCAGGGCTTCGTCCTGTGGGCGCAATAGGGTGTCGGTTGGCCACGCCGCACAAGATCGTTTAAGGACTTTAAGAGCGCATAACACTTCTCCGAGCTTTACCGCCACCACGTTGCGCCTGATGCAGGTTTGTCGCTGGCCGTCAGCTGGGCACTAAGGGCCCACAGCAGTGCGTGGCACGCGTCGGCTCGGATACGGCTCAGTATCTCGTAGGAGCTGGTTGGTTGGTTGGTTCTGTAAGATGCACACGCTCTGGCCTCAATACGCACACGGACAATGGGCCGGTCTGCCCTCCAGTTCACGCGTTTTTATCGATGGATGACGATTTTTGCGCCCATAGCCCTGTCCTAGGCCGACTCGTGAACTGGGAAAATCCCAGGTGGCATCCGCCTTTTGCAGTCCGTCAATGGCTAAGCGG
>NZ_JAMYMW010000026.1:0-7228 GCF_040318745.1 Mesorhizobium sp. M1027 | reverse complement strand
GCCATGGAAGAGAAGCTACGCTTCGCCATCCGTGAAGGCGGCCGCACCGTCGGTGCCGGCATCGTCGTCACCATCAAAGAGTAATCGTCGGCGCTGCCGGTTGAGATCGAATGCAAAAGGGCGGTCTTCGGGCCGCCCTTTTGATTCTGATATTCCGGCAATGGATTAACCGCATTGCTTCAAATCCTGTTGCAAGCGCCTCTGCCATAACTAGTATAGGTTGCATCGAGGGGGCTGCCCAAATGGTTCCATGGCGCCGTTTGCATAGTCAGGCATGGTGGTCGCTAGGGCTGATCTGCCTGGTGTCGTTGGTTGCCATGGGCCACGCTGCCTTCGCGGCGGATGCAAAAAAATCCACGCCGGAAAAATCCACGCCGGATTTCGGCCCGACGATGCGGTTCGTCGTGGTCCGCAGCAGTGCGCCGGGCTGCGAGCCCAACTGCCCGGAATGGATATCGGCGGAAGGCACCATAGAAGCCGGCACGCCCGCCCTGCTCAAACGCACGCTGAAGGCGCTTGGCGGCCGAAAGCTGCCGATCGTCGTCGATTCCCCTGGCGGCAATGTCGAAGCGGCGCTGACACTTGGTCGCCTGATCCGCAAGAACAAGCTCGATATCGCCGTCGGCAAAACCCGCTTCGCCGGCTGCCTGCCAGATATGAAGAACTGCAAGGAAAACGACGGCAAGGGCGCCCGTTATTTCGGCGATGCCTATAGCAACGGCGCCATCTGCAATTCCGCCTGCCCGTTGATGTTTTCCGGTGGCATCCGGCGCGTGGTCGGGGAGTGGGCCTTTCTCGGCGTCCATCAGATCACCACGACCTATATCCGGACGAAACTGCTGTACCGCACCACCTACCGCATGGTGAAAGGCAAGAAGAAGATACTCAGTACCAGGGTCGTCAGCCGGAAGAACGCGGGCAGCTACAAGACCTACGAAATGAACAAACCGCTGGAGCGGAAGCTGGCGGCCTATCTGAAGGAGATGGGCGTCGGCCTGGGCGTGCTTGAGACCATGAAAAGCACGCCGGCCAGCGGCATCCAGCAATTGATCCCCTACGATATGCTGCAAATGAATCTCGTCACCAGTCTGGATGCCGTCGACCTGCTGACCGCGCCAACCCTGTGCAAATCCGATCCGTTGCCGGCGAGTTGCAGGGAAGTGCCGGCGCCGGCGAATATCGCAAAGCCGGCCGGGCAAGTGGTGGCGAGCGCCGAGCCTGCACCTCTGGGGCTCGAAACCCCGCCGGCGAAGGTCGCTGACATGCGCTTCGTCCTGGTCCGCGGCAGCAACCCGCTATGCAATCCCAATTGCCCGGAATGGATCTCGGCCGAAGGCACGATTACCGCTGACACGGCCGAAAAATTGCGCCAACTGCTTGATAGCGTCGGCGACCGGCGCCTGCCCATCGTAGTCAGTTCGCCGGGTGGCGACGTGCTCGGTGCTTTGGCGGCCGGAAGGCTGATCCGCGAACGTAAACTCGACGTCGCCGTGGCGCGGACGGATTTCATTGGCTGCGAGCCGCGGCAGGCCGACTGCACGGCCGAAGGCGGCGTCTACAACGGACTGACGGTCGATGCCGGCGGCGAGTGCGGCTCGGCCTGCCCGATCATGCTCGCCGGCGGTGTCAAACGCCTGGTCGGCCCGCGTGCACAGTTGAGCGTGCATTCGATGGGCTTCGAGCAGCGGGTCAAGGCCTATCTCGAGGACATGACTGTTGGACCCGGCATGTTTTCGGCGATGCAATCGGCGCAATACTCGCGCTACCGGCACCTTGAACCAGAGATGATGCTGAAAGTCGGGCTGACGACCGGGCCTGGGTCCGCGGACGAATTGACCGGGCCCGGCATCTGCAGATCGGAGCCAAGGCCGGAGAACTGCCGCGAGATCTCGGGCGCCAAGGCTCAGGCCAGCACGCCGGTCAAGTCGTAAGACCGGTCAAATCGTAAGACAGGCATGATAGCCGCGGCCGACTGGCCATCGAGGCAGGTTGAGTGGCGCTCGATGTTTCCGCTATCGTCCAGCGCGGTTGAAGACCAGCATGGGAGGGACCGCGAATGAGCCATGATGTCCCGACATTGTTCGAATGGGCCGGCGGCTCCGAAGCGTTGAACCGCCTGACCCAAACCTTCTACGACAGCGTCTCTCGGGACCCCATCGTCGGGCCGGTGTTCAAACATATGTCGCCCGATCATCCCGCCCACGTCGCGGCTTTCATCGGCGAAGTTTTTGGTGGACCGAAAACCTACAGCGAAAAGCACGGCGGCCATCGCGAGATGGTGATGCATCATCTCGGCAAGCATCTGACCGAGGAGCAGCGCCGGCGCTGGATCAATCTTCTTGCCGACGCCGCCGACGAGATCGGGTTGCCTGACGATCCCGAATTCCGCTCGGCCTTCATGGGCTATGTCGAATGGGGATCGCGGCTGGCCAAGATGAACTCCAACAAGGGCCCGACCTGCGATCCCGAGAGCGAACCAATTCCGGCCTGGGGTTGGGGGGTGCCGGGCGGCCCCTACAAGCCGCCTTCGGGAGACTGACCGGGCACGAATCGGTCGAAAACCCTGCCGGCCAGGAAAACGGGTGGCCATGAAGGTTTCGGTCCTCCAGGCTAACGGTTTGAAGTCGCCGTCGACTGGCGGGGCCACACTGAGAACCGGAGGCTTGCGATGAGATCGGAAGGCAAGAAAAGTTCAGACAGCGCCTTTGACAGCGGTCGCGGAACTCGAAATCCATTTGGCGTCATGGACGTCCCCACTCCCGACGACGAGGAGGTGTCGGCGTTCGCCGCCGTGAAACTGGAGGGAACTTCAAGTGATGAAAACGCCGAAACGTGGGGCACCGAAAGTGACGGCAACAGCAACGACACGATCGACGGCAGCTGGTCCAGCCGGTGGAACGGCGGTGCCGATCCCACGATTCCGGGCGATGCCGACGATAAATGGAAGTCCGGCCGGGGCGAGGTGAAGACAGCGGGAGAGAGAGTTTACCTATTGTTCGATTGGCATCATGGCGTGCGCAAAGGGCTGATCGATGCGCGGCGCGAGGGTGCGAAAGGGCTGGTTGGAAAATATATCAATCTGACCGACCCGAAAATCGTGCGTCCCTGGGTCGGCTTGATCGTCAGCAACCAGAGAATCGACGGGAAATGGCCGGGAGGACGCCTGGACTTCCGCAGAGAAGGCTGGGCAGCGCACGTCGCTCTTTACAGAGCGCGCGGAAGCTTTTAGGAAGCGCCTGCTGCGCCGACATGCGCATACGGGCATAGCTCAGTTGGTAGAGCGGCGGTCTCCAAAACCGCAGGTCGTAGGTTCGAGCCCTGCTGCCCGTGCCATTCTTTGAATGGATGCCTAAAACGATTCTTTTGCAGTGCGGCCTTTGAAAATCGGCTTGTGACTTGCCATATAGCACAAGTTGCGGCATAAGGGCCGCATAGCCGGGACGGGACGACTGGATGGTTCCGAGGCGGCGTTTGGCCATAAAGCGGACACTTGCCACTTGCGTGGATCAAGAATCGGTTTTATGTAGACGAGACAGACACGCGACGCGTGGAGCTGGGAAGCCGGCTTTACGCGTCTGATTTGCATGGGCGAAATGATTGCGCTGATTCGGCGCGAACGCACGCTCAAGCGGCACGTCCCGGCCAGCGGGATCATCCAGGAGACCCGGCCAGCGGGTCTTGCAGACAGAGCGGCATATGGCTTCGAAAACCACAAATCCCTTCACCTTTCTCCAGCAGGTTCGCGCGGAGACTGCCAAGGTCACTTGGCCGTCGCGGCGCGAAACGATGATCTCGACGGTGATGGTCCTTGTGTTCGCGGTCATCGCGATGATCTTTTTCTTTACCGCAGACGTGGCCATGGGCTTTGCGGTCGAAAAAATCCTCGGCCTCGGACAGTAAGTCCGGCGATTACGGAGAAGTCTTGAAATGACCGCGCGGTGGTACATCGTCCACGCCTACTCGAACTTTGAAAAGAAGGTCGCCGAGGACATTGAGAACAAGGCCAAGCAGAAGGGCCTGTCCGCCGACATCGAGCAGATCGTGGTGCCGACCGAGAAGGTCGTCGAGATCCGCCGCGGCCGCAAGGTCGATGCCGAGCGCAAGTTCTTTCCGGGCTATGTGCTGCTGAAGGCCAATCTGACCGACGCCGTGTTCTCGCTCGTCAAGAACACGCCGAAGGTCACCGGTTTCCTGGGCGACTCCAAGCCGGTGCCGATCACCGAAGCCGAGGCCCAGCGTATCCTGAACCAGGTTCAGGAAGGCGTCGAGCGGCCGAAGCCGTCGGTGACGTTCGAGATCGGCGAAGCGATCCGCGTTTCGGATGGACCATTCGCGTCGTTCAACGGTTTCGTCCAGGAAGTGGACGAGGAGCGGGCGCGGCTCAAGGTAGAAGTTTCGATCTTCGGGCGCGCCGTGCCGGTCGATCTGGAATTCGGACAGGTCGAGAAGGGCTGATCCGAAATCCCTGCACCGGTTTCGGCGGCAGGGAAGGCGGCGCGGAGATCGCGCGGCCAAAAACGGGTGGGAGGCGAATGCGGCTTTAGCCGGCCGCCCGGACCGCACCACCAGACTGCAACCGCTGGCAAGACCGGCATGAGAAAAGGCAGGAAGAGAGATGGCTAAGAAAATTGCAGGCCAGCTCAAGCTCCAGGTTTCCGCGGGATCGGCCACGCCGTCGCCCCCGATCGGCCCGGCGCTTGGTCAGCGTGGCATCAACATCATGGAGTTCTGCAAGGCGTTCAACGCGCAGACCCAGGAAATGGAAAAGGGCTCGCCGGTTCCGGTCGTCATCACCTACTACCAGGACAAGTCGTTCACCTTCGTCATGAAGACGCCGCCGGTGAGCTATTTCCTGAAGAAGGCTGCGAACCTGAAGTCGGGCTCGAAGGAGCCGGGCAAGGTCAAGGCCGGCACGATCGGCCGCGACAAGGTGCGCGCCATCGCCGAGCAGAAGATGAAGGATCTGAACGCAAACGACGTCGAGGCGGCCATGCGCATGGTCGAGGGCTCCGCCCGCTCGATGGGTCTGGAAGTGGTGGGCTGAGATCATGGCAAAGATTGCAAAGCGCGTATCGAAGACCCGCGAAGGCATCGATCCCAACAAGGCTTATGCTTTGGGTGAGGCGCTGAAGCTGCTCAAGGATCGCTCCTCGGTGAAGTTCGACGAGACGATCGAAGTCGCGATGAACCTCGGCGTCGATCCCCGCCATGCCGACCAGATGGTCCGCGGCGTGGTCAACCTGCCGAACGGCACCGGCCGCAGCGTTCGCGTCGCCGTCTTCGCGCGTGGCGACAAGGCCGAGGAGGCCAAGGCCGCCGGCGCCGACATCGTCGGAGCCGAGGATCTGGTCGACATCGTCCAGAAGGGCACGATCGACTTCGACCGCTGCATCGCCACGCCGGACATGATGCCGCTGGTCGGCCGTCTCGGCAAGGTGCTCGGTCCGCGCGGCATGATGCCGAACCCGAAGGTCGGCACCGTAACCACCGACGTTACCGCCGCCGTCAAGGCATCGAAGGGCGGCGCCGTCGAGTTCCGCGTCGAGAAGGCCGGCATCGTTCACGCCGGCGTCGGCAAGGTCTCGTTCGACGTCAAGGCGCTGGAAGAAAACGTCCGCGCCTTCGCTGATGCGGTGACCAGGGCAAAGCCGGCTGGTGCCAAGGGCAACTACGTCAAGAAGGTGTCGGTCACCTCGACGATGGGCCCGGGCCTCAAGCTCGACGTCTCGACGCTCGCAGCGTCCTGATACGAACAATTGGATCGGCCGCTAAAACGCTGATCCGTGAAAGAATTCCGGGCCTCCGACCTGTCGGCGGCCCGGTACCGGAAGTCGAAAGGCTTCCGGACATCCTGTCCGAGATTGCAGGCGGCCCCCAAGCCTTAGGTGATGTGGGCCTTAATTCATGCGGGCCTGCATGAGACGGGTGAAGACCGGACAAAGGAGCCATAAGCTCCAATGAAAGGTTCGAACCGTGTTTGCCTTTTGTCTGCGCACCGTCCGGCTTGCCGGCAGGTGTGGCGAAAGGGGGCAGGATCCTCGAGCGTCGTTCGGGAGATCCGTTACTGGATGGCCCGGCCGGCAAAAGGCAACCCGACGCCTGTCCTTCGTAGAGGGCAGGGGTCAACTGGAGATAGGCAGTGGACAGAGCGGAAAAACGCGAACTCGTCACGGGCCTGAATGATGCGTTTTCAAGCGCTGGTTCAGTCGTCGTGGCCCACTACGCCGGTATCACCGTCGCGCAAATGAACGACCTTCGGTCGAAAATGCGCGCCGCCGGTGGCACCGTCAAAGTCGCGAAGAACCGTCTCGCCAAAATCGCTCTTCAGGGCACGGACTCCGCATCGATCATCGAGCTGTTCAAGGGACAGACGCTGATCGCCTATTCGGAGGATCCGATTGCGGCGCCGAAGGTCGCGTCCGATTTCGCCAAGGGAAATGACAAGCTCGTCATTCTCGGCGGCGCAATGGGCACCACCTCGCTCAATGCCGACGGTATTAAGGCACTCGCCACACTTCCGTCGCTCGATGAGCTGCGCGCCAGGCTGGTTGGCATGATCGCCACGCCGGCAACCCGGATCGCCCAGATCGTCAATGCGCCTGCGGCTTCGGTCGCGCGCGTCATCGGCGCTTACGCCCGGAAGGACGAGGCGGCATGAGGCCGTTCCTCGCTATCACAAACACACGTTCGAACCTTATGAAGGAACATTGCAATGGCTGATCTGGCAAAGATCGTAGACGACCTTTCGAAGCTGACCGTCCTCGAGGCGGCCGAGCTGTCGAAGCTTCTTGAAGAAAAGTGGGGCGTTTCCGCCGCTGCTCCGGTGGCGGTTGCCGCTGCCGGCGGCGCTGCGGCCGCTGCTGCTCCGGTCGAGGAAAAGACGGAATTCGACGTCGTCCTCACCGAGGCAGGCGCTCAGAAGATCAACGTCATCAAGGAAGTTCGCGCCATCACCGGTCTTGGCCTCAAGGAAGCCAAGGACCTGGTCGAGGCGGCTCCGAAGCCGGTCAAGGAAGCCGTTTCCAAGGCCGACGCGGACAAGTTCAAGGCCCAGCTGGAAGCAGCCGGCGCCAAGGTCGAACTGAAGTAAGCGTTGAGTACCGGCGGGCCAAGAGAGAGCCACCCCCCCCACGTTGGCCTGGAGGTCGGACGGGTGGCAGTAAAAAAACTAACCAGCACCCCCCTCTAAAAGGGGGTAATAAATGTTGTGTGGCGGTAAATTTAAAAA
>NZ_JAMYMW010000025.1:0-8118 GCF_040318745.1 Mesorhizobium sp. M1027 | reverse complement strand
TGACCATCAAGAGCCGCCCATCCGTATCGACGGCAACGTGTCGCTTGCGGCCGACAATCTTCTTGCCGGCGTCGTAACCCTTGTTTCAGCTTGCGGAGCTTTGACCGACTGGCTGTCGATCACGCTAGCCGTGGGACTGGCCTCGCGCCCGGCTCGCTCGCGATCCAGCATCAGCGCCACATCGTGGATGGTCTGGAACAGAAAACGCCGCGCCAACTCGGGAAACCAGCCGTAGACCGTCTGCCAGGGCCCGAAATGGATCGGCAGCATTCGCCAACCGCGACCGGAGCGGACCAGGTAGCGCACGGCGTTGACCACCTCCCGGACATCAACGCTCGCGCGGACGGCCGCGACGCCCAGGCTTGGGCATCAGCGGCGCGAACTGCTCCCACTCCTCGTCCGTCAAATCAGACGGGTAGCGCGTACGCCTCCGGCGAAGGCCGCCTTGCGCGAGCATGGCACAGGCTCGCGTGGAAGGGGAGTCACTTGCTAGCGTGGGCGGGGGAAGGGTGCAAGTTTTCCGGCGTGGCCGAGCCGCGGCGATCGCTTCAGCCGACTGACCGCTTCCAACTTGTGGTGGGAACATCAATTCTCGAAGCCGGCGCTGCCCCTCATCGCCCTGCCGGGCACTTCTCCCCGTATAGTGACGGGCTAGCGTGCGCACACATCTGATTCGAAGGGGCAATTTCTTTGATAAGCCAAGAGCCTTGAAAACGTACGTTTTCCAAGCTGTTGAGCCCGATGCTCGGCTCCAGAAATGCGACCATCACTTTGATTTCATTGGAGTTGAATCAAATGTGTGCGCACGCTAGATAGTGACGGGAGAAGGGGCGGGCCGCAGCGCTGGCTCTCTTGCAGGCCGGCGATTGGTGAGATCGCCGATCACAGCGCCCCTCTCCCCGTCACTATAAGGGGAGAGGGTGCCGGCAGGCAGGTGAGGGGCGGCGCTAACGCCCGGAAAGAGTGACAGGACGATTTCAAAACCTTTTAGCGACGCATCCCGGGTTGAGCCTTCGACGGACATGGTGTTTTCGCCGTCGTACTGACTGGCCGAGAGCATCGTCGCGCTTACTTGGCGGTTCGCCCAAGGCTGGATTCTCCCGCGCCGTTTTGCTAGCGACATAGTATGAGCAACCGATTGCCGCCCGCCTGGGCAAAGCACCTCAAAACTCAACCCCCGGCTAAGGCGGCACCGCCGAAAGCTGCGCCACCCAAAGCCAAGCCGCAGGCCCGCCCGCCTCGCGCGCAGGCCGACGACATGCTGTTGAGGCAAGCGCTTGAACTTCAGAAATTGGATCAGCTACCTGAGGCCGAGGAGCTCTGTCATCGCGTTCTGGCGCGCACGCGTGAGCATCCGCTGGCATTGTACATACTTGGCACATTGGGGCTGGATTTCGATGATGAGTTGTCCATCAAATACTTGGCCCGGGCGGTCACCCAAGAGCCTAACAATCCGTACTACCGGCTCACACTTGGCGAAACCTATTTAAAGGTTGGCGATTACCTGCCCGCAATCAGGCACTTGCAACGGGCCTGCGAATTGAAGCCTGATCTTCTGGAGGCACTTTGCGGCTTGGCGCAGGCCTACGCCAAATTCGACAAGGCCGACATGGCTTTGCCCATCTATGAGAAGGCGCTGCGGATCGACCACTATCATCCGCAAGCCCGGATGGGTCTAGCGGATACGCTCGTAAGTCTCGGACGGATGGACGAGGCAGCAGCTTGTTTAACGGAAAACATCGCCAGGCGTCTCAACGTGCCAGGGGCTTACAACACCCTTGTAGGCATCCGGAAATTTTCTACCGAACCGCCCGAACTCAAGTCCATCCTGGACGAACTTGCCAACCCGGCGATTTCCGCCGACGAGCCCTATGGGCTTCATCTGGCGGCAGGCAAGGTTCTGAACGACCTTGGCCGTTACGGCGAGGCGATGGACCATTTTCTAAAGGCCAAGACATTCAGGACTTTAGATTTTGACATTGAGTCCTACCGCAGGTGGGTCGATTCCCTGATCGGGCTATTCGATGCCGGCTTGCTGGCATCCAAAGCCGGGTATGGTAACCCATCCGAAGCGCCCGTGTTTGTCCTCGGGATGCCGCGCTCGGGTACAACACTGACCGAGCAAATCTGCTCGAGCCATCCTTACGTTCACGGGGCCGGAGAGCTTACGAAACTGGGGCGAATCGCGGCCTCCATCGGCCTGAAGGGGGAGCCGGGACAAACCTTTGGATGGACAGTCAAGTCGATGACGATCCAGCAATCGCATGCGTTGGCTGAGGAATATCTATCCAACTTGCGTCTCTATTCGCCTACCGCACCACGCATTATCGACAAACTGCCTCATAATTTCGAGCTTATCGGTCTGATCGCCATCCTCTTCCCGAACGCGCGTTTTATTCACTGCAAGCGCGACGCGATCGACAATTGTCTTTCCTGTTTCTTTTCCGACCTAAAAAAGGGCCTTGATTACAGTTACGACCTTGGGACTCTTGGACTGGCTTATCGTGAGTATGAGCGGCTTATGCGCCATTGGCACTCGATCTTGCCCGGGCGAATTTTTGAGAATCGCTACGAAGAGCTGATATCTGACCAGGAAGGGCAATCGCGTCGCTTGATAGATCACCTTGGCTTGACCTGGGATGATGCCTGTCTTCGCTTTTTCGATAAGGCTGGGTCGGTCAGAACTATCAGTCGCTGGCAAGTCCGGCAACCGATCTATAAATCGTCGGTCAAGCGCTGGAAAAACTATGAAAATAGGATCCAGCCACTGATCGATGCCTTGGGTGATCTTGCCGTACTTTGAACAGGATTGGCGACTGACCACAAATCCTGATGACGAAGCCGTCGACGTTCCTCGTGCGACCTTGATCAGATAATCGCGTCACGTATACGAAAAAACCCGGCGGTTGCCCGCCGGGTCGATTTCAGTCAGATGCTGCCGATTAGAAGTCGCGCTGGAAGCGGAGGATACCGCCGACGCTGTTCTTCTTGTCGGCGCCGACCCAGTTGCCGTAGATGGTCGGAGTGTCGAAGTTGCCGTAGTGGTTGTAGTCAACTTCGGCCGTGATCGTGAAGCCAGGAACAGCGGTATAGGCGACGTTCGCAGCCACACCGTAGTTCTTGTCGTCGTCACCAGACACCTGGAGATTAAACGCGGCCTTCTCGTTGAACTTGTAGGTGCCGCCGGCCCACCAAGCCCAGTTGCCGCCCCACTGCTTGTAGAAGCCACGACCGTTGGCGTCGATGCCCCCGCCGATGAGATGGACATCATTAAGGTCCCCATCGTTGCCATAGCCGAACGTACCCATCCGGTGAAGTCCGGTGAAGACCGCAGACGTGCGTATCCAGCGGCCATGAGCACCTGAGCACCGCGGTGCTGGGGTCAACCTTTCGATGGGGAGACGCGATGATATTCTTCGAGAGGAGCTTGACCTCCTCAAGCCTTCATCGGTGAAGGCCAAGATCCCGTCGTCATCGTTGGCGCCGTACACCCAGATGACGCCGTCCTCGGGCTCGAGACCGAGGGTCAGATCCTGGATGAGCGCTTCGCTGACGCCGAGGTCCCTGGCGACACGCTCGACGGTGTAGACGTGATGCACCTTATTGCGCTGCATGATCAGGCCGCCGCTGGTTGGGTCCGCAGTCTTGCGGATCTCCAATTCCATGGCAGCAAATCATCGATGCGATGGGCCGGACAGGCGGGCAGTCGGCCGAGGACGTCGGCGAGCCAGGCCTGCGGGTCGATGTCATTCAACTTGGCGCTGACGATCAGGCTGTAGAGAACGGCAGCGCGCTGGCCGCCGCGATCGGAACCGCAGAACAGCCAGGACTTTCTGCCGAGAGCGATGCCACGCAGGGCTCGCTCGGCTGCATTGTTCGATAGGCAGATCTGCCCGTCATCGAGGAACCGGGTGAAGGATGACCAGCGGCGCAGCATGTAGTTGAAGGCCTTGGTCAGATCGTGTCCGCGCGAGAGCTTGTCGCGCGTCTCGATCATCCAGCGCTCGAGCTCGGTGACCAGCGGTGCGCTCCGCTCTTGGCGCACGGCGAGGCGTTGGCCTGGCGACAGGCCGTTGATCGCGCGTTCGATATCGAACAGGGCATCGATGCGCTTCACGGCTTCAACCGCTAGCGGATAGACCAGGTTAGGCTTGTCGCCGCGCGCCTTCTTGCGCACTGCCGCTTCGATATCGGCCAGCTCGAACACTTTGCGCCGGCTGTGGGCCCAGCAGCTGGCTTCCAGAACAGGCGCCGGCTGACGGCCTGTCGCATAGAGATCGCCATAGCCGCCAAAGGCATCGGCCTGCAGAATGCCGCTCCAGCCGGCGAGATGCGCCGCGGGATGTTCCCCTCGACGATCGCGGGAATAGTAGAACACTGCCGCCGGAGGATCGGCGCCGCCGAACGGTCGTCGCGCACATAGGCCCATAATCGGCCGGTCTCGGTCTTGCCCTTGGCCAGGACCGGCACCGTCGTGTCGTCGCCGTGCAAACGTGAAGCGGCCAGCACATGGGCTTCGAGTCGCCTGAACAGCGGCATCAGCGCCGCGGCGCCGGCGCCGACCTGGTCGGCAAGCGTCGACAGGCTGAGCGGCACGCCTTCGCGGGCATAGCGTTCGGCCTGACGGTTGAGCGGCTGATGCTGGCCGAACTTCTCGAACAGGATCATCGCCAGCAGGCTGGGACCGGCCCAGCCGCGCGGGGTGGCGTGGAACGGCGCCGGAGCCTGGCTGATCGTCTCGCAGTCGCGGCAGGTGAACTTCTCCCGCACGTGCTGGATCACCTTCCATTGCCGCGGCACCACCTCCAGCGTCTCGGTGATATCCTCACCAAGCTTGCGCAGCCGATGACCGCCACAGCAATGGCAAGCGCTCGGCGCCGGCTCGACCACGCGTTCGCGTGGCAGATGCTCGGGAAATGGCTGGCGCGCTGGTCGTTTGCGCACATAAGGCGCCACCTCGGTGGTCCGGGCCGCGGCCTGTTCGGCGGCGATCTCGTCTTCCGTCGCCGTGCTCTCGAGTTCCTCGAAGGTGAGCTCCATCTGGTCGTGCAGACGGGCTGAGCGTTCAGAACTCTGACCATGCAGCGCCCGCTGCAGCTTCCGGATCGTCAGATCCTGATGTGCGATCAGCGCCGCATCATCCGATGCCTTGGCCCTGGCGACCGCCAGTTCGGCCTCGACCAGCGCAGCGCGCGCGGCCTCGTCTTCGGCTCTGGCCAGCGCCGCGGTCAGCGCTGCTCTCAGCGCGCCAATATCGTCCGGAACAGCATCCTGGGCGGTGGCAACCATGCCCTGGAGTGAATCATAAAACGCGTCCGCTGACTCGCGGAAAATGGCGCAAACTCAAAGAAAAACTCAGCCCGCGCGCTGCGGGCGGAACGTGTGACGCGGGTTGCGCCAATCGATCCCGTCGAGCATGTAGGCGAGCTGCGCCGGTGATATGGAAATCGCACCGTCCGCCGGCGACGGCCAGAGAAACCGGCCCTTCTCGAGCCGTTTTGCATATAGCGACATGCCGAGCCCATCATGCCAGATAAGGAAGACATAAAGATCGCCGGCATGCGGATCCCGGCCCAACGTCTCCTGAACCTGCAGAGCGAGGCCTTGCATCCCGCGACGCATATCGGTCCGGCCGACCGCCAACCAGATCCGCACCTGGCTCGGAACCGGGATCATGAAACGCCCAGCGCCTTCACCATCGCTGCCGCCAGTGTTGGCGGCGTGGTCAGCGGAATCCGCAGCCGCACCTTGCCGGCGACCTCCAGCTCGATCACCGCTGGGGATGCCGCCGGCACCGAAACGGCGACAGGCTCATCGGGAGCCACGACAACTTCGGCAAAGCCCGTCTCGCGGGCTCTCACCGTGCGGCGCCACTTATAGATCAGGCTGGTCGCGACATCGTACTGACGCGCCACCGCCGCCACTGTGGCCCCGGGCGCGAATGCCGCGGCCAGTATCCGGCACTGATCCTCTTCACTCCAACGACGACGGCGCTCCGGCCCGGTCAATATCGTCATCTGGCTCATGCTGTGCTGCTAACTACGCTCGTAAGGACGACCTTAAGAGCGCAGCTTCGCTACCGTGCCATGCTCGCGCAAGGCGGCCTTCGCCGGAGGCGTACGGCAGCGCAAGGTCTTCTTGGCGGATCTGGGCCATCCGGCCACGGCTCTGCTCTGTCCGCATCCAAAGCTTGAATCATAACCCAGCCCCAGACGGAACCCATAGTGAGCCGATTTTCAAAACGGTCTCTGAGAAGCCCGAACCCGGTGGATCGCTCGCTGACTGTCTCGACGTTGTCGGCGTTCGCCGCACGGCAATCCCAAGGTTGATCGAACCGGCCCTGCCAAATGCCGCGGTGAGCCGCCTTGGCATTGTCTTGCTCGGCGGCGAATGTCCCATTCGAATACGGTGGCCAGTCCAATGCGAGGCCTTGTGTATTTCGGCGTGGAATAATTGCGAGCCGATTGACAGAAAGGGCGAGCCTGGGCGCAGCGCCATCTCCCCAATAGGAGGTACGACGTCGCATGCGAGGCGTCGAAAGAGGTAATTGCCTCCGAAATCACCTCCGGTCAGACTAAATGGCTGTCGCGAGCGCGAGAGCCAGGCTGATGCTGAACAATCTCCAGGTGCTTCGGGCTGTGGCCGCCTATGCGGTGGTTTTGTACCATGCCCAACCGTTCATCGAGCGCCTGCACCCGCTTCCCTTTCATTCACATCTGGGGGCTGCGGGTGTCGATATATTCTTCGTCATATCTGGCTTCATCATGGTTTATGCGAGCGACAGAAGCCACTGTGGCCCCGCCGCGTTCTGGCGTGACCGACTCATCCGGATATTGCCGCTATACTGGATCACCACTTTCGCGATAATAGCCGTCAGCTCTGTCGGCTTCAGTCCGTCAGGACTGCACAATTGGGACGGCTCGGACCTGCTGACATCCCTGTTCTTACTGCCGAATATACGACTCGACGGCGTTTCGGAGCCCATACTCAGTCCGGCATGGACACTGATCTACGAGGCCTTTTTCTATTTCTTCTTCGGCCTTTTCCTGCTTTCGGGGCGAATTAGTCGGGCAACTACCATTTTGTCGGTGGTCTTTCTGTCGTTTTGGTTCATGGGCGTAGTATTCAAGCCACAATCTTTTGTGATCGAGTACTATACGAATGCCATCCTACTTGAGTTCGCGCTCGGCTGCTTGCTGGGGCTCTTATATCTGAAGTCACGGGCACTCGACCTGCCCACGGAGCAACACTGAGTGTCCTCGCGATTGGGGTAGCCATTGCTGTGCTGATTGCCCAGGACTGGTACTTGGGCGTCGAGGTTACGCGCACCGGGGAAATCAGGCTCATGCGGCTTGGCCTACCAGCGACGGTCATCGTCGCCGGAGCGTTGATACTTGAGCGTTCAAACCATCGGGCGTCGCATCGAGGCGCTCTCCTGCTGGGGTCTGCGAGCTACGCGACCTACCTAATCCATCCGCTGATTCTGCACGGCGTGTACTTTCTTGCGGCAAAAGTGCTTCCGGCTGGTTCCATTTTCTCAGCCACTTTTTATTTATTCGCCGCATTTGCCGCTGTCTGTCTCTTCAGCGTTGGCCTGCATTTGTGGGTAGAGGCACCGCTCACCCGCTCTCTCAAGCAGCTGTCCCGCAGCCAGTCAGGCAGGACAGGTATTCCAATGCCCAAAGGTGCGAGCGCTCGGTAGAACCTGTCAAGTCTTCCCGGCGATGCTACAAGACCGCCGTGCCGGTGCGGTCGGTCTCGCGCGTCATGCCAAGTGCAGCGCGGCATCGACCTGTTCCGCGTCCTCAGAGACGCTCAGACTGGCCTGAAGGTGCTTCGGCGTGTGGGCGTAGCCTTTGGTTGTCTGGAGCGAGGTGTGCCCCATCCATCCACCGTGAACTGTCCTTAGAATGCGCAGTTAATGTGAGAGGCCGCTCTACGGCCTGCTACCGGTTCCATGGACACAGAGTTAAGAGTCCGTTTTGAAATTCACGGATGAGCGTTTCGGCGGATGAGATTGCCGTCCATTGCGCCAAGGATCATGGCTTGCGAGACATCGATGCGCTGCTCGTAGTCGCGCACGAGGCGGCGGCATCTTGTCATCCAGCCGAAGGTCCG
>NZ_JAMYMW010000024.1:0-14620 GCF_040318745.1 Mesorhizobium sp. M1027 | reverse complement strand
CCCCGGCCGCCCCGAAAATTAGCACCGCCCTGCGGCACGCGGCCGCCCCAACTGAGTACATAATTTACGTGTGTTCACCGGCCGCCCGGCGCCGCGCCCCCCGCCACTCCTTTCGCGTCGAAGGGAGGCTGCGTAACGCGAAGAGTGCGAAAACCTCTTTCCTGAGGGCCGCAAACCGGCCTTCAGGAAACGGGTTTTCTCCCGTTTCTGGCCCACCGCCAATTGGTGGTGGGTGAAAAGACAAGAAGCCGCCGACAGGCGGCGGGCAACAAGACAGGGCCGCCAAGGTGGCCCGAGATGCAAGGCGAGCCGCGGCGAGGCTCGTCCCGAGAATTGAGCTAAGGAGCGACGATGGCCCAGACCCAGACTTTCAATGGCCGCAGACGCGTACGCAAGTTTTTCGGAAAGATCCCGGAAGTTGCGGAGATGCCGAACCTGATCGAGGTTCAGAAGGCATCCTATGACCAGTTCCTGATGGTGGAGGAGCCCAAGGGCGGGCGTCCTGACGAGGGGCTGCAGGCAGTTTTCAAGTCGGTCTTCCCGATTTCCGATTTTTCCGGCTCCTCGATGCTGGAATTCGTGAAGTACGAGTTCGAGGGACCGAAATTCGACGTTGACGAATGCCGTCAGCGCGACCTGACCTACGCGGCGCCGCTCAAGGTGACGCTGCGCCTCATCGTGTTCGATATCGACGAGGATACCGGCGCGAAGTCGATCAAGGACATCAAGGAGCAGGACGTTTACATGGGCGACATGCCGCTCATGACCTTGAACGGCACCTTCATCGTCAACGGCACCGAGCGCGTCATCGTCTCGCAGATGCACCGTTCGCCGGGCGTCTTCTTCGACCATGACAAGGGCAAGTCGCACTCGTCCGGCAAGCTTCTGTTTGCCGCGCGCGTTATTCCCTATCGCGGCTCATGGCTCGACATCGAGTTCGATAGCAAGGACGTCGTGCACGCCCGTATCGACCGCCGCCGCAAGATTCCGGTCACGTCGCTGCTGATGGCGCTCGGCATGGACGGCGAAGAGATCCTGTCGACCTTCTACAACAAGATCACCTACAAGCGCGCCGGCGACCATTGGCGTATCCCGTTCAACGTCGAGCGTTTCCGCGGCCTCAAGGCCGTTGGTGACCTGGTTGACGCCGACACCGGCGAGGTCGTCGTCGAGGCCGGCAAGAAGATCACTGCCCGCCAGGCCAGGGCGCTTGGCGAAAAGGGTCTCAAGGCGATCAAGGCGACCGACGAGGATCTGCTCGGCAACTATCTCGCCGAGGATATCGTCAACTATGCGACCGGTGAGATATTCCTCGAAGCCGGCGACGAGATCGACGAAAAGACGCTGAAAGTGCTGCTCGGCACCGGCGAGGACGAGATCAAGGTTCTCGACATCGACCATGTCAACGTCGGCGCCTATATCCGCAACACGCTCAACGTCGACAAGAACGAGAGCCGCCAGGACGCACTGTTCGACATCTATCGTGTCATGCGCCCGGGCGAGCCGCCGACGCTCGAGACCGCCGAAGCCATGTTCAACTCGCTGTTCTTCGACAGCGAGCGCTACGACTTGTCGGCCGTCGGCCGCGTCAAGATGAACATGCGCCTCGAGCTCAAGGCCGAGGACACCGTGCGCGTGCTGCGCAAAGAGGACATCCTGGCCGTGGTCAAGACGCTGGTCGAACTGCGCGACGGCAAGGGCGAGATCGACGACATCGACAATCTCGGCAATCGCCGCGTGCGCTCGGTCGGCGAGCTGATGGAGAACCAGTACCGCGTCGGGCTGCTGCGCATGGAGCGCGCGATCAAGGAACGCATGTCCTCGATCGAGATCGACACGGTGATGCCGCAGGACCTGATCAACGCCAAGCCGGCGGCTGCCGCCGTGCGCGAGTTCTTCGGTTCCTCGCAGCTGTCGCAGTTCATGGATCAGACCAACCCGCTGTCGGAGATCACCCACAAGCGCCGTCTTTCGGCGCTTGGACCGGGCGGTCTGACCCGCGAGCGTGCCGGTTTCGAAGTGCGCGACGTGCATCCGACGCATTACGGTCGCATCTGCCCGATCGAGACGCCGGAAGGCCCGAATATCGGCCTGATCAACTCGCTGGCGACCTTCGCGCGGGTCAACAAATACGGCTTCATCGAGAGCCCGTACCGCAAGATCGTCAATGGCAAGCTGACCAATGAGGTCGTTTACCTGTCGGCTATGGAAGAGGCCAAGCACCACGTCGCGCAGGCCAATGCCGAGCTCGACAAGAATGGCCATTTCGTCGACGAATTCGTCATTTGCCGCAACGCCGGCGAAGTGATGATGGCGCCGCGCGAAAACGTCGATCTGATGGACGTATCGCCGAAGCAGATGGTGTCGGTGGCCGCGGCCCTGATCCCGTTCCTCGAGAACGACGACGCCAACCGTGCGCTGATGGGCTCGAATATGCAGCGTCAGGCCGTGCCGCTGGTGCGCGCCGAAGCGCCGTTCGTCGGCACCGGCATGGAGCCGATCGTCGCCCGTGACTCGGGGGCCGCCATCGGCGCCCGCCGCGGCGGCATCGTCGACCAGGTGGACGCGACGCGTATCGTCATCCGCGCCACGGAAGATCTCGATCCCGGCAAGTCCGGCGTCGACATCTACCGGCTGATGAAGTTCCAGCGTTCGAACCAGAACACCTGCATCAACCAGCGTCCGCTGGTGCGCATGGGCGACCGGGTCAACAAGGGCGACATCATCGCCGACGGCCCGTCGACCGAGCTCGGCGATCTGGCCCTCGGCCGTAACGTGCTGGTCGCGTTCATGCCGTGGAACGGCTACAACTACGAGGATTCCATCCTCCTGTCCGAGCGCATCGTCGCCGACGACGTCTTCACCTCGATCCACATCGAGGAGTTCGAAGTCATGGCCCGCGACACCAAGCTGGGGCCGGAGGAGATCACGCGCGACATTCCCAACGTCTCGGAAGAAGCGCTGAAGAACCTCGATGAGGCCGGCATCGTCTACATCGGTGCGGAAGTGCAGCCGGGCGACATCCTGGTCGGCAAGATCACGCCGAAGGGCGAAAGCCCGATGACGCCGGAAGAAAAGCTGCTGCGCGCCATCTTCGGTGAAAAGGCCTCGGACGTGCGCGACACCTCGATGCGCATGCCTCCGGGAACCTTCGGCACCGTCGTCGAAGTGCGTGTCTTCAACCGCCACGGCGTCGAGAAGGACGAGCGCGCCATGGCGATCGAGCGCGAGGAGATCGAACGCCTCGCCAAGGACCGCGACGACGAGCAGGCGATCCTCGACCGCAACGTCTATTCGCGTCTTTCCGACGTTCTCGTCGGCAAGGAAGCGATTGCCGGGCCGAAGGGCTTCAAGAAGGGCTCGAAGCTGTCGAAGGACACGCTCGACGAGTATCCGCGTTCGCAGTGGTGGCAGTTTGCCGTGGAGAACGAAAAGCTCCAGAGCGAACTGGAAGCCCTGCGCGGCCAGTACGACGATTCCAAGAAGGCGCTCGAGCAGCGCTTCATGGACAAGGTCGAGAAGGTGCAGCGCGGCGACGAAATGCCTCCGGGCGTCATGAAGATGGTCAAGGTCTTCGTGGCCGTGAAGCGCAAGATGCAGCCCGGCGACAAGATGGCCGGCCGGCACGGCAACAAGGGTGTCGTGTCGCGGATCGTTCCGGTCGAGGACATGCCTTTCCTCGAGGACGGCACGCATGCCGATATCGTGCTCAACCCGTTGGGTGTGCCGTCGCGCATGAATGTCGGCCAGATCCTGGAAACGCATCTGGGCTGGGCTTGCGCCGGAATGGGCAAGAAGATTGGCGATCTGATCGACGCGTACAAGACTGCGGGCGACATCAAGCCGCTGCGCAAGACGCTCGAGAGCTTCATGCCGGCCAACGACCGCAACGAGCCGATCCGCGAATATGACGACGAGAGCATCATTCGCCTCAGCGAGCAGATGCGCCGCGGCGTCTCCATCGCGACACCGGTGTTCGACGGCGCGCACGAGGCCGACATTAACATCATGCTGGAGCAGGCGGGCCTGCACACCAGCGGTCAGTCGCAGCTCTATGACGGACGCACCGGCGAGCCGTTCGATCGCAAAGTGACGATGGGCTATATATATATGCTCAAGCTTCACCACCTTGTGGACGACAAGATCCACGCGCGTTCGATCGGGCCGTACTCGCTCGTTACCCAGCAGCCGCTGGGCGGCAAGGCGCAGTTCGGTGGCCAGCGCTTCGGCGAGATGGAGGTCTGGGCGCTCGAAGCGTACGGCGCCGCCTACACGCTGCAGGAGATGCTGACGGTGAAGTCGGACGACGTCGCCGGCCGCACCAAGGTCTACGAGGCGATCGTCAGAGGCGACGACACCTTCGAAGCCGGCATCCCCGAGAGCTTCAACGTTCTCGTCAAGGAAATGCGGTCTCTCGGCCTCAATGTCGAGCTGGAGAACACCAAACTCGACGACAACCCGATCCGGCTGCCCGACGCGGCCGAATAAGCAAGACGCTCGGTCGCGGGAGAGGGCTCTCGCGACCGGGGCGCACCCAAATTCTTCGGCCGATGGCCGATCAAGTCGGCGGGCGTTTGGCCCGCGCTAGATGCAAGGGGTTTCGAGGACCCCGAAAAGGAGAACGGCATGAACCAAGAGGTCATGAATCTCTTCAATCCCCAGGCGCCCGCGCAGGTGTTCGATTCCATCAGGATCTCGCTTGCCAGCCCTGAGAAGATTCTGTCCTGGTCGTTCGGCGAGATCAAGAAGCCGGAGACCATCAACTACCGCACCTTCAAGCCGGAGCGTGACGGTCTGTTCTGCGCGCGCATTTTTGGTCCGATCAAGGACTATGAGTGCCTGTGCGGCAAGTACAAGCGCATGAAGTACAAGGGCGTCATCTGCGAGAAGTGCGGCGTCGAAGTCACGCTGTCGCGCGTCCGCCGCGAGCGCATGGGCCATATCGAACTGGCGGCACCGGTCGCCCATATCTGGTTCCTGAAGTCGCTGCCGTCGCGCATCGGCACGCTGCTCGACATGACGCTGAAGGACATTGAGCGGGTCCTCTACTTCGAGAACTACATCGTCACCGAACCCGGCCTCACCGCGCTGAAGGAGCACCAGCTGCTCAGCGAGGAAGAGTACATGATGGCCGTCGACGAGTATGGCGAGGATTCGTTCACCGCCATGATCGGCGCCGAGGCGATCCACGACCTTCTGGCCGGCATGGACCTCGAGAAGATCGCCGGCGATCTGCGTTCGGAACTGGCTTCGACCACCTCCGAGCTCAAGCATAAGAAGTACCTGAAGCGGCTCAAGGTCGTCGAGAACTTCATGGAATCCGGCAACCGTCCGGAATGGATGATCATGAAGGTGGTTCCGGTGATTCCGCCGGACCTGCGTCCGCTTGTCCCGCTGGACGGCGGCCGTTTCGCCACGTCCGACCTGAACGACCTTTATCGCCGCGTCATCAACCGCAACAACCGCTTGAAGCGGCTGATCGAGCTGCGCGCGCCCGGCATCATCGTGCGCAATGAAAAGCGCATGCTGCAGGAAGCCGTCGATGCACTGTTCGACAACGGCCGTCGCGGCCGCGTCATCACCGGCGCCAACAAGCGTCCGCTGAAGTCGCTGTCCGACATGCTGAAGGGCAAGCAGGGCCGGTTCCGCCAGAACCTGCTCGGCAAGCGCGTCGACTATTCCGGCCGCTCGGTCATCGTCACCGGTCCGGAGCTCAAGCTGCACCAGTGCGGCCTGCCGAAGAAGATGGCGCTCGAACTGTTCAAGCCCTTCATCTACGCCCGTCTCGACGCCAAGGGTTACTCCTCGACCGTCAAGCAGGCGAAGAAGTTGGTCGAGAAGGAGCGTCCGGAGGTCTGGGATATCCTCGACGAGGTCATCCGCGAGCATCCGGTGCTGTTGAACCGCGCGCCGACGCTGCACCGCCTCGGCATCCAGGCGTTCGAGCCGATCCTGATCGAAGGCAAGGCGATCCAGCTTCACCCGCTGGTCTGCACGGCCTTCAACGCCGACTTCGACGGCGACCAGATGGCGGTCCACGTGCCGCTGTCGCTGGAAGCGCAGCTCGAAGCCCGCGTGCTGATGATGTCGACCAACAACATCCTGCACCCGGCTTCCGGTGCGCCGATCATCGTGCCGTCGCAGGACATGGTTCTCGGTCTCTACTATCTCTCGATCGTCAACCAGAACGAGCCGGGCGAGGGCATGGTGTTTGCCGACATGGGCGAGCTCCAGCACGCGCTCGAGACCAAGGCGGTGACGCTGCATGCCAAGATCAAGGGGCGCTTCCGTACGGTCGACGCCGATGGCAAGGTCGTGTCGAAGATCTACGACACTACGCCTGGCCGCATGATCATCGGCGAACTTCTGCCGAAGAACCACAATGTGCCGTACGAGACCGCCAACCAGGAGATGACCAAGAAGAACATCTCCAAGATGATCGACACCGTCTACCGCCATTGCGGTCAGAAGGAGACGGTCATTTTCTGCGATCGCATCATGGCTCTCGGCTTCAGCCACGCCTGCCGTGCCGGCATTTCGTTCGGCAAGGACGACATGCTGATTCCGGACGCCAAGATCAAGCTGGTGTCCGACACCGAGGCTTTGGCCAAGGAGTACGAGCAGCAGTACAACGACGGCCTGATCACCCAGGGCGAGAAGTACAACAAGGTCGTCGACGCCTGGGCCAAGTGCTCGGAAAAGGTCGCCGACGAAATGATGGCCCGCATCAAGGCTGTCGAGTTCGAGGACAACGGCCGTCAGAAGCCGATGAATTCGATCTACATGATGTCGCACTCCGGTGCGCGCGGTTCGCCCACCCAGATGCGCCAGCTCGCCGGCATGCGCGGCCTGATGGCCAAGCCTAGCGGTGAAATCATCGAGACGCCGATCATCTCGAACTTCAAGGAAGGCCTCACCGTGCTCGAGTACTTCAACTCGACCCACGGCGCCCGCAAGGGTCTGGCCGACACCGCCTTGAAGACGGCGAACTCGGGCTATCTGACGCGTCGTCTCGTCGACGTGGCGCAGGACTGCATCGTCAACTCGCTCGACTGCGGCACCGACAAGGGCCTCACTATGCAGCCGATCGTCGATGCCGGTCAGGTCGTCGCTTCGGTTGGCCAGCGCGTTCTCGGCCGCACCTCGCTCGACGACATCACCCACCCGGTCACCGGCGAGGTTCTGGTCAAGGCCGGAACGCTGATGGACGAGCGGGACGTGGAACTGATCGAAAAGGCCGGCGTGCAGTCGGTCCGCATCCGTTCGGCGCTGACCTGCGAGGTCAGGGTCGGCGTCTGCGCGGTCTGCTACGGACGCGATCTGGCCCGCGGCACGCCCGTCAACCAGGGCGAGGCTGTCGGCGTCATCGCGGCGCAGTCGATCGGCGAGCCGGGCACCCAGCTCACCATGCGTACCTTCCACATGGGCGGCACGGCGCAGGTGGTGGATTCCTCGTTCCTTGAAGCCTCCTATGAGGGCAAGGTCGAGATCCGCAACCGCAACGTGGTGCGCAACTCCGACGGCCAGCTGATGGTCATGGGCCGCAATATGGCGGTGCTGATCCTCGACGAGGCAGGCAAGGAACGCGCCACGCACCGCGTCACCTACGGTTCGCGCATCTTCGTCGACGATGGCGACAAGGTGAAGCGCGGCCAGCGTATCGCCGAGTGGGATCCTTATACCCGCCCGGTCCTCACCGAAATCGAGGGCAAGGTCGCGTTCGAGGATCTGGTCGACGGCATTTCCGTTCAGGAAACCGCCGACGAATCGACCGGCATCACCAAGCGCGAGGTCATCGACTGGCGTTCGACGCCACGCGGCAACGACCTCAAGCCGGCGATCGCCGTCCTGGATGCCAAGGGTAAGGTCGGCAAGCTGTCGAAGGGTGGCGACGCCCGCTTCCTGCTCTCGGTCGAGGCCATTCTTTCGGTCGAGCCGGGCGCACAGGTTCGCCCCGGCGACGTGCTGGCGCGTATTCCGATGGAAAGCGCCAAGACCAAGGACATCACCGGCGGTCTGCCGCGTGTTGCCGAGCTGTTCGAGGCACGCCGTCCGAAGGATCACGCCATCATCGCTGAGATCGATGGCACGATCCGCTTCGGCCGCGACTACAAGAACAAGCGCCGTATCATCATCGAACCGCATGACTCGACGCTTGAGCCGGTCGAATACCTGATCCCGAAGGGCAAGCCGTTCCATCTCCAGGACGGCGACGTCATCGAGAAGGGCGACTATATCCTCGACGGCAATCCGGCGCCGCACGACATCCTGGCGATCAAGGGCGTGGAGGCGCTTGCCTCCTACCTCGTCAACGAGATCCAGGAGGTCTACCGACTGCAGGGCGTGTCGATCAACGACAAGCACATCGAGGTGATCGTTCGCCAGATGCTGCAGAAGGTCGAGATCACCACGCAGGGCGATTCGACCTACATTCCGGGCGACCACGTCGACGTGATCGAACTGGAAGAGGTCAACGAGCGCCTGGTCGAGGAAGGCAAGAAGCCGGCAGAAGGCCAGCCGGTGTTGCTCGGCATCACCAAGGCCTCGCTGCAGACGCCGTCCTTCATCTCGGCCGCCTCCTTCCAGGAGACGACGAGGGTGCTGACCGAAGCTGCGGTTGCCGGCAAGACCGACATGCTGCAGGGCCTGAAGGAAAACGTCATCGTTGGCCGGCTGATCCCGGCCGGCACCGGCGGCACGATGAGCCAGATCCGGCGCATCGCCACCTCGCGCGACGAGCTGATCATCGACGAGCGCCGCAAGGCGTCCGGCGTCGAGGTCGCCGAGCCGATGCTGACCGACATGGCTTCCGCCGCGCAGTAAGCGCGCAAGAAAGAGAAGATAGAAAAGGGGCCCAAGTGGCCCCTTTTCGCATTTTGGTTCTCTAATCGGACCGGAGAAGAAAACAATGAGCATGAAGACCTGGGCTTCTGTCGACGACTACATTGTCGAGGCTCTTTTCGATGCGGATCCCGCCCTCGATGCCGTTCTGGCGGCCAACCGCGACGGCGGCCTACCGGCGATCGATGTTTCGCCGGCACAAGGTAAGCTGCTGTCACTTCTTGCGCGAATGCAGGGAGCCAAGAAGGTACTCGAAATCGGCACGTTGGGCGGCTACTCGACAATCTGGATGGCGCGAGCGTTGCCCGTGGACGGCAAGGTCGTGACGCTCGAGCTTGATCCGCACCACGCCAGTGTCGCGCGGTCGAACTTTGAACGCGCAGGGGTGTCGGACCGGGTAGAACTGCGGGTCGGACCGGCGCTTCAATCGCTTGCGGCGTTAGGCGCCGAGAATGCCGGGCCATTCGACTTCATCTTCATCGACGCCGACAAGCCGAACAACCCGCACTATCTGTCGTGGGCCATGCGTCTTTCGAGGCCGGGGACCGTCATCGTCTGCGACAATGTCATCCGTGACGGCGCGGTGGTGAATGAAGATGGTCGTGACGCCAACGTCGAAGGGGCACGCGCGGCGTTCTCGTTCATCGGCGGCGACAAGCGTCTGGAAGGCACCGCGATCCAGACTGTTGGCGCCAAGGGCTATGACGGCTTTGCCATAGCGATCGTCGACTGAACTTGCGCGGTGAGGGGCCGGACCTGCGATCCGGCCGACGCCCACTCGTCAATCGAAAAACGCTTCCACCACATTGCGCTTGCCCAGCATGAAGGCATCGGCAACGTGCTGGAGGGGCGCGAGATCGACGTCGGAGGTACCCGCGCGCACGATCTCGGCAAAGCGCTTGTAAAGCATCGGGTATTCCGCTTCCGGCTCCTCGTGAACGACGCGGCCGTCGACGGCGAGCTTCGAGCCGCCGCCGGAAAGCACCATTTTACCCTGGTCCGTCTCGGCCAGGATGTCCCAGCTCTGCGGGCCGGTCTGAAGCCAGTCGAGTTCCATCGTCACCGGCAATCCATGCGAGGTGCGGAAGGTGACATGGGCCCCGACCGGGGATGCACGGTTCTCCGGAAAATCGAGCTCTGCCGAACTGATGAACATTGGCGGCAGGATGTGGGTGGCGATCGACAGTGCGTTGATGCCGGGATCGAAGACGCCGAAGCCGCCCGGTGCCCAGATCCACTCCTGGTTCGGATGCCAGCGGCGGACATCTTCCTTCCAGATGATGGCGGCCGATCTGATTTTGGTTGAACCGAGGAAAGCGCGAGCGGCCTCGACAGCCGGCGCATAGCGTGAATGCCAACTGGCGAACAGGCAGACGCCGTTCGCTGCCGCCAGCGCCTTCAGGTCCTCGACCTCGCTGACGGTCGCGCCCGGCGGCTTTTCCAGGAAGACATGCTTTTTCGCCACCAGCGCCGTGTGTGCGGCGTCATAACGGAACTGCGGCGGCATGCACAGCGACACCGCCTCGAGCTCCGGCACCGCATCGAGCATCGCCTCGATCGTCGGGAAATTCGGGATGTCTTCGACTTTGCCGTGGCGGCTCGCTGCGGCGACCAGGCGATAATCCTGGTCCTTCGCCAAGGCCGGCAGGTGCTGGTCGCGGACGATCTTTCCCACGCCGACGATGCCGAGCTTGATGGGATTAGAGGACATGGGAGCTCCGCAGGTTGAGTGTGCTTGGTTTTACCGGAGGTCGCTTCTTAGCAGAGAACTTGTGTCGGGCAAGTCGCCGGGCGTTTGTCGCCGGCCGTGAGATCGACCGCGATTCAGATCGCTTCAGATCGGCACATCGAAGGTCACGATCGACACTTCGCCTTCGAGCGCGCCCTGATAGGCGGACAGATGCGGCTCCTCGTCGGGCACGCCGTCCAGGTCGCCGATTTGGTCGAGCTCGGCCTCGGCGTAACCTTCCGCGGCAAGTGATTCGAGAGCGCGGCGCACCGCCGAATCGTCGTCCGGGGCGACCAGCATCACATGCACGCCTTCCGGCTTGCCGCCTTTGCGCTTCCACACCCGGCCGGTAATGATGGTGACCGGGCGCTCCTCATTGTCATTCACGGGTTCGTACCTCCGGGCGAGGGGTTTTGGGCTGTTCATGCCGCCTTTTCGCACGAAGCACGGCGTGGAAACAGCCGCAAGCCGGTCACTTTCTGCCTTCCTCTTGAAAAACGGCGCAAGAAAATTACATGCATTTTTCGCATGGCTGCCAAACCTCGGGTTCAGCGCAATATTTGCCGCTCCGGGGTTGACGGACAGTGGCCACACGAGTAGAAACCGCCCAGTCAGAACCGATGTGAGGCTCTCGCTTCCGAAGCGACACGCTTTGGAGTTTGCCTCAAACAGGGTTCGTTTTACGAGCGAAAAGACATTTCCGGCGTGCATGAAGCGGCTTCCGCTTCCTCTGCCATTTGTTCGGGCAAGACCGCGAGGCGCGGTTTGTGGCCCGAATTTGCGTATGGAAATGACGCTTTGAGCGGCCCTGACCGGGCAAGACACGGAATTGAGAGACAAGAGGGTTTAATGCCTACCGTCAACCAGCTGATCCGCAAGCCGCGCATTGCGCCGGTGAAGCGCAACAAGGTCCCGGCCATGCAGCAGAACCCGCAGAAGCGGGGCGTCTGCACGCGCGTCTACACCACGACGCCGAAGAAGCCGAACTCGGCGCTGCGCAAGGTGGCCAAGATCCGTCTGACCAATGGTTTTGAAGTGATCGGTTACATCCCCGGCGAAGGCCACAACCTTCAGGAACACTCGGTGGTGATGATCCGCGGCGGCCGCGTCAAGGATCTTCCGGGCGTCCGTTACCACATCATCCGCGGCGTGCTCGACACGCAAGGCGTGAAGAACCGCAAGCAGCGCCGTTCGAAATACGGCGCCAAGCGTCCGAAGTGACCGAAGCGTAGCCAAGGTCGTTCCGGACGGCGTCAAGCGACGATCCGGGATCCAGGCCACCGCGTAGAATTGAGGCAGAGAAAAAATGTCCCGTCGTCACAGTGCAGAAAAGCGTGAGATCAATCCGGACCCGAAGTTCGGCGACCTGATCGTCACCAAGTTCATGAATGCCGTCATGTATGATGGCAAGAAGTCGGTTGCCGAGACCATCGTCTACGGCGCGCTCGACCAGGTTCAGTCCAAGACCAAGCAGGAGCCGGTCACCGTCTTCCATCAGGCGCTCGACAATGTCGCGCCGCATGTGGAAGTGCGTTCGCGCCGCGTCGGCGGCGCCACCTACCAGGTTCCGGTCGACGTGCGCCCCGAGCGCCGGCAGGCATTGGCCATCCGCTGGCTGATCGCTGCCGCCCGCAACCGCAACGAGACCACCATGGTCGACCGCCTCTCCGGCGAGCTGATGGACGCGGCCAACAACCGCGGCACCGCCGTCAAGAAGCGTGAAGACACCCACAAGATGGCAGAAGCCAACCGCGCTTTCGCGCACTACCGCTGGTAAAGCGCGAACGAGACTGAAGAGGCACCTCCCATGGCCCGCGAATATAAAATCGAAGACTACCGCAATTTCGGTATCATGGCGCATATCGACGCCGGCAAGACGACGACCACCGAGCGCGTCCTCTATTACACGGGCAAGTCGCACAAGATCGGCGAAGTCCACGACGGCGCTGCGACCATGGATTGGATGGAGCAGGAGCAGGAGCGCGGCATCACCATCACGTCGGCCGCCACCACGACCTTCTGGAAGGGTCGCGACGGCAAGATGTATCGCTTCAACATCATCGACACCCCCGGCCACGTCGACTTCACCATCGAGGTCGAGCGTTCGCTGCGCGTGCTCGACGGCGCCATCGCGCTGCTCGATGCCAATGCCGGTGTCGAGCCGCAGACGGAGACCGTCTGGCGCCAGGCCGACAAGTATCGCGTGCCGCGCATGATCTTCTGCAACAAGATGGACAAGATCGGCGCCGACTTTTACCGCTCGGTCGAGATGATCGGTTCGCGCCTCGGTGCGCATGCCGTAGTCATGCAGTTGCCGATCGGCGCCGAGACCGAGTTCAAGGGTGTCGTCGACCTCGTCGAGATGAACGCGCTGGTCTGGCGCGACGAGACGCTGGGCGCTGCCTGGGACATCGTCGAGATCCCTGCCGACCTCAAGGCTCGTGCCGAAGAATACCGCGAGAAGATGATTGAGGCCGCCGTCGAAATGGACGAAACGGCGCTCGAGAATTACCTCGAAGGCAAGATGCCGAGCAACGACGAGATCCGTGCGCTCATCCGCAAGGGCACGATCGCGGTGAAGTTCTATCCGATGTTCTGCGGCTCGGCCTTCAAGAATAAGGGCGTGCAGCCGCTGCTCGACGCCGTCGTCGAATATCTGCCGTCGCCGGCCGATGTCCCTGCCATCAAGGGCGTCGACGCCAAGACCGACGCCGAGATCGAGCGTCATGCCGACGACAACGAGCCGCTGTCGATGCTCGCCTTCAAGATCATGAACGACCCGTTCGTCGGTTCGCTCACCTTTGCCCGCATCTATTCGGGCAAGCTCACCAAGGGCATCTCGGTCGACAACACCGTGAAGGGCAAGAAAGAGCGCATCGGCCGCATGTTGCAGATGCATGCGAATTCGCGCGCCGACGTCGAAGAGGCGTTTGCCGGCGACATCGTCGCCCTCGCTGGTCTCAAGGACACCACCACCGGCGACACGCTCAGTGATCCGCTGCATCCGGTCATCCTCGAGCGCATGGAATTCCCCGATCCGGTTATCCAGATCGCCATCGAGCCGAAGACCAAGAACGACCAGGAAAAGATGGGTCTCGCCCTTCACCGCCTGGCCGCCGAGGATCCGTCCTTCCGCGTCAAGACCGACGAGGAAAGCGGCCAGACGATCATCTCCGGCATGGGCGAACTTCACCTCGACATCATCGTCGACCGCATGCGTCGCGAGTTCAAGGTCGAGGCCAATGTCGGCGCACCGCAGGTGGCCTACCGCGAGACGATCACCCGCAAGCACGAGCAGGACTACACGCACAAGAAGCAGACCGGCGGTACCGGCCAGTTCGCCCGCGTCAAGATCCTGTTCGAGCCGAATCCGGAAAGCAGCGAATTCGAGTTCGAAACCAAGATCGTTGGCGGCGCTGTGCCGAAGGAATACATTCCCGGTGTCGAAAAGGGCATCAACAGCGTCATGACCTCGGGCCCGTTCGCCGGCTTCCCGATGATCGGCGTCAAGGCGACGCTGATCGATGGCGCCTACCACGACGTGGACTCGTCGGTTCTGGCCTTCGAAATCGCCGGCCGCGCCTGCTTCCGTGAAGCAGCGCCCAAGCTTGGCGTGCAGTTGCTCGAGCCGATCATGAAGGTCGAGGTGGTGACGCCGGAAGATTACGTCGGCAGCGTTATCGGCGACCTGAACGGCCGTCGTGGCCAGATCCAGGGCCAGGAAGCCCGTGGCGTCGCGGTGGTCATCAACGCGATGGTGCCGCTCGCCAACATGTTCAAATACGTGGACAACCTTCGCTCGATGAGCCAGGGCCGCGCGGCCTACACGATGCAGTTCGACCATTACGAGCCGGTCCCGACCGCGGTCGCCCAGGAAGTCCAGAAGAAATACGCGTAACTCGAAACGAGTTGCACCAGTAACTTAATTCAAGGCCCGCACGGGCTGGCAGGAATGGAGAGATCACATGGCAAAAGGTAAATTCGAGCGCACTAAGCCTCATGTGAACATTGGCACGATTGGTCACGTCGACCATGGCAAGACGTCGCTGA
>NZ_JAMYMW010000023.1:0-27612 GCF_040318745.1 Mesorhizobium sp. M1027 | reverse complement strand
CGGACCTTCGGCTGGATGACAAGATGCCGCCGCCTCGTGCGCGACTACGAGCAGCGCATCGATGTCTCGCAAGCCATGATCCTTGTCGCAATGGGCGGCAATCTCATCCGCCGAAACGCTCATCCGTGAATTTCAAAACGGACTCTCAGAAGCGGCATGGATAGGCAATCCATCGTCCGGGATTGAACTGATAGTTTTGATTTTGATGCTCGAGCGCTCCCGCGCCAGTGAGTATATAGAGCCCCAAAATTCGGGTTCGCGCCGGTTCAGTCGCCGGATCTTTATGAGCGCATGATTTCTTCTGGCGCGGGAAGTGGATTAGGAAAACCTGCTGACGGCGCGGCCGCCTTCAATAAGAAAAACTGTGCAGCCTATAAGCTTCGGCTCGACGACATCCGGTTCTCGATTTCCTTTAGGATGTTGGTTGCGCGTGCGATGCGGCTATACCTGGCCAGAAAGTCTGCCTTCGCCTGCTGACCGATCTGATCCCGAAGCGCCTTGTTTTCGCGCAGGCGCTGAAGAGCTTTGACCCAGTCGGACGGGTTGTCTGGCGACACCAGAACGCTGTTGACGCTATCCCTCAAAACTTCTCGGATAACTGACAGGTCGGAGGACACTATGGGTTTGCCATGCGCCATATATTCGAAGAGCTTGAGCGGCGACATTCCCTCAGCGATATTTCGACCGCCGCCCTGGCCCTCTACATCTCTAAGATAGGGCGCGAGTACAACGTCCATTTCGGCCAAGTAGGCACATGTCGCGGCGTGAGGAACGTAGCCGTGAAACACTGTGTTCGGGCATTTGGCCAGCTTCGATGTCCAATACTCTATATCGCCTGGTGTTCCGCCGACGATGTGAAATGTCGCCCAGCCGCATCGAGGCGCAATAGCGCTGATTATCTCCATGCCTTTTCCCTTATACAGATGTCCGACATAACCAACCTTGAACGTGCCGCTGAGGCTGCATGGCTCGACATTCGGCGGAACCGGATCCGCGCCATTGGGCGCGATGAGAAATTTTCCCGCATGTTGAGGAAAGAGGCGGATGCTGTCGTCCCGCAGACGTTGCGACGTGACGACCAGCATACGGAATGCCTCTAGGCCTATCAGTTTGGCAAGGCGCTGACGCTGACGTCTGCTCAAACTGCCAATCGGGTCGTGAAGCTCAAAAACGGTCGTGAACCCGAAAAGTCCGGCAGAAACAAGCGCTACAGTAGCCGAGCGTGTAAAGACGACATGCGGCCGCAGCCAGACCGCAGCAAGAAGTGCCAACACAGCAAAAAAAAGCTCCCGGCCGGGCACAGGCCAAAAGGGTACAGGGAGAACGCGGAATGGGAACTCGGTACCGAATCCGTATTCGCGCGCGATCTTCTCATAATGATCCCGTGTATTCATGGAGGCGCGTGGAAGCGCTAGTAGGACCTCCGCTCCGGCAACCCGAAATGCATGGCACATCTTTGCGACTTGTACCGCATTGGCGGCCGGCGCCGGAACGTGCGCAGAATGTATATAGAGAAGCCGCATCCACAAAGCCTATCTTTCACGCCTCGCGGCTGGTCTAGTTCTTCGCCTCTGAGCCGCAAGTTCGGAGACCACGGGCTGGGCAGACGCACCAAGTCGAACGACAAAAGCGCCCTCCGCCCCGGTGGCTCCATGGGTTGTGATAGTACCACTCGCCGGTTGCCTCACCAAAATCGAGCGCCCTTTTTCGCGAACTGGGGGCAGGCCCAGCGACAGCACACGCCGCCCTTCACCGGACAGGTTCTGACCACAGCCGTCATCAAAGCCCCAGCCAGCCAGCAATTATGTTGCGCTGTATCTCAGAAGTTCCGGAATAGAGTTTGCTGCCGATGGCATCACGCACGGCACGTTCGACGTCGAATTCGCTCAAGAAACCATAGCCGCCGAAGACCTGGACGACATCGAGCGTGGTGCGAACAAGCGATTCGCTCACAAAGAGCTTCGAAACGGCGGCGTCGAGGGATACGGACTGGGAGCGTTCAAGGCCCCACGCCGCTTTGTAGACGAGCAGTCGGGCCGCCTCCACCTGCATCTTCATGTCGGCAATCTTATGGGCGACCGCCTGGTGCTTGGAGATGGTCTGGCCGGACTGACGTCGGGTGCGCGTATAGGCCACTGCCTTTTCCAGAAGCCGCTCCATGGTGCCTACATGACTGGCGAATAGGCACGCCCGCTCCCAGTCCATGCTATGGACGAACAGCCTGGAGCCGCCGCCCACTCCACCGAGAACAGCGTCCTTCGAAACAAATACGTCCTCGAAGACAAGCTCCCCGATCGGAGACGTCCGCAGTCCCATTTTTTCGAACTTTTGCGCGACCCGATAGCCGGGCAGCGTGCGGTCCACGAGGAAGCTCGTGATGCCGCCGAAATACCCCTTGGCGCGGTCAGTGACAGCAAAGACGACGGCAACATCCGCCACCGGCCCGTTGCTCACGAAGGTCTTCGTGCCGTTGATTAGAAAGCCGTCGCCATGAGGCTCCGCCCGGGTTTGCATCGCAAATGCATCGGAGCCCGACTCCGGTTCGCTCATCGCATTGGCCGCGATCAAAGTGCCATCACAGAGCCTCGGAAGATATCGATTCTTCTGCTCTTCAGTGCCGAACTTCCAAATCGGCACCACGCAGGCCAGAAGGTGGGCGCAGATCGAGAAGACCAAGCCGGAATCCTCGCAGCCGTAGCCGAGCGCGTCGATTGCAATGGCCGTGGACAGGGAATCGAGACCGGGTCCCCCGTAGGCCTCGGGGACTGGCAGGCCGGTCAGGCCCATCTGCGCGCAGGCCTGCCACAACTCGTGCTGGAATACTTGGTCCCGGTCGCGCTGCCTGACATCTTTATTGAGCTTATCTTGCGCGAAGCGATGGATCTCACCGCGCAGGATGCGCTGCTCCTCGTTCAGCGCGAAATCCACTACTCCATCCTTATCAGATGCTGGTAGTCAATTTTATCTGTCGATGTCTTCGGAAGTAACGGCTGATGCGAGAACCAGTCCGGGGCCATGTAGGCCGGCAAGTTGTGAGCGCAGAACCGCTTCAGCTCGATGAGCGACAGCGCATGGCCGTCGCGCGAGGCATAGAACACCTTAATGGAGACGCCCGACTCCTCCGAGCGAGCGATCGCCGCCACCTCGGAGATCGCTGGATGGCGATAGAGCGCCGTCTCGATCTCGCCGAGTTCGATCCGATATCCCCGCCTCTTCACCATCCGGTCGCGTCGACCACGGAAGGTGTAGACTCCGCCATCGCCTTCGATCACTACATCGCCGGTACGGTACCAGCGACCGCTTGAATCGACGTGAAAAGCGGCGCTTGTTCGCTCAGGCATGTTCCAATAGCCCAGCATCACGGGAGCACCGCTGATTGCGAGCTCGCCTTCCTGGCCTCGCGGCACGTTGCGACCATTCGCATCGATCACGCGTGCCTTAACATGCGCGCAGGCGCGCCCGATCGGAAACGGCGCCGAGCGGTCTTCGGCGATCGTCTGCGGGATTTCGTAGTAGGTACAGACGTTGGTTTCGGTTGGACCATAGAGATTCAGGTAGCGTGCGCGTGGGACCACAGCCTTTAGCCTGCGCAGATGCTTGACCGGAAAAACCTCGCCGGCAAATAGAATGAACCGAAGAGCGTGGTCGTCGCGAGCATCAAGGCTGCCGTGCTCGACCAGAAGCGTGAGTACGGAGGGCGTGGAATACCAGACGGTCAACCGCCGCTCGGCGATAACCGACGCCATCCGGGTCGGATTCTTGCCGAGCTCCTCACCGATGAGGAATACGGTCGCGCCGTGCTTCAGCGGTACGAAGATGTCGAGGATAGACAGGTCGAAGTGGAAAGGCGCATGGGAGGAGAAGCGGTCATTCTCGTCAGGGGCGAGGATCTCGGAGCACCAGTCCACGTAGCTCGAGCCATTACGATGCGTCAGCATCACGCCCTTCGGCTGGCCGGTCGAGCCCGAAGTGTAAAGCACGTAAGCGAGGTTGTCCGGCCCCGGCCGCGCCGATTCGTCCTCCACCGCCAAGCTGCCGGCCTCTACGCGAGCCAGGTACGTCGCGAGCGGCGAGGGACCGTCGGACCAGTCGAGCGGTAAGAGACACGGTTCCGCAGCCAAGCGCGCCAACTCACAGCGCAAAGTTTCGGCTCGGGACGCCTCCACGAAAATCGCGCGCACGCCGCAGTCGTTAAATATGAACGCGCTACGCGCAGGCGGTGCCAGAGAGTCGACGGGCACATAGGCCGCGCCCACCTTCAAGGTGCCGAACAGAACAGCGAGCGAGGCGATCGATTTTGGAAGGCAAATGCCGACGCGGTCCCCCGGCCGGACGCCGATCCGACGCAGATGGTCGCGGACTTGGTCCGACAGCGCGTCGAGCTCGCCGTAGGTGATCTGCCGCCCAGAGCTCGCCTCGACAGCGGCGCACGTCTGGGGATGCCGCCTCGCGCTCTGTTCCAGATACTCGTGTAAGGCAGCAACCGTCATGGCGGGCTCTATGTGGACGCCTGCTTCGACTGGACGAAATTGGCAATTTGGGCGATGGAGTTCAGGTTCTCCGGCACGAGTTCGTCAGGGGCGATTTCGATACCGCAGGATTTTTCCAGGTAGGCAACGAGCTTAAGCGTCGCCAACGAGTCGAGAATGCCGTCAGTTATCAGCTCCGTTGAATCCGTCAGATTCTCCGGCCTTTCACCGGGCAGAAACTCCTTCAATATGAAATCCTTGGCCATCGTCCTGATCTGGATCGCGTTCATTGTTCCTCCTTGTGTGGAGCAACCGCAAGGTTCAGGGGAATTAGATCCTGGTGTTGCTGCAGCACTTGGTAAAGCTTGTCGGCGATGAGCCGATGGCCGGCGGCGTTTGGGTGATCGTCCCAAGGTGCTACAAGAAGCGTCCGCCAGTCATACCCGTCATACACACCGGAAAGATCGAGAACGTTAAAGCCAGCCTCGGCAGCGAGGCGCTTCTCTAGCTCGGTGCTGGTCCTCTCGTCTGGTCTGGGTAGATAGATCCAAAAGACCCCGACCCCTTCTCGCTTCGCAGCTTCCACGATTCGAGAATAGATCGCACGCAGAAGTCTGTCTCCGTAGGGCATGAGCTTTCTTTGAAGTACCTCGTGGTCGGCACGGGGATCGATCCCGCTCTCGCGTACAATGTCGCGCACGAAGTCGTAGCGATATGCGGAGCCATTCTGGATTGCTTTCCCGAGACGCTTTAGCGTTCGTGGAACAAGCGCGCTGTGCTCGAAGTAAAAGATGTACTTTGGTTTGAATGCGAGCACTCGATCCTCGATGATGGCCAGAATGTCCAGAGGAACATAACCCCCAACGGCAAAGTTCAGCACCTCGTAGTGTCGATACCCGCTGTCGTCTGCCTGCGCATTCAGCCGCCGCTCCAACAGGCCCTCGAAAGTCTCGTCATCCGCGACGCCCTCGCCGAAGACATGCGAAGAGCCGACGATTGCGATTCGTGGGGTGCCGGGAGTAGGAATCTTTTCATAGTCCTGATCTCGCATGCCCCAGCGGTTGATGTGGACCCGCGTTCCCTTAAAGTCTGCTTGGGAGAGTGGTCGCAGATAGGTCGTGGGAAGCGCACCGGTGAACTCGCTCAGCGGCGTCTTGTCCAAATTGTCCCAACCGTCGTGTCGTCGTTGGCCATAGACAATCCACAGTTCTGGGTTAAATGCGCCGACATTGACGAGGTTCTCGTAGTAGCCGCGCTCCAGGTTCGCGTTGTCGCGGCTATTGAGGTTCGGCGCTCTAATGTCGGCCATTGCGGTACTGACCGTCTCCCCGAGGCGATCGTGAACCATGGGGAGCGAGATGCAAACCGCGATCAACCCGCAGACACCGACCGACGCAACCGACCGTCGGAAACTGTACTGGCGGTCGGCGCCGCCGCGCGCGAGCGCAAGCGCAGGAATGCCAATGATAGCTGCCACCGCGACCAGTACGAGGGCGGGCGTCATTTTGCCAGGAACTTCCACGCCCACAGTGTCGAAGACGGAGAACCATTGCGGGACCGAGCTCGCGCTCCAAAACGACCAAAGGAGGCAGATGACGACGAATACGCCAATGGTCCGGCTCGCAGTTTGCAGCGCACCGTTCCAGCTTAGTGCCCCGCCACGCAGGCGCCGCGTGCGACCGTGCCGCATTTCATAGTGGGCGTTGATCGTCACAAGCACGGCCAGGATCATCCAGAAGAGGAAGTCGTTCCAGGTGAATACCCAGGTGCCACGTAACCAGAACCACTGATAGTTGTGCAGCAGCCAAGTCGCGAGGAACGCGAGGAGGGTCGCGCTGACCAGCGCTACGCTCTCTCCCCAGCGTCGAAAGCGAAAATACAACGGATAGTATACAATCTTCATTATGAAGTCCTTCCAGTATATATTTATTCGACGCCAGAAATCTGTGAAACTTGAGGAAAGAAAGTACAGATTGTGGGTTTCTGGAAGGTTGAATCCAAATAAATGCAAAATCCCGGTGATTATGTGAAAAGTTCCTGAAACCTTCAGATAAAGTAAAAATGGCCATATGATAAATTGCAAAAGCTCAATCTGATTGTGTACGTCCGCAGCATCGATAACAAATCGCTGATATACGATGCGGTAGCATATCAAATGGATAGCGCCGCGAAACATCCACTGAATGCCCGTTTGATAGATGTAGTGCCGGTCAGCATTGTAGTAGCTGCTGCGGAAAGTTCTAAAATCTACGACCGGAAAGAGCGGGAAGCACACGTTCGGCAACATGAAAAAATACGCGAGCCGCTCCGAAAGCGTCGCCATCTTCTGTTCACGTCGCATTTCGTATGCATAGACAATGAGACGGAACATGAACATGGAAGCGAGCACTGGCCAGACGGCGCGCGTCCACGGGGTCGCTATCCAGTCCATTCGTGCGGCGGCGAGCCCGCAGCCGGCGCCAACCAGCGCCAGCACTCTCCATCCAAAAGCGATCGGTAGGTGGACAATTCCGATCAGTACGAGCCCAATGGCGACGATCCAGGCGGCATCGATGAGGCCGTCAAATCTCCAGTGGTGCCAGTTGGGCCCAAGGTTCGCGAAAACTGCGGCGATAGTCGCGAACGAGAGCAGCACGAAAAACGGCAGCCGGTAAGGCTGTGGCAGGAAGTAGTGCACGCACCAGCCGGCGAGGGCAACGAGCAGGACGCGGACAAGCGCAGTAGTCTCGAGCCTGAGGAGATAGACCAGCGCGATGAAGAGGGCCAGCTGGCAGGCTATGGCGAACCAAGCCAGGATGCTTCTCGACTCAGTCTCCGTAGGATCCGCCGACCAGGGACGAGACAATGTCTTGATCCAATGCACGCTCGCGCGCCTCAACCAGCTGCCGGCGGACATCGACAAGAAGTGGCTTTGGGGCATGCGAAAGATCCGCAAGCTGCTGGTCCCCCTCCCATGGCTCCCATCCCTGACGGGTAAAGCGCCCCGGTCCTTAGAGGGATGCCTTGACTTCTTTGAACGAGTCCGGTTCCGCGCAAACGCAGAAGTACATAAAACGCAGAAGTACATAAGTGTATCAGAAACAAATCGCTCCGCTGTGCCCGGGGTAACAGCGACTCGTCTCTAAGACGCTTAAAAACAAGCTAAATCTGATCGATTGAAAGCCGATTCCGAATGGGATCGATCTGCCCCGTAATCCGCGCCGCGAGCCGAACGCCGATGGCAGTCGACGCTCTGTCTGCCTTGGCCATCTTAGTCCGGAACGCTCGGGCACATGATCGACGAGTTCGCGGCACTTCCAGCCGAGGCAAAGGCGCAACTCACCATCCTGGGCGATGCCAATGCCGCGCCACTCTCGACGAACAGGCAGCCCGGTTGGGCCTTTCCAGCAGCGTCACTTTCGCTGGCGCGGTCGAAAATGTCTTTCCATTCCTGTGGGAGGCTGATTCTATCTTTCCACCTCGGTGTCGGAAGGTATGTCAAAGTCAACGCTCCTGAAAACAGCCTCTCTTCGTTGAAGATCGTTAAATACAATTCGACCTCGGAGGCAATTGTTGCCTACGTGCTGGCGTGATACTAGGCGGAACAACTTGACGGAACAATTTGGCCGTATAGCCGCCGTTGATAGCAACGGACCTGCTAAATGTTGATTGGCACACTAACTTTGCACACCGGTTACAACGAGGGGGCGCAGCTTCAGAGCCTCGCCCTCCAACGCTGCATTTCGGACCTGCGTCCCGGCTCGCCGGCGGAGATCGTGGACCACCGCTATCCAAGACGACTGGAGACTGGCTATGGGCCGGCGACAAACGCACGCCAGCGAACGCTTGCCGCCTTCGCCGATGGACTGCTGCTCAGCCCCAAGAGGTTCTACTCGGAGGATAGGTCACCAACGTTTCGCTACGTAAGCGACCGCTATGATGCGGTTGTGGTGGGTAGCGATGAGGTTTGGAAGATCGACTACGTCTCCCGTCTCGGTGGGCTGATCAAGCTTCAGACCAACCCACTATGTCCGCCATTTCCCAATGTCTACTGGCCAGAAGTGGCGTGCTCGAAGATAGCATATGCGGCGAGCACCGGCAGCAGCACCAAATGGACCGAAATGCCGCGCCGCAATCGATACTTGATGGCCAAATGCCTGAACGAATTTGTCGCGATCGGCGTGCGGGACGAGCGGACACGTGAGTTGGTCCTCTGGGCAGATCCAAGCCTCGCGGATCGTGTGACATTGACCCCAGACCCGACAGTCACTCACGATCTAACGTCGAATGCCACTCATGAAAGCCTGCGCGTAAAGCTGGCTTCCTGGGGCGTGGATTTCAATCGGCCCCGGGCGTTGGTGATAGCCGGCCAGCACGAGCTCTATGCAGAGGCCACGACCTCTCTGCGGGCGCGCGGCGTCCAGATTGTATCAGTCTCGGATCGCAATCACCTCGCAGACATCGATCTCACCGAAAAGCCGATTGATCCCCTCGAGTGGGCAAATCTGGCATCACAATTCTCCTACTGCTTGTCAGAGCGCATGCATGGGGCACTATTTGCTCTGCGGAACCGGTGCCCGTTAATTTGCCTGGACAGCCGGCGACCCGCCATCGGCTTCCCCACTAAGAATGAGGCTTTGATGACGCTGATGGGCATTCCCTCTCAGTACGTGTGTATTCACCGCAAGGGTGCCAGGGACCATTTGCTGGACATGTGCGAAAACCTCGGAAAACTTGTTCACGACTACATGAAGATAGACAACCGGTTCCGGGAACTAGCTGAGATTGGCCGTACGTTTCTGGATAGGGCCCTGCCTGCGGCCAAGTAAAATAACAAATCAAGATGTTGTAAAATGCTTCGAAAGCTGCAAATTCTTCTGTATGCTCAAGCGAAGGTAATCATCTCCTACGTATATGACGTTGGAAATTACCTACGTTACAACGGGGATTCGCTGCTGGTTCCAAAAAAAGAGCGGCTATATTACCGAATAATCGTGGACGCTCACTCGATTGAGAAGGGCCTTTCTCTAAAGGACAGGAGGCCCGGTTTTGGCCAGGAAAAAATCAAGCGACTTATGAATGAGGTGTCCTCCTACGACGCCTCGCTAGGGGCGTTTCCGCTTGAAATGGCTGTTGGCGCACTTCGCGCCTATGTTGACCTTCATCCACCAGGGGAGCCTGAGCAGCCCTTTGTTGAGAAAGTTCGTCAATTCGTCGAGCGTTTCAATGGGCTTGATGGAGTCGCCTTGACCGGCGGGGTTCAAAGCGCCGTTCTGCCAATTGGGGGGCCAGCCCTCACACTCCTGGAAGGACTTCAGTGTCGTCGCTCGGTTAGATACTTTGACGAACAATTAATAGATCGCACCACATTGCTAGAGTTGGTACGCTTGGCGCAAGGTGCGCCATCCCAATGCAACAGGCAGGCGACAAGAGTATACCTCTACCAGGGCCGTCATCAAATCGATCAGATACTCGCCCTGCAGGGCGGGGCGCGAGGCTTTTCACAGTCCATATCAAACCTGGCCATTATCACGTCAGACACAAGGGCCTGGCGAGGAAGCAATCAACGAAACCAGATTTATGTCGATGGTGCGCTGTTCCTAATGCATTTCCTGTTGGCCGCGGAGGCACTTCGGCTCGTGGCTTGCCCCCTCAATCTTGCGGTCGATAGTCGAGTTGAACGGCAAATTCGTGACGTCGGTCGAATTCGAGCAGGCGAGAGATTGATTGCATGCGTCGCCCTTGGCCCTATGGCAGGTACTGCCATCAGATTTGCCAGGTCGCCGCGCAGGCCGATTGATGAGGTGGTCTCGTTTGTAACCGAGGAGTAAGTCTCCGCTGGCACTTGCAGAGCGATCGAACGAAGCTGGCTTCTCGGGGAAGGGACAATGTCTTGATCGACTGCCCGCTCGCGCGCGCCAACCAGCTGCCGCCGCACATCGACAATAAGTAACGTGGAGCACGCGAAAAATCCGCAAGCTGCGGGTCCGGCCTCTCCCATAGGTCCCTTAAAGCATTGCCTCCACTACTTTTTTGAACGAGTCCGGTTCCGATCCGATTTCGCGCAAACGCGGTGAGGCAGAAGTATTGGTCCAAGGTATACCACAGTATACCACAAAATAATCACTCCGCTGTGCCCGTGGTGACAGCGGCAGTTCTCTGGGACGTTTAAATCCAACAAGTTAGATCTGATCGACTGGAAGCCGTTGGAATAACCCTCCTTACGGACTGCATGTGCCATGGCCCAAGAAGGAAGGGCACACTTAGGATTCGGGGTTCATCTCCATACGGCATGCACCCACCGAGGCGTGGCATGTCACTCCAATGCAGTAGCACCGATATCGGGACGCATGGACCAAAAGCGCGGCTGGGCGTGGGAACGCACCCAACGGATAAATTCAGCGCGATCGGTGCGGCGATATGAAAGTACAGGACGCGGAAGGCAAGATTGACTTGGGGCGTCGACTGCGTATCGCTCATGTCATCACCCGTCTCATCAATGGCGGTGCTGATGAGAATACTGTCCATTCCTGCAATTGGGCCGCCCAAGGGGGGCATGATGTTGTCCTGCTACATGGCGAGACGGTCCAGCCGGAAATCATAGCTAAAGTGGACCCGCGGGTGGAACTCATTGGCGTCCCGGGCCTGACTCGGTCCATTTCGCCTGTCTCCGACATGCGGGCATTGTTGGCGCTCACCCGGAGATTCCGCGCCTTGAATGCCGACATCGTGCATACGCACACCAGCAAGGCAGGCATTCTCGGGCGGCTCGCCGCATGGGCGGCGGGAGTTCCAGCGATCGTTCATGGCGTGCATATCGTGCCTTTTGTCAATGTCGGCGTCGCCGAGCGGTTTGCTTATCTCGCCTTGGAAAAGCTGGCAGCGCCATTCACCAGTGCGTTCATCAGTGTGAGCGAGGGCATCCGCGACTTATGCCTGAGCGCAGGAGTGGGACATCCAGACAAACATTATGTCGTCCATTCCGGATTCGATCTCGATCGTTTTCGCAACGCCGGTCCGCCCGACGGTTGGCGCGATTTGTTGCGCTTGACCCCGGACGCGCCGCGCCCGTCCGTGCTCTTGATGATCGCGGCTTTCGAGCCACGCAAGCGACACACGGAATTTCTGGACGCTTTCAACAAAGTCGCCGTCCGGTTACCCGACGCGGTGCTTGTGCTCGCGGGCGACGGGCCGCTTCGCTCGACCGTAGAATCGCGGGCCAAGCGGCTTGGGCTCGAGCGACAAGTGGTCTTTACCGGTTATCGGGACGACCCCGAGCGGCTGATCGCGCTCGCGGATCTCTGCCTGCTCTGTTCCATGCGGGAGGGATTGCCCCGCGTAGTTATGCAATATCTCGCCGGTGGCAAGCCCTGCGTCGCTTGCGATCTGCCAGGTCTTCGCGAAGTGCTCCGCCCTGGTATCAACGGTGTGATTACACCCGCGGATGATTTGGCAGCCATGGCCGACGCCATTGCCGCCCTCCTGGAGGATCGTGCAAGACTGGCCTGCCTCGCCCAAGGTGCCGCCGCGGCGACGGATCTTTCGAACTGGGACGTCAAGCTGATGGGAAAGCGGACCGATGCCATTTACCGCGCGGCTCTTGACCAGCATCGGGCAAGCAAGGGAGTATCAACAGTACCTCCTGTCCGAAATGTGGCGCTTCCGCGATGATCGGGTGCAGCCTTATGCGTTTGACGGTGATCGGGCAACTTGCCGGATCGGTTAGCGGTGCATACTTCGCCGATTTCGGCGATGAGGTGGAGTGCGTCGATCTGGACGACAAGGGGATCGATGCGCTGAAGGCAGTGAGATGCCAAAGAGGCATCTTCTTTTTTGCACATGGGACGGGGTTGTAATCTTGGTGGCCGCCTTGGCTCCGGGAACGCTATCCGGCGGATTGATATGATTGCAGCAGAAGTTGCCTCCGCTTATCCGATGAAGACCCCGCGAGCCGAAGCTCTTCCCAGCATGCGTGTTCTGCTCGTGCTCCCAACCTATTTTCCTGAGTCATATGGCGGCGGCGAACAACAGGCGCGGCGATTTGCTCGGGTGCTGGTTGAAAGCGGCGTTTCCGCAACCATTCTGGCGCCCAGTCTGTCGCACTTGACCTCGAAACGGTCCTCCATCGACGGGGTGCCTATCCATCGCCTTCGTTTGCGCGCGGCTCCGTATTTGGGCGGGCGGCATATGCTGTCGTTCCTGTCGTGGTGTGTCCAAGTTGTGATCTGGATGCTGCGCCGTCGCGACGAATTCGATGTCGTACATATCATCCATGCCCGACTTCACGCTGTTCCGGCGGCGTTGGCAGGAGCCCTCCTGCGCAAACCGGTTCTCGCAAAATTGGGCCGGGGCGGACGGTGTTTCGATCTCGACGTTGTGCGCGAAAAGAAAATCATCGGTCGCTGGGCGTCCGCCTTGATTAAACGTCACGTCACGGCCTTCATCGCCAATAGCCGCCAAATCGCTGGTGATCTGAAGAGACATGGCATCGGCGCGGATCGCATTCATATGATTCCGAATGGGATCGATCTGCCCCGCAAGCCGCGCCGCGAGCCGAGCGCCGATGGCAGCCGACGCTTTATCTGCCTTGGCCGTCTCGATCCGGAAAAATGCCTCGAGCACATGATCAATGCGTTCGCGGCACTTCCCGCCGACGCAAAGGCGCAACTCACCATCCTGGGCGATGGCCAGTGCCGCGCCACCCTCGAGGAGCAGGCGGCCCGGTTGGGCCTTTCCAGCAGGGTCACTTTCGCCGGCGCGGTTGAAGATGTCTTTCCCTTTCTGCGGGAGGCTGATTTCTATCTTTCCACTTCGGTTACGGAAGGCATGTCAAACGCACTGCTCGAGGCCATGAGTTGCGGCGTGGTCCCGATCATCACCGATGTCAGCGGTGCATCCGACGTTGTGAAGCATGAGCGCAGCGGCTTCTTGGCTCGCTCGCATGTGGAGTATTGCGGACTCCTTCATCGCGCGCTCGGCCTATCGGAAGCCGAGCGCGATGAGATGGCGCGGCGCGCAGTACAAACAGTCACTGCGCGATTCAGCATGGAGAGCGTCGCAGCACGGCAAATGAGGTTGTATGCCACTCTTGTGGACACTGCCACCCAGATCGTGAGGCGGTAGGTTATTCAGGAGCAACCCCGAAGCCGGCCTACGCAATGACGACTATTGATGCCGGAGAGAGGCGCTGAACGAGATGCATTCACTGAAACTGGTTTTTGCGCTTCCGGCAATCCCCGGCCAAGCGACAAACATGGTGCCGGTCGTGAACGCATGCAGCGCTTTTGAAGCAGCCGGTTGTCCGATAGCCACATTTTTAAGCAGCGTGGAGCTATGCGCGGCCCCTTTCCGCTATTCAATTATGAAGCAGCCAAGGCGGTTTGCTAGCCTTATCCGGAGGCTCTCACCCGAAAAGCGACAGGCAATAACGGGCAATAAAATGCCATTACAATCCCGCCGCTCGGCCTGTGGCTGGTGTAGGAGTGCCAGCGGACCAGCTATTGCTAATATCGTTGCGGCAACCGCCTTGTCGCTTGCTTTGAGCGCCTACAACGCAGCAAAGAGGCCAAGTAAGCAGCCATGACGGTCGACTCGCGCGAAAGGCTGAGATTCGTGGCTAGGGAAAAGTGTCCTGGATGCGGCAGTACAAATATAGCCCTACTATACGACTCCCCCTTTTCCCAAACGGATGTTCGTAGGTTCGTGCACGAATGCTTTCGTGGACGGATCTCCGACCAAAACCTTAATGGTGCGCGATACACGATTGCGCAATGCCGCGCTTGTATCCTGTATTTTCAGAGAGAAATTCTAGACAGCAAAGGCATGGAATTTCTCTATGACGACGTTAGTGACGAATCTGTTTCTCTGGCCAAGAGGGAACGCGCGGGCCGAAGCTATTTCAATAACCTGCTGCGGTCTGCTGGGATGATCGAGGAATTGTTGTACATTCCTCCAGTGGCACGCCACATAAAGGTCTTGGATTTTGGGATGGGGTGGGGCCACTGGGCCATCGCAGCGCGCGCCCTTGGCTATGATGTTGTCGGGGCCGAGCTGTCAGCGCGGCGCAAATCATTCGCGGCCGCGCACGGCATTCAGACCATTGATCCGAGTGAAGTGGAAAATGAGAGGTTCGACTTCATACATATGAATCAGGTGCTGGAGCATGTGTCTGAGCCACGCGAATCCGTAAGACAGCTGGCTCGAATCTTGAAGCCTTCTGGCATTATAAAGATATCCGTTCCCTTTGGCGAATTGGTTGCGCCGCAGATAACATCGGGCTGGAAGATAGAAAAAAATGAACTGTACCCGCTCGGACATATCAATGCATTTACAGATCGATCTCTGGATACGCTCTGCGAGAGCGTAGGTCTCAAACGCGTTGCTCCTTCAGAATATGTAACACCTAAGGCGCGTCTACGTGCACTCTATCGGAAGCTGCGCTGGCCTCGAAGAGCAAATGGCTATTTCCGCAAAAATGAGGGGCGTCGCTGAAGAGATTGCTGCTGGATGCAACAAGGCGGTTCCAGTCAGCCTGTGCGACCGTGACGGCGCGGTGCTTATGCTGGGATGCCTATCCGCTGGCATTATGACTTGGGTTGATGAAGCGATGAGGAAAACGGTGATTGGACGCCTGAGGAATCCACCCGCGAGGCGTGGGCGAGAAAATAGCTCATGAGGTTGGAGCACGCTTGCATGCACTGAAGCGTGGCAGTCGAATTGGACAGTCCGGAGCAGGTCAACTTGGACGAGGTAACTGGACATAAAAACCTGACACGAAGGGCAGCCAACGGCCTCTCGTGGTCGGGTGCCACATTGCTGGCCCGAACCTTTTTGAATGTCCTGGTCACGGCCATTCTCGCGCGCCTGCTTTCCCCCCAGGAGTACGGCGTTGCCGGCGCTGCGCTGATCATCGCATCCGTCGGCAATAACATTGCCAATCTCGGCATGTCGCAAGTCCTGGTCCAGCGACGGGACGTCGACGAGCGCCATATCGGAACCGCAATTTCTTTGTCCGTGATATTCGCTGCCATTCTCGGCATACTTCAATGGGTGTTTGCACCACAGATTGCAGATTTTCTTCATGTGCCGGAATTGGTCCTCATTTCGCGCCTCCTTGCTGTGATGATGGTCGCGAACGCGTTCAATCTGACCGCCGAGGCCATTTTGTCGCGGCACCTGAAATTCAGAATATCCTCCACAGCGAGTCTGGTCGCTTGGATTGCTTCCCATGTCGGCCTAGCCATTCCGCTTGCCTATTTTGGACTCAGCTATTGGGCCTTGGTGATCGCATATATGGCCGAGGCATCGATCTTGGCCAGCATCTATTTCTTCATCGCCAGGGACTATCTCGTGAGGCCCAGTTTCGACATGCAGTCCTATCGCGATATCCGCAGACAGAGCCTGGGCTATTCGCTGGCTGGTATATCAGCCGTCACCGCAAAATATATCGATAATGTTATTGTCGCGCGGTTGATCGGCACTGCAGAGCTGGGCATTTACTCGCGAGCGTATTATCTGATTGCGATGCCAGCAAGTCTGTTCGGAAATCTGAACAAGAGCGTGATTTTCCCGCTCCTGTCGAAGGTTCATCACGACAAGGCCAGGCTATGCAGCGCTCAGCTCAAGGGGTATGCTTTAACGGCGGCGCTTGCTCTACCGACTAGCGCGTTTCTATGCTGTTTCGCAAAAGAGATTGTTCTCACAATTCTCGGCCAGAAATGGACGGATGCCGTCGTTCCCATTATCATATTCTCTGCAGTAATTTATTTCCGCGTCGGTTACAGAGTGTGCGGAGTCGTGACGCTTGCGACGGGCCAAAGTTACCGAACGGCCTCCATGCAGATCATTTACATGGCCCTTGTCGCTTCATTCGCGTTCTTCTCGGCGCCCTACGGCGTGAACGCAGTGGCCTTTTCAGTGTCCGGCGCCATTGCGACGAGTTTCTTCCTTTATGCGGCGATGACTTGTCGGATAACGGGATTATCAGCTGTGGATTTCGCGCTCGTACATGTGCCGCCTGTCGCATTCGCCGCTGTGGTGTTCGCCACTGGCTCGGCGGTCAAAATGCTGCTTGCCGGATCGCCCGACTATCTTGTGCTCGCGACCGGGCTTCTCGTTATAGGTACATTGTCCGTTGTCACTGTCTATCTGAGAGCGTCGCTACTCTTCGGAAAACATGGTGCGGAAGTCTTGCAAACTCTAACATCCAAGAAAACGAAATGGATTAGATTTGTATAGCCCACGGTATCTGCACACTCGGCGCCTCTCCGACTGCCCATCCGACGACTTAGAGTCTCTTATACCGGGACTGGAGACACAGTCGGCGGCCTTGAGACGGCAGGCCTCCTTGACGCCGTTTTCTCTCATCGGAATTCGACCTTGCGCGGGGCAAACCGGGTTCAGTGAACGGCTGCTCCTCTGTGCTCGAACAGGCACTACGCACTGGGGACCGTGAAACTTGTCTATGCCTGTCCCGTGCCTGTTCGGGGCCAGGCGGCAAACGCCGTTAACCGCACAAGGTCAGAAATTATCATCTCCATAATCGAACAATTCTGCGGTTGCGCGGGTGCCTGTCGAAATCCGCTGTCGTGCTGAACGATCGAGGCGGGCAACCGCTCGGGTGTTGACGTCTGGTGCGATGTGATCGGATGCTTCGTCCAATTTTATCCGCAGCCTTTCGCCAGTTGCGGCGTCTGCGTTTGCCTTTCGCGCCGCCCCAAATGATTTAACCTTAAACCGGATCTTTCCGTCCTCCGCTGCCGCTATGCCGAGCGCGTCGTAAAGGCTTCTAACAAACGCATCCGGTGATTGGATCAAGTCCTCGAATCGAAGCGATAGCGCATCACGCTTCCTCGAGGCTTTGAACATCAGGCTAGTCACATCATTGTACCATTTGATCGCGAGCGCCTCGCTGAGACCGCTGCGTATCAGCCCTTCGCACATCGGTAATGGATGCCGCGTAAGCACAAGGTTCCGCGCTTCCATAAAGCCGCGCGCAATCGCGTCGTCGAATGCAATGTAGTAATCCATCACCTTCAGAACGACGTAGCGTGCTTGGGACTTTTCGTTGCGCTCCCCGGGGCGGACGGTCTCGGCAGTCGCTGCGCGGATATGACGCCAAAAGACGGGAACAGATGCCCAGTTGACGGCCCCGCCAATATGGCACGCGGCCTTGCGCAGCTTGTAGTAGCGTCCGAATACTCCCTCATGCCATTCGCGGTATGGCATCAACACATCCGGCGAGCTGCCGATGATATTCCAGACAATATTTGACCCACCTCGGCCAAAGCAATTCAATAGAAGCGCATTGGGCGGAAGAGCTTTGCCCGGCCTGGTGGGAGGCGAAGCACCGATCCTGTCAGCGGTCTGCATCTGCTTTCTCCAGTTATCGCATTAGGCGCGACCCACTTCCCCAGCTGTCGTTGAAAGGTTAAACTGAAACCTATGATATGCTGCGGAGCTTGTGAGGAGAAGCGCGATAGTAAGTAACGGGTGTCCATGCGGAGTCTCATCCCGAAACCAGCAATTATTGGCACACGACAATGACTAACCGCTTTTCTCGCCGGGACCTGGCGCGGGCCGCATGCGCCGCCCTTGTGCTGGCGGCATCCGGTCGCCCAGGACGGGATGCTCGCGCCGCCGGTCCGGCGCAAGGCTCGCAGCCGAAAGCTCACTCCTGGCATCCTGGTCTGTTCCCGGAAATGATTGTGAAATCCTGGTTTCAGGAGGATCTGGCCGAGGGCGAAGTCTCCTCATGGCAATCGGCCGGCGCGAAGCCGGTGGCTGCGATGCAAGCCGAGCCCTCCCTGCGCCCGACAAAGCTTCCGAATAACGGCGGAGTCCATTTCAAACAGGGTACGAGACAGGCGTTGACCTGGCCCGCCGATAGCGATGCGCCTTACCTTCACCGCTGGTGGCTCGTGATCGCCCGGTGCAATTCGGCGATCAATGCCGACGCGGAATGCGTTTCCGTTGTTTGCGCCAATGGCGCGGAGGGTGGCCCGGTGCATCGCCAACCCCAGGTCTGTTTCAAGCCATCGGCCGGCACATTCGTTTCGCGGCTCCATGACGGCAAGCTCAAGAGCGAGGAAGGGCAGTGCTCGACCGATTTTGACGAATGGAATGTCATGGTCGGGTACCGCCGCGGGTTCGTGATGCAGGCTGTGGTGAATGGGATCAAGACGGCCGGCCAGACGGTTTATGCATTGACACCCAACCGGATGAAATCGCAGAGCTTCATGGGCGATGTGAACAATCCGATGAGGGCCGATGTCGCGATCGATTGCGTCATTATCGGGCAAAGCGAACTAAATGACTCCCAGATCGACAGGCTGATGGGATGGGGCATGTGGCGCATCGGCCGGCAATCCGCCCTGCCCGACGTTCATCCCTATCGCCAGAGCCCTCCTTCAGCTGTGGATGCGAACGACAAACCGGCACGTTATGCCTTTGATTCAGTCTCGTGGGCGTCCTGGACAGCCATCGGCAATGAACGGCGATATGGTCATCGTGGTGAGGCGGCGCCGCCGATCCGCGGTTACACAACGGTTTTTTTTGACGACTTCGACTCCAACACGGTTGTCGATGATTCCAAAGGCGCGCAAAGCAGCATCTGGTATGCGCCGACCCATCTGACGACCGTTGGTGTTGACGCCGCTACGCCGCCGATGTCGGCGTCGCCCTCCTCCTATGTGCACGACGCCAGCAGCCACACGCTGGCGCTCCGGCTCTTGCACAAGCGGCGTTGGAGAACAGGTGCATTCTCTTCCGTGAACAACAATGGCCAGGGGCGGTGTTGGGGAAAGGGGATCTTTGAGATCCGCGCCAGAATGCCGAAGATACTCGCGCCCCGCCCTGGATTTTTTCCTGCTTTCTGGGCGTATGGGAAGGAGCATCTATTCTGGCGGACGCGCAATCGTCTTGAGACGGACTTTTGGGAATATGACGGTCTCAATGGGGCCTATATCAACATCAGCCAGCACGTGCACAAACCCAGACTCGGCTATGCAGATCCACATATCACGCCACGTAGCGTGCACCGGAAAATCGCCGGCTATCAAGTCGATCCATCAAGTGGTTTTCCCAGCACGATCGACGTATACGATGGCGAATTTCATACTTGGTATGCGCAGATCGAAGATGATTATACCTATTTCGTGATCGACGGCTATGAAGTGGCGCGCGTTCCGACGACACCGGAACTCGCAGCAAAAAAATACATCATTGTGGATTTCGCCTACGATGAAAAAAAGGGGCGCGCTCAACCGAACCCGTCGCAAACGTATGACATGGTGATTGACTATATAAGGGTCCGGCAGACGGAAACGGATCTGGCTAGGGCCCCGACGGCCTTCAGCGCATTGCCGGCCTTCTCGGGCCAGACCTCACCGGGCCAGGCGCTGACCGTCGTACCGAATGTTATTGCGTCGCAAATAGAGTATCTATGGTATCGTGACGGCGTTCCGATCGTGGGCGAAACCGGCACAAGCTATGAGCTCAGCTCGCGGGATGTCGGGCATAAGATTCGCTGCCATGTTCGCGCGGTCTCTGTGCTCGACCAGCCAGAAGCCTGGACCCCGGAGAGCGAGACCGTCGGCTAGAACGCATCGACTGCGCGACGCCAGGATGCGTCATCACTCTCGTCGGACTGCTGACGAGCTCTGCCGCCAGTAAGCCTCCCCACAGCCGAGGCGGGTGAGTTTTCCCAACAGGCGGAAACCTCTTCGATATGCGATGCCACAGCGGGCGGAACGATGAGGTCGTCGGCTGGAGCAGGGTGAAGTGTTTCTCCGCGGGCTGGCATTGATACATCCAATAAGTTCTGTTTCCGGGGAAGAGAATATGCTAAAGAAGATCGCGCCCAGCGAGAGAGCTGTGATGCGTTACCTTCTGACATTCGCGGTACTGAGCCTCTTCCTGCCAATCAGACTCGAGACGGGTCTTGTATTGCTGCGTCCGTTCGAGCTGATCGCATTGCTGATGCTCTTTTTTGGCCTGGCGACGGGGCGTTGGCGAAGGTTGGCTTTTTCAGCCGGTTTTCTACTGCTCCTGCCCTTCTTGGGCTGGCACGTGGTCTCGGCCTTCAGCGTGGACGCAGAGAATGGCCTGCGCGAGCTGTTGCAGATCTCCGCTGTGGGCGCCTTTGCGTTCGCCTTGGCACAGGAGGCCAGCCGCGTCGACACGCACAAGGCCGTCAACATCTTGCTTTTCGGCATGGTGCTGATCCTCGCCTATACGATCACCTGGCATGTCGCCCATGGCTACTTGGTCGGTTGGAAGCATCTGTTCGATCCGAGGCTCGCGTTCACCTTCCTTCCAATTGCGCTCGCAGGGCTCCTCCTCTTCGTCAACGGGGGCAAGCGGCGCACCCTTTGGTTTGTATGGGCGGGGATACTTCCCCTGCTCGTGCTATCTGGGGAACGCAAGGCGTTTTTGATCTATCTCTTTCTGACCGCCGCGCTTCTGATGCGCGGACGGCTCGCTGCGATGGTGCCAGCGATCGCCGCGGGCTTCGTGGCACTTTTCGTGCTGTCGACCACGGTCAATAACGCCTATGTCGAGAAGCAGATGCAGACCATTCTCGATCCGCTGAGCATGGGGCAATACGAATATCTGGCCGCGACGGGGAAATATGCCCCTGGAGACACCCCGAGCAATGTCCAGCGCGCGTTTGCTTTCACTCTGTCCAGACAACTCATCTCCGAACATCCACTGATGGGCGTGGGTACGAACCAATTCAAGAATATTATCGATACGGATTTCAGCGGACTTCCTGGCGAGTTGCGGCTTGGGATACATGGCGAGTTTCAACGTATCCTCACCGAGAACGGCATCATTGGGCTCAGCCTCTATGTTCTCATATGGATTGCTGCATGGTTTCGCTTAAGCCGTACTCTAAGCTGGGCGCTTTCTCACGGATTGATCGGAGCGGCCCAGGCACGGCTTCTGCCCCTCGTGCTCCTTGTTCCTTGCGCCTTTTACGTTGGAACAGAAGCCTCCGGCACACGAGCTTTCGTTACGCTGAGTCTTGTCTCGCTCCTGCCTGAATTGACGCGGCACGGGCTTTGCCTATCATTGCACAGGATGCGGAGGAGCCACCCCAGAGCATGAGACATCCTGGATTTCTCGCGAGCCCCTTGCAAGGAAACACGAGATGAGTGTTTCGGTTATCATGACATGCCACAATGAAGAACGCTTCATCGCGCAGGCAGTGGAAAGCGTGATTAGTCAGACCGCCTCGAGCCACATCAAAGAGATCATCATTGTCAATGATGGCTCGAAGGACGGCTCGTCGGAAGTGATTGCCTCGCTGGGTCGCAGGGAGCCGCGCGTGCATGTCCTGACGACGGCGGGTATCGGGCTTTCATCGGCGAGGAATCTTGCCATCAGACATGCTGCCGGCGATCTTATTGCAATTCTGGACGGCGATGACTTCTGGGCCGAGGACAAGCTTGAGCGTCAATTAGCCGTCTTGGGCAATGGCTGCAAGGCAGGTCTTGTCTATGGCGATTTCGTCGATTTTTCCGCTCCGGATCTGTCCGATGCTCTACACGTCGCCGTGCGCCGCTATCGCGCGGACCAATGCGATACGCTGCCGACATATTTTCTGCTTGATGGGCCGATTGTTCCTTCCAGTATGGTTATGCGGCGGGAAATGGTCGAAGATATCGGGTTATTCAACGAGGCATTTAGGGCTGGAGAGGATACAGAGTTTTGTATGCGCGCAGCCGAGCGTTGGACATTTCAATATGTGGCCGAAGCACTCGTCTATAAACGGCGCCATGGCTCGAACATAACCCGCAGACTCGACGCGCTTCTGCCGGTAGCCGAACGACTCACGCGAGAATGGGCCATGCGACGGCGGGAACTTACGCACCTCGCGCGCCGGCGCAACGCGCGTTTGTACGCAAAGGCGGGCAATGATTGCGTGGCTCAAGGCGAAAAGAAACGCGGAGCGCGCTTGCTCATTCGCGCGATGTGGCACGATCCATTGTCATGGCGGGTGTACGTTTACTTTTTTCTTTGCGCCCTGCCGAGGGGCATGGATCCGCAGGTGCGCCGTGCAGCCAAGCTATTGTTCTACCGCGCCTTGCGCAAAGACTTTGCTGACGGCTCTTAAAGATGCTGGCGGAATGGCGAGAGCTCGAGCATCTCAGGCGGCAGCCCTGGAATCCTTCCGTAGCGATTATTCTGTACCGCGACACAGGACCATAACGGAGGCGAAATCAGAGCTCTCCGCGGTCGCCAAGTCTCTCTTAACGCGGGTAAGAACTTGAAAGGTCTCCAGACCCACCACTGAGCCCTCACCACAAGCGCAGGAGAATTCCACACAAGATCGGGCTGTTAGTTGCGACAGTAAACACGAGGTGCAAGAGAATCGGAGCGCTTCACTATCACATGCGAATTCTTTACTTCATCAACGGATTCGATCCCGGTGGCGCCGAGCATGGGCTACTCACCTTGCTGCAAGCAGGATTTTTCAGCGGCCACGAGCTGAAGATTCTCGCCTTTTGCCGTGGTCGCGGGGCTCTTGCCGATGAAATCGCCGCACAGATCGGAGAGCATAATCTTATCCTGACGTCGCAGAGTGAAGAGCCTTCCTTGCGCACCTTTGTGGGTACGTTCTTTGTAATGTTGCGCCTTATCTGGGAGTGGCGGCCGGATATGGTTGCGTTGTCGCTCAAGCAGGCCAATCTCCTGGGACGGCTAGTTGCGATGTTTGCTCCTCGGCTGCACTGCGTTTCATTCGAACACACTACCCGCTACCGCTCCCGGCGCGCCGCAGGTATTTATGGCCCTGTGCTCAAGGCCCTGTCCTGGCGCGTCGACGAAATCTGGGCTGATTGCGAAAGTACGCTGCGGGAGACGCAAGCCTACTTCCTGCCGCGCAGGCGCCGCTCGCATATAGTGCCTTTGTTTTGCGCCGATGAGGCTTCCAGCCACAAGCGCGATTACGCGCTTCACACACCCTTGCGCCTTGCTGCTGCCGGACGGCTTATCGCGCTAAAGAACTTTGACCGCCTGATCGAGGCCGTCCGAATGCTCCAAGACCGCGGCGTTTCTGCAAGCCTCGATCTTTACGGCGATGGGCCGGAACGGCAGGGGCTTTCGCGCAAGGCGGATGAGCTCGGCGTTGGAGATCGCGTGCACTTCCATGGCTATGTCGCGCGCTGGTCCGAGCTCGCCTCTGATCGTGACGTGTTCATCAACCTGTCCGATACGGAAGGGTTCTGCATCGTCGTCGCCGAGGCGATGCTTGCCGGACTTCCGGTGATCGCGACTGACGTCGGCGGTATCCGAGATTACGGCAAGGATGGAAAGAATATGCTGAAGCTTACTGTTCCCTCGGCGGAGATGGCGGTGACGCAAGCACTGGTGTTCGCGGGCGATGAAACGCTCCGCAAGAAGATCGGAATGCAGGCACGACAGGATATGCTGCAGGCCTATTCGCAGGGTGCTTTGCGTGTCCGTGCTACGGCAGTGTTGGGTGGCGGAATGTAAGGAGCTGGCGACCAAGATAGCCGGGCCGATCGTGAATTCTGACGGCTCGGCATCGCACCTGTCTGACATGGTTCTCGACCTGGCGCTTCTCCCAGCCCGATGCCAGCGCGCGGGATTGTATTGCCGGTCCTTGCCGACGAACACCATCTCCACCGCCCTATTCGTGTTGTCGTAGATGATGCGCGCAGAAGGCGAACGCCCGGTCATGCTCGTCGAACACCATTTCCTGAATCTGGCGCGGATAAGCCCGGACGAATATCATTAGACTAGTCGTCATTCTCGGCATTCGAGGAGTTTGTCCGTCAAAGCCCTCCTCGGGCTATCTGCATAAGACAAAAAATGCTTGCTCCACAACTAGGCTTGGTAATACCGACTATGACGTTCACTGTAAAATTCGGCACTGCCGAACTTTTGATACAGCTTGATTCTTTTGAGATCGACCTTGTTAAGCAGAACGCCGATACATTTATCCGCAAGGATCGGATTGTTGTTGAGGCTTTCGCGCACGAATGTACGAGCGGTCACGCCCCATTCAACAACCAGAACAAGGCCGTCGAGATGCTGGACAAAGGACCTCACGTCCGCGACTGGAGCTAACGGGGGCAAATCAACGACGACGTAGTTGAACATAGAGCCCACCTTGAGCAGAAAGTCGCCCATTTTCTCGATAGGCTGTACGGTCTCTGCGAGCTTTTGTTGCCTCTGGTTCACCCCGGGCAGGAACCTCAATGACAATGACTGATGAGCAAGCAAATCTCTCCGATTGAAGTCTCCAGCCAACACATTGGCTAGGCCTCGTTCCCAGCCGTTGGCTAACATAGGGGACAAGCCCGGATTGTGGATGTCGGCATCGATCAACAGCGTCCTACAATGCTGCATAGCGAGAACCATCGCAAAATTAGCCGCGACCACCGACTTCCCTTCTCCCGGGAGGCAGGAAACGATGCCGATCGCCCTGGTGCTCTTCCTTGGTAACTCGACATCAACAGCGACTTTCACCGTTCGCATCGCTTCAGCGAATTCCGAGCGCGGATGTTGCTCTACCCAGTTGAAAGCGCTGTTCCCCACCTCGATGAATGACGGCTCTTCGGTCGCAATGAATGACGGCTCTTCGGTCGCACGATCACGCTTGTTTCGGCGAATTGGCTTTCCGTCCAGCAACGGGATCATTCCGAGCGTGTCAAGTCCGAGCTCATCGCGCACTTGACCCCTCGTGCGGAAAAAGCGCTCCCGGTACTCCCGAACTCCGCCCACACCGGCGCCAATCATGCCGCCAAGCACGGCGCAGACCGCCAACGTAAGAATGCTATTCGGAGAACTCGGTCTGCTGGGGTATGGTGCCTCCGAGATAACCCGCGCCTCCGGCAACGCCATCGAAAGGTTCTGCAGGCTCGCTTGGTATTGCTGCAGGACCTGTTCATATTGCGACTTGAGAGAGGACGCCTCAAGTTCGAGCTGGCGCAAGGTAACCAGCGTTTCCTTCGTCAGCGTATTGTCTGTTCGGAACCTGTGGACCGCGAGCTCGGCGTCGACCGATCGCTTCCGCACCCTCTCGAGCTCTTCCGCCAGTGCACTGCGAGCTCGGATAATCGACTCATCTTTGGCTCCGACTTGGTCAGAGATATAGATTTCCGCATACTTATTGGCTATTTTTTGCGCCATTTCAGCGCTAGGCGACTGAAATTGGACCTGCAGAATGTAAGAATCGCCTACACGAGCTACCGTTATATTTTCAGCCAGAATGCCAAATGCCTGCCATCGAGGATCGGGCCCTCGCGCCGCACTCGATTTCCACGGCGCTCCGCTTTCTTCGGAACTGCCAATGAATGACCGCACCACCCGAGCGACCGATCCTGTGAGACTGTTGAGCAACGAATACGGTGCTGACAAGAAAGGGCGATCGGTAGCAAGACCGAGGCTGTCAACGACCTTTAGCCCGATGCGGTCGGAACGCAACAATTCGACCTGGCTCAGCATCATCGGGTCAAGCTGTGTGGAGCTTCCGCTCTCTGTTAACTTCGTCACGACGGAGGGCTGGTTCTTGTCGATCAGGATTCTGGACGTCGACTCGTACAAGGGCACCTCGAGCCGAAGATACGCCAGCCCCAGCACAAGGCCTGCGAGCGCGCACGTAAGGACGAACCTCAACTGCCGTCGCGCTGCCGCCACGAGTGTTTCGAGATCAATCGTTGCCGACTGAGGATCGCCAAATATCAAGGCAGAATCCGGGTGCCGATTTTCAACTTCGCGGAGCATAAGCCTTCAGACCCGTGGGGTGAGACTGGCAGCGCATAGGTAGTCAAAAACACCATACCACATTGTCTGACCAAATGTCTTGAAATTCAGTATCCACGCCGGCGGAGCCGCCCCTCCCCAAAGACGCAAAATTTTAACCTCGGATTGCAATAAATGAACCTCACGCGGCCCATGCTGTCTGCAATTCCGCTACACGTCATGCGATCCAATTAAAGGAAGAAATCGGGTCGTATTGCCAAATGGCAAAACATCTGAGCAAGAGATTCCGGGTCTAGGTTGAGCCTGTCGTACGGGAAACAGGGACGTCGATTGGAATGACTCGTCGATCACCGGCGCGCGATATCGATCACCGTAAGAGTTCTGGGCGCATTTGGCGCATCGCGGAACGCCTCTCAGGTGCCCGAATAAGACAGGTTGCAGTCACATTTTGTATCGTGATGTGGGGTGTCATCCTGCTGATCGTCCTACTCTAAACAGCCAGAGCCTATAAAGGCGGAGAGTGGTCCACCTTATTCACTAAGTGGCTCGGCAGTTGCTCCCTTTCGGACTCATCGGGTGGGGTATTTGGCTTCGGAAACACGGATACTTTGGAGACCGAGCGCCACACTAGCAGCATGACAGCAACAAAGTACCCGATCTGTATCAAGATCCCACAAATTAACGTTTGGACAAACGTACTCCAGAGCGAGGCGGTAAGCAAATATGTACTGATGGCGAATGCCGACAGGACTATGATAAAGCCGCGCAAAAAAAGCAAAAAGGACATCGCCGTCCCACTCGCAGCCGCTCGCGCGACGCGCTCCTTGGCTATTCAGCCCTCAACGCATTAACCATCATAACATATCGGAACGGGTTAGAGCGATCAAATATTAGGAGATGCGAATAAAAACCCACCCTAACCTTTGCCAAGACGCTTTCGGCGGATATGGCGGCCGCGCCTGATGCGACCAATGCCATTCAGGCCTTCCTTCTTGTGCTCGCGTAGATGGCCAGCGTTTCGACCAAATGGCCGAAGCCATTGCTCGGTGCCTGGTCGACCATGAGCAGGTAGCGCGCGACCGGTCGCTCGCTGGTCGGCGGTGTCGCTCCCGATCGGCGATGCGATGGCCACGTCAGCGATAACGCTTGCGGCTCCATGACTGCGCCAGGTTGACGATCAAGAGCATCAAGAATGACAGCACCAGCATGATCGCCGCGATGGCGGTCGCCGCCGCGTAATTATATTCCTCCAGCCGGATGACGATCAGAAGCGGTGCGATTTCGGATTTATAGGGCAGGTTGCCGGCGATGAAGATGACGGAACCGTACTCGCCGACGCCGCGTGCGAAGGCCAGCGCGAAACCGGTGACGATGGCCGGCGCCAGTCCGGGAAGCAGAACGCGGCTGATGATCTGGAAGCGATTGGCGC
>NZ_JAMYMW010000022.1:0-34557 GCF_040318745.1 Mesorhizobium sp. M1027 | reverse complement strand
AGCCCGATCCCACCGGCAGGTGGGGCACCTACGCAACCGCTGAGAACCTGAAGGCGGAATCCGACTGGATCCATGAGCATTTTCCGGGCGCCAAGACCTTCATCACCATGATGAATATGGGATCCCCGACCAATCCGGATTTTACGAACACCTACAATCCGGCCAACACGCATATCGACTATTTCGGAATAGACCCCTATCCGGTGCGCACGGGAACGGACACGGTCGATTACGACATGATCGATCGAGCCGTGGCTGCAGCGGTGAAGTCGGGCATCCCGGCTAACAACATCGTTCCGGTATATCAGGCCTTTGGCGGCGGTAACTGGGAGACTTCCGATGGCGGAAGACATGTCATGCCCACCCCCGAACAGATGCAAACCATGATCGATCATTGGGCCGCATTGGTTCCGACGCCCGGCTTCGACTACACCTACAAATGGGGAACGCAGAACGGCGACACCGCGCTTGAAAGCTCCTCCGAATTGCAAGCCGTTTTCCGGGAGCACAACCTCGCTACCACCGGGGCCGAACCTTCCGACACCAGCGACGGCAGCGCTGCCGCGACACCCCCTTCCGATGCCGCCGCCAGCGATAGCAGTTCGACTGTGACTGCCCCATCCCATGACGCCACCGGCGACAACACTTCGACTGCGACTGCCCCTTCCCATGACGCCACCGGCGATATCAGTTCGACTGCTACGGCCCCTTCCGACGCCACCGCCAGCGATAGCAGTTCGACTGCGACTGCCCCTTCCCATGACGCCACCGGCGATATCAGTTCGACTGCCACGGCCCCTTCCCATGACGCCACCGGCGATAGCAGTTCGACTGCCACGGCCCCTTCCGACGCCACCGCCAGCGATAGCAGTTCGACTGCCACGGCCCCTTCCCATGACGCCACCGGCGATAGCAGTTCGACTGTAACTGCCGCTTCCGACGACGCCACCGGCAATACCAGTTCGACTGCCGCGGCCTCTTCCGAAGCCGCGACGGGCGATAGCAGTTCCACTGCAACTGTGCCTTCCGCTGCCACCGCTGCCGATAATAGCTCTACTGTGGCCGCCTCCGACTCCAACACCAGCCATGGCACTTCTACTGCGACTGCTACCGCCGTCGCCCCTTCCGACGCCAGCACTAGCGATAGTAATTCTGCTGGAGCTGCGACTTCCCACCGCACGGCCAGTCACGGAAAGGCCACCAGTGATGCCTCCCATGCAAGTGCAAGCACCGAAAAAATGGCGGGCCATAGCGGCAACGACACCTCCCATGTCGACACTGGCGGCAACAAGATGGACGATTTGGGCAGCGGCGTTGACCGGGTGCTGGCTGTGTTGAGCCATGCTCTTTCTGCCGGCTCGGAGTTTCTCGCCACCGACAATCACTCCGACAGAACGGCAACCAACCTGACCGGCCATGGGTTCGCCCAGACCGTCCAGAGCGGTGAAAATGTCGGGGCCCAGGCAAAGAACGGCGCCGCCGCCGAGATCATGTCGGGTCACGGAGGCAACGATGCCTTCGACTTCAGCAAGCTTCAGGACAAGCTCCACCTCGATCAAGCCGCTCTTACCGAGCTTAAGTCGAGCGGGCTTTCATTGCATGCGTCCCCTGCTGGTACGACCACCGATGATGGTTCCCATCACATCATCTTTGACAGCTCAACCGGGTCGCTCTCTCTCGACAGCGACGCGGCGGGCGGCGCAGCTCAAGCGCAGCTCGCCACCCATCTCCCGTTGCAGCATCACTCTTTGATCTGAAAACCAGAGCGGCGGACCTTCAACTCGAGCGTGTCCGCCGCTCCGTCCTTGTTCAATTGCGCCACGGAAGCTTGATCAAGGAAGATACGATATCGGCTGACATCAGACAGATCGGAGTTGGCCGGCATATCGCCAATGCGAATTTCGGCGCCGCCACACCCTAAGCGGTCTCGGCAATTTTCAGCACGGCGTCGATCTCGGCCATCACCGCTACCGGCAGCGGCCCTTTCTCCAGCGCACCGAGATTGTCTTCGACCTGCTCGGGCCGCGTGAACCCGGGAACCGGCAGGGCGATTGCCGACTTGGCGAGTATCCAGCCGAGTGCGCCTTGCGCAAGCGTGCGTCCGCCCGAGGTGAGCAGGTCGCGGATTGCCGAGAGCCTTGACAGATGGTGCGGGTTGGCGGCGCCATCCCTGAAAAATACCATCCATTCGGCATTGCCGCCGCGCACATCGTTGGTGGGCAGCCGCATGGCCGGCGTATATTTGCCGGTGAGCAGCCCCATTGCCAGCGGCAGCCGGCTGAACGAGACGAGGTTCTCGCGCGCCGCAACGGCCATCAGCCCGTTCGCCGGGGTAAACACATTGAAGTCGTTCTCTACGGCGACGAAGCCCTCGCGCGGCGCGTAGGCGGCAAGCCGTTCGCGGTGATCGGTGCTCCAGCCGAAGCCGCTGATCTTGCCCTCCTGGCGCAACAGGCCGAGCGTATCGAACACCTCGCCGGCGCGCTCGATCGGATACTCGTTGATATGTAGCAGCACGACGTCGATACAATCGCGCTGCAGGCGCTGCCGCGAATTGTCGATCGATGTCCGGATCGCTGCGGCAGAGGCATCCTCGGGAGCAATCTTGCGCGTTTCGGGATCGCCGAAATAGCCGACCTTGGTGACGATGACGGCTTCGTCCTTACCCTTCAACGCTCGCCCGAGGATCAGTTCGGCATTGCCGGCGCCATAGGCGGCCGCCGTGTCGAACACCCGCGCGCCGATCTCATAGGCCATCGCCAGCGCGGCTTGCGACCTGATGTCGTCGACCTCGCCATAGGTTGTCGCCGTGTCACGCCAACGCGCGGGGCCACCCGCCGCCCAGGTGCCGATGCCAATGCGCGGTACCGAGCGGCCATCCCAAAGCTCAATCATCTGCATGCCCGGTTCCTCAACGACGCACGCTGGCGTGACGGGCATGCTCGCGGATCTCTTCGCGAGAAATGCCAGCATCCGCAAGTGTGCTGTCTGGGGCCCGCCTCAAGCTCGCAAGCGTCTGGCGATAGGCAAGCCAGCGGGTGAAACGGTGTCGAAGTTCATCCAACATGATCGTCTCCTTTGGCGTGGAGAATGCCCGCGCGCTTGGGTTGGTCGAAAGCGCAAAGCATCGGCGCGAAGCGCATGCGCGATCGAAAAGATTGCGGTGGCTTCTTAGCCAGCCGAGGCGCTTGTCACTGTCCCGCCAAGCAAGATTGTCCAACGCGCCCAACGCCTGCATACTTGCGCATGATGCCCGCTTCGCGCTACAGCCACGGTCGCAAGGAGTTTTTCATTTCTGCAAAATGGATATCGGCTGGGACGATCTGAGGTTGTTTCTCGACGTTGCGCGGCTGGGTGGCTTGAGCGCAGCGACGGGAACCACGCGCCTCAGCGCAGCCACCCTTGGACGACGCGTCACCGCGCTGGAAAAGCAGATCGGCGAACCTCTGTTCGTGCGCCAGCAGACCGGCTACCGGCTGACCCCGGTCGGCGAAGAACTGCTGCGGCGCGCCGAAGACGTCGAGGCAGCAATGCAGTCGCTGACCCGCTGGCGCGAGGGAAACCTGCCCGACCGCATTGTCCGCGTCTCGGCCGGGCCATGGACGTCGGCCTTCGTTTCCGCCCATATCGGCGAGATCTGGACGGTCGATGACGGCATAAGGGTGGAGCTTGTCACCACGACCGAGCGGGTCGACATCGGCCACCGTGCCGCCGACATCGGCATCCGCAGCGAGCGTCCGACCGAGCAGTGGCTGGCCGGCCGTCAGAGCGGCAAAGTCGCTCACGCCATTTATTCCGGACGTCACCTGATCAACGGCATCGCCGCTGGATTGTTCGTCGGCGTCACCGGCGAAGGCGCAAACGTTGCATCGGCGCGCTGGCTGCAAGCCCATCACGGCGACCGCATCGCCGTACGCGGCAACAACACCCATGCGGTGCGTGAACTGGTGGCCGCCGGCGCCGGCCTTTCGGTCTTTCCGTGCTTCGTCGCTGACAGCGATCCGCGGCTGGTTCGCGTCGCTCAGCCTATCCCCGAGCTCGAAACCGACCAATGGATCGTCACCCATCACGAGGAACGTCACTCGCCGCCGGTACGAAAAGTCGCCGAGCGGATTGCCGCCTTGATGCGGGCGCACCAGCCGCTGTTTCGCGGCGAGACGCCGATCCGGTAAGCCTCAGGCGTCGATCGGCCGCCAGTGGATCAAGAATCAGATATTTTGTGGGCCGGACGATGTGCCCGCCGTTGAGGACTCCGGAGTGAGGCGCGCTGCTCGTCGAGATCCTTGCCCTGGGCGAAAAGAGCGGTACCAATCAGTACCGGGCCGCCTATCCGGTCACTCGTCCTCCTGCCGGCTCATAGCCGTATGCTTCGCCCTTACGCACCACGCGGCCGATGCCCGGCCAGCCAAGGTGCGCGCCTGCGATCCACGTCCTCGCCTTGGCCGCGTCACTGACAACCTTTAGGCGGGTTGCGCGCGCCGTCGGCTGATCGTCGTCATAGCCCCAACTGAACGCGGGATTGCCGAACTGCAAGGCTGGCACATGAACGACGTCCCCGAAGAATAGGAAACGGTCCTCGTCGGTGTCGAACGCGTAGCCGGTATGACCGGCAGCATGACCCGGCAGGGCGACCGCCCTCAATCGCTCACCCACCTGGTCGCCATTCTGGACAGGCTTCAGCAGGGGCCGGAACTGCGCAAGGTGCGCGTAAGCGAAAAAGCTCCCAACAGCCGCCTCGGGAATTACGATCGCCGTCAAGTTTGGAAAGAGCACTCGGCCGTCGGGGGTCAAAAGTCCGTGCACATGATCCTCAGCAGTTCGCCTTCACGTATTCTTCCTGAAGTTTGAATCGAAGCAGTATATGATTTCGGAAGCAGCTCTGCATTTCCACAAACGACCCAAACCCGAGACGCGATGCAAGTCGGGACACGGTCGCGGGAGATACATGGCATCGGCGCGCGATTGCGGCGGCATTTTCGAAAGCCACGTAATCCGGCTCCGCAAATATCACCCGGGCGACAGCCTCCGACTTCTCCGGAAGTGTCAGTTCCCTTTTGGCAATCAGCGCTTTGAGCTCGTCAAGCGATGGCGCTCGGCGGTTGTCAACTGATACGCGCTGTCGACCGCATGTCCGTGAGGGATAAGATGAGCCCACAGACATAGTTCTCAACCTTTAACTATCTTCATGAAGATATCGAACTCGGCATCCACAATCGGAACCGTGTGCTCGTAACCGGGATATCTGCCTGAATCGACGTCTGCCTTGTAGTCCTTAAAGGCAGCGACGCGCTCGTCCTGAATCTTCTCCAGCTCAGGGCCAAGGTTTCGATAAACTTTTCCGTGTCGCGGCTGATGGTTCTTGCCGTAACCGCAAACGTCTTCTGTGAAGAGGTACTGCGCATCGGCATATTTGCCAGCGCCCATGCCTAGCATGACAAGCGAGGAGTTTTCGGTGAGGAATTTCGCGACGCGATCTGGGATGACTTCCAGCTCCGCGCCGAAGACTCCTATTTGCTCCAGCTTTTGGGTGTGCCGCCAAATGCGCACTGCTTCGTCCGCGGTCTTGCCGACTGCGCGCCAACCCGTCCAGGTGATATAAGACGGCACTAGGCCGATATGGCCAACGACAGGAATGTAGTTGTCGCATAACGTCTTCTGGATGTCGTATGACGCCGCACAATAAAAGGCGTCGCCGCCTGTGCCGGCAAAGTGGAACGCTGCACGCAGATAGTCCTCCGCTGTTGCGAGCGGGCGGCCCGCGAAACTCCCATAGCTGCCATATGGCAAACCGACTTGTACGAAACAATCGCCGGCTGCTTGGCGCATTTCCGGATCGAAATATCGACCTTCGATGGAGAGCATATGGATGCCGGCAGCGGCTGCGGCAGCCGCCTCATCCGGCGTGCTGACGAAGAGCATGGAGATTTTCTGTCCGCTCTTCTTCATCTTGCGGATGTCCTCGACATGAGGACGGTTGTGATACATGCCCATAATCAGCCTCCGCAGGGGATCAGGCCGTCAAACAGCGCCTTGGCGATGAATGGCCAATTCATTTCGGGGCGCCAAGTAATCGGGCGGTCGCGCCAGAGCATCTCGGCGCAGGCTGCAAGCTGGAACGGCTGGTCCATATGGCTCAGATCTCGATCATGACGCGGCCATTTTCGACCTTCGTCTTGTACGTCTTGAGATTCTCGCAAGCGGGCGGGGTCTCTACGTCGCCGGTCGTGAAGTCGAAGACGGATGCGTGTTTAGGGCACTCCACTGTATTCCCCATGACGAGGCCGTCAGCGAGATGAATACTCTCGTGCGTGCAAAGCCCGTCGGTGCAGAAATATTCGTCCCCGTCATTTCGAAAGATCGCAAAGGTGCGACCGCCATGATCGAAGCGCCTGGCTTCCTCGGCTTCGATGTCGGCGGCACAGGCGTCGATCCAAGGCATGGAATCTTCCTTCAGATGGCTTGCGGTTTGTAATCGGCGGGGGCGGACGGCATGACCCCCTGCAGCAGCGCCACGGACTTTTCGAGTCCCTCCAGAGAGTTCAGGAGGACGTCTTCATGCTCGATGGAAAGCCAGCCGTCATAGCCGGCCATCTTGAGGCGATAGCAGAATTGCCGCCACCACTCCTCCCCGTGGCCGAAGCCAAGCGTGATGTAGCTCCATGACCGGGCCGGAAGATCCATCAGGCTGCCATTCTCGAGCAGAGATGTCGTCGCCTGCACCGGTGCGTTGAGCATCGTGTCCTTGGCATGAACGTGATAAACGGCCTCGCCGAGCGCCTGGGCGGCCACAAGCGGATCGGCACCCATCCAGAACAGGTGGGAAGGGTCCAGATTGGTGCCGATGATCGGTCCGACCGCCTGCCGTAGTTTCAAAAGCGAGGGTACGTTGTAGACGCACTGGTTGCCATGGAGCTCCAGCGCAATGCGCTCGACGCCGTTCGCGTTCGCAAGCGCGACGATCTCGGTCCAGAACGGGATCAATTTCTCTTCCCACTGGTATTTCAGGATGGTCTGCGTTTCCGGAGGCCAGGACGAGACGATCCAGTTAGGTATCGTGTCGGTAGCATTGCCGGCCGGGAGCCCGCTCATGGTGCAGACGGTACGGATGCCAAGTTCGCCAGCGACACGGATTGTGTCTCTCAGCCCTTCGCCCTGGGCCGGGTCGGTTGGGTGGAGCGGATTGCCATTTGCGTTGAGGCAGATGATCTCAAGCCCACGCTCCTCGAATGCTCCAACGAAACGTTTCTGGCCTTCTTTGTTGCCCAGCATGGACGAAAGCCGAAAATGCGGTGCCGTGGACCAGCCACAGGTGTTTACCTCGACGCCGGAGACACCCATGCGCTTCGCATGATCCAGCATCGTTTCGAAGGGCAGGTTGCTGAGGCTGTCTGAAACGAAACCCAGCTTCACGCGTAAAACTCCGGCTTTGCGATCATTTGAACAGGTACGCGGCGGCCCTCATGCAGCGCCTTCACGCCCGCCTCGGCAACGATGGCGGCGCAATAACCGTCCCAGCAATTCGCTGCGGTTGCGGGGAACTCACCAGTCATGACGAAGCGTAGGAAGTCGCGGTTCTGCCGACGGTAGGCATCGGCATAGCGGGTCCGCCAGTCGGAGTCGTAGCTCGTGCTCTGTGTAAGCGCAGAATCGATGCGAGTGTAGGCGACGTTGTTCATCGCAACGGTGCCCCGCTCGCCGATCAGCTCGGCACGGACATCGTAACCATAGGCGGCATTGTTGTTGATCTCGATGTTGACGAGTTGGCCATCGACCGTCTCCAGCACCATGAAGACAGGCGCGACCCGGGCATCTGAGCGCTTCGGCTGGAAGGCCGAAATCGACGCATATTCCGTCGAGAGCACATAGCGCACGACATCGAACTCGTGTGGAGCCGAATTGGTGATAGCCATTGCGCCGGTGAAATCTGCAGCCGGCGTTTCGACATTCCGGTGAAAATTGTGCATCATCAGGGGCCGGCCAAGGCGGCCGTCTGCGAGCGCCCGCTTAATCTCTTCGTAGGAGCGATCGTAGCGCCGCATGAAACCAAGCTGGACGAATTTCGCGCCCGACTTCTGTTCTGCCTCCATCACCGCGATACAGTTAGCGGACGCTTGGGAGAGGGGCTTTTCGCACAACACACGCTTGCCGGCGGCAATACAAGCTTTCGACAGCGGCGCATGCGTGGCATCGGGACTCGCCACGATGATTGCGTCCACGTCCTTCCGCGCGGCAACGCCTTCTGGATCGGTGGAGATGTCGAGCGCACCAAAGGTGTCGGCAACAGTGCGGGCACGCGCCTCATCCATGTCGCACACCAGCTGAAGGCTTGCTCCGGGAAGGTCTTCCGCCACTATCCTGGCGTGGTCGGCGCCCATGACACCGGCACCGATCACCGCAATCCGTATTGTCATATTTCTTCTGCTTTGTTCGACGTGAAGAGGCTGGTGGCGCCAAGGGTCATCAGGGCCGGTCGAAGGCAGAGGTTTCCCGAGGAAAACGATCGGGCCGCCCGCCCATCCAGCTCGAGAGGCGGCGCATTTTCATTGTGATCATGCATGCAATTCATGTTCGATTTCCGCCTCGAGGTCAGCCATGGTTTCACCGCCGGCCATCAGATCGGTGATCTCCTCGCGGGTTTTCTCGCGCTTCCGGAAATCGGCGGCGATCGCACCGCGAATGAGGACGGCGAAATGGTCTCCCACCGCCATCGCGTGCATCACCTGGTGGGTGATGAAGACGACCGCGAGACCGCGCCGCTTGGCTTCATTGACGATGCGCAGCACGTGAGCTGCCTGCTTGACGCCGAGCGCTGCTGTCGGCTCATCGAGGATCAGAACGCGAGCGCCGAAATGCACGGCGCGGGCAATGGCCAAAGACTGGCGTTCCCCGCCTGACAGGCCACCAACAAGCCGGTCACCGTCGTCGATACGCGTGATGCCGAAATCCCGCACCGCTTTCACCGCGATCTCGTTGGCGCGCTTGCGGTCGTAGATCTTGAACGGACCCCAACCCTTTGTCGGCTCCAACCCAACGAAGAAGGAGCGGCCGATGCTCATTAAGGGGAACGTTCCGCCGAACTGGTGCACGGTGGCAATGCCCCGCTCCTGCGCAGCGCTCGGACGGTCGAAGCTGACCGCCTTTCCGTCCATCAGTATCTCGCCGCTGGTCGGCTTGTGGACGCCTGCCAACACCTTGATGAGAGTGGACTTTCCTGCGCCGTTGTCGCCGAGGAGACACAAGACCTCACCCCGGCGAATTTGCAGCGAGATGTTATGCAACACGTCGATCGGGCCGAAAGACTTGTTGACATTTTTCAGTTCGAGAATGGCAGGTTTTTCGCTCATAATTATCGCATCTTTCGTTCTTCCAAGCAGTCGCTGATCGCAACTGCAGCCGCATCGCTCAGTGCTGTATGGGTGCCCTCGGCACGCTTTGTTTTGAACCTCGCCGGTAAGACAGAGCCAGTTCCCGGAATGCCTGATTCATCAGCACCGCCGTCAAAAGCATCACGCCGATGATCAGGTTCGACCAGTTCCGGTCGATCTGGGTGAAGTAGATGCCCTGGCTGACAATGGCGAACGTGATGGTACCGACGAAGATGCCGATGACCGAGCCGAACCCTCCCGTGAGCAGCACGCCGCCGACCACCACGGACACGATCGCGTTGAAGATGAAGTTCATTCCGCCGGAAACCTGGGCCGAGTTGAACAGGATCGCCTGGCACATGCCAACGAATGTGGCGCTGACGGCGGACAGCACGAACAGTGCGATGGTCATGCGGCTTGTCGGAATGCCTGCATTGCGGGCGCTGACGCGATCGCCGCCCATTGCAAACAGCCAGTTGCCAAAGCGGGTCTTGTGCAGCACGAAGCCAATGATGACAGCGAACACCACCCACCAGACGATGATGACCTGGTGGCTTCCACCGATAAGCTGTCCGAACAGGAATTTGGCCCATTCGGGCGCGGTGACGGCAACGCTAGCGTTGCCAGTTAGCAACACGGACCCACTGAGCACCAAGCCCTGCATCGCAACCAGGGTGGCGAGCGTAATGATCAACGAAGGCACCGAGGTGCGGATCGTCAGCAAACCATTGACAAGGCCGACCGCCACACCGACCGCCAGGGCGCCGGCCATGCCCACCGCGATGGGCAGGTCATAGTAGCCGCTAAGGATGGCGGTGGTCATAGAGCCCGCGGGAATCAATGCGCCGATGGAGATGTCGAGTTCACCCGAGATCATCAGCAGACCGACCGGAATGGCGACAATGCCGAGATTGGCGGCGAAGTTCACCCAACTCGCCGCCCCAAGGAGTGTGCCCAGGTCCACGCCACCGAAAAATACGAAGAACAGCACCACCCCGATCAGGCTGAGGATCGAGCCTGCTTCCGGGCGGCGCAACAAGGATTTGATTGCCTCAGTCATGGCGGTCCCTCAAGCCTTCTTCGATGAGTAGCTGAGCGCCAGCTGCCGAAAGGTGTCGTTGGTGAGTACGGCGATCAGGAGAAGCGCGCCGATGATGACGCTTCCCATGTTGGGATCGATACTCGTGAAGTAGATGCCCTGGTTTACGATAGAGAAGGTGATCGTGCCGAACACGATACCTACGACAGAGCCAAATCCGCCGGTAAGCAGAACGCCTCCGATGACTACGCACATGATCGAATTGAAGATGAAGGACTGCCCAGCCAGAACCTGAGCGCTCTGGTAGACCATCACCTGGCTGACTCCGACGAACGCGGCGGAAAACCCCGAAAGCATGAATAGACCGATGGTAAGCCGCTTGGTGGGGATGCCCGCGTTGCGCGCGCTCTCCTTGTCGCCCCCGAGTGCATAGATCCAGTTGCCCACGGGCGAGATGTGGAGGAGCCAGAGAAGGGCGGCGATGTAGACGAGCCACCAGAGAATCGTCACTTGGAACATGCCCCCGAGATATTGGCCGAGAAGCATCTTCGTGAGTTCGTCGGGTACCAGCGAGACACCGGTGCTGCCGGCGATCATCACAGTAAGGCCCAGCGTCAGGCCCATTGTGCCGAACATCGTTCCTATTGTGATTATCAGGGACGGGATCGCGGTTCGCGTGACGAACACGCCGTTGATTAAGCCGATGGCGAGACCGAGCCCAAGGGCGGCCGTGATGCCGAGCCAATCAGGCAGGCCATAGTAGCCGGATATGATCGCGGCCGTTAGAGAGGCCGCGGGAATCACGGCGCCGACCGAAATGTCCAGCTCACCAGCGATCATCAGCAGCCCTATCGGCAGAGCGATGATGCCGATCTCGGAGGCGATGCTCAGCCAACTGGCCGTACCGGCTGCTGACAAAAAGCCACTGCCTCCGAATATGGCGAAGAACAAAAAGACTGCGACCATGCCCAGGAACGAGCCCGTCTCGGGCCGCCGTGCCAGACGACCTGGGGCCAGTCCAGAACGGCCGCGATTTGCCATCGGCGTTGGGGTGGATGTCACGGGATGTGCCGTCATGGGTAATCCGCGAGTTATCGAGCGCCAAAAATTGCGGTCGCTATGGAAGTAGAATGCACTGGCCGCCCGCCTCACACGGCGGGCGGCCGTAAGGACACCTAGCGCGCGCCGGCCTTCACGCCCGCAATGGTCAGCTCGACAGTGTTCTTGTCGATGATACCAGGACCGGTGAGGATCTCGCGCGTCGGCACAGTCAGCCCGTAGTTTACCTTGCCATTCAAGATTGAGACGGCGAGATAGCCTTGCCAGTAGCCCTGCTGGTCGATCGCGCAGGCCTGTTTTCCATCCTTGATGTTGTTCAGGATGGTCTCGTCAAAGTTGATGCCGCAGAGTTGAACCTGCCCGGCCTTGCCGGCCTGGGTAATACCGTTCATGGCCGAATTGGCGTCGACATTGCCGATGGTGAACACCGCGGTCACGGCTTGATGCTGCAGCAGATAGGCCTTCACCGCCTGCGCCACTGCTGTTGCCGAGCCGAAGGAGGTAGCTGGCAACGGCAACACATCGGCCTCGCCGCCGCCATTCTTCATCCCTTCCCTAAAGCCACCACAGTAGGCCTCGATATTGGCCGCACCCGGCAGTGTGTTGATGCAGACGCCTTTCTTGTTGCCGGCCTTAGCGAGATACTCGCCGCCGGCGACGCCACCTTTGTAATCGTCCGAGCCGACATAGTTCATAGCGCCGAGGCGATCAGCCGCCTGCAAACCGCCGGCATTGTAGATAACAAGCGGAATGCCAGCGTCCACAACCGCCTTGAACGCCGGATCCATGGCTTCCGGCACCCAGTCCGGACCGACAATGGCGTCGGCCTTCTGGTCGATGGCTTGGCGGATCAGTTCGGCCGCGTCCACACCCAGATTGTCGTAGTTCTGCGGCCCGAGCCAGGTGACTTTACCACCTTGAGCTTCGACCACCTTACCGGCGTCTTCGGCACCACGCTTGACGATTGACCAGAATGGATCGTCCGGCTTGCCGCCGATAACGAAGATGTCGGCGGCGAGCGTGCTGCTGGTGCTGTACGCAGCCAGCACTGCTGTGGACACAAGTATCTTGAAAAGCTTCATAGTCTTCCTCCCGGTTTACCCGCCCCGCGGGTTTGAAAAAAACATGGCTGATCCGCCCCCTCCTCTGGGCACACGAAACAGCGGCGGTTGATTACTCTGCCGGCATGTCAGAGGCCCTGCCGTCGGAGGCTTCCTGCTTGGCGCGGAGCTTTTCCTTCTTCTTGCGGAAGCGCGCCTTCATAGCCTGGTCAGCTTCTTTGCTACCGTCGTGCCAAGTGCCGAAAAGCTTATCGAGAGGGACCAGACCGTCACCGCCGTAGTTCACCTCGAAATACTTGTGGTGCAGGTAGTGGACGTAGGAATGGCTATCGAGCTTGACCTTGTCGGTGAGTTCGAAGGTTTCAAACCCAAGATGGCCATTCACCGCGCCGAAGCCGGCCCCATGCAGCGTGAAGTACGCGCAGACCGGGTTGGATGGGATCAGCAGGTGCAGCCAGGCCTCGGCATGGTAGAGGAACCCCTCGACCGGATGCATGGACAGCGACGACCACGGACTGGGGTTGATCGAGTTGTGGTGAACCGAATGAACCCATTTGTAGAGGGGCGGCCAGTGGATCGCGCGGTGCAGGAAGAAGAAGTACACTTCGTGCACAGCCGGAGCGATGATGACGAGGAACGACAGGTACAGCCAATGCGTCGTCCACGGCAGCCAGACGGCCCAGCTGTTCGCGTATGCCCATAGCATCACGATTTCGACCACGGTCCACAGCGGTATGGTGATGAAAAACGACCGGCTGAAATTGTCGATATTCTGGCTCTGAAACCAGAAGACGTCGGACGGCGCGTCGGAGGGGAATTTCGGATTATACTTGAAGCGCGTCTCTTGCTTGCGCTGGATGTAATAGCGCAGCTCAAAGAATCCGTAGAAGAGAAAAATGCCCCCCGCGTTCAGCCCGTAAAGCCAAAGGTAGTTGAGCAGCGAAAAGCTTGCCAGGCTGTCCCAGCTCGGGATGAGCAAGTTGACCCAGATGATTGCCGTGGCCATGTGGAACGCGTTCCAAGGCCAAAGAAACTCGGGAATCCAGGCTAGTACCTTTTTGGCGTTGAACGGGCGATGCCAGATCGGCACCGGCTCGGCGCGGCGGTGCGGGACCCAGTTTCCGCGTTTGTCGCGCATTCCATACTGAAGGTCATCCATCTTAACAGCCTCCCGACCGACCATCCAATCGGCCTTGAACCAGTTCGGGCTCTAGTGCGGAGGCGATTCATATCGGAGGCTTGATATCATCGGAATACAAAAATAGTATGGAGATCGCATTCGTATCATTTAGTGGCAATCATGATGATACAGCATTGGGAGGATTAATGAGGCGGCCTACGATTCGCGACCTCGCTCAAGCCGCCGGCGTATCCGTAGCGACCGTGAACAGAATCCTCAGCGGCACTGTCTCGGTTCGCCCAAAGACTGTTCAACGCGTACAAAGAGCAGCCGAAGAAATCGGCTTCTATGGGATCGGAGCGATCGACGACCGTGCCAAGAAAATATCGCCGCATCATCGATTGGGTTTCCTGTTGCAGCAATCGACCCGTGAACTCTACCAACTGTTCGGGAAGAAAATCATCGCAGCCTGTCGCGATCGTCGCGATGAGGTGGTCGAGGCCATCGTCGAGTTTGTGGATATACTGACGCCGGAGACTATCTCTAGCCGCCTTATCGCGCTCGGCAACACCTGCGACGCAGTCGCGGTGATCGCACCAGATCACCCTATCATAGGACAGGCCATCCGTTCACTGAAGGAAATTGGGAAGCCCGTTGTTGCTTACATTACCGACCAATCCGCGCCGGAAAGAGCGGCCTACGTGGGCACAGACAACTGGAAGCTGGGGCGTACGGCGGCATTCTTGATTGCGCAAACCACCCAAGGTCCGGGTCGCATTGCGGTTTTCATAGGAAATCACCGATATCAATGCCAAGACGTTTCAGATGCCAGCTTCCGTTCGTATTTGCGCGAACACGCTCCGCGGCTCACAGTGGAAGAAAGTCGCCCTACTCATGAGGAATCGAGCGAGGCTTACCGTATGGTGGCCGAACTCCTGAAGACGACTGATGATCTCGTAGGAATTCTGATCGTGGGCGGCGGAATAACTGGAGTGCTCCGTGCGCTTCGAGAGATCCCTGCCGAAAGGCGGGCGGGCATCAAGCTGGTTTGCCGTGACATTGGCCCCGATACGCGAAAAGGCTTGTCCGAGGGAATGATCACTGCAGCTCTTTGTCATCCACTCGAGGCGACCTCGGCTCTCCTTGTGCAGACGATGATTGACGTGATTGGACCGCAAGCACCGGTCGCGACCCTTCAGCGGTCTATACCTTTTGAAATAGTCACGCCGGAAAACATCTGACGCTTTTATCTCGGCGATGATTCAAGCGGTGCTTTGCGGATCGGGCTAGTCCGGCCAAGGCTGCCGATCGCTGGTTCCGAACCTCGTCGAGACTGCATGAACAATTTAAAGGCACCATTCATTATTGGTAGGACGGTCACTGTCGCGCACTGTTGGAGGACGTCCTCGAACTATTGATTTTATTGGCTTTTTCGTGGGCCTAAATCAGAGAGTTTCCCGTATTGTCTCGTATCGTTCCGCCCCCACCGGACGCTTTGAAATTGGCCACACCAAATGCCTGCTTCGCATCATCCACGAAGAGTTGCGCGCCATCTCCGGCGCCGAGCAATCCCGGCTGCAGCGCTTTGAACAACCAACGCTGTGGCCATCGATACAGCCCTTTGCGTGAGCCCTTCAGGAGTTGGCCAACCGCCAGCCGTCGGTGGTTCCTGGCCGACCTCAATGAATTGTACTCCTTTCGTATAAATCAGAAATCTTCGCGCATCGTTCCGTATGGTTCCGCGACCCCGGCGCCACTATTCCGCAGGTGCCGTCTGGCTTGGTTTCCCGAAAATACGCTTTTGGGAAAGTCCTGGAGCCGGATGACCGATCTTGCGACGCAGTTCCGAACCGATCCCTCGATGACGGGCTACCGGACATGGCCCGTCAAAGGTCTGTCGCTTACCAAGGAGCATCGGGACGGCAGCGACCGGTCTTGACCGGTCGGCGAGGATGACGAGCGTCCTTGTCGGCGAAAGATCCGCCCGCCTTTTCACGCCCTTAGCCACGTGATTGGATACGACGTATCTGTATATCAATTTCGTTGCTAGGGTCCTTCATGAACGAGCAAGATCGACGTTTTACGCGCGAGCGCATGACAATCCTCGGCGATGTCAAAGCGGCATCCTTTCTTCCATGGATCGAGCGTCATGCCGCCAAGCTCGGCCTCGCGCCGGCAATATTCGTTGCCGGTGCCGACCGGATCGAACTCGACGTTGCCGGTCCCGCGGAACTGGTCGATATGATGGAGATGGGGTGCTCTCTTGGACCAATCGATGTCTGGGTCGAGGCCATTCGTCGGACGCCGATAGAGAACGAATCAGGCTAGGTTGGGACCAGGGCCTCTGCCTCTTTTTTGGGCATTGTTGCCAGTGCGAAAATATTGTGCAAACGTGATCGGGCTGATCGTCATGTCTTGACCGCGAATCTGCATTTGGGAAGATGGGTCGATGTCTTTCGAAGGTTGATGCATGCTGCCCTATCCGTCCGGCCCATGGATGCCAGTTGCCCTCTCCGCGGACTTGCCAGCGGGAACCGTAATGCCGGCGCAAACCCCGGTCGGACCGATTGCCCTTTGGCGAAGCCGGTCCGGCCGCGCGGCGGCCTTCGCGGACAGATGCCCTCATCGCGGCATGCGCCTTTCCCGTGGTTTCGTGCGCGGTGAGGCCCTGTCCTGCATCTATCACGGTTGGAGCTATGCCCAGGCCGGAAACTGCTTGCGCATTCCGGCCCATCCGGGCCTGACGCCGCCGGAAACGATTGGTGTCGCAACACAGCCCGTCGAGGACAGCGGCGGAATCATATGGATTTCCGTAGGCGAACCCACCGCTCGGCCGCCGCGGTTCGACGGCCTGGCCCCTCTTCGCTCCATGATAGTAGAGGCGGGCATTGCCGCGCTGGAGGCGGCCGCCGGTACGAAGGCCGACGGAGGCCTGCTCGACTACGCGCAAAATGCCCAGACCCTACGGCTGCTGCTCACCCCCCAGGGGAAAGCGCGGACGCTGATGCATGTTCTGGTCGACGAAGGCACTGGTCCGGCCAAGCGTATCGCTGCGTCGAGGGCAGCCGAGACGCTACGGCGGACCGCCGAAGATATTCTGCGCGGTGGCGTCGCCCAATGACCCGCAACGCGATGATCGACCAATGGTATCCGGTCGGCCTTGCCGGCCGGCTTGACACGCATGAGCGCCAGACGGCGCTCATGGGCGAGCCGATCGGGGTGAGGCTCGGCGCAGACGGAAACGCGAAGGTTACGGGCAGCAACGGACGTGCCCTGCCGGTCTGCATCCGCTACGGCCATGTCTGGTCGTCGCTCGGCGACCCGCAAAAGGCGCTCTTTGCCATCCCCGAGGCTGATCAGCCCGGCCGCCGGCTCGTCGATGTCGGGGTTGTGCGCGTGCGCTGCTCGCCGCTGCGCGCGGTGGAGAACTTCCTGGACATTGCGCATTTCCCCTTCGTGCATACGGACATATTAGGGGCCGAACCGCACACGGAAGTCCCGAACTACAAGGTCGAGATACGGGAGGACGAAGACGAGGTTTGGGCGACCCAGGTGAAGTTCTACCAGCCGCAGGCCGCCAAGTCGGCGGAAGGCGGCATAACCACCGAATACATGTATCGCGTGCCTGCGCCGACCTGCTCGATCCTCTACAAGACCTGCCCGCCGCGCCCGGGTGAATGGGACGTCATCACGCTTTTCGTGCAGCCGCTTGCCGAAGACCTGTGCGACGTCTGGCCGTGGATGGCGTTGTTCGACGACGAAACATCGATGGCAGACCTGATCCATTTCCAGCAGACGATCTTCCTTCAGGACCGGTCGATTCTCGAAAACCAGATCCCGAGGCTGCTGCCGCTCGATCCGGGCATGGAGATCCCCACAAGGGCGGACCTGACATCGGTTGCCTACCGGCGCTGGCTGAAACGCCACGGCTACACCTACGGCGCGCAACTGGTGGCGCAATGAAGCTCTACGACTACGTGCTGTCCCCGAGTTGCTACAAGGCGCGCCTGATGGCGGCGCTGACCGGGGTGAAGCTTGACATCCGCCCCGTCGATTTCCATCCCGGCGCCGAGCATCGCGGTCCCGAACTCATGGCGCTCAATCCGGCGGGTTCGATCCCGATCCTGGAGGATGGCGACCTCGTCCTGACCGAATCCTCGGCCATGCTGGTCTATCTCGCCGCGAAGGCCGCACCGCAATGGCTGGGCAACGATACTGCTCTGCAGGCGGCACGCGTCCAGCAATGGCTTTCCTTCTCGCATCGGCTGACCGGCAGCCTGGGGGCGGCGCGCTTGCACGAGATGCTGCTGCGTCCGGGCGATATCGCCACCCTGCATGGGCAGGGGATAGCGGCCTTGCGGGAGCTGGAAGCCGGCCTCGTCGAACAGCATATCCGCGGCCAGCGCTTCCTCGCGTCGGACCGGCCGACGATCGCGGACGTCGCCTGCTTTCCCTATGTGGCGCTGGCGCCGGACGGCGGCGTTTCGCTCGACCCCTATCCCGCGATCCGGCTCTGGTCGCGGGCGATCCGCAGTCTCGAGGGCTTCATCGAGATGCCCGGCATCCACCGGCTGCACGAACTGAAGCCCGAGCCCGTCCTCGAAGCCGGCGAGGCGTGACTTGGCGGGCCACTTGCTGAAGAACTGCGCAGCGGTCATCGTGGACGAGGGCAACGGTCCGGACATCCGGCGCAATGTCGATCTCTTGACCGACGGCCCGGCGATACGGGCCATCGGCGAAGGCCTCGACAAAGGAGAGTTGCCCGTCGGGACCGTCACGCAGGACGCCGCCGGCTGGTTCGTCTATCCCGGCCTCGTCAACACCCATCATCACTTCTTTCAATGCTTCGTGCGCAACCGCGCCGATCTGGACTGGACGAAGTTGTCGGTCATCGAATGGCTCGACCGCATCTATCCCATTTTCTCGCGGCTGACCGAGGAATGCTTCTACCACGCTTCGGTCACGGCGATGGCCGAGCTGATAAAGCACGGTTGCACGACCGCATTCGACCATCAGTATTGCTTTCCGTGGAAGGCCGGCAAGCGGCTGATCGACCGGCAGTTCGAAGCAGCCGAACTCCTCGGTATGCGCTTCCATGCCGGACGCGGCGGCAACACGCTACCGAAATCGAAAGGCTCGACCATTCCCGACGCCATGCTGGAGACGACGGACGAGTTCATCGCCGATTGCGCGCGGCTGATCGACGCCTACCATGATGCCGGTCCTTTCAGCATGCGCCAGGTCGCCGTCGCGCCCTGCCAGCCAGTCAACTGCTATCGCGAGACCTTCGTGGAATCGGTGGCGCTAGCGCGTGATCGCGGGGTGCGTATGCATACCCATGTCGGCGAGGGCGAAAGCCCGGTCATCGAGGACCGTCACGGCATGCGGACGGTGGATTACTGCGCGGAGATCGGCTTCTGCGGGCCGGATGCCTTCTATGCCCATTGCTGGGAGCTAACCCACGACGAGCTGCGCAAGATGGCCGCAAGCGGTACCGGCGTCTCGCATTGCCCTGAGCCGGTCTATCTCGTCGGCGCCGAAATCACCGATATCCCGGCGATGTCGGCCTTCGGCCTCAGCATAGGACTAGGTTGCGACGGTGCCGCCTCGAACGACAATTCCAACCTGATGCACTGCATCCATTCCGCCTACATGCTGCAATGTCTGTCGGCATCGACACGCGACCATCCCGTTCCGCCGCCGGCCGATTTTCTCGGTTATGCGACAACCGGGGGCGCGGCGCTGCTCGGGCGCGGCGACATTGGCAGGCTGACGCCTTGCATGGCTGCCGACCTTTTCGCCATCGACACGCGGCGCATGGACTATGTCGGCACACGGCACGATCCGTTGAGCCTGCTTGCCAAGGTGGGCATCGGCATGCCGACCGACATGACCATGATCAACGGCCGCATCGTGTGGGCCAAGGGCGAGTTCCCGGGGCTCGACGAGGCACGGCTGTTCGCGGAAGCCGAGGCGGCGCTCGCGACCGTGGAATTCTAGAAACCGAAAACAAGGGGAACCGACATGCTGACAAATCTTACCCGCAGAACATTGGTGAAGGGCGCGGCCGCCTCCGGCCTCGTCGCAGCGGCGGGCGGCCGCGCGCTTGCTGCCGACGAACCTCTGGGCATCGTGCTCGTGGTCCCGTCGCCGGTCGGCGATGTCGGCTGGGGCCGTGCGCTCGCCGACGGGCTCGAGCCGGTGAAGGCAGCCTACGGCGACAAGGTGAAGGTCACCATCATCGAGAATATACAGGAAGGACCCGATGCCGACCGCATCATGAATAAGGTGGTCGCCGACGGGAACAAGTTCCTGATCGCCGGCTCCTTCGGCTACCAGAATGGTGCCCTGCAGATCGCGCGCCGGAACCCCGACGTCACCGTGCTGCATGCTTCCGGTTTCCAGGTAGCGCCGAACTTCTCGCCCTTCGCGGCCCAATATTTCCAGGGTACCTACCTGATGGGCATGGCAGCCGCCGCGCTGTCAAAGACCGGCAAGCTCGGCTCGGTCTCCGCCTTCGCCATTCCCGAACTGATCACCTCCATCAACGCCTTCACGCTGGGCGCGCAAGCGGTGAAACCCGATGTCGAGGTTTCGGTCGTATGGGTGAACTCCTGGTTCGATCCGGCCAAGGAGCAGGAAGCCGCCAAGGCGCTGCTGGCGCAGAAATGCGACGTGATCTTCTCCAACGCGCAGGACACGCCCTCCGTCGTGTCGGCCTGCGAGGAGGCCAGCGTCCCTGCCTTCAACCTCAATTCGTCGATGAAGAAATACGCGCCTGAAACCTATCTCGGCTGCGTGGCGACCGATTGGTCACCCTTCTTCAAAGCCTCGGTCGACGCCCACCTCGCCGGCAAGTTCAAGGGCGTCAACGCTTTCCTAGGTGTCGGCGACAAGGTTGTAGAGGTCGTTGACTGGAACCCGGGTATCCCGGCCGACATGATGAACAGGATCAAAGAGGTTGAAGCCAAGATCGCCGGCGGCAGCTTCTCGCCCTTTGCCGGTCCGTTCGCCAAGGCCGACGGCAGCGAGGGAGTCCCCGCCGGCAAAACGATGACCGATGCCGAGATCGTCGCAATGGACTGGCACGTCAAGGGTGTCACCACGCCGCTGCCCAAGTAACCATGACCACCCCGCTCCTGTCGCTGCGCGGCATCTCCAAGAGCTACGGCCAAATCCATGCCAATAGAGACATCGATCTGGATGTGGCTCCGTGCTCGATCCATGCGATCCTCGGGGAAAACGGAGCGGGCAAGTCGACGCTGATGAAGCTGATCTATGGCGTCGAGCAGCCGGACGCCGGAATGGCGACCTGGAAAGGGGAACCCCTGGCCCTCGCTTCCCCGGCGGATGCGAGGCGCAAGGGGATCGGCATGGTCTTCCAGCATTTCTCCTTGTTCGAGACGCTGACGGTGGTGGAGAACATCCGGCTGGTCGTGCCCAGGGGCAAATCGGATCTTGCGGATCGCATCCGCATGCTCGGCCGCGAGTTCGGACTCGAAGTCGATCCGCTCGCCCATGTGCACGCGCTCTCTGTCGGAGAGCGGCAGCGGGTGGAAATCATCCGCTGCCTGATGACCGAACCCCAACTCCTGATCCTCGATGAACCGACCTCCGTCCTGCCCCCGCAATCGGTGGACAAGCTATTCGAGACATTACGGCGGCTGCGCGACCGCGGCGTCTCCATCCTGTTCATCTCGCACAAGCTGGAGGAGATCCGCGCGGTCTGCGACCGCGCGACCATCCTGCGCGGCGGGCGCATCACCGGCCGCGTGGACCCGCGCGACCACGACGCGCACGACCTTGCCCGGATGATGATCGGCCGCGACATGCCGCAGCCCATGCCGGCGCTTGCGCATTCCGGCGGCGAAAAGCGCCTCGAAATCGTCGGCCTCGACCATCGGCCGGACGATCCCTTCGCGGTGGCGCTTTCCGACGTCAGCCTGACGGTCCGGGCCGGCGAGATCCTCGGGATCGCGGGCATATCGGGCAACGGGCAGAGTGAACTCGCAGCGTTGATTTCAGGCGAAACGGTGCTGCCGCGCGAACAGTCCGACCGTATCTATATGATGGGAAAGGATGTCGGCGCGCTCGACGCGGCCGCCCGCCGCCGACTGGGCTTCGCCTTCGTTCCCGAGGAACGGCTTGGCCGCGGCGCGGTGCCGGAAATGTCGCTCGTCCTCAACAGCCTTCTGACCGCCCATCCGTTCGGCCTGTTGAAACGCGGCCTCGTCGACACGAACCAGGTGAAGGCTTTCACCGAGGACTGCATCCGGCAATACGACGTGCGCACGCCCGGTTCGGAAGCGGAGGCCGGCGCGCTTTCGGGCGGCAATCTGCAAAAGTTCATCGTCGGTCGAGAGATCATGCTGTCCCCGCAATTGCTGTTCGTGGCGCAACCCACCTGGGGCGTCGACATCGGCGCCGCGTCCGCCATCCGCCGGCGCCTCATTGCCCTGCGCAACGAAGGCATGGGTATCCTCGTCATCTCAGAGGAACTGGAGGAGCTGTTCGAACTCTGCGATTCGATCCAGGTGATCCATCAAGGCCGGCTGAGCCCGCCGCTGGTGACGCGCGACACGAGACCCGAGGAGATCGGCCGCTACATGATCGGCGCGCATTCGACGGCTAAAAAGGTCCCTGCATGAGCGCTCTGTCCGCGCCGCTCCTTCCCGTTCTGGTTCGCCGGGAGCATGCCTCGCTTCCCGTCAAACTGATCGCCCCGCCCGTCGCGCTCGCCTTGGCGACGCTTCTCAATCTCGGGCTCTACCTCCTTATGGGCCGCGATCCGGTAGCCGTTTTCCACGCGATGCTTCTGGAGCCCTTCCTGTCTTGGACCTCTTTCTCGGAAGTCCTGCTTAAGACCGCGCCGCTACTGCTGATCGCGCAGGGGCTCGCGATCGGCTTTCGCGCAAAGGTCTTCAACATCGGCGCCGAGGGCCAGTTCATCCTCGGCGCGATTTTCGCATCGGCCATTCCCATCTGGTTCCCAGAGGCAACGGGCCAATGGATCTGGCCCTCCATGCTTGTCATCGGTGCGCTGGGCGGCGCTCTGTGGGCGTCGCTCACGGCCTTCTGGCGCGTGAAGCTCAATGCAAACGAGATTCTGGTATCGCTCATGCTGGCGCTCGTTGCCGCGCAACTGCTCAACTACCTGCTTCTCGGCCCCTGGAAGGACCCAAACGGCTTCAACTTCCCGCAGTCGGTGATGTTCCAGTCCGACGCGATGGTGCCGATCCTGATCCCCGGCACCCGCGTCAACGTCTCGCTGCTTATCGCCTGCGCGTTCTCCCTTGCGGCCTGGATCTTCATGCAAAGGAGTTTCGCCGGCTTCAAGCTGCAGGTCGGCGGCCTCGCGCCACGCGCGGCCGGATACGCCGGCTTCAACGAAGGACGGGCGATCTGGCTTTCCCTGCTCATCGGCGGTTTCGCGGCAGGCCTCGCCGGAGCGGCCGAGGTGGCCGGGCCGCTCGGCCAGCTGCAGCGCTCCATCTCGACCGGCTACGGCTATGCCGCCATCATCGTGGCCTATCTCGGTGGCCTTCACCCGGTCGGCATCACCTTTTCCGCGTTGCTCATGGCGGCCCTCTATATCGGCGGCGATAACGCCATGGTCTCGGCAAATCTGCCGGTCGCTGCGGTCAGGGTTTTCCAGGGCAGCCTGCTGCTCGCATATCTCGTCGCCATCGCCTTCGTCCGCTACCGGCTCGAATGGCGCCATGCCGCCCACGGAAGCACGTCATGAACGCCGTCGAGTTCATCATCGCCGGGATGTTGGCGGCGGCTACGCCGTTTCTCCTGGCGGCGCTCGGCGAACTGGTGGCCGAGCGGGCCGGCGTCCTCAATCTCGGGGTGGAGGGACTGATGGCCCTCGGCGCCGTCATCGCCTTCATTATCGTCTATCAAGGCGGCGGGCATCTCCTCGGTTTCCTCGCCGCGGGCCTCGCCAGCGCGGCTCTTTCCCTGGTCTTTGCCGTCATCGCGCTGGGATTTCGCGCAAACCAGGTTGCGGTAGGCCTTGCCATAGGCATCCTCGGCCAAGGCCTCTCGGCGCTGTTCGGCAAGAGCTATGAGAGCCTCACGGTTAAGGGGCTTCCGAAGCTTTCATTGCCCGGGCTTTCGGATATCCCGGTGATCGGCGGCTTGTTCGCCCAAGACGTTGTCGTGTGGCTTTCGCTTGCCGCGACCGTCGCCATCTGGGCGATGTTCGCCTACACCAAAACAGGCCTCGTCGTCCGCGCCGTCGGCGAGAACCCCAAGGCGGCCCGTGCGCTCGGCTATCCGGTGATCGCCGTGCGCTTCGCCGCGGTCGCCTTCGGCGGCGCGTTGGCAGGTTTCGCCGGTGCCTACGCATCCGTGGTCTACACTCCGCTCTGGGCCGATGGCATGATCGCAGGGCGCGGCTGGATTGCGATTGCGCTCGTCGTCTTCGGCACTTGGCTTGCCAGCCGTATCTTCCTCGGTGCGTGCCTCTTCGGCGCCGTGTCCCTCGCAAGCCTCGCGGCCCAGGCGACAGGGCTGGACGTTTCCTCGCAACTTCTATCGAGCTTGCCTTATCTCGTGACCGTGATCGTGCTCGGCATCATCTCTTCGAACCGCCGTCTGCTCAAGCTCAACGGCGTGGCTTCGCTGGGAGAACCTTTCGAACGATAGTGTCGCTTGGTACGGCCCATCAAGGATCCCGTGAAGAATGGTGGATTGCGCCCGCGCTCTCAAGCCATCCAGCGCGCCTACTCGGCCGCTCTCGTGGCGTGCGGCCGGCAACCAGCGCACCCTCACAGAATGTCAGCCCCGACTCGAAGCATTCAGGCGTGAGCTAAAAGCGATAACGCACTCCGACAGTATTCGCGTTGGAACCCTCTCCCATGTTTCCAAACGTGCCTCCGGCGCCGGATCTGTGATGGAGTTGATAGACAAGCTCGACGTTGGGAGCTTGCCTTAGTCTGAAAGAAAGCTCCGCGCCGATAAAACCAAGGAAGGATGCATCGCCATCGTAATGGATTTCGCGGGCGTGCTCGATCTCGGTGACGCCTGTAACGGCACTGACACCGGCCGTCAGCGCTGGCGCAATCGCCAGATCGCCGATGACAAGGCCCTGGTGGCGAAGCCGCATCCCGGCCCAAAGCTCTCCGGATGTATCGTCGTCCTCGCCAAACCTTATGGCAGCCCCAGTCACACCGCCAAGGACAAAACCGGCGCCAACATCGGCGAAATCACGGCCGTAAGCAGCTCCAATCATGTAATTGTTCGTATAGTCGGCCCCGAAGACGTTGATAGTATCCCCGAAGGACCCGGTCACAAAGACGCCCCCAAAAACATAGACGTCGTTCTTCGTCGGTTGACCGGCAGCGAAAGGATCTTCGGTTGCAAAATAGATGAAGGGAGAACTGTTGTCGGCGAGGGCGGAAGTGAAGGAACCGGTCAGAATCAGCGCAGCCAAAGCCGCTTGCACCCCGCGCATGCACAAGCTCCGAATCAATTCTCAGTTGATCATCATTCCTCCGGTGTTTCCCGTGAAGAAGCAAGTTCCCTGCTCCAGAAATTGGAGGGCTCTACCCCGTTGCTTGACCAAGGTTTTTCGGGACGCTGACCTTCGGCTATATGGGGCAGCCCAACATCCCCCGCGCGCTGGCGATCTGCCGCAAGAAGGCTGGAAGTTCGACATCACGAGATCCTTCTTCCTGTCGCGGCGCTCGCTCAAGACATCGCCCAATTCCGGCATGCCAGTCTGGCAGGACAAGCTGTTCACCGGGCTGGCGCGCACGGCGGCTGATGCGACTGAATATTGCAAGATTCCGACCGGACGTGTGGTCGAGATCGTAACCCAGGTGGCTGTCTAAGCTTCTGCATATACAGTAGGCGCTGGTCCGACTTGGCACCTGCCCATCCGTCAACCCAACGTGAGCCCACAGGCGCATTGGCTCGCGTCGACATCATATGGATTTATCCAACCCATGCGAGCATACTGCCTGAATGCGTTCCTTTAGCGAGGAACAAGCTGATGCGCGTCGGTACGAGAGGCGTTCCGATCGAATACTACACGCTAAGGATTGCCGAGCCGGCAGGCTCGCAATCTGGTGCTGGAGGCGACCCCAAAGCAGAACACCGCAACGAGATAGCCGACGAGACTGAAGCGCAGATCACGAACGGCCAGGCCGGCAATGATGGCCAGTTGCGCAACACCAATGTACCGTAGGATGAGTGTGAGCGAGTCCGTGAGTGCCATCGGATATCAGGCCGACCCCCGGTCGACTATCTGCGGGAAGGTTGGCGCGAACCTTTGGCGGCCTCCTGCATCGCGATGGCAACAATTGCGCCAGAGACAAACGTCAATGCGGCAATCGATGTTATCGCCCACGAGAGCCCGAAGCGATCGGCGATGAGACCTGCTGAGAGCGCGCCGATCGCGTAGCCGAGATCGCGCCAGAACCGATAGACGCTGAGCGAGCGGGCGCGCCAGCTGGGATGCGAGGCGTCGGAAACGGCAGCGATCAGACTTGGATAGACCATTGCCGTTCCAAGGCCGAGCAGAAGACTGCCGATGAGCCACCATTCGAACCGGCCCGTGGCGGCGGTAAGAAACAGACCGCCGGCCTGGGTCCACATCCCGGCGACGATCAGGCCCTTGCGGCCCCAGCGATCGCTCAAGGGGCCGGTGACGACCTGCAGGATTCCCCATGTTGCAGGATAGACCGCCTTCAGGATGCCGATGCGCTCGATGCCAAGTCCGAAGGACACGAAGAACAATGGGAAAATACCCCAGCTCATGCCGTCGTTGAGGTTGTTGACGAGGCCGGCTTGCGAAGCCGCGAACAGATTGCGATTCCGGAACGAGGTCAGCGCAAACACCTCCCGGAAACTGATCGGCACGGATTGCATTGCGTGAGCGGATGTTTCCAACCGGAGGTGGTCGCGCGTGTCACGGATTGGCAGCACCGACAATACGGTGCCGACGATGGCGTAGCCGATCCCGAGATAGATGGGCACCGGGCGCAGGCCGCATCGCGAAGCGAGATAGCCCGTGAGGAATGCCGTTACGCCGACGGCGAGATAGCCGGCAAATTCATTGAGGCCGACTGCAAGGCCACGTGATTTCGGACCGACGAGATCGACCTTCATGACCACAGTCATCGACCAGGCCAGTCCCTGATTGATGCCGAGCAGTGCATTGGCCGCAATCACCCATCCCCAGCTCGGAGCCCAGATGATCATGAACGGAACCGGCAAGCCGACAAGCCAGCCGAGGACGAGAACGCGCTTGCGTCCCCAGCTATCGGCGAGTTGGCCGGAGACGAGATTGGCAAGCGCCTTGACCACGCCGAAGCTCACGATGAAGGAGACGACAAGTGTCGTTGACGTGATGCCGAACTCTTCCGATCCGATGAGCGGCACGACCGTTCGCTCGATCCCGACCATGCCGCCGACAAAAGCATTCACCAGCATCAGGAGAGCAAACTGCCGCCAGTTTTCCCTAAGCCCAAGTCTGACAGTCGAGCCTGCTGACCGCGAAACGCCCATCGGTCAGGCCGCGGCGACCAACCCGGCATTGGTGGCTCGGTTGCGCGCCGCATCCGGCGGCGGGGGTGGTGTGTCGGCGACCATCGTGGCGACGAAGGTGCCCTCGTCCTCAATGCGGAATGCTTTGTTGAAGCGCCTCTCGAAGCCAATCGTCGATGTCGGCTTGCCGCTGAGCGAGCGCCCGCAGACCGAGCCGGAATATGCGCCGGGCAGCACCTCGACGTGATCCGGCAGTTGCTTGAAACGGCGCACGCTGGAAAACAGCGTCCGCGCCCCGGCCTCGGCGTCGGTTGCCAGTTCGGTTCGCCCGAGATCGCCAACCATCAGCGTGTGGCCTGTCAGCGCGAACCACGGCTCGCTCGCGCGTGTCCGATCGGTGACCAAAAGCGAAATGTGCTCCGGCGTATGCCCGGGCGTGTGCATGACGGCCATCGTCATATTGCCGAGCTCGAGCACGTCACCGTCCTTGGCGCGCAGAAACGGGAATCCGGCCTCCGCGCCTTCGAAGAGCAGGTATTCCGCGCCGGACGCTGCAGCGAGCGCCCGCCCGACGGAAATGTGGTCGGCATGGATGTGCGTGTCGACCACATAGAGGATGCGCATGCCCGTCGCCTCGGCGACCCTAAGGTAAGGCGCAATGTCACCGACCGGATCGACCACCGCAGCGGCCGATTTTCCACCACATCCGAACAGGTAGGATGCGGCGACGGGATCGGAATGGAGGAATCGACGGAGGATCATGGCTTGCGCTCCCTACCTCGCCTGCGGTAATATTCAATTATTCTGCTGAATGTTTCACCGAGGAACAGTCGTGTCAAGCGTTGGACCAAAACAGGCGATTTTCGCCAGCCTTGCCGAGGTGGCTCAGGCGCTCGGGCATGCGCACCGGCTGGAATTGCTGGAGCACCTCGCACAGGGTGAACGCAGCGTCGAAGGACTAGCGGCTCGGGCCGGCCTCAACTTTGCCAACGCCTCGCGCCACCTTCAAATCCTTCGACGCGCGCGACTTGTCGAGGCCGAGCGGCATGGCAAGCATATGCTCTATCGCCTTTCAGGAGATGTTCTGGTGGTTGAATTAATGAAGGCTCTGGGGCGCGTGGGCGAGCGGAACGTCGCCGAGGTCAACCGCGTCATGACCGACTATTTCCAGGCTCGCGACGCCTTGGAGGCTGTGTCGCGTGAAGAGCTTGTCTCAAGGTTGCGTGATGGCCTTGTCACGGTTCTCGATGTCCGGTCGGAGGACGAATTCGCGCTCGGACATCTACCGGGGGCGCTCAACATCCCGTTCGCTGAACTTGAAAACCGGCTGGCGGAACTTCCCGCGAACCGCGAGGTCATTGCCTATTGCCGCGGCCGTTATTGCGTTCTCTCGTTCGAGGCTGTCGCGGCACTGCGGGCGCGAGGGTATGTCGCTCACCGGCTCGAGGACGGGTATCCCGATTGGAAGGCCGCAGGCCTTCCAATTGAGGCAGCGGCCTGAGTGGTCCCGCAGCCAAAAGTTTTCGATCGAACAACATGACGCCACCAGTTCCGCGATCACCGCTGCTTGAGCTGAAGGACTATTCGGCCGAGTCCGTGTTTCAGGTTGAAACATGCTTCGCGAGGCGCGGCGGCAAAAAGGCCTGTCGCCGGAACGCATGCCTTCTGTGTGTGTCCTTGATCCGGACGGCGACATAGTGCGCCGGTTGCGCAAAGAAGGCCGCGCCCGCCCATCGTCGGGCTGGGCCTGCTATCATACCGTCCTTCACGAGTTCGAACTGGATGGCCAGACGCTTGGCATCATTTGGCTGTGCGGTCGGCTCCTCGTTCGCCGTGCCGGTCGCCGAGCAGCTTTTCGCGTCGGGGTGCCGCCTGCTGATCAGCATCACCTCGGCCGGCCAGATCACGGTGCTTGGACCACCGCCCTATTTCGTGCTGATCGACCGGGCCCTTCGCGATGAAGGAACTAGCCATCATTCGTTCCGCACGCTGAATTCACCGAAGCCAATCCGGAGCTTATCGCGTAAGTCTTGATGTCGCAGCATCGGGGACTTGCAAAAGCTGCATTTTGCGGCCAGCGTAGGCGGATGATGGCCCGGCTGTCGCCAAAGCATCTCCTCGTCATGCTAATAGCGGTCTTCCTGACCGCCGGGTTCAGCCTGTCTGCCGCTCAGGCCAGCGTCATGTCGGCCAAGATGGCGGACGCTATGGCGATGTCCACCGGTGCCAGCACAGGCACTTTGGCCGGTGCTTCCATGAACGGCGACTGCAGGGCGTGCCTCAAAGACATCGGCGACAGTGGCAACCCGATGCATTGTCCGCCGACCTGCATCGCACCGGTGCTGGCGGTGCTGCCGCAAGACCTCGCGGTGACGGCAGTTCTCCACGTGCAGCAGCCATCGACGCAAGCTGCCCCGTTCCTGCAGGGACGAAGTTCCCTACCCGACCCATACCCTCCCCGACTCAGCGCTTGACGCCGTTTCAGCCGTGACGCGGCTGATTCCCGGCGCCTGATCGCCTGTGTTGCGCATCGTTGCGCGCGCGGGCGCATACAGCATTCCAGTTCGATGCCGAGTGGCTCGCCATCGATCGAGATCGCAAAGGGCTAGCAGGGTGAAATACGATTTCAGTCATTCGATATCGCGCCGCGGGTTTTTTGCGGCGGCGGCGGGCGCTGCCGTGTCCTGCTCGCTGCGTCCTGCACGCGCCTCGACCGAGGACGAGCGCCGGATCAAGGTCGGCCCGGGCCAGGCGCTGCTCAATGGCGCCGACGGTCCGTCTACCGCAGTCTGGACCTATAGCGGCACCACCCCCGGCCCAACATTGCGCCTGCGGCAGGGCCAGCCGGTCCGCATCACTGTCGAGAACGGACTAGACGAAGACACGGCCGTCCATTGGCATGGCATCCGTTTGCCGAACGCCATGGACGGCGTGCCGGACCTGACCCAGAGGCCGATCGGACCGGGCGAGAACTTCGTCTATGAGTTCACGCCGCCAGATGCCGGCACCTTCTGGTACCATTCGCATGCCGACAGCCTGGTACAGATCGGCCGTGGACTCGCCGGCCCGCTGATCGTTGAGGAACGGGAGCCCGTCGCCGCCGACCGCGATCTCCTCTGGCTGCTGCAGGACTGGCGGCTCACCAGTGACGGCCAGATCGCCGGCGGCTTCGGCAGCATGATGGATGCGTCGATGTCGGGCCGCGTCGGCAATGCCGTCACCATCAACGGCGCGGCGCCGGCCGACCTGAGCGTGACGGCAGGTGAGCGCGTCAGACTGCGGCTCGCCAATGCCTGCCTTGCCCGCATGGTGGCGCTGCGCTTCGAGGGTCACCGTCCGGTGATCGTCGCGGTCGACGGCCAGCCCTGCGACCCGCATGAACCGGAAGACGGCCGCCTGGTGCTGGCGCCGGCCATGCGCATCGACATTATGCTCGACATGCAGGGTGGTCCCGGCAGCAGGCACGCCGTGGTCGATGACTTCTATGACGGCCTCGTCTACGCGCTGACAACGCTTGCCTATGACAAGGCGCCGCCGCTGCGCCACCATCTTCTCGATGCTCCGCGTCGCCTGCCCGCCAATCCGCTGCCGGCCCCCGACCTGGCCAAGGCTGAACGGCATGAGATCGTCCTGCAAGGCGGCATGATGGGCGGCGGCAAGCTGGCCGGCGTCGGCGGCATGATGGGCATGGCGATGCCCGGCATGAACGGCGCCGCCGCCTGGGCAATCAACGGCATGTCGATGACCGGCGATGGCGATGCCGGCATGGCGCCGCAGTTTACGCTCAAACGCGGCGTGACTTGCCACCTCACTGTGCGCAACGAAACCGCCTGGTGGCACCCCATGCACGTTCACGGCTTCAGCCTGTCGGTGCTTTCGCGCAACGGCTTGCCGGTACCGCACCGCCAATGGCAGGACACGGTGCTGCTCGCCCCCAAGGACACGATCGAATGCGCCTTCGTTGCCGACAATCCCGGTGACTGGATGCTGCACTGCCATGTCGCCGATCACCAGATGGCCGGCCTGATGACAGTGTTCCGCGTGACCTGAAAGTTTTATCCAACCAAGGAGAACTGCAATGAAACTGACCTACCGCCTTGCCGCACTGTCCCTGCTGATCGCAACGCCGCTGCCCGCCTTCGCCGCAACGATCAACGCCGTCATGTACAAGAACCCGCAATGCAGCTGCTGTGAATCCTACGCCAACTATCTTGAGCACAATGGCTTCAAGGTCGATATCAAGCCGGTCAACAATCTCTCTCAAATCAGCAGCGATGCCGGCGTGCCGGCGGACCTTGAGGGCTGCCATACACTGATGGTCGACGGCTATGTCGTCGACGGCCTTGTGCCAGTCGAAATCGTCAAGAAGCTGTTGACCGAGCGGCCAGCCATTAGCGGCATCACGCTGGCCGGCATGCCGGCAGGCGCGCCCGGCATGGGCGGCGAGAAGTCCGAGACCTGGACGATCTACGCCTTCACCAAGGACGGCAAGGGGCCGACCGTCTATGCGACCGAGTGAGCGCACCGTGATCAAGTGCAAATGGGCTATCTTCCTTGTCTGCTCCCTGCTGGCGTTTCCGCCGCCCTCCGTGGCAGCGGGGGCACCTGAGAACTTCACACTGCTCGATACGCCCGCCGCCGTGCCGGAAATCAGCTTCGAGGACGGCACCGGCAAGCCGAAAACGCTCGCCGATTTCTCCGGTAAGGTGGTTCTGCTCAACATCTGGGCGACATGGTGCGCGCCCTGCCGCAAGGAAATGCCGACGCTTGACCGGCTGCAGGCCAAGCTCGGCGGACCGGATTTCGAGGTCGTCGCGCTGTCGATGGACCGGAAGGGTCCCGACGCCGTGAAGAAATTCTTCGCCGAGACCGGCGTTACACACCTTGCGCTGAACATCGATACCTCGGCCAAAGTCATGTTCACGCTCGGCGCGGTGGGCCTGCCGATGACCGTGCTTATCAACCGCGACGGCAAGGAGATCGGCCGGCTGATCGGGCCGGCTGAATGGGATTCTCCCAACATGGTCGATTTCATCCGCAGCCGTATTGCCGCTAGCCCGAAAGGAAAAGGCTGATGCTTGCCAGAAACCGGGAGCCGACCGTTCGGGACGTTTCATCCGCCTGGAACGAATGGATGCGTCTGTTGTGCGGCCTGATCGTCTTCACCGCGGTGATCGCCGGCTTCACGCATGGAGCGCGGGCGCATTCAATGGACGAAGTCGACGCCATGCTGCAGAACGACGAGAAATATTTCCAGCAGATCGACAGGCCAACGCCCGATTTCACGCTGCGCACCGCCGACGGTCGCATCGTGCGGCCGGCCGACCTCATCGGCAAGGTCGTCGTCCTCCATTTCATCTACACATCGTGCCCGGACGTCTGCCCGCTGCATGCCGAGAAGATCGCCGAGATCCAGAAGATGGTGAATAGCACGCCGATGAAGGATCAGGTCACCTTCGTGACGATCACCACCGATCCCACAAAGGACAAGCCCGATGTGCTCAATGCCTATGGACCGGCGCATGGGCTCGACCCTGTCAACTGGCTGTTCCTGACCACTGCCCCGGGCCAGCCGGAGGATATGACCCGCAATCTGGCGGAAGCCTTCGGTCACAAATTCAGCCTGACCAATGATAGCTACCAGATGCACGGGATCGTCACGCATGTGATCGACAAGGAGGGTCGCTGGCGGGCGAATTTCCACGGCCTGAACTTCGCGCCCGTCAATCTCGTCACCTTCGTCAACGCGCTCACCAACAATGTCGAGCGCACGCACCACGAACGGGACGAAGGCTGGCTGGCAAAATTGAAGAGCCTCTTTTGACGGAGAGGCACCGACATTCTCGACGACAAGAAAGGGAGACGCGCATGTTCACCAAGCCAAGAGATGCAGCCAGGTATTGCAGCGGCATCGCCCGCGCCCTGCTCTTTGCCGGCCTGACAGGATGGTTCCTGCTCAATCCGGGCTTTCAAGCCATACAGGCGAATGCTGCAGGCGAAATGTCCCAGGATCAGTTCGACCAGCGGATACACGACTATATCCTGGCGCATCCGGAGGTTCTCGTGCAGGCGCTGAAAAGCCTGGACCAGCGCCAGCGTGAAGCAGATGCAGCCCAGGCCAGGCAGGTGCTCAAGGCGCGCGCGGACGACATCTTCCGTGACAAGCAAAGTCCAGTCGGCGGCAACGCCGAGGGCAACGTTACCCTGGTCGAGTTCTTCGACTATAATTGCCCCTATTGCAGGCAGATGGCGCCGGTCATGGAACAGGCTGCGGCCGACGATCCGCAACTCAGGATCGTCTACAAGGAATTCCCCATCCTCGGCCCAGATTCGGTGTTCGCGGCCAAGGCGGCGCTCGCCGCCGACAAGCAGGGCAAATACACAGCGTTTCACAAGTCGCTCTATGGGTCCAAGACAAGGGTGACCGAGGCGGCCGTACTCAAGATCGCCGCCGAGGCCGGGCTGGACGTCGAGCGCATGAAGGGCGATATGCGGCAGCCGGACATCCAGGCGCTGATCGACCGCAACATGGAACTGGCCCAGGCGCTGAGAATAACGGGAACGCCGGGATTTATCGCCGGCGACCAGATTTTTCCCGGCGCCACCGATCTTGCGACGCTGAAGAAGCTCATCGAGCAGGCGAGGAGCGGCAAATGACAAGGACCCCAAATCGACGCACGGTCATTCTCGGCGTCTTCGGCGCCGCCACGGCTGCAGGCTTTCTCGGACCGGATTTGGCAATCGCTGCCGACGATCCCGAATTGACCAAACGTTTCAAAGATCTCAGCGAGAGCGGCAACAGCACCTGCTCGGCCAAGTTTACCGAGTCGATCGCGACCATGCCCGCGATGGCGCGCATCAAGGGCTCGTGCTGCAGCCCGATGGAACTGAAACGCTATCGCGAGCAGGTAAATGGGCTTACCCAATATCGCGCCATCCCGATGATCCCCAGCGACCCGTACGACATACCGGCGGCGACCGCGCAGCAGATGCTGCCTTACTACGATCTGAAGCTCACCGGGGACGAGCAGAAGGCCTACGATTACGCGATGGCCAATTCCGAGGAGAAGGGCCCCTGCTGCTGCCCGTGCTGGCGCTGGAGAGTGTATGGCGGACTGGCGAAATACCTGATCCACGAACACGGATTTGACGGCAGGCAAATTGTGAACGTATGGGACCTGTCCGACGGCTGCGGCGGGGGAATGTAGAGCTGCCGGAGTATGCATCTTTCCCCGTTCTGTAACCGGAATCACCGTTGTCTTGGCGGAGGTTGCCGGCGACTTAACTTAGCTTGCACTCGCCAATCGTGGGCGGCGAACTCAGCCTTCGCGCTAGAGCGGTTCCTGATTTGACGGAATCGAAGGGGATTCCCGATCAGTCGGTTCTGTGATTCAAGATGCTGGCTGGAGTGGAGGC
>NZ_JAMYMW010000021.1:0-47314 GCF_040318745.1 Mesorhizobium sp. M1027 | reverse complement strand
GCCTCCACTCCAGCCAGCATCTTGAATCACAGAACCGACTGATCGGGAATCCCCTTCGATTCCGTCAAATCAGGAACCGCTCTAGGTCATCGCATGGCCGCCTGCGATGCCACACGAAAGTTTGTTGGACCAGGTCTGGACGGCACCGGCCAGATGCTGTTGAAACCGGTGCGTCATCGGTTTGCCGGACAATTGCGCGGTTGCCGATGGAGCGGGTGAAAATTCCCCTTCGGACAGTCTGTGTATGACCGCCATTCCCGAAAACAAAGCCTTGCCCGAAACCGCGCCGGCGGCGCGGCAAGCTCGGCGGGTGGCACTGATCGTCGCCGTCGCCTTTTTCATGCAGCTTCTGGATTCGACCATCATCTCGACCTCGCTGCCGCAGATGGGAGAATCCTTCGGCGTGCCCGCGGTGGCGATGAGCATCGGCATCACCGTCTATATGCTGACCATGGCGGTGTTCGTGCCGCTGTCCGGTTGGCTCGCCGACCGTTTTGGCGCGCGCAACATCTTCCTCGTTGCGATCGCCCCGTTTACATTGGCCTCGCTCGTTTGCGGCATCTCACAGAACCTGGCCGAGTTCGTTGCCGCGCGCGCGGTGCAGGGCCTGGCCAGCGCGCTGATGACGCCGGTCGGCCGCATCCTGGTGCTGCGCAATGCACCGAAATCCGAGCTTCTCAACGCCACGGCGCTGATCACCTGGCCGGCGCTGTTTGCGCCGGTGGTCGGGCCGGTGCTTGGCGGCTTCATCACCACTTATCTCTCCTGGCACTGGAATTTCTTCATCAACATCCCGCTTGGGGTTGCCGGTTTGGCGCTGGTCGCCCGCTTCATTCCGGGCGACCGCGAAGCCGGAGCCAAGCCGCTCGACTGGCCGGGCTTCCTGCTGACTTCGGTGGGGCTCGCCTCGATGCTCTACGGCCTCGAGCGCATCGCGCATCCGCAAAACGGTGTGTTGCCGACCGTGGCACTGCTCGGCACGGGCATTTTGGTCGGCTGGCTGGCGGTGCGGCATCTGCGACGCGCCAACCATCCGCTGCTCGATCTCACAGCTTTCAAGGTGCAGACTTTTGCCGTCTCAACGCTGTCGGCCGGCACGATTTTCCGAATCGCCATCAACGCCACGCCGTTCCTGCTGCCGCTTTTGTTCCAGGTAGGCTTCGGACTGAGCCCAATCGATGCGGGCATGATGATCCTGGCCTATTTCTTCGGCAACCTCGGCATGAAGGCGGTGACGTCGCCGACGCTGAGGCGCTTCGGCTTCCGTTCGGTGCTGATCGTCAACGGGGTGATCGCCTCCTTGTCGATCACGGCCTGCGCGGCGCTTTCGCCGCAGACGCCGCAAGCGTTGGTGGTGGTGCTGATGCTGATCGCCGGACTGTCGCGTTCGATGCAGTTCACCGCGCTCAACACACTGGCCTTCGCCGATGTGGCCCCACCTCAGCGCAGCTCGGCGGCGACGTTATCCAGCATGCTGCAACAGGTGGCGATGCTGTTCGGCGTGGCGGTGGCGGCGGCACTGCTCAACCTGTCGCAGATCGCCAGGGGCGCGGCAGCGCTCGATCTGATCGACTTCCGCCTTGCCTTCCTGGTGATCGGCGCAATCGGGCTCGCGGCCTCGTGCCGCTTTCTGGCGTTGCCGAACGCTGCCGGCGCCGAGGTCTCGGGCCATGTTTTGCGGAGCTGAAATCGGCCGCAGTTGTCCGTCCTGTGTCGGCGGAGGCGGGGAGCTTTTCCTTCTCCCACAACAAGGGGAGAAGGAAAGAGCGGCGCTACACCGGCCGATATATCTTCTCCGCCGTGTTCCAAAAGACATCCGCCTCGGCGGTCGCGCCGTGTTTTGCCACGGCCTGCCGGTGCGCCCTGATCAGCTCGGCGTGGCTGGTCCACAGTTTCTCGATCGGGAAGTTCGAGCCGAACATCAGATGATCGCTGCCGAGGATGTCGATGGCATTGTCGACGATATAGCCGATGAGCGCCGGATCGTTACGGTGGACGAAGGTGCCGAGGCCGGACAGCTTTGCATAGAGGTTGGGCGCCGCTGACAGCGTGCGCAGCCCTGCCTTCCAGGCCTCGGTGGTTTCGGGCTCCAAGCCGGTCAGCATGCCGGCGTGGGTGAGAATGAAATTGGTCTCGGGGTTCTCGCCGACGAGCGTCAGCCCATCCTTCATCTGGTCGGGGAAAACCTGCAGGTCGAAGGACAGGCCGTAATCCTTGAGCCGCGCGACATTGGCCCGCACCTTCGGGTCGATGACCTGATCGGCCGAGGCGGCGAAGCGGAAGGCCGGCGTTTCGTGCCAGTGCAGCTGCATGCGCACGCCGCGCAGCAGCGGGTATTTGATCAGCGGGTCGATCTGGGAACGCACGTCGTCCACGGTCATGTCGGCATAGCCGACGATGGCGTGCGGCCAGCCGGTTTCTTCCGCGGTCTTCTGCAGGAAGGCGACCTCGTTCTCGAAATCCTCCTTGGCCCAGTTGGTCTGGACATAGACCGCCTTCTCGACGCCCGAGCCTTGCTGGTCGGCAAGGAATTCCTCGATCGGATAGTCGCGGCGGATCGGCTCGTAGGGGCCAAAGATGCGCGGGACCATCGGCCCGACCAGCCACGGCTGGTCCTTTTGGCGCCAGATGTGGAAATGCGCGTCGATCGCCTTCTGCATCACGAAACCCTCTTCCAGATTGCCGCGGCCACGGGGGCGGGGCGGGCGAGCGACAGGATGAAATCGGTGAGGCCCGCGATGGACGAGCCGTCGACCAGGTCGTCGAGCATCGGCAGGATGGCGCGAAGTGCTGCCGTTGCCGGCTGGAAACGCGGATCGCCGGCCAACGGCGTCGCCAGGGAGAGTCGGAAGGCGCGGGCACTCAGCCGGCGCATCGCCATTTCCAGCTCGGCATGATCGCCGCGCTCGAGCGCATCCGACAGGATGACGATTGCCGCCCCGCGTGCAAAGGCGGAGAAGCGCGGCACCGAGAGGAAGGCTAGCAGCGTTGGACCCATGCGGGTGCCGCCGTCCCAGTCGTCGACCTGGGCAGCGGCGCGGGCCAGCGCCTGGTCGCGGTCGCGAATACGCAGCGCCGAGGTGATGCGGGTCAGCCGTGTGCCGAAAGTGAATACCTCCGCCCGGTCGGCGCCTTGCACCGCCGCGTGTGCCAGCTTGAGATAGTCCGATGTGTAGTGCTTCATCGAGCCCGAAACGTCGATCAGGATGAGAAGCTTGCGCGGCACTGTCTGCCGCCGGCGCAGCAGCGGCGAGGGGATATCGCCGTCGGCACTGACGATTTCGCGCAGCGAGCGGCGCAGGTCGAGCTTGCCGCGCGCATGCGTGCGCACGGTGCGGAAGGACCGGCGGGCGGGCAAAGCGGTGGCGAGCTTGCGGCGGAAGGCGGCAAGCCCGTCGCGATCGCGCTGGAACTCGCGGACGCTCAACTGTTCGCTGGCCGAAGACAGTTCGCCGCCTTGCTCCTGGCGGACCACCTCGATTTCTTCTTCGCCCGTTGCACCATCGTCCTTGATGCGGGTTTCCTCGTCGGCATCGCCTTCGACCAGCGCCGCGGCATCCCCATAGAAATGGCTCCGGAAATGCGCCTCGAATTCGTCGCGGCGGTCGGGCGGCGGCGCCAGCGTGGCGAGGGCCGCTTCGCGGATGTCGGCCATCGAGCGTGGGCCGAGCAACGTAACCGCCTGCATGAAACCGGAGACCTGCTCGGGCGCTACCGGGAAGCCGTAGCGGCGCAGCAGCCGGCCGAAGCCGAGGAAGGGTGCTGCCCCTTGAGGCAGGCCCGCCGCGCTCACGCCAGCGCCTCCTCGATAATCTTGCCGAGCTCGGGCGCGATGCAGGAAAAGTCCTCCTCGTCTTTGATCAGCACGCCGATGGCGCGGCGGAAGGCTTCCGGCCAGGGGCTGCCGCCCTTTTCGAGGATGGTGGCGGCATTGGCCCATTCGACCGCCTCGGCGATGCCTGGCGGCTTGGCCAGCGGACGCGCGCGGATGTCGCGCACGGCGGAAGCCACGGCGCGCGCCGTGGCCTCGGCGACGTCGCGGGCGCGCAGCATGATGATCTCGGCCTCGCGAATGGCGTCGGGATAGGTGATCCAGTGATAGACGCAGCGCCGCCGCAGCGCTTCGGCCAGTTCACGGGTGCGGTTCGAGGTCAGGATGACGATCGGCTGCGCCGTCGCGCGAATGGTGCCGCGCTCGGGAATGCTGATCTGGAAATCGGACAGGAACTCCAGCAGCAGCGCTTCGAATTCATGGTCGGAACGGTCGATTTCGTCGACCAGCAGCACGCGCTTTTCCGGCGCCTTCAGCACCTGCAGCAGCGGCCGCGCGATCAGGAAACGGTCATCGTAGATGTCGACCTCGTGCTCGCCGGCATGGCGGATGGCGAGCAGCTGGCGCTGGTAGTTCCACTCGTATAGCGCATGTGCGGCGTCGATGCCTTCATAGCATTGCAGCCGCACCAGATCGCGCCCGAGCAGTTCGGCTATCGCCTTCGCCGCTTCGGTCTTGCCGACGCCGGGGGCGCCTTCTAGCAGCAGCGGCTTACCCAGCCTGATCGCCAGGAAGATTGCGGTGGCCAGGCTTTCATCGGCGAGATAGCGCGAGGCGGCGAGGCGGAACGCCACCGCCTCCGGCGAGGTCGCGACTGTCTCTGCGCTTGAAGTCCGGGCGCTTCTCTTGGGCATTTCCAGCACTCAGTTCGATGCTTGCGCCTTCAGCGCCCGCAGGATGCGCTCCGGCGTGATCGGCAGCGTGTCGATGCGCACACCGACGGCGTCGAAGACGGCGTTGGCCACCGCCGGGATTTGCGGGTTGGCGCACATTTCGCCCGGCCCCTTGGCGCCGTACGGCCCGTCGGCCGAGGGCCTCTCCAGCACGATGATCTCGGTTTGCGCGAGATCGCCAGGACCCGGCATCAGATACTGGTTGAAGTCGGTGCCGCCATGGTCGCGGTTGGGATAATAGGGCTCGGTCGTTTCGTAGAGAGCATGGCTGATGCCCATCCACGAACCGCCGACGAGCTGCTGCTCGACCATTTTCGGGTTCAGCGCGCGGCCGATCTCAAAGACGTTCTTCACCGTCAGCACGGTGACTTCGCCGGTCTCGTCATCGACCTCGACCTCGGCAACCGTGCAGGCGTGGGCGTAGCAGGTCGACGGCTTCATCGCGCCGGTTTCCTTTTCGGGATAGGAGCGGGGAATCAAAAACATGCCGCGGCCGGAAATCGAGCGGCCGCGCTTGAAATGCGCCGACAGCGCGACATCGAAGATCGAGATCGATTTTTGTGGCGCGCCCTTGACCAGGATGTTGCCCTGGCCATCAGTCTCGAGGTCCGACGCATTCACCTCCAGCTCCTCGGCCGCTACTGCCAACATCACCTGGCGGGCTTCCCTGGCCGCCTCGATGACGGCGTTGCCGGCGCGGTGCGTGCCACGCGAGGCGAAGGTGCCCATGCAGTGCGGACCGGTGTCGGTGTCGGCGGTGTCTACGACGACACGGTCGGTCGGCACGCCGATCGTCTCGGCGCAGATCTGCGCCATGATCTGCTTCATGCCCTGGCCAAGATCGACACTCGACAGCGTCACCATGAAATTGCCGGTCGGCGTCGAATGCACCAGCGCCTGGGTCGGGTCGCCGCCGAGATTCATGCCGGTCGGATAGTTGATCGCGGCAACGCCGCGTCCGCGCCTGATCGCCATCTCAAGCTCCCTTCGCGTAAGACGACATCGCCATGAACTTCTCCGCCACCGGCCAGTTGGCGGCGCGTGAGGCTTCCTGCATGCACTCGATCAGCGCCGCTCCCTCGGTCGGCTGGCGATGCGCCTTCATGTCGCCGTCGCGGTAGGCGTTGATGAAGCGGAATTCGAGCGGGTCCATGCCGATCAGCCGTGCGAGCTTGTCCATCTGCACCTCGAGCGCGAAATCGCCGATGGTGACGCCGAAACCGCGCATCGCCGAGGACGGGGTGCGGTTGGTGTAGACGCAATAAGTGTCGATCCAGACGTTCGGGATCGTATACGGGCCGGGATAGTGGCCTGCGCCCTTCTGCGCGCCGTAGGGCGAATGGCGCGAATAGGCGCCGGCATCGGTGTAGCCGGTCACTTTGCGCGCGACGATGCGGCCGTCGTTCATGACGCCGTCCTTGATGACGACCTTCTCGGCGGCGCGCGGCGAGGAAATCTGCATCTCTTCCTCGCGGCTGTAGATAAAACAGACCGGTCGTCCTGTTATTTTGGCGCCAAGGATGGCGATCGGCTCGACGATGACGTCGACCTTGCCGCCGAAGCCGCCGCCGACGGTGCCGCCGACGAAATGCAGCTTGTTGCCGGGCATCTGCAGGATGATCGAGGTGTTGTCGAGGGTGAAGAACATCGCCTGCGTGTTGGTGTAGCAGGTGAAGCGGTCGTTACCCTCGGGTGCGACGATGCAGCCTGTCGTCTCGGTCGGCGCATGCTCGATCGGTGAAGACTGGTAGGTCTGTTCGAGCACGTGGTCGGCTCCGGCAAAGCCTGCCTCGACATCGCCGAAGCGCACCTTGCGGCATTTGCCGCTGTCGTAGAGGTAATAATTGCGGCCGTGATATTCGTTGACGATCGGCGCGCCGGGCTTCAGCGCTTCGTCCATGTCGAAGACGGCCGGCAGCACCTCGTAATCAACCTTGACCTTGGCGGCGGCTTCCTGGGCGGCACGCTCGGTATCGGCCAGCACCGCCACCACCGCCTCGCCCTTCCAGCGCACCTTGCCGTCGGCCAGCACCGTCTCGTCCTCCGGCCCGATCTGGATCAGGATCAGGATGGTGTAGACATTGTGTGGCACATCCTTGGCGGTCAGCACCTTGACGACGCCTGGGTGCTTTTCCGCTTCGGATATGTCGATGCTGCGGATGCGGGCGTGGTGGTGCGGGCTGCGCACCATCTTCAAATGCAGCATGCCGGGAAAATTGCGGTCGGCGAAATAGGTGGTCTTGCCGGTGACATGGCCGGGTGAATCCGAACGCGGCCGCGGCTGGCCGATCTCGTGCAGATCGTCCTTGCGCTGGTCGGCGAAATAGCTCTTGCGGAGTTCCATTTTCTTAACCCCCTCAAGCCGCGTTCTGCGAATTGGACTGCGCGGCGGTCAGCACCGCCTGGATGATCGGCTCGTAGCCGGTACAGCGGCAGATATTGCCCGACAGCGCCTCGACCACATCCTCGCGGCTGGGGTTCGGCGTGTGATCGAGCAGCACCTTGGCTGCCATGATCATGCCCGGTGTGCAGAAACCGCATTGCGTGGCGAAAGCATCGAGGAAAGCGCGTTGCAGCGGATGCAGCACGCCGCCTTCCGAAAGCCCTGATGTTGTGGTGATAGTCGCACCATTGCAGGCCTCTGCCAGCGTCAGGCAGGAGAGCCTGAGTTCGCCATCGATGATGACCGAGCACGCACCGCAGGTGCCCTGATGGCAGCCGCCCTTCGGCGAGGTGTCGCCGATCTTGTCGCGAAGCGCGTGAAGCAGCGTCGTGCCGCTGTCGATGAACTCGGCTTTCTCCGCACCATTGAGCGTGAACTGAACCGGGACCTTTGCCATCTTTTTTACTCCTTGCGCCGCAGCCAGACGGACATGCGCGCCATGGGCTTTCAGGCGAGCAGCAGCCGGGCGAGATGGACCGGCAGGACTTCGTTGCGATACCAGGCACTGGCGATTGGATCGGTTGGGGGCGAAGTGCCGTCGCGGGCAACAGCCAGTGCCGGTGCAATGCCGTCTGCGGTGAGTTTGCGGCCAATCAAGGCTTTCTCCGCCGCCCTGGCACGGATCGGCCGGTCGGCCATGCAGCCGAACGCGATCCGCGCTGACGACACGGTTCCGTCCGGCGCCTGTTCCAGCACGGTGGCGATGCTCAGCACCGAGACGCCCTTTGGCTTGACCCTCGACACTTTCAGGAAGCGAAAGCCGCCTTCCTTCGGAAGCTTGAAGCCGACCGCGGTGACGATGGCGTCATTGCTCTCGCGCCTTGCGAGGAATGTCTCAATCGGCAGCTCGCTGTCACCGGTGCTGACGGTTGCGTCCAGAGCCAGCAGCGCAACGGTGAAATCACCGTAAGGTGTCGGCGCGAAGAGATTGCCGCCGACGCTCGCCATGTTGCGGATCGCCGGTCCGCCGACACCGCGCGCGGCGTGGGCCAGGGGGGCGAGATCCGGATGGCGGGCGATCGCCGCCATGGTCACCGAAGCGCCAATGCGGACCTCGCCGCCGGAAATGCGGATGACCGACAGCGCCGGCTCGGTCGACCTGACGAAACCGGAGATCGACACATCGCCTTCATTGGCGGCGCGAACGACCAGCGTGCCGCCGCCGAGATAGCGGGCGCCGGCGGCTTTCAGCGCCGCGCCGGCGTCCTTCACCGTCGGGAAGGTCTGCAGTGCAAGCGTCATGGAACGCTCCTGTTTGTCAGCTCAGTCCAGTTCAACCTTGGCCGGCAAAATGGGCCTTCAGAGCGTTGAAGCCGCCCTGGAAGACGTTTGCGCCCATGCCTTCGGCCAGCTTGTCGGCTTCCTCCGGGGGCGCGTCGAAGCTGGCGGTCCATTCGGCATAGGTACGGTCGCCGTCGGTCACCCGTCGCAGCTGCAGCGTCGCCTTGTGGTTGGTGAGCGGCTGCGGCGTCTCCAGGATGGAGTAGCTGACGAGGAAATTTTCGTCGGAGAAATCGAGCAGCTTTTCGCGGAGGCGGGCGCCGCTGGCGAGCTGGAAATTGCGTACGCAGCCGATCGTGCCGGCATCCTTGCCGTCCTCGATATGACTTTCGACCATGCGCGGGTGCCAGGTCGGCAGGCCGTTGAAGTCGCGTATGCGCGCCCAGACCTTTTCGACCGGCGCGTCGATGACGCTGGAGATGGTGACTTTCGCCATTTGATCGTTCCCTCGCAAATCAGCTGCCTGGGAGGGTAGGGCGGCGGACTTGGCGGCGCTTATCAATGCGTCTTGAACGCCTATCAAATAGTCTGAAAAACGGGCGCTCAGCCGATCGCCCGTGCCGCCTCGCGGTAAAGCGTCGGCGGGACGCCGACATGGTCGCGGAAGAAGCGCGAGAAATTGCCCTGAGTGGTGAAGCCGAGATTGCAGGCGACCGAGATCAGCGGCTCCTGCGACCATTGCAATTGCCGCACCGCTTCCTCCATGCGCAGCGTGTTCCAATAGACGTTGGGCGTCAGATTGGTCTGTTCCTTGAACAGTGCAAAGAAATGCGGCCGCGACAGGCCGACGCTGCGCGCCACGTCGTCGAAGCAGATGCGCTCGCAGACATTGGCTTTCATCAGCTGGATCGCCTTGCGGACGCGGAAGTCCTGCATGGTGTTGACCCGGGCACGCACGGTCTGCGGTGCGGATGCGTCGGCGGCATCGAGCACGCTGTCGATGAAGCGCTCGATCTCGTAATTGGCGATGTCGTCGATGCTCTCATTGTCGCTGAGATGGTCGAGGAGGTTAGCCGCTGCCTTGTGCAGCCAAGGCTCGAGCGTGATTGCCGGCGCGGAGAACAGCGGCGCGGCGGAAGGCAGCTCGCGGCGTTTCCGTGCCCAGTCCGGATCGATGTAAAAGGCGAGGAACAGGCCAGGCGTGCCGTCGCGGGACAGAGCGTGGCTGTGCGGCTGGAAGGAATTGATGCCGGCGGCGGTGCCCGGTCCAAGCCGCACCGTCTCGCGGCCGATGGTCATCTCGCCGGCGGTGCCTTCCAGCCAGATGATGATATGCGCCTCGACATGGGCATGGGTGACGAAGTCGCTGGCGACGTTCAAGACAGAAACATGTCCGAACCGGCCCCAGTAGAGCCTGATCGCTTCCGTCATGGGTATATCCTCCCGCAGGCGACTGGCCTCCCTTCGCCTGCTGCGGGCGATTGTGCGGCTCAGTTTGGGCTTGCGTCAAGACGCATGTGCACGTCCGGGCGCCGGCCATGCGCCGCACCGGCGGATTTTCAGACTCGGCGATAGGAGGACGGCGAGCGTTTCCAGGCCGCTATGGCAAGACCGATGCCGTCGGCCGGCGACCAGCGCCAGCGAGGCCTCGGGGCCGGCAATTCGACTAGCGAACGATCTGCTTCGGCGTCGAGATCCGGCCGAATATTCAGTCGTTGCGCCTGAAATTGCGGATGCGGTCGAACAGCACGGCGAGCAGGATGGCGCCGCCGATGAACACGCCTTGCCAGAAGGCATTGATGCCGAGCAGGCCGAGGCTGTTGCGGATGACCTCGATGAGCGCCGCGCCGACGACCGCGCCGAAAGCGGTGCCCATGCCGCCGGCCAGGTTGGCGCCGCCGATGACGGTGGCGGCGATCACCTGAAGCTCCATGCCGTTGCCGAGATTGGTGGTGACCGCGCCCAGCCAGCCGGTCTGGATGACGCCGGCAAGGCCAGCCGCCAATGCCGAGATCATGTAGACGACAACCTTGATCTGGCGCACCGGAACGCCGGTCAGCGTCGCCGCATGCTCGTTGCCGCCGATGGCGAAGATGTGCCGGCCGAATTTCGTCCAGCGCAGCACAAAGCCGGTGATCAACGCGAGCACGATCATGTAGAGCACCGGATTGGCGATGCCGAACACCCATGCGCCGCCGCCCAGCGCCAGCAGCTTGTCGTGGTCCGGCCCAAACTGAAAGACGACGGTGTTGTTGGAGGCGACCATGGCAAGGCTGCGCGCAATCGACAGCATGCCGAGCGTCACCACGAAGGGCGGAAAGCCGAGATAGGCGATCAGAACCCCGTTGAAGGCGCCGATGATCAGCGCTGTCGCGATCGCAGCGCCAATGCCGATCTCGATGCCGTAGCCGGCATGCATGGTCACGGCCAGCACCATCGAGCAAAGGCAAAGCACCGAGCCGACCGACAGGTCGATACCGCCCGTGATGATGACGAAGGTCATGCCGAGCGCGACGATGGCGACGAAGGTGACGTTGCGGGTGATGTTGTAGAGGTTCTTGGTTGTGGCGAAGGAATCCGTTGCCACCGACAGGAACAGGCAGGCGAGGATGACCGCGATCACCACCCAGAAGGTCTGGCTGGCAAACACCTTGCTCAGCAAGGTGTGCTGCTTGTGCGCGATCGTCTGATCAAGGGTGACTGCCATTATCGACCTTTTTTACTCATGGTTGAGGCGTCAATCATACCTGTTCGATGGCGCCGGTGATGAGTCCGGTGACTTCTTCCGGCGAACTCGATGCGATCGTCTTGTCGGCGACCTTGCGGCCGCGCCGCATGACGATGACGCGGTCGGCGACGTCAAAGACGTCGGGCATGCGGTGGCTGATCAGCACGACGGCGATGCCCTGGTCGCGCAAATGGCGGATCAGGTTCAACACCTCGGCGACCTGGCGCACCGAGATCGCCGCCGTCGGCTCGTCCATCAGCACGATCTTGGCCTGCGAAAGCATGGTACGGGCGATCGCCACCGCCTGCCGCTGGCCGCCCGACATTTGTTTGACCAGGTCGCGCGGGCGCGTTTCGGATTTCAGCTCGGCGAAGATCTGGCCGGCACGCTTGTACATCGCGGCATAATCGAGGATGCGAAGCGGCCCGAGGCCGCGGCGCAATTCGCGGCCGAGATAGACGTTGGCGGCGGCCGTCAGATTGTTGCACAGCGCCAGGTCCTGATGGACGATTTCGATGCCGTGCTGGCGCGCCTCGACCGGCTTGTGCAGGATCAACTCCTTGCCGTCCATCTGCATCGTGCCATGGCTCGGTGGGAAATTGCCGGCGATCATCTTGACCAGCGTCGACTTGCCGGCGCCGTTGTCGCCCATCAGGCCGACAACCTGTCCGGCCTCGATCGACAACGAAACGTCGTTGACCGCCTGGATGGCGCCAAAATGCTTCGAGATGTTGGTGAGTTCGAGAACCGCCACCAGCCTTCTTGCCTCCCCGTGCTTTGCGGCCTGCGGTTCTGCCGCGGCCTTTCGCTCTCCCAAGTTCCTCCCGGAGGCAGCGATTTTGCCCATTTACGCATAAGCCACCTTGGCGTCAACCACGGCCTCTTTCGAAAAATCAGTTTTGTAGGACAAATAGCATTGACGTCGGTGACAAGGCGATATTAGCTAAGTGTCGGAGGAGCTTGCGCCGGTCTCCCGGGTTGCCGGAAGGAATCGGTGAGGGTTTGTCGGTCAGGGATTTGGCAACCAGCGATGTCTGTCGGTGCCGGTCTGAGACTGAAGATGAAAATGCTTATCGACCTGGCTTGGCGACACGAGTGCGACGTCCTCTGTCATCTTGCTCCGGGTCGGTCTGTGTGTGGCGGGCACGCGGTGTCCGTTTGTTTCAAAAGGGAGGACTGACATGAGGAAATCACTATTGCTCGCTGCCGCCGCCGTCATGGCGTTGGGTGCCGGGCCGGCCATGGCCAAGAAACAGCTCGTCATCGTGGTGAAGGGTCTCGACAATCCATTCTTCGAGGCCATCCATCAGGGTTGCGAGAAATGGAACAAGGAAAACGCCAGCTCGGAATATGAGTGCTTCTACACCGGACCGGCGTCGACCTCGGACGAGGCCGGTGAAGCCCAGATCGTCCAGGACATGTTGAGCAAGCCCGACACGGTGGCAATGGCGATTTCGCCATCGAACGCACCGCTGATCGCGCAGACGATCAAAAGCGCCAATCCGTCGATCCCGATCATGACCCTCGACGCCGACCTCAGCAAGGACGATGCGGCGCTGCGCAAGACCTATCTCGGCACCGACAACTACCTGATGGGTCACAAGATCGGCGAATACATCAAGAAGGCCAAGCCGAATGGCGGAAAGATCTGCACCATCGAAGGCAATCCGGCGGCCGACAACATCCTGCGCCGCGCGCAGGGTATGCGTGACGCGCTTTCGGGCAAGGAAGGCCTCGCGGCGCTCGCGGGCGAAGGCGGCTGGACGGAAGTTGCCGGCTGCCCGGTGTTCACCAATGACGACGGCGCCAAGGGCGTGCAGGCGATGACCGACATCCTCGCCGCCAATCCCGATCTCGACGCCTTCGGCATCATGGGCGGCTGGCCGCTGTTCGGCGCTCCGCAGCCCTACCGCGACCTGTTCAAGCCGATGGCCGACAAGATCGCCAGCAACGCCTTTGTCATCGGCGCCGCCGACACCATCGGCGACGAGGTGGCGATTGCTCGTGACGGGCTGGTGACCGCACTGGTTGGCCAGCGGCCGTTCGAGATGGGCTACAAGGCGCCCTCGGTGATGATCGACCTGGTCGACGGCAAGCCGGTCGCCGATCCGGTGTTCACCGGCCTCGACGAATGCACCAAGGACACCGTCGACACCTGCATCCAGAAGTAGGTTCGCAGTTTCGGGGCGCCCGTTCGGCGGGCGCCCCGTTACGCATCGTCCATACAAACGCACGAGGCGACGCTGCTTTGGAGCGTAGGCCGTTGCTTTGTCGTGTCCTGAGTTCAGGCTTTCGACAAGCAGCTGCCGGGGAATACGAATGCCGGACGCGACATCAAAAAAGCGACCCGCCAAGTTGAAGGCAGAGGCTGAGCGGCCGGCCGTCGTTCGGCGTGCCGACGCCGCACACTTTCCCGGCTCGAGCGTGCACGCGTCGCTGGCCAACGAAATCGGGCTGAGGATCGTGCGCGGCGATTATCCGCCGGGAACCATCCTGCCCAACGAAGCCAAATGGTCGGAGACCTTCGACGTCAGCCGCTCAGCGGTGCGCGAAGCGATCAAAATGCTGATGGCGAAGAGCCTTTTGGCATCACGCCCCAAGATCGGCAGCTGGGTCGAGCCGAAGGAGCGCTGGAACCTGCTCGATCGCGACGTGCTGGCCTGGTACGCGACCTCGCCGGACCGCGAGGTGTTCCTCAGAACCGTGCAGGAATTCCGCCACATCATCGAGCCGGAGGCCAGCGCCTTCGCCGCCATGCGGCGCACCGACGAGCAGATGGCCGAGATCAGCCAGGCCTGCCGCGAGATGGGCGAGGCGACGAACCTGCAGGAGCGCACCCGCGCCGACACGCGGTTTCACCTCGCCATCCTGCGGGCCTCGGGCAACGATCTGCTGGTGCCGCTCGGCGTGCTGATCGAATCGGCGCTCGATCACCTGTTTGTCTTCGTCACGCGCGAAACCAGCGACCAGCAGCATGCGCAGAGGCTGCACGAGGCGATCGAGAAAAACATCCGCCTGCAGCGGCCGGCTGCAGCCCGTGCCGCGGTGCACAGGCTTCTCGCCAACACCGACGATGTTATCCGCCGGTCGCGGCGGTGATCTATGCTCCAGGGCTAGCGTTGCTCAGAACGATTGCAAAACTCGCATTCCTTCGCGCCCCCCTCTGTCCTGCCGGACATCTCCCCCACGTGGGGGGAGATTGGATGCCACTTCGGGCTTTCGCCAATCGCCAACCTTAGCGCCAGGCAATGAGGGCGGCGACCTCGGGTGGGACAGGAATTCGGACTTTTTTGCCGTTGCAGACCATTTTGTTCTTGCTTTGTGCCGGCAGCTATGCTACTGATTTGGGTATGGTGCCAATTGGCTCCAACGACCCGCCTCCCGAGGCGGGTTTTTTGTTTCTGACGTCTTCCGATCGGAAGTTGTGCGTGTTGCGGTGCACAGACTTCTCGCGAATACAGATGACGTTATCGGCCGGTCTAGGCGCTAATTCGATCGTTTCTCGGCCAATAGCGTGTAACTCGGGTCAACCGGCGACGAGGTCGATCATTGCTGTCGGTAGCAAATCGCAAATTTAGGAGATTAGCCGAAATCCTCCCTTCGTCATCCCTGGGCGGAGCAAGGAGCGAAGCGACGCAGCGCAGACCCTGGGATCCATGCCGTTACCTTGCGGCAATGCTCCAGCGGACCAGAACAAACGCTGCCACCCCTGTCCTACGAAAAAGCTCGAAGCACTCTGGATTGGTCGTCTCGATCAATTCGGTCTCCCATTGGTGGAGCCAACGCTTCAGCAGCTTCTGGCTCGCGGTCATGGTGGAACGGCAACGAGCGCAATGGCGGATGCAAGCGCCGCTCTGAGCCGCTGCATTCATCGGCGGATGTCACGGCATGGATCCCAGGGTCTGCGCGACGTCGCTTCGCTCCTGCTCCGCCCTGGGATGACGAAGGTGTGGTGGCATGTGGCTAATCGCCAGCGTTGGAGATTGGCGGCTGTAGCTGGTCGGCAGCGAACGTCTACAGTTCCTTTCGGGCTCAATCGAAGAACCAAATGCTCTGTGCAAACGAACTAGCCTGCGGCAGTCGAATGTTGGTGTTTTGCGACAGACGTTAATCCCAACGTTCTCAGATCGTCTGCTTCTTGCCGTCCCAGGTCGGCATCAGGTCGACGCCGTTGACCTTGCCGATATGCGTGGCCAGCATCGGCACATACTGGTCGGCGGGGCCGGCCGCGAAGGCGCCGGCGAAGGCGTTCTTGGTGGCGTTGCCAAGCGGGTTGGCGATGCCGGCCGCACCCGCCATCGATTCGAGATAGGTGAGATCCTTGAAGGCGTTGGCGATGGTGAATTTGTGCGCGTCGCGGTCGCCTTCCAGCGTCCAGCGCATGAAGGTCTGGTAGAAGCCGCAATCCATGCGGCCGTTGCGAATGACGCTGTCGAAGCGCGGCGGCGAGATGCCGACCTTCTGCGCCAGCGCCAGCGCCTCGGAATAGATCGCGGCGTAGCCGAGCGAAATGAAATTGTTGAGCAGCTTCATGCGATGGCCGTCGCCGGTGTCGCCGATATGGACGATGCGCCCGGCCCAGGTTTCGAGCACCGGCCTCAGCCGGGCAAAGACCGCATCGGGCGCGCCGACCATGGCGTCGAGCGTGCCTTCCCAAGCCTCCTTCGGCGTGCGGCTGAGCGGGGCATCGACATAATCGACGCCTAGCCCCTTGAGTTCGGCGGCCAGCGCCACCGTCGAAACGGGATCAGAGGTCGAGCAGTCGACGACAACCGATCCCTGCTTCAGGCCTTCCTTGAGGCCACCTGGGCCGCGGATGATGGCTTCCACCTCGCGCGAGCCGGTGACGCAGATGAAGACGATATCGGAGGCCGCCGCGACGTCGCGCGAGGTCGTCGCCTCCCTGGCGCCGCGGCCGAGCAGGTCTTGCGCCGGCGCACGGTTCTTGCGGCCGAGAAACGTCAGCGGATAGCCCTTGTCGACGATGTTCTTTGCTATCCCGTGCCCCATCAGGCCAAGCCCGATGAAGCCAATCTTTTCGCTCGCGGCGGTCGTGTTCATGTCGTTTCGTCCTATTTTGCAATGATGGATGACGGCGCTGCAGCTTGCCGGCGAATTGTGGAAGCGGGTTTTTGCCGCATGCCATGGCAGGCGATTGCAGAGTTCGATATTGTCTGACAATACACATGAATTCCAGGGAGAGCAAAATGACGAAGCGGATTATGTTCACCGGCGGCAGCGGCAAAGCCGGGCGCCACGTCGTGCAGTATCTCGTCGAGCAGGGCTGCCAGGTACTCAACATCGACACCAAGCCGCTCGACAATCCCAAGGTGCGCACGCTGATCACCGACATCACCGACAGCGGGCAGGTGTTCAACGCGCTGTCGAGCTATATGGGCCTGCATGAATTCGACCCGTCGCTGCGCACGCAGCCGGTCGATGCCGTGGTGCATTTCGCGGCGATCCCGCGCATCATGATCACGCCCGACAACGAGGTGTTCCGCATCAACGCGCTCGGCACCTACAACGTCATCGAGGCCGCGGTGAAGCTCGGCATCCGCAAGGTGGTGATCGCCTCCAGCGAAACCACCTACGGCCTGGTCTTCGCCAACGAACCGCGCGATCCGACGTATTTCCCGCTCGACGAGGAGTACGACGTCGATCCGATGGACAGCTATGCGCTGTCCAAGGTCGTCAACGAGAAGACCGCGCGGGCGTTTGCACAACGCGATGGCAGCGACATCTACGCCCTGCGCATCGGCAACGTCATCGAGCCGCATGAATATTCGCTATTTCCGAAATGGTTCGCCGATCCGGGTTTCCGCAAGCGCATCGCCTGGAGCTATATCGACGCGCGCGACCTCGGCCAGATCACGCTGCGCGCCATCGAGAAGGACGGGCTCGGCTATCAGGTGTTCAACGCCGCCAATGACGACACCTCGTCCGACCTGCCGACGGCCGAACTTTTGAAGCGGTTTTATCCCGACGTGCCCGTCAAGGGCGATCTCAGCGAATACGAGACGCTGCTCTCCAACCGCAAGGCGCGCGACATGCTCGGCTTCCGGCCTGAGCACAGCTGGCGGAAATACGTCAAGACGGGCTGACGGGCGGATCTGACGCGGAGCCGGCACTGGGCCAGCCCCGATTTTTTCGTCATGAGGCTAGGCTCACGCGTTTGCCGCGCGCGGGCAATCGAGCTACTTGTCTTTCCAGAAATCGGCCTGGAGTTGCGCCGCTTCATCGGCAAGCAGCGGGCCGACGACTTCAGTCGGACGCTGCCCGGCTTCGAAGACGATCCTGCAGGGCAGGTCGAGCGTGGGATTCTCGACATGTGCACCCGTTACCCGCTTGAGGTCATGTTCGCTCTGCCCAAAGACGACCCGTCCGATGCCCGCCCAATAGATTGTCCCAGAGCACATCGCGCAAGGTTCGGCCGAGGTGTAGAGGGTGCAGGAAGCCAGCTTTTCGAGACTGACATTCATCGCCGCCCACGAGGCCAGCAGCCTTTCGGCGTGAGCGGTGCGGTCGCCCCCGCCGGCTTTGTAACCGTTGGGCTGCTCGCGCAACACATTGCCGTCCTTATCGGCGAGGAGCGAACCAAAGGGATGTTCGCCAGCATCGCGGGCTCGGCGCGCGACTTCGAACGCCTGACGGAGCAGACGCTCATCATAGGGCCGTTGTGGCATCGGCAGATCCTCCGCCGCTTGACCATAGTGCCGAACAATCCGCCGACACAAGTCGACGACTTAGGCGGTAGTGAGTCAGTTTTGAAATTTGGACATTTTTCAGAGTCTTGTGAACACGGATGAAGTGCACCAGCCAGTGAACAGCGCGACCATGTAAGCGCGGTTTTCGAACTTTCTTTGAGAACGCATTAGCCAGGCGCGTAAGGGGGCGCATCTGCATGCGCATGGTAAGGATCTGCCGTTCACCGAGCGACGTGCTGGCGGCCCTAATGATGAATTCCGTGGGATTGGGATTAGCTTTGTTGGCAGCCTTGAGGGGCCAGCGCCAGAGCCATTCCGTCTTGAACGGCGCGTTGGTCATGCTTGGGATTCCAACACGTTCTTTTCACTAGCGCCGCTCTCGACCGATGACCATATCGAGACACTTACGGAATTAGAGAAACTTATCTCTTAGCCGCCCAACGCTTCTCAGCAGCCTTCCTAGCGATCTCGGCGTGCCGCACCGGCGTCATGGTCTCGGCGCGCTTCTTTCCGCCCTTTGCGCCAAGTGCCTTTGCGGCAGGGTCTTTGCCGTCGTCCTGCACGTCGTCGGCTTCCTCGCCGGTAGCAATGCGCATGACGCGGACGGCGTTGCCGATAACGTCGGCGGGGCGCTTCTGGCCTTTAGGTCCGGTTGGCATTCAGCCTCGCCCCAAGCGTCCGCGCATCATTTATACCTTCAGTTTTAAGGGCATTGTAGTCGGACCCGTGGCGTTCGACCGAACGACCGTCAAAATGACGGCCACGGATTCGGTAGTGGCCAACCGATATCTCGTCAGCCACGAACGTCCAGCCCTCCAATCCATCTTGCGTGAAACTGAGCACTGTCGCTCTCCATGCTTTCGGGTAAGCATATAGGCGTTTCCGCCTTGGCCGACAAAACCGGGATAGGCGCTTTCGGATATTTCAAATTTCAAACTGAGACATCACCGACCGCTGGCGTCACTGGCGAGCTTTGGGAGATCAGTGAAATCGTCGCGCTGATCCAAGCCAAAGAGGCAGAGAAGCCTATGGTCCGCGGACAAATAGCAGGGGAGTGAGGACATTTGAAGTACGAGTGGGCGAACAATCCTCACTTGTTTATTCCAATAACGGTCTGTGTCGTTGTCTTGGCCCTGAGCTTCGCAGCCATGTTCGTCGCACTCCTAAGCATAATTCTGTGCACCGATTTCTATGGGTCAATTGATGAGCAGAACCTTCCATGGAGCAAACGACTGGGGAGGCGAGACGCAAGGCTTCGTACTAGATTTTGGTCAGCCCACTTCCTGATACCGCGCCGGGTGATTGCGTATGGTGCTGTTGTGTTTTTCTGCAGCTTCGGTGCGGTCCCGCTTATTTTAACCGTCTTCGGCCATCCGTCTTGATCGAATTTTCAAACTGACCCGCTCCCGCCAGGCTCAAGCCTCGTTCCGATTGGGCCGTTGACCCAGCCAGATGCTGCCGATGACGAAAACGACGCCGGCGATTTGAGGCAAGGTCAGTGTCTGGTCCAGGAATACCCATCCAAGCAGCACGGCGGTCACCGGGCTGAGGAAAAGCAGCGATGACACCACTGCGGATTCCAGTCGCGCAATGCCCCGGAACCAGAGGACATAGGTCAGCGCCGCACCGATCAGCCCGAGCCACGCCAGTCCAAACAGGTTGGCGCCGGTCGGGAGCGGGATGGAAGGCTCGAACAGCAGAGCCACTGGAACGAGCAGCAGACCGCCGGCGGTCAGTTGCCATGCCGTGAAGGTAAGCAGCGATACTGGCGGTTGCCATTTACGGGCCAATACGCTTCCGAAGGCCATGGAGGCCGCCCCGGCGAGGCCGGCGGCAACGCCGACCGCATCGAGCGCCGCATTCGGGGTCAGCACCAGCAATGCGACACCTGCGATCCCGACAAGGGCGGCGACGATCGCCAACCGACGGACAGGGCTGTCAAGCAGGGCAGCGGCAAGGAAAATCACGATCAACGGCTGGACCGACAGCACGGTCGCGGCGACCCCGCCCGGAAGCCGGTAGGCGGCGACAAACAACAGGCTCAGGAAGATCGAGATGTTGAGGGCCCCGAGGACGAAACTGCGCAGCCACCAGATGCCCGTCGGCAGTTGCCGAACGATCGCGAGCAGCAGCAATCCGGCGGGCAAGGCTCGCAGCATCGCAACCGTCATCGGCGAAAAGTTCGGCAGGAACTGCGTGGTGACGATGTAGGTGCTGCCCCATATCGCCGGCGCAATGGCTGTAAGCAACAGATCGGAACGGCGCGTTTTCATAAGATTTCCAGTACTTCGGCAAGAGGGCGGCGGGGCTTTTGCGGCCAGTTTCCGGGCGCGGCGCGGCCGACCGCGATGAGCATCACCGGCACTTCGTTGCGCCCAAGGCCAAACTCGCGCGCCACGCCTTCGGCATCGAAGCCGGCCATCGGACCGGAGACGAGCCCCAGCGCTTCGGCCGCGAAAATCAGCGTTGCGGCGCCAAGCGTTGCCGAGCGCACGGCTTCGTCGCGGGCCGCTAGAGGATCGGCATATTGGGCGCGGGCGCCCTCCCGCCAGCCCGAAGCCATATCCGCCGGCATGAAACCGGCTTCCACGAAAGGACGGAGCCTGGCATTGAGGGCAGCGTGGTCGGGCAGTACGCCGCAGATGACGAAGGTGACCGCTGCTTCCTGTACCTTGGCCTGGCCATGGGCCACGCTGCGCAACCGCGCCTTTGCTTCCGGCGTCCGCACGGCGATGAACCGCCAATTCTGAAGGTTGTAGGCGCTTGGCGCGCGCGTTGCGAGGCGTGCCAGTTCCTCGACCTCGGCATCCGTCAATGCATGCGAGGCATCGAACCGATTGGCAGACATGCGCCGCTCGATCAGGGAGATTGTGGGGTTGGTCATCATGTCATTCCGAAATTGAGCAAGCCGTTCGGATAGCAGATAGAGAATTTACCAACGAGCGATAATACGCGATAATTGAAAGACATTGTTTACTAGAAGAGAATGATGAGATGGATCGCCTGACTGCGTTGCAGGTTTTCCGCCATGTGGCGGAACTGAACAGCTTTGCCGAAGCCGGACGGCGGCTCGGTCTCTCTCCTCCCGCGGTCAGCAAGAACATCGCCGAATTGGAGGCGCATCTGGGGGTGCGGCTTATCAACCGGACAACGCGGCGCATGGCCCTGACCGAAGAAGGCAGAATCTATCTGGAGCATGTCACGCAGGGGCTCGATGCGCTTGCCAGGGCCGACCAGGTCCTCGGCCCGATCAAGACGGCGCCGAGCGGCACGTTGCGGGTCAGCGCGCCGATGACTGTCACGTTGACGCGGCTTTCGGCTGCCATCCCCGCGTTTCTATCGCGCTATCCCGATTTGAAACTCGATCTGCATCTTGACGACAGGCGCGTCGATATCGTGCGGGAGGGATTTGACCTGGCCATTCGCGGCAGCGACAATCTCGAGGATTCCAGCCTGGTCGCGAGAAAGCTTGCGGTCATGCCGCACGTGCTTTGCGCAGCTCCGTCCTATTTCGAGGAGCATGGCCGGCCCAAGACGCCTGCCGATTTGAAGGCGGCCAATTGCATCCGGTTCAGCCTCTCGGGGCATGCGGACATATGGGAATTCCGCAAGGACGGCCGCGTCGAGCGGGTCGCCATCGACAGACGATATACGGTCTCGTCAAGCCTTGCCGTGCGCGATGCGCTGCGCGCCGGCTTCGGCGTCAGCCTGATCCCTTATCCCTATGTCGAGAGCGACCTGAAAGCAGGCCGGCTGCAATCGGCTCTGGATGACTGGGAAAAGGTCGAAACCACGCTCTACGCGGTCTATCCGGCACGGCAGCATCTTGCCCCGAAAATCCGCGTCTTCCTTGATTTCCTGATCGAGGAATTCAATCGGAACAAAGAGAAGCCGTTTGTGCCGCTCCGGCGGGAGCGCTCGGCAAAGCGCGGTGTCGGGGAGGGGACTGAGGCGGAAAACCAAACTGAGATATTGCCGTCGATTTCATCTCCTTGACACGCCTCCAAATCCGGACTTTGTGGAGCCATGCAGGACGCGAAGCCGAACAAGGGAAAGACAGCGGCCGAGGCGTTCGCCGAACGCACGAGCGGTATTCGCCGGGCCGATGCGGCGCGCATACCCGGGTCGAGCGTTCACGCGTCGCTGGCCAACGAAATCGGGCTGAGGATCGTGCGCGGCGACTATCCGCCGGGAACCATCCTGCCCAACGAAGCCAAATGGTCCGAGACCTTCGACGTCAGCCGCTCGGCGGTGCGCGAAGCCATCAAAATGCTGATGGCCAAGAGCCTGCTGTCGTCACGTCCCAAAATCGGCAGCTGGGTCGAGCCGAAAGAGCGTTGGAACCTGCTCGATCGCGATGTGCTGGCCTGGTACGCGACCTCGCCGGATCGTGAGGTGTTCCTCAGGACCGTGCAGGAATTCCGCCACATCATCGAGCCGGAGGCCAGCGCCTTTGCCGCGATGCGGCGCACCGACGAGCAGATGGCCGAGATCAGCCAGGCCTGCCGCGAGATGGGCGAGGCGACCAATCTGCAGGAGCGAACGCGCGCCGACACGCGGTTCCACCTCGCCATCCTGCGCGCCTCGGGCAACGATCTGCTGGTGCCGCTCGGCGTGCTGATCGAATCGGCCTTCGATCATCTGTTCGCTTTTACGACGCGGGAACTCGACGATTTGCAGCATGCGCAGAGGCTGCACGAGGCAATCGAGAAGAGCATCCGCCTGCAGCGGCCGGACGCGGCGCGCAATGCGGTGCGCAAGCTGCTTGCCAATACCGACAGCGTCATCAAGTCCAGGTAGCGGCCGTTCGGCTACAGGTTGAGCGCTCAGTCGAAGGGTGCGGTCGCCAGATGCTGCCATGTCAGGCCGAGCAGCAGCTCCTGGTCGCGGGCGGCGTGTTCGGGCGGGTTGACGACGGGGTCGCCATTGACGATGGCCGCCCGGAAGCCACGCATCTCCTCGACGAAGGCTTCTGCGTAGCCGGCGCGCAAATCACGCTTCGACAGTATGTGACCGTCCGAGGTCGTCACCGTCAGCCGGGTCGGATGATGGTTGAGCCAGGGCGAGGGGAATTCGAGCTCGAGGCTGGCATCGTCGAAGAACAGCGTGATCCGCTCCTTGTAGTCGGCAAGCTTGGGCACGGTGAGATGGGTCATGGTCCACAGCGCCTGCCCGTCCAGCAACTTGACGGCGCCCTGGCCGCCGTCGCCATTGGCAAAGATCTGCGCGCCGACGACCTCGCCGTCCGGCACGCCGAGCGCGTCGAGCAGGCCGTGGACGGCGTTGACGTCGTGAATCAAGGCCGAGCTGTAAGCGCCGATAAATCCACGGAAAGCGAGCTTCGTCACAGGGACACCGATGGCGTATTCGACCTGGCGCTTCTGCTTGGCGGCGACAGCAGCGATCAGGTCGTTGGGGATATCGGTGCCGCGCCTGTAGGGTTGGTGGGTGATGAACGGCCAGGCGTCGGGATCGTTCACTTCCACCGAGACCGCGCGCAGCGTGCTTGATGTTCCAGGCAGCGAAGCGAGCGCCAGCCGGTAGCTCGGATCGAAGCGCTTCATATAGCCGACCTGAACGATTTTCCTGGCGGCGTCGCGCGCGGCGATGATCTCGGCGATTTCCGCCAGCGAATAGCAGAGCGGCTTTTCGCAAAAGACATGCAGGCCAACCGCCAGCGCCGCCAGCACCTGTTCGTGATGTAGCGGGTCCGGCGAGCCGATCACCACCGCGTCGAGGCGTTGGTCGAAGAGCTGGTCGATCGTTTCGAAATTGGCAATGCCATGGATGTCGGTGAGGAACTGCCGCGAAATCCTGGAGGGATCGGCGACCCCGACGACCTCGAACAATTCACCAAGGCGCAGCAGATTGGGAATATGCTCGACCTGCGAGATCATGCCGGCGCCGACGACCCCGACGCGTATCCTGCTCATTGGATCCATTCCCCGCAATGTCCTGATGTCAGCTCAAGGCGCCGCAGGCGGCCGGTTGCCGATCTGGGCGAGCAGGCCGGCAATCTCCGCCTCGACCGCCTTCAGATCCTCGCCGCCCGACATGATCGAGATGACCTCGTCGCGCGAGATCTCCGACTTGGCGTAGGTGCCGCGATTGCGGCCGCGGTTGAGCAGGGTGAAGGTGTCGCCGACCGGATAGGCATGGTGGATGTTGTGGCTGATGAAGATGACGGCCAAGCCCCGCATGCGCGCTTCGATGATGAATTTCAGCACCATCGCCGCCTGGTGGACGCCGAGTGCGGAGGTCGGCTCGTCGAGGATCAGCACGCGCGCGCCAAAATGCACGGCGCGGGCGATCGCCACCGACTGGCGCTCGCCGCCCGACAGCGTGCCGACGGCTTGCGTCGGATCGCGCACGTCGATGCCGATATCGGCCATCGCCTGCCTGGCGATGGCGTTGGCGCGCTCCTTGTCGATGCGCGAGAAGGGCAGGCTGCTTTTGGTCGGCTCGCGGCCGAGGAAGAAGTTACGGGTGATCGACATCAGCGAGATCATGCCGAGGTCCTGGAACACCGTTGCCACGCCGAGTTCCTGCGCGTCACGCGGGCTGCGGAAGGTGACCGGCTTGCCGTCGACCAGGATTTCGCCCTTGCTCGGCCGGTAGACGCCCGACAGAACCTTGATCAGCGTCGACTTGCCGGCGCCGTTGTCGCCGAGCAGGCAGTGGACCTCGCCCGGATAGACCTTGATGTCGATGTCCTGGAGGGCGCGCACCGAACCGAAATTGACGCTGACGCCGCGCAGTTCCATTGCTGGCGCGGTCATTTGGGCCGGCTCGGTCATTTGCCACCTCCGCGGCCGAGCGCCTTCAGCCTGATGTAGTTGTTGACCAGCACAGCCATCAGGATGACGATGCCGAGGAAGACCTTGAACCAGTCAGTGTCGATGCCGGTGTAGAAGATGCCCATCTGCACCAGCCCGAAGATCAGCGCGCCGAACAGCACGCCATAGACGGTGCCGTAGCCGCCGGTGAGCAGCACGCCGCCGATGACGGCGGCGATGATCGCCTCGAATTCCTTGAGCAGGCCGCGCGTGGTGTCGGCGGAGCCCGCCTCCATCACCTGGATGGCGGCAAGCAGCGTCGCCGCGCAGGCGGTGTAGATGAACAGGCTGATCTTGACGCGATCGACCGGCACGCCAACGTTGCGGGCTGCGATCAGGTCGCCGCCAGTGGCGAAGATCCAGTTGCCGTATTTCGTCTGGGTCAGCACGTAGCCGGCCAGCGCCGTCAGGCCGAGCCACCAGACGATCGACATCGGAATGCCGGCGACGAACGGGATGCCGTCGCTGCGGGTGGCGATCCAGCCTTGCGCGCCCATCCAGTGGAACAGGCCGGTGAGCAGATGGCCGTTGAAAATGCCGGCCGTCGCCGGATCCGGTGCGCCCTCGAGTATGTAGGGGATCTGGGTGCGGCCGGTGACGGCGCGGGTGATGCCGATCGACAGTCCGCGCAGGATATAGAGCGTGGCCAGCGTGACGATGAAGGAGGGCAGGCGCGTCTTCACCACGATCAGGCCATTGAGATAGCCGGTGAGGATGGCAACGGCGAAGGCGCAGGCGATGCCGCCCCATAGCGGCAGTCCCCAGTACTTCACCGTCAGCCCGATGACAACACCGGCGAAGCCGACCATGGAGCCGACCGAAAGATCGAACTCGCCGGCGATGATGAGGAGTGCTGCCGCGGTGGCGACGATGCCGAGCTCCGCCGACAGCGTCAGGAAGGTCATTGACCCCTGCAGCGAATAGAGGTTCGCCGCGCCCGGCAGCAGCGCAAAGATGATGATCGTCGCAAGCAGCCCACCGGCGGCACCGGCTTCCGGCCGGCGCAGCCACTGGGTCAGCTTGTCGGTGCTGGCCAACCGTTCGTCGGCGCCGGCGGCCCGCTTCGACGTCATGCCGAAGCGGTCGGTCGCCTTCAGTTCACCCGGAGATATCGCCTTGTCTTCCACGACTGCCATTAGGCTCTCCAATCGCTCAAATCGCAATCTTCGAACGAACGGGAGAGCGCTTGGCGCATTCTCCCGTTCCGTCGGAGCGCTCGCCTAAATTTTGATGCATGTCATTACCGCAAAACCGCTGCACACTTTTGCGCGACTGCTTTAGCGGATGCCCTCTTTGGCGAGCGCCAGGATCGCCTTGGCTTTTTCCGGCGAGTCGATGAACAGCGGTCCGGTATAGGCGTTGTTCTGCGGCCAGAAGCCGTGCGTCGCCTGCTCGACCAGATAGATCACCGGCAGATAGCCCATCAGATATTGCTGGGCGTCCATGCCGAAGCCCATTTCGCCAGCGACGACAGAGTCGAGAACCTCCGGGCTGATGTCGAAGGTATAGAGCTTGAGCTTGCCGAACAGTTCCTTGTCGCGGAACATCGGGATCAGCGGATTGGCGGCAGTGGCGCCAAGCGCGAAGACGGCCTGCGTGTCGGGATGTGCCGACAGATAGGCTTCCGTGCGGCGCTGAATGTCTGCGGGATCGGGCGCTACGGCCAGAACCTCGGTGCCGCCGCCGGATGGCTTCAGCCCGTCATTGAGGCCCTGGCAGCGCTGGTCGAGGCTGACATTGCCGACTTCGTGATTGATGCAAACGACCTTCAGCGTGCCTTCCTTGGCCAGCCGCTCGCCGGCCTTCTTGCCGGAATCATATTCGGAAACGGTGCCGACATAGAGCGTCGTGCCGAGCTCGGCGCCTTCCTTTTCGCCGGAATCCAGAACCACCATGGGAATATTGGCGGCAAGCCCGGATTTGACCGATTTGCCGAGTGCATTGGCGTCGGCGATGGAGACGGCGATGCCGTCCGGCTTGGTGGCAATGGCGGCGTCCAGAAGCCGGGCCTGCTCGACCACGTCGAAGACCTGCGGCGCGTAGTATTCGACCTTGGCGCCGGTGAGGGCGGCCGCGTCATCGACGCCGCGCTTGACCACCGACCAATAGGGATCGGACGCCGACCCGTGCACCACGAAGGTGATGCGGACGTCCTTCGGATCCTTGAGGCCCGCGGCATACGCAATGCCTGTCATCAGGCCCGCCGAGAGGAAGGCGCCCAATGCCGCTTTCAGAAGAGTTTTCATCTTATTCTCCCATTTATCGTTGCAGTTCCAATCCCTCTGGCGCCGTTTTCCGGCCGCGACGATCGGCTCACGTCGCGGATCGGGTGGCCGCTTTGCGGGCCTTTGCCGACGCCAATCGCTGTTCGCCCGCATTGCTGCCGCGGGCCGTTGTCGATGATCGCCCGGCCGAGAGCGTGGCGCGAAGCTCCTCGCGCAGCGGCTTCATGCCGATGACGTCGATCGGCTGGGCGGCGAGCCAGTCGCGAAAGCCCTGGTCGCGGAACAGCTCGTACTCTTCGGTGCGGATATAGGCGGAGCGCGGCTCGATCAGCTCGAGTTCACCGGGCGCGTTGCAATGCAGGCAAAAGAACGTCAGGCCCTCGCGCACGCCCTCGATGAGCGCTTTGTAAGCGGGCTCGATCGGCCTGGAACGCGGCCGGCCCCAGGTTGTCTGGATCGCGGCGTCGAAAATGGCAAAGCCGCCGGCGCGGGCCAGCGCCACGCCGCGCTGGAACGCCTCCTCGGTAACGCCGACCAGATTGTCGTTGGGGGAATAGGCGGAGAGCGTCTTGGTCAGCAGCACGGGCAGCTGATATTCCAGCCCGAGCTTGATGTAGATTTCGCAAAATTCCGGCGACAATGCCGCGCCCATATGCGCGTCGAGATGGGTAACGTCGATGCCGGCGCGATAGGCGGTGTCGATCTGGGCGCGAAGCTCGGCCTCGACCGCCTGCGGCACCGCCTTGCGGCGCGTGGTCGCCACATCGGGCCAGAAGAAGCCGAACTCGTCGGTCAGGCCGGCCGCCCGCGACGGCGCGGTCAAGGGCCGCCATTTGTAATGCTGCTTCTCGCTGTTCAGCGTCAGGTGGACGCCAAGGTCAAGGCTGGGGTTGGCGGCGGCGCCTTCGGCCATTTCGAGGAACCAGGGGCATGGCACCATCACCGCGCCGGAACTGCAGACACCCAGCCCGCTCAATTCGAGAAAGGCGCTGTTGGCGCCGTGGCACATGCCGACATCGTCCTCGTGGAGCACGATCCGTTTGCTGGAGCCGGCGGCGTTCACGAATGGCCGCCTTCCCGCCGGCATACCGGTTTCGAGGGTCTTCCAAAGTGTGTCCCGTATTTCATGGAACCAACCGTTTGCCCAACTGGCCGGAATGGAACGCCGAAACCCGGCTTTCCGACAGGGCCACTTTGGCGAATTCGGATGGATACGATTTGCCTGCCGGCTGAGACACTTAGCTGCCGATTTCCCCAATCAGGGTTCAAAACCACTCATAGGAACCGTCTTTCCGGGCGCAGATGGCTTGGTCGAATAGCGGCGGAGTGGTTCTTTCAAACTGTGCCGACAAGCCTACAGCTGTCCACACCATCGAGCGACCCCACATTACCAAGTAACTTGGAGGCCTGTCATGTACACCGCCGGCGAAGAGGAAATCGAAGCCATTGCCAGGGTGATCCGCTCTGGCGCGCTGTTTCGTTACGGCAAGGACAGCGAATGCGACCGCTTCGAGGCCCGCTATGCGCAGCATCTTGGCGTCGAGCATTTCGCGCTGGCCGCCAGCGGCACCTATGGGCTCGCCGCCGGCCTGATCGGCCTCGGCATCGGCCCGGGGGACGAAGTGCTGGTGCCGGCGCACACCTATATGGCGACCGCGACGGCGGTGCTTTCGGTCGGGGCCATTCCCGTCATCGTCGACATCGACGAGAGCCTGACCATCGATCCCATCGCCTTGCGGGACGCCATCGGGCCGCGCACCAGGGCGGTCATCCCGGTGCATATGTGGGGCGCGGCCTGCAACATGAATGCGATCATGGACATTGCTGCCAAGCGCGGTCTGCTGGTGCTGGAGGATGTCTGCCAAGGCATCGGCGGCGGCTATGAGGGCCGCAGGCTCGGCTCGATCGGCCATGCCGGCGCCTATTCCTTTAACTACTTCAAGAACATGACCTCGGGCGAGGGCGGCGGCATCGCCACCAGCGATCCGAAAGTGGCGGAGCGGGCGCGCTGCGCCATCGACCCTTGCCATTTCTACTGGCAGGGCAGAAGCGACAGCATCAAACCCTTCGCCGGCATCGGCGCGCGTGCTTCCGAACTGATGGGGGCGATGCTCAACGTCCAGCTCGACCGGCTGGACGGCATCATCGAGGCGATGCGGGCCGAGAAGAAGACGGTGCTGGCCGGTACCCGCCATCTTAGCAATCTTGGGCTGACGCCGTCGCCGATGAACAGCGCGGACGACGATTGCGCCGCACAGGTGATGTACCTGCTGCCGAGCGAGCAGGCGGCGCAGACTTTTTCGAGGACCATTCCGAGCGTCGTTGCCGGCAAGACCGGCCGTCACAATTTCACCCAGTGGGACCAGGTGCTGATGCATGAAGGGGCGCATCACCCCGCGCTCAATCCCTACGCGCTGCCCGAGAACCAGGGCCTGCGGCTGGATTATCCCGACGACCTCGGCAAGCGCTCGCTCGACATCCTCAACCGCACCGTGATGGTCGCCATGAACCCAGCGCACAGCGATAGCGACATTCAGGACATGATCCACAACATCGACGCGGCGGCGCGGGTGTCGCTGGAGAATGCTTCGCTCGATGATATCGAATTGCGCAAGGCGGCACCGGTTGATCTGCAGAAGTTCGACAGTGTGAACTAGACCAGATCCGGCGTGGTTTGCTACCCTGCGGTCGAGTTCCTTGTCCGGTGGCCGGGCGAGGTTTCCGGCCGGCATAACCGGTTGTCAAAAAATCCGCGGGCCCGTGTCGGATAGGCCGGGCTCCGCTCGTCCTAGGGGGCATCGATCACCAACACGGAGGATTAACGATATGCCCGGCACCGTACGGCTGCACCGCGTTCTGACAACAAGCCCGGAGAAGGTCTACCGCGCGTTCCTCGAAGCGGATGCACTTGCGAAATGGCTTCCGCCGAACGGCTTCACCTGCACGGTTCATCACTTCGAGGCAAAGGTCGGCGGTACGTTCAAAATGTCCTTCCGCAACTTCACCACCGGCGACAGCCACTCGTTCGGCGGCGAATATGTCAAGCTCGTGCCCAATGAGCAGCTGCGTTACACCGACCGGTTCGACGACCCCAACCTGGCCGGCGAGATCGAGGTGACCGTGACATTGAAGAAAGTGTCGGTCGGCACCGAAGTGAATGTCACGCAGGCAGGTATTCCAGACGCCATCCCGGTTGAGGCCTGCTATCTCGGCTGGCAGGAGTCGTTGCGAAATCTGGCGAAGCTCGTTGAACCCGAGATCAACCAGTAGGATAAAGCGCTGCCCTGGCGGGTTGGCGTCGCTAACCGGAAACCCAGGGATGGCGCCGTTCTTCCCACCCAGCATGCGCCGGAGCCGGAAAGGCGGGATCGGCGAAGCAGCCGACCGCGACGGCGATCCATTCAGGCTTTCGCTCGGGCTCCCAGAAGACGCTCGAGCCGCAGCCCGGGCAGAAATGGAAAGTGACGTGATGGCCGCTCCGAGCCGATCGCCTGTAGGTGCTGGCCTCGCCTTCGGCTTCTACCTTGTCGCGCGGAAAGAAGGCTGCGACGCCGTACGTGCTGCCGGTTCGCTTCTGGCAGTCGAGGCAGTGGCACTGTGCAACCAGTCGCGGGTCTCCCTCACAGGAGATCCTCAGTTGCCCGCAGGCACAGGATGCGGTTCTCATGGCAATCCTCATGGTTCAGATGAAAGCGCCGCCGGGCCATAGCGGCGGTGGCATGCTTCAGGTTTTCGGGGAGTTCGGCCTTGTGAGTGGCTCCTTGCGCGAACGCGGCGAAGGACCAGGACCGATGCCGCATTTCTAATCGCCTCGGGCGACTGTTGCAACCGCGGTGAACGAGATGACGCGCTTGCCCTAGCTTCTGTCCAACCTTAGGAATGCGGCGCGCAGCGCCAGCACGGCGCGCAGGATCTGGCGTTCGTCCATCGCCGCATAGCCGAGCAGCAGGCCGTGCTCGGGTTCAGTGGAATGATAGTTGATGGAGATGCCCTGGACGTCGAGCCCCTCCTTGAGGGCGGCGGTAACCACGTCATTGTCCTTGTAGGGCCTGACGAAGCTCGCCAGCAGCTGCATGCCGGAATCGTTTTCCGTGACGGTCAGCCATTCGGCCAGATGCTCCTGGCACAGCTTGACGAAGTTCGCCTGCCGACGCGCGTAGAGCCGGCGCATGCGCTTGAGGTGTGTGGCGAAATAGCCCTGCGTGATGAAGTCGTTGACCGTTGCCTGCAGGATCAGTGGCGCGAACTGGCCGGTGATGCTCACTGCCCGATCGAACGGCACCGACAGTTCGCGCGGCACGATCAGATAGCCGATGCGCAGCGCCGGGATCAGCGTCTTGCCGAAGCTGCCGATGTAGACGACGCGGTCGGCGTGGTCGAGACCGCGCAGGGCCGGCACCGGCCGGCCGCGGAACCGGTATTCGCCGTCATAGTCATCCTCGACTATCCAGGCGCGGTTGCGCTCGGCGATGTCGAGCAGTTGCAGGCGCTCCTCGATGCGCATGATGGTGCCGAACGGCCATTGGCAGGATGGCGTCACATAGATCAGCCGCGGCGGCGGCAGCTCCGGATCGGCAAGATGCCAGCCGCGCCGGTCGACCTTCAATGGTGCTAATTTGGCGCCGCTGGCGAGAAAGGCGCTCTTGGCGCCGAGATAGCCGGGCTCTTCCATCCAGACATGGTCGCCTTCGTCCATCAGCACGCGCGAGACGAGATCGAGCGCTGCCTGCGCACCGGTGACGATGATCACCTGGTCGGCGGTGCAGCTGATGCCGCGCGACAGGCCGATGGTCGAGGCAATGGCCTGACGCAGGCCGGGGTGGCCGGCAAAGGACAGATAACCAAGCAGGCTCTCGTCGCGGCTGCGTGCGTTGCGCACCAGGAGGCTTGACCAGATGGTAAACGGAAACGATGCCGTTTCAGGCACGCCGGGATGGAAATTGATGACGCCGGCATTGCGCGGCGGTTGCGGGCCGTTGACGATGGTCTGGCCACGCCGCGACAGCTTTTGCGGCGCTGGCAATCCGGCGCGCAGGGATGCCAAGGGGCGGTTCTGCTGGATCGGCGCCACCCAGGTGCCCGATCCGGCACGCGCCTCGATAAAACCTTCGGCAAGGAGCTGGTCATAGGCGGCGATGACCGTGTTGCGCCCGACCTTCAGATCTTCGGCCAGCGAGCGCGTCGACGGCAGCAGCGTGTTCTGCGGGATCTGGCCGTCAAGGATGAAGCGTCGCAACGCGCCGTAGATCTGACGATGCATCGGTTCTTCCGAAGCGCGGTCGACCGACATGATGTCGAGGGAAAGGCGCATGTGGTCGGCCACGGCACTATCCCCCGACGGACCGGGCAGCGCGGACGATCTTTTCCTCGTTGAGCCGGCAGACGGTATCAAGCACCAGTCGCCTGGTTTCGGGGTGGACCTCGCGGCTGTTCTTCAGCGCGCGATGCACGGTGGCGGCGCCAAGTTCCGCCTTCTCGGCAATCTCCCGGAAGGTGCAAAGCCGTTCCATGCCAAGCGCAGCTTCGAAAGCCATGTCGCTCCTCCTCGGTTGCATCAAGGCACGGCCTCCGGCCGGCCTCAAGCTTGAAAGTCGGGGTTTGAAATCCAGAGCGGGGATTTCTGCGATCCGCGCCGCACAGGGAGCAAGGCGGCGCGGATCGCCGGGCGCTTTCGCGTCGCTAACCCCATCGAGGCGCGCGCCCATTATGTTCCTCCGGCTCGCAATGCGGTCCGGTCAGTCTGCCTGCCGCGTCGCCACTTCGAAGCCGGCTTCGCGGGCGGTGGCGAGCAGCGAGACATAGCCTTTGCTGGCATAGGTCAGCGGGTGCGCCTTGGCCGGATCCTGCTCGGCTTCGACAACGATCCAACCTTCATAGCCGCGCGCGGCGAGGGGTTTCAGCAATGACAGGAAATCGACCGAGCCGTCGCCGGGCACGGTAAAAATGCCGTCCATTACCGCCGCCATGAAGCTCATGTCCTCGCGGCGTGCCCGTTCCAGCACCGCCCTGCGAACGTCCTTGCAATGGAAATGCACGATACGGTCGAGATGCCGTTGCAGCAGCGATTGCGGGTCGCCGCCCGAAAACAGGCAGTGGCCGGTATCGAACAAAAGGCCGACGCTTCGGCCCGTCGCCGTCATCAGCCTGTCGACTTCATCGTCCGTCTCGACAATGGTGCCCATGTGGTGGTGGAAGGCCATGCCGACCCCGAATGCGGCCATGCGGTCGGCGAGGGCGGTAAGTTTCTCGCCATAGGACGGCCAGTCGCTGTCGGCGAGGCGCGGACGCTCGGAGATCGGTGCGAAAATACCGTCATGGCGACCACGCGAGGTGTCGGCATAGACGACGATCCTGGCGCCGAGATCGCGCAGCAGCTTCAGATGCGGAGTGATCGCCGCGAATTCCTCGTCGACCGTGCGGTCGAGAATGCGGCCATCATACCAGCCGGAGACGAGTTCCAAGCCATAGGAAGACAGGAGCGGCCCAAGCACTTCGGCCTGGCGCGGAAATTTGCCGCCGAGCTCGGTGCCGCGGTAGCCGGCCTGCGCCGTTTCCGACAGGCAGGTGTCCAGGGGCGTATTCCCGCCAAGCGCCGGAACGTCGTCATTGCTCCAGGTGATGGGATTGATGCCGATCGTGACCGTCATGGCGCCAGACTTTTGCAGGCTTGGGACTACAAGCCGAGCCTGCAGACTGGCGGCAATGAGGACCCGTCACTAGGTCCAGTTCGGCCGAATTTGGCAGAACCAATCGATGTGAGCGATTCTAGTCTTCCTTTGGGCGGCCAAAAAGGACGCGCAGTTCATCTTTAGCGTCCTCCAGCACTTTCTTCTGCGCCGCCGGCAGGTTCTTGCCGGCGCGGTTGATGTAAAAATTCAGCATCGACATGGCCGATTGAAACGGCCCTGCCTTGCGTCGGTCGCTGCGCTCGGCCGACCGCTTCAGCGAGGCGGCGATCTTCCTTGGATCGTGCGATTCGAAGATGTGTTCCTCGAGGTCCAGCGCGTCGCTATGCTCGGTGACGTCGGCGGACCATTTCCGTTGCGCGGTCATGGCAAACTCCTTCAACTAGGTCGTTGCCGGGAAAACGCCCCATGGTGGGCCACTGTTCCACTTCGGCCCGAAATCCCTGGAGCCACGGATTTGCCCATCGTGGCGCTGCTCGGCGACGCGAATGCGCCGATAGTGGTCTGAACCGCCGATTCAAGAACTGCGGACAGGAAACGCTCTTGACCCCAATCGTCTCAAGCCAGGCAGAAAGTTCCGGCATCGACAGTGCCTATGCCTGGATACGGCTGGGCATCTCGATGCTGCTGGCAACGATCGGCGGGGTCGGCATGTGGGCTGTGGTCGTGGTGCTGCCCGCCGTGCAGGCAGAATTCGGCGTCGGTCGCGCCGCTGCCTCGATGCCCTACACGGCGACGATGGTAGGCTTTGCCGCCGGCAATGTGCTGGTCGGCCGCGCCATCGACCGCATGGGGTATTGGGTGCCGGCGCTGATTGCCGCGATTACACTTGGCGCCGGTTTCCTGCTGGCGTCGCTGACCAGTTCGATCCTGCAGTTCACCCTCGTCCAGGGCGTGTTGATCGGCGTCGGCTCGTCGGCAATCTTCGGGCCGCTGATTGCCGACATCTCGCACTGGTTCAACCGGCGCCGCGGCGTTGCGGTGACTGCTGCCGCGTCCGGCAACTATCTCGCCGGAGCGATCTGGCCGACGGCGATGCCCTATGTCATGCAGGCGCAAGGCTGGCGCTTCACCTATGCCGCGATCGGCGCCGTCTGCCTGGTTACCATGGTGCCGCTGATCCTGCTGCTCCGGCGCGGCGCACCGCCCCAGGCGGCTCCGGGATCGCCGGGGAGCCGCGTGGTGCAGCCGATCTCACTGTCGCCGGCGGCCTTGCAGGCATTGCTCATCGTCGCCGGGCTCGGCTGCTGCGTGGCGATGTCGATGCCGCAAGTCCATATCGTCGCCTATTGCATGGACCTCGGCTACGGCGTGGCACATGGCGCCGATATGCTGTCGATCATGCTGGCGGCGGGCGTCGTCAGCCGGCTAGGCTCGGGCTTCCTTGCCGATCGCATCGGTGGCGTGAAAACCCTGCTGATCGGCTCGGTGCTGCAATGCCTGTCGCTGTTGTTCTATATCCCGTTCGACGGGCTTGCCTCGCTCTATGTCGTCTCGCTGGTCTTCGGCCTGTCGCAGGGCGGCATCGTGCCCTGTTATGCGATCATCGTGCGCGAATATATGCCAGCCAAAGAGGCTGGCCAGCGCGTCGGCATCGTCATGATGGCGACCATTTTCGGCATGGCGATCGGCGGCTGGATGTCGGGCTGGATCTACGATTTGACCGGTTCCTATGCCGCCGCGTTCCTCAACGGCATTGCCTGGAACCTGCTGAACATTTTGGCCATGGCGCTGCTGCTGTGGAAGGCCCGGCGCAGCGCTGCTGTGACGGCCTGAAGCACAGCGGTACGGGTACAGCCTCTCCGTCCGTCGCTTGACAATAGCCGAAGGCTGCGCGACGCCAGACAGGTGTGGCAACGGGCCAGGTTGGCAGGCAGCAGTGGCAAAGACGCTGAACATCGTCTCACGGTCGCATCTGGGCGGTTGCCCGGCCTCGGGACCAATGCGGTGATCAAGCCGCGCTCGCGCCGCGGCGGCGGCCGCCCGACCATCGCCGACGTCGCGCGCAAGGCCGGGGTCGGCGCCATTACCGTATCGCGCGCCTTGCGTGAGCCGGGGCGTGTCTCGGAAGATCTGCGCCGCCAGATCGAGTCCGCCGTGAATGAGCTCGGCTATGTGCCCGACCCGAATGCGCGGGCGCTGGCTTCGGCGCGCGCCGAGGTCTTTGGCGTTCTGGTGCCGTCGCTTACCAACAACGTCTTTGCCGAAGTGGTTCGCGGCATCTACGACAGCCTGTCGGACGGCCCTTTCCGGATCCAGCTTGGCAACACTCACTATTCCGGCCTCGAGGAAGAGCGGCTGCTGCAGGTGTTTGGCCCGCAACGCCCGGCGGCGCTGATCGTGGCCGGCATCGACCAGACGCCGGCATCGCGAAAATTGCTGGAAACGGCAGGCTGTCCGGTGGTGCAGGTGATGGAGACCGGGCCCGATCCGGTCGACATGATGGTCGGTTTCTCACATTTCGAGGGCGGCAAGGCGGCAGCCGAACATCTGATCGAGGCAGGCTATCGGCGGATTGGCTTCATCGGGGCGCGCATGGATCCGCGTTCGCAGCGGCGCTTGGCCGGCTATCGCGCGGCGATGGAGGCGGCCGGCCTGTTCGATGCGCGGCTAACCACCACCACGCCGGTGCCCTCCAGCGTCACCGTCGGCCGAGAATTGTTCCGCGACGCGCTGGCCAAGGTGCCGAGCCTCGACGGCGTGTTCTGCAACAATGACGACATAGCCCTCGGGGTGCTGTTCGAATGCCATCGGGCTTCGATCGCCGTGCCGAAGACGATCGGCATCGTCGGCTTCAACGATCTCGACATGATGGAAGTGGCGTTTCCGTCGGTCACCAGCGTTCGGACCTATCGTTACGAGATCGGCCGGCGGGCTGTCGCCATGGCGCTTGCGGCGATCGAGGGCAACAGGCCGGAGTCGCGCGTTGTCGATCTCGGCTTCGAACTCAAGCGACGTGAGAGCACGGCGCGCTGAACCGAGCTTCAACGCAATGGTGCTTTACACTACGTCATGGTAGCGCTACCAGTTACCGCCGGTTGGTACATCGCTCAGAAGATGGGAGGCTGTTTATTATACATAAGCGACAGCTCATGCTTGTTTATTATGTATAATATGATAGTTTTTGCGGGACTAGCCGGGCAGCAAAGGAGGGGATCGGGTCGGCATTCGGCCACCTGAACGCGCGACGGGTACGGCGGGAGGTGCCGGGCCGGAAAAGCGCAAATTCATCGGCGTAACAACAAACAAAACTGCAACTGGGAGGAATATCGATGATCAAGTCACTCGTTGGCGGTATCGTTGCCGCCACTGCTTTCGTCATGCTGAGCTCGTCGGCGATCGCCGATCCTGAAATCGTCAAGGGGCCATCGGCCGAGCCTGACTGCTTCGCGCCCTGGTCGGCCGATACGCAGTTCTTCAAGTTCCCCAAGAAAGACGGCCCGTACCGCATCGCTCTGGCCAACGGCTATATCGCCAACACATGGCGCATCCAGATGGTGCAGACGGCAAAGGCCTATGCAGCGCAGCCGGACGTCGCGGCCAAGCTCAAGGAATTCAAGGTGGTCTCGACCGGCGAAGACGTGCCGGCGCAGATTTCGGCGATCAACAATTTCATCGATTCCGGCTATGACGCGATTGTCGTCAACGCCCAGAACCCGACCGCATTCGGTCCTGTCATCAAACGGGCCAAGGAAGCCGGCGTGGTGCTGGTCGCCTTCGACAACATCCTCGACACCAAGGATGCCATCAACGTCAATGTCGACCAGAAAGGCCTTGGCGAATTGTGGGGCAACTGGCTGGTCAAGCACGTGCCGAACGGCGGCAAGGTGCTGGAAGTGCGCGGCGTCGCCGGCACATCCGTCGATACCGACCGCCATAACGGCATCCACGAGGTTCTCGACGCTTCCGGCAAGAAATGGGATGTCACCGAGGTCGTCGGCAAGTGGGATGACGGCGTTGCGCAAAAGGCTACGGCCGATGCCATTGCCACCAACGGCCCCTTCGACGGCATTACCGGACAGGGCGGCGATACCGGCATCGTGCAGGCGATGATCGATGCCAAGCATCCGTTCGTGCCGTTCGGTGGCGAGACGGAGAACGGCTTCCGCAAATTCTGCGCCAAGTTCGCCGCTGACGGCCTGAAATGCTCGTCGGCCGGCACCGGCCCGGCGCAGGTCGCGGTTGCCATCAAGACGGCGATTGCAGCACTTGAAGGCCAGGTCGTGCCGCAAGCGGTCAAGCTGCCGCTGGCGATCGTCGAGGATCCGAACTTCAAGGCAGGCCAGGACTACTTCCCCGACCAATCCGACAATTTCTTCGTCGGCAATTCCTTCCCGACCTGCGGCATCAATTTCACGGCGCAGGAAATCATGGGCCAGAGCAAGGAAAACCAGTAAACTCCGACAGCCCGACGCCGCGGGAGATCCCGCGGCGTCGGCGGTCGACATCCTGATTGCCAAGCGCCTGGGGAGGGCCGATGGACGGTGCGGTTCCGCTCTTCCGCATGGAAGGCATATCCAAGCGCTATGGCGGCGTGAGGGCGCTGGAGAAGGCCGAACTGTCGGTCACTCCAGGCAGCATCCACGCCATTCTCGGCGAGAACGGCGCCGGCAAATCGACGCTGATCAAGGTCATGGCGGGGGTCGTTGCGCCCGACGAGGGCCGGATGATGCTGGACGGAAGCGAAGTTACCTTCGCTTCGCCGGCCGCCGCCAACCAGGCCGGCATCGTCTGCATCTTCCAGGAGCTGTCGCTCGTCCCCGAACTCAGCGTTGCCGACAACATCGTCATTTCCGATCCGCCGAAGCGTTTCGGCATGATCGACCGCAAGGCGCAGCGCCGCATCGCCGAAGAAGCCCTTGCTCGCGCCGGCGCCTCCGATATCCATCCGCTGGCGCTGGTCAAGGATCTTCCTCTTTCGAGACGGCAGATGGTCGAGATCGCCAAGGCACTGGCGCGCAAGCCACGCATCCTGATCCTGGACGAGGCGACCTCGGCGCTGACCGCGGCTGACGTCGCCAGGGTTTTTGCCGTGTTGAAGCGGCTGCGTTCGGAAGGGCTGGCGCTGCTCTATATATCGCACCGCATGAACGAGATCGCCGAGCTGGCCGACCAGTGCACGGTGTTCCGCAATGGCCGCAATGTCGCCAGCTACGCGGCCGGTACAAAAAGCGACAACGAGGTCGTCGAGCTGATGATCGGGCGCGAATATAGCCACATCTTTCCGCCCAAGCCCGCGCGGGCGGCTGCCGCAGCCGCGCCGGTTCTCGAGGCGCGCAGCCTGTCCTGGACGGATCGGCTGCACGATGTCTCGCTATCGGTCGGGGCGGGCGAGGTGGTCGGGCTTGGCGGCCTCGACGGCCAGGGCCAGCGCGAATTGCTGCTCGCCTTCTTCGGTGTGCTGCGTGGCCTGTCGGGCCAGATCCTGATCGACGGCAGGCCGGTGGCGATCGCCAGCCCGGCCGCGGCGCGCGATGACCGGATCGGCATGGCGTTGATCCCGGAGGACCGCAAGACCGAAGGCTTGATGCTGCCGATGACGGTGCGCGAAAACCTCTCCTTTGCCGCCCTCGATCGGCTGTCCAGGGCCGGCATCATCGATCGCGCCGCCGAGCAGCGGCTGATCGACGACATGGTCGGTCTTCTGGCGATCAAAACCGCCGGCCTCGACATTCCGGTCGGCGCGCTATCCGGTGGCAACCAGCAGAAGGTCGTCATCGCCAAATGGCTGATGCGGCAGCCGCGCATCATCCTGCTTAACGACCCGACGCGCGGCATCGACGTCGGCACCAAGCAGGAGCTTTACCAGTTGATGCGCAAGCTTGCCGACCAGGGCGCGGCGATCCTGTTCTATTCGACCGACTATGACGAGCTGATCGGCTGCTGCGACCGGGTGCTGGTGCTCTATGACGGCGCGGTCAAGCGCGAACTGGTCGGCGCCGAAATCACCGAGCGGGCGCTGATCGCCAGCGCGCTCAACATTCACGAAGAGATGCCAAAGCAAGGAGCGGACGCGTGAAGGATTGGCGCTACTGGCTTGCCGAACAGCGCGGAACGCTGCTGGCGTTCGGCATCTTCGTCGTCATGTTCGTCATCTACACCTCGAACCATCCGGCGGGCTTCACCGCCAACGTCGTACAGACGGCCTCGAACAAGGGCGTGCTGCTCGCCTTCGTCGCCATGGCGCAGACGCTGGTGGTGATCACCGCCGGCATCGATCTTTCGGTCGGCATGATCTTCACGCTGACCAACTGCCTGGCCTCGTGGCTGGTCGTCGGCACCGGCATCGAGACCGTTTTCGGCGTCCTCGCCGTGCTCGGCACCGGGCTGCTGTGCGGGGCAATCAACGGTGCGATCGTCATCTATGGACGCCTGCAGCCGATCGTCGCCACCATCGCCACGGGCGCGGTCTATTTCGGCATCGCGCTGCTGCTTCGGCCGTTTCCCGGCGGCTCGGTCAATGAAGGGCTCGCCGATGCGCTGACCGGGCGCCTGTTTGGTTTTGTGCCGGCGAGCCTGGTGACGCTGCTGGCGGTCGTGCTCGTGGTCTGGGTGCCGTTCAGCCGGTCGGTGCTAGGCCGCGCCGCTTATGCAGCCGGCTCCTCGGAGATGGCGGCCTACATGTCCGGCGTGCCGATCCGGCGTGGAAAGTTCGCCGCCTATGCGCTTGCCGGTCTGCTTGCCGCGATCGGCGGGCTGTTCCTGACGTTCTTCACCTATACCGGTGATGCGGCCTATGCCAGCGGCAACGCCTATACGCTGTTTTCGATTGCCGCGGTCGTGCTTGGCGGCGTGTCGCTGTTCGGCGGCAAGGGCAGCGCCATCGGCGCGATCTTCGGCGCGCTTGCCTTCCGCACCATCGGCGACCTGCTGTTCGTCTTCGATTTCGATCCGCTCTGGCAGCCCCTGTTCCAGGGCGTCATTCTGCTGATCGCGGTCAGCCTCGGCGCGTTCGCCCTGTTTCGGGTCCGCAACCGGCTGGAGTGGTTCCTGTGAGCGAAACGACTGTGAGTGGTCTCGCCGGCCGCATGCCGAAATTCCTCCGCCGCGCCGACCCGGCGGTGCTGACGGCGTTCGCCTGTATCGTGCTGCTGCTGTTCCTCGGCAGCCTCTATTCGCGCAGCTTCCTGTCGCCTGAATACCTTTTGCAGCAGCTCAAGGTGGCGTCGTTTCTCGGCGTCATCGCGACCGGCATGATGCTGGTCATCCTGCTCGGCCAGATCGACCTGTCGGTGCCCTGGTCGGTGGCGGCCGGCGCCATGATGGCCTGCGCCGCGGCCGCATACGGTACCGTCGGCGTGGCGCTTGCCATTCCGTTCGGCATCTTCTGCGGTGTTCTGATCGGCATCGTCAACGGCATCGGCGTCGCCTATCTGCGCATTCCCTCGATGATCATCACGCTTGCCACCAACGCCGTCGCGCAGGGGCTGATGGTGGTCTACACGGGCGGTTTCTCGCCGCAGGATTCGGCGACCGGTGCGATGCGCTATCTGGCGACCGGCTTTGCCGTTCCTGCCGTGCCTAACGCAGTTCTCATATGGGCGCTGATCGGCGCCGCAATGGTGTTCGTGCTGAGCCGCACCGGCTTCGGCCGCACCGTTTACGGCATCGGCAATCGCGAGCGTGCCGCCTATCTTTCCGGCATCGATACAAGGCGCGTGGTGATGATCGCCTTTGCGGTTTCGGGCGGGCTCTCCGCCTTCGGCGGCGTGCTGTTGGCCGGCTATGCCTCCAAGGCGGCACAGTCGATGGGCGATGCCTATCTGCTGCCGTCGATCGCCGCGGTGGTGCTCGGCGGCACCTCGATCCTCGGCGGGCGCGGCTCCTATCTCGGCACCGTCGCCGGGGTAATCCTGATCACCCTCTTGCAGTCCATTCTCTCTGTCATGCAGATGCCGGAGGCGGGACGGCAGATCATCTACGGCGTCGTCATCGTCGCCATGCTGCTGCTCTATGGCCGCGCGCCGGCAAGCCGCTGACCTGCATGACCGGTAAAGACGTGGCATATAAGCCGGCGAGCACTGTTCGAACGATACCCGTCATCGTGGTGATGGGCGTTGCCGGCTGCGGCAAGTCGGTTGTCGGCGAAGCGCTTGCAGCGGCATTGGGCGCCGTCTTTATCGAAGGCGACAGGCTGCATCCGCCCGAAAACGTCGCGCGCATGGCGAGCGGGCAGCCGCTTACCGACGCGCTGCGCGAGGGCTGGCTCGACGCGATCGGCCAGCGGATGGCCGCGTCGGTCGCAAGCGGGCAAGGTGTGGTCGCCGCCTGCTCGGCGCTGAAGCGCAGTTATCGTGATCGCCTGCGCGGCTTTTGCCCGGATATCGTTTTCGTTTACCTGGAGATCGACCCGGCAACGGCAAAACAGCGCGTCGGCAATCGCAAGGGTCATTTCATGCCGGCAAGCCTGGTCGACAGCCAGTTCACCACGCTCGAGGCGCCAGCGGCGGACGAGGCGGCGATAACCTTGGATGGCACGCGTCCGGTCGCCGACACCGTCGCGACTGCCTTGAGCCTGCTCGCGCGCTAGATTTGCGACGTCAGTTCGACTGGGAAATCGTCATTGTCGGCGTCGCGCATGGCCGCGAGGCTGCGGTTGTCCAGCACCTCGGCGATCGCCTGCCGGACCTCCAGCATCATGTGCCGAACCTGGCAGGTCGCCTCGTCGCAATCCTCGCAGCGCTGGTATTGCGTGCGACTGGCGCAGGGGATCGGCGCCAGCGGCCCGTCGAGGACACGCACGACATGGCCGATCTTGATCTCGGAAGCCGGCCGGGCAAGGCGGTAACCGCCTTCCTTGCCCTTGCGGCTCTGGACGAAGCCGGCGTTGCGCAACTCGCCCAGGATGGCATCGAGGAATTTCTTCGGGATGTTATTGGCGACCGCGATGTCATTGACGAATGCGAGCTGGCCGACCGGCAGGCCCGACAGATGCACGAGGGCCTTGAGGCCGTATTTGCCTTTTTTGGTAAGCATGCCCGAACCAACCCATAAAGCCCCAACCACCCGCATCTGGCGGCTGTTTGTGTGCAAATAATGACAGTTTGGCCGTGCGATGCCGTTCGCAGACAGGCCGCCCGACGACATATTGCGCGCAAACGCGTTGATTCTTCGTAACGTTTTGGCGGGCGGGCGGTCCGGAACGTGCGGAAGCTGCAATTTCGGCGGGCAAAATGAAGGAAAAGCCGGCAAGGGCCGGCTTTCAATAAGTTGGCGACCTCAGCGGCTGCCGTAGGTCTGGTCGAGCAGGCCGCCCGCTGCAAAATGCTCGGCCTGGACCTTGGCCCAGCCGCCGAAGACCTCCTCCACCGTCAGCAGCCGGACGTCGGGAAACTCAGCCTTGTATTTGGCGGCGACCGCCGGGTCGCGGGCCCGCAGGCCGTTGCGGGCGGCGATGTCCTGGCCCTCCGGCGTATAGAGGAAGTCGAGATAAGTCTTGGCAAGATCGCGCGTGCCATGCGCGTCTGCGACCGTGTCGACGATCGCCACCGGAAATTCCGCCAACAGGCTGACCGAAGGCGTCACCTGCTCGAACTTCTCCTCGCCATACTCCCTGCGGACGCCGCGCGTTTCCGACTCGAAGGTGATCAGCACGTCGCCGATTTCGCGCTGCACGAAGGTGGTGGTCGCGGCGCGTCCGCCGCTGTCGAAGATCGGCACGTTGTTGAACAGCTTCGTCACAAACTCCTTCACCTTGGCATCGTCGCCCTTGAAGGCTTCCTTGGCGTAGGCGGTGGCCGCGAGATAGGTGTAGCGCGCATTGCCCGATGTTTTCGGATTAGGGAAGATCACCTGGACGTCGTCACGCACGAGGTCGTTCCAATCCTTGATGTGCTTCGGATTGCCGGCGCGCACCAGGAAGGAGGGCAGCGAATAGAAAGGCGAGGCGTTGTCCGGAAAGTCCTTCTGCCAGTCGGCGGAGATGAGGCCCTTCTTGACCAGGAAGTCGATGTCGATGACCTGGTTGAACGTGACCACGTCGGCGCCGAGGCCTTCGGCGATGGCGCGTGCTTGTGCCGAGGTTCCGGCATGCGACTGATCGATGGTAACGCCAGGATGGCCGGCGACGAACGCCTTGTTGACCTGCGCAAACAGTTCGCGACCGACATCGTAAGAGGCGTTCAGCAATCTGTCGGCCGACCAGGCTTGGGAGGATGCGAGGACCAGGCCGGCCAATGTGGCGACGCCAAGCAAAAATCGCTTCATGAAAACAGGGCTCCAATGCGGTACGCTTATTGCCGGACCATAGCGGCAAGGCCTCGTGCGCGACGAGGCACGCAGAGCGGCCCCTCGACGTTATCGCGAGAAAAAGTAGTCCCGCTGTGGGCGATTTCTAGTTTTTTCTTTCAAGCAGAGTCTCAGGACAGCTTGGCAGGGTGCCGATCCCGTCGGCGTGTACGATGGTTCCCGGCCGGCCAACGCGGTGCAATGCGATTGCATCGCCGCGCTGTCTGGCATATACAAATAGTATATACAAGGAGCTGTTGTCATGCCTCAACACCGCCATTCAACAACCCCGCCGAAAGAGGCAAAGCTGTTTCGTAACAATCGCAGCCAGGCGGTTCGCATTCCTGTCGAGTTCGAACTTCCCGGCGAAAAGGTCTTGATCAGCCGTGAAGGCGACCGCCTGATCATCGAGCCGGTCCGCAAGCCTGGCCTCACCGCACTGCTCGCGCAATGGGCGAAAGAGCCACCGCCCGGTGTCGAGGAAGACTTTCCCGATGTCGAGGATATGCCTGTCAAATCCGAGGAATTTTTTTGATGCGGTTCATGCTGGACACGAACATTGTCAGCGACATGATCCGAAATCCGGCCGGGAAAGCCGCAAGCGCTGTCCTGCGCGTGGGAGACGCCGCCGTGTGTACCAGCATCGTGGTCGCGTCGGAACTGCGATATGGCTGCGTCAGGAACAGATCGGCCAAACTGCACAAGAAGGTCGAGGAATTGCTGGCTGAGATTCCCGTCTTGCCGCTCGATGTGCCAGTGGATGCCGAGTACGGCGCGATTCGCGCAGAACTGGAAGGCAGGGGCCAGACCATCGGCCAAAACGACCTTTTTATTGCTGCTCACGCCCGTGCGCTGGGAACTACCCTGGTGACGGCCAATACCGGGGCGTTCAACCGGATCAAAGGCCTGAAGGTCGAGAACTGGCTGGCGTAGCGCCTGATAAAAGATCAAGCAGCCGGAAAAAGCTTCCAGCGCCGCGGTCTGAAAGCTACCCGGCTTTTCTGCGCCGCCGGATGGTCGACGGGCAATTCGATCTCGACCCGCTGGCGCTCGCCGCCGATTTCGAGTTCTACCCTTCGGGTGCCGGCGACGCGGCGGCTGGCGGCGACCGTGCCGGCGATGCATCCGTTGCATTCTTCCACCAGATCGACGTCGTGCGGGCGGAAGAACAGCGTCGCTTCGCCTTGCGGTGCGTGCGGCGCGGAGAGCCCGATCGGCCGGTCGGCGATCCAGACCTGGCCGTCCTCGACCTTGACCGGGATCGAGCTCGATTCGCCGATGAAGCCGTAGACGAACGGCGAGTTCGGCGTGTCGTAGATCTCGTCGGCGGTGCCGACCTGCTCGATGCGGCCCTGGCTCATCACCACGACGCGGTCGGCAAGCTCCAGCGCCTCTTCCTGGTCATGCGTGACGAAGACCGTCGTGTGGCCGGTGGCGTCGTGGATGTCGCGCAGCCAGCGGCGCAGTTCGCGGCGCACCTGGGCATCGAGCGCGCCGAACGGCTCGTCGAGCAAAAGCACGGCAGGTTCGATCGCCATGGCGCGGGCCAACGCCACGCGCTGGCGCTGGCCGCCCGAAAGCTGCGCCGGATAGCGCTTTTCCAGACCGGAGAGCTGAACGAGGTTGAGAAGTTCCGAGGCGCGGCGGCGGATTTCCTTCGCCGACGGGCGCGACGGCCCGTGCCGGACCTTGAGTCCGAAGCCGATATTGTCGGCGACCGTCATATGGCGAAACAGCGCGTAGTGCTGGAAGACGAAGCCGACATTGCGCTCCTGGATCGACTTTTGCGAGGCATCCTCTTCGCCGAAGAAGATCTTTCCGCGGGTCGGCCGCTCCAATCCGGCAATCAGCCTGAGCAGCGTCGTCTTGCCGGAACCGGACGGTCCCAGCAGAGCGATCAGTTCTCCCGACTTGATGTCGAGCGAAACGTCGCGGAGGGCCGGAAACCGCTCAAACTCCTTGCGCACGTTGGCAACGCGAACTTCCATGCAAATCCCTTTTGTAGTTGATGCATGTCGTTATCCCAAAACCGGTTCCCACTTTTGGGCGACATGCATTTTGTCAGTGTCCGCGCGTCGCGGCGATCTCGGCGCCGTAGCGCATCTCGAGAAGTGTTTTCAAGACCAGCGTGACGAGCGCCAGGCCGGCAAGCAGCGAAGCGACGGCAAAGGCGGCGGCGGCATTGTACTCGTTATAAAGGATTTCGACATGCAGCGGCATGGTGTTGGTCAATCCGCGTATGTGGCCGGACACCACCGAGACCGCGCCGAACTCGCCCATGGCGCGGGCATTGCACAGCAGCACGCCGTAGAGCAATCCCCACTTGACGTTGGGCAACGTCACGTACCAGAACGCCTGCCAGCCATTGGCCCCGAGCGACAGGGCCGCCTCCTCGTCGCCATTGCCCTGCTCCTGCATCAGCGGGATCAACTCGCGGGCGACGAAGGGGAAGGTGACGAAGATCGTGGCCAGCACGATGCCCGGCACCGCAAACAGAATGACGATGCCATGCGCCTTGAGCCAGGCGCCGAGCAGGCCTTGCGCGCCGAACAAGAGCACGTAGACAAGCCCCGAAATGACCGGCGAGACGGAAAAGGGCAGGTCGATCAGCGTGGTCAGGAACGCCTTGCCCTTGAACTCGAACTTGGCGATCGCCCAGGCGGCGGAAATGCCGAAGACGATGTTGAGCGGCACCGAGATCGCCGCGACGAGAAGCGTCAGGCGGATCGCCGAGCGCGTATCCGGTTCGCCTAGCGCCTGTGTGTAGGCCTCGATGCCCTTGGCGAAAGCTTCCTTGAAGACGATGATCAGCGGCAAGAGCAGGAAGATGGCAAGAAACGCAAACGTTACGGCCATCAGCACGGTTCTCGCCGTGCGGCTTTCGGTCACCGCCGGCGACTGGCTTTCATGGTGCGGCGCGTAGGATTTGATCTCCGGGTCAGCCATAGCGCTTGCGGCTCCAGGTCTGCACCAGGTTGATGACCAGCAGCATGACGAATGACAGCACCAGCATGATCGCCGCGATCGCGGTCGCCGCCGCGTAATTATATTCCTCCAGCCGGATGACGATCAGAAGCGGTGCGATTTCGGATTTATAGGGCAGATTGCCGGCGATGAAGATGACGGAACCGTACTCGCCGACGCCGCGCGCGAAGGCCAGCGCGAAACCGGTGACGATGGCCGGCGCCAGTCCGGGAAGCAGAACGCGGCTGATGATCTGGAAGCGATTGGCGCCGAGCGTGGCGGCCACTTCCTCTACCTCCTTGTCGATCTCCTCCATGATCGGCTGCACGGTTCGTACGACAAAGGGCAGGCCGATGAAGATCAGCGCAATTACGATGCCAAGCGGCGTGTAGGCGACCTTGATGCCGAGCGGTGTCAGAAGGCTTCCGATCCAGCCGTTCGGTGCGTAGAGCGTGGTCAGCGCAATGCCGGCGACCGCTGTCGGCAGCGCGAAGGGCAGGTCGACCATGGCATCGACGATGCGGCGGCCGGGAAAGCTGTAGCGCACCAGTA
>NZ_JAMYMW010000020.1:0-54919 GCF_040318745.1 Mesorhizobium sp. M1027 | reverse complement strand
AAACCCCCACCAACCAAACCCCACCCCCCCCACCCCGTCCCACTCTTGCCCTTCATCTGCCCCCGCGCCGCCGCCCCCTGGCCCCCCCCCCCGCGCCCCTCCCCCCCGCGCCGCAGGGCCCGTCGCCCACACGGCCTCGGCGGCGGCCCTGTCGATGCGGCCACCGAGCGCCGAGAGCGCGGCTCGGGTCTCGGCGTCGTAGACCGAAAGCCGGCCGCCGCGGTGGAAATTATGCTGCCCTGCCGGTGGCCCATCGGCAGCGTCGATCCGGTGGAGCGCCACCAGAAAACCGGCCAGCGAACGGGCGAACTCAGTAAGATCGGCAATCAGTCCACCAGCCGCAGGTCTGCCGCCAAGCCAGCGATAGACGGACCAAGGCCATGGATAGCCTTCCCCGGGCGCGCCTTTGGCCAGCGGCGCGGGTATCGGCACAGGCAGGTGAGGCGCCAGGCGGGGCAGCCAGCGATGCTCCTTCTCGACCTGGGCGACATAGGCGGCGGCGCTCGGTAGCCGCGCCGACATGCGATCGCCCAGCCGGAACGTGCGGTTGTCCCAGCCGCCAGGCTCGACCGGCTCCACCGGCAGGTCCGCCCATTTGGGGAACTGCGCGGCAATTAGCCGGCGAACAAGTGCGGCATCTATCGGCATGCCTGGTGTTCGTTCATCGGGCGGCATCGGGCTTGCTCAGGTCTTTTGAATAGCCGGCAGTCCATCTTTTTGGCGTCGCATTCTTGCGGCGCCAGTGATTCCACTAGGCGGCAAATTTCCTAAGCCTTGCGTTCCCAGCGCCGGTCGGGCGTTTGCTGCCAGTAGGTCACGGTGTGGCCCGCCTCCTTCATTGTCTTCCAGTGCGTGCGTGCCGCCTCTAGCTGGGCTGCATCGTGACCGTCGAACAGGAACACGGCGCGCTGATAGCCGCCAAGCTCCGGCGGCACCGCCCCATCGACCAGGAAACGTATCTGCGCCTGGTTCGGATTGTTAGGGCCGACGGTCAGAAGAACCGGCTGCTCGGCGGGATGGGCTTCGCGGTCCGTTGCGTGGGCCAGGAACGAATCGTCCCGGAAAGTCCACAGATGCTGGTCCAGCGCGTCGCGCCGTTCCTCGGTGCCGGTCTGTACCACGGCGCGCCAGCCGCGATCGATACTGCGCTCCAGGAGGCCGGGCAGCGCATCCTCCAGCGTCGATTCGGTCAGGTGATAAAACAGAATCTCGGCCATGGCTCAGTCTACATTTTCGGAATCCCGCCCCAGCCGCTCATTGCTCGTAATGATCGCGCAGCAGCCGGTCGAGCAGCCTGACGCCGAAGCCGGAAGCCCATGACTGGTTGATCTCGTTGGAGGGCGCGCCCATAGCGGTGCCGGCAATGTCGAGATGCGCCCAGGGCGTGTCCTTGACGAAACGCTGCAGGAACTGCGCGGCGATGATGGCGCCGCCGTGGCGGCCGCCGATGTTCTTCATGTCGGCATTCTTGGAATCGATCAGCTTGTCGTATTCGGCACCGAGCGGCATGCGCCACACCCGCTCCTGCGTCGCCTGTCCGGCCGCCGTCAGCCGGTCCGCCAACTCGTCATTGTTGGAAAACAGGCCGGCATAATGCTGGCCGAGCGCGACCATAATGGCGCCGGTCAGCGTCGCCAGATTGATCATGAATTTCGGCTGGAAGCGGTCGTTGCAGTACCACAGCGCATCGGCCAGCACCAAGCGGCCCTCGGCGTCGGTATTGAGCACTTCGATGGTCTGGCCCGACATCGAGGTGACGATGTCGCCCGGTCGCTGAGCGTGGCCATCGACGGCGTTTTCGACCAGTCCGACAATACCGACGACATTGACCTTCGCCTTGCGCGCGGCTAGCGCGTGCATCAGCCCGGTGACGGCAGCAGCGCCGCCCATATCCCCCTTCATGTCCTCCATGCCCGAGGCCGGCTTGATCGAATTGCCGCCGGTGTCGAAGGTGACGCCCTTGCCGACGAAGGCGACCGGGCTTTCCTTGGCCTTGCCGCCGTCCCACCGCATGACCGCGATGCGGGCGCCACGCGGCGAGCCCTGCGCTACGCCCAGCAGCGAACCCATGCCGAGCTTCTTCATCTCCTTCTCGGCCAGGATCTCGACCGTGACGCCGAGCGCCTCCAGTTCGGCGATGCGGGTGGCGAATTCCACCGGCCCCAGAACATTGGCCGGTTCATTGACCAAATCGCGCGCCAGCAAGACACCGTCGATCACCGCCGCTTCATCGGCGAAGGCCTTCTTTGCAGCTGCCGGATCGGCGGTGTGAATAGTTACCTTGACCGGCTTTTTTGGCTCGCGCTTGTCGTCACCATTGTTCTTTTTGGTCTTATACTTGTCGAAGGAATAGCTGCGCAGCAGGATGCCTGCTGCGAGCTGAACGGCTTGCCTGCCGCTGATGGCGGCACCGGGAAGATCGAGCACGACGGCCACTTCGGTTGCCTTGCGAAAGGACGCGGCAATCGTGCCACCGAGCTTCAGCCAACCATAATCATCGAGATTGGAGCCCTTGCCGGCACCGACCGCTACCAGCCGCTCGAGCGATGTCCCTTCCGGTGCCAACACTTCGACCAGGCCGGCGAATTTGCCAGTGAAGTCGGCGACCGGAAAAGCCCGATCGAGGGTCTTTGCCGGATCACAAGCCCTGGCGGCATCGCTGAGGTCGCCCTCGTCGGCCGCCAGAACGAAAACGCTGCCCTTTTTGGGCGCGGCGATTTTGGCGAAGGCGATCGAGGGTCTCGAATTCATGATGTCCTGCTTTCGGGAAGTGCGTTGGATTATCGCGAGAGGCGTTCGATTGGTCGGACCGAAAGGTGCCGTGTTGTTGCGTCAGTGAGCGGCGGGTTGAAACAGCTCGATGACATTGCCCGATGGGTCTTCGAGCAGGGTCTGGGAACCGCCGACGCCCGTTATGATATCGTTGCGAAAGACAAGTCCAGCACTCTTGAGGCGCGCGACCTCTTCTTTCAGGTCCGGCACCACCAACAGGATGCGGTTCCAGCCTCCCGGCACCGGCTGCCTGCCATCCGGCATAGCCCGTGCACCCGAACTGCCGGGTCCGCTTAGAAGGAGCCGTAACGCGCCGCGCGTGACGGAGGCAAAAGCCGGTCGCGCGTCCTGTTCGACGGTAAAGCCCAGTTGTCCACAGTAGAAATCGATCGAGGTGGCGACATCATCGACCATGTAGCGAATGCTGACTGGCGTCATGATCATTGACCTTTCGGTTCGAGCACGCTCCAACAAGGCGTGTCAATTGCGGGCGGTACAATCGGCATAGCCCTGCTCACTATCGCTGCTTGACAATCCGCGCCGCTATCGCCCTGGCCTGAATGCGGGCATTGGCGAAACAACCGCGAATGCTCGGCCGCATGCCGGTAAACCACAGGCCGGGCAATTTCGGATCGGCATCGCCGCCGTTGAAAAGCGGAACGCCCTTGCCGTCGAGAACGCCGAGCTTGCCGACCATCTGCTCCAGACCGGTGCGATAGCCGGTCGCTGCAATGACGATATCGGGCGTGATCAACCTGCCGTCATTCAATACGATGCCGTCTTGGCTAAATTCCCGCAATGGCGGCACCACCACGATCGTGCCTGCCTTGATGGCGCGAACCGCGCCGTCGTCGGCTGCGATCGCGGTGTAGTCGGCGCTCAGACGGCTCGCACCGCCTGTGGGCGCCGGCGGAAGCCCAAATTTCGTCAGGTCGCCGAAAACCAGGCGCTGGGTTGTCGCCATCACCGCATCGGCCAGCCGCACCGGCAAGCTCGCCATTAACGGTGAAAGCCTGTGGACGGCGACCTTGCCGATGCGTTTCGGCAGCAGAGAGGGGCCGTTGCGGGCCGACAGCCAGATGCTTTGGGCGTCTGCATTCGCCAGATGATTGAGTGCGTCGAAACCCGAATTGCCGGCACCGACCACCAGCACCCTTTTGCCGGCGTAGTCCTTCGCATCGCCAAAATCGGCCGAATGGATAATCCGGCCTGCAAAATCCTTCATGCCTTTCCACGCGGGAATAAACGGCTGCCGGTCGCGCCCGGTGGCGACGACGACATGGCGCGCCAGACGACGTCCGGCGTTCGTCCGCACGGTCCAGTGATCGCCGTCGAACGTGACCTCTTCAACGGCAACGCCGAATGCGACCGGCAGACCATGCGTCTGGCTGAAATCGTTCAGATGGCGAATGACGGCCGATTTATGCGGAAAAGCCGGGGTGCCTGCGGGATAGCCGACACCGGGGAGCGTCGAGAGATCGCGATGGGTATTGAGGTGCAGCCGCTGGTGGCGCCGATGCCAGGGTTCGGCAAGCCGGCTCTCCTTTTCCAGGACGAGCGTCGGTACGCCGGCCTTCATCAAGGCGTGGGCGGCGGCAAGGCCGGCCGCGCCGGCGCCGACCACGATCGCGCCGTCAAAGACGGTTTCTCGACCGGTTTGACTGCGCAATTTTTCCGCTTCCATGCTGGGGCTCAACAGATCCTGACCCGTCTTATCACGCCGCGGCGGTCGCGACCGGCGCGACATTTGGTCGTTTTGCCGCATTTGACAAGACTTTGGCCGAAATCGCTCCCATATGCGATATCGAACCACCCACGATTCGTCGCGGCACGGCCCCGCTTCCAGCCGCAACCTGTTGTTAACCAACAATGTTCGCCTTTTCTTATCCATTGCCGCCGACACTCCGGCCCAGCGGAATGTACGATACGGGACAGAACCCGGATCGAACCGCCAAACTGAGCCAGTTGTGCAGCCGGCGCCGGACGACTACCTTGTTCCAAGGCATGATGCCGTTCGAAATCGCCGAGAAAAGCCTTCATGAAGGTCGTTGAACGTTACATCATGCGCCGTGCCTTCGCGGTATTCGCGCTGGCGCTCGTCTGGACGCTGGCGATCGTCTGGACGACTCAGGTCCTCGCCCGCATCGACCTCGTCACCGATAGCGGTCAATCGGCCCTCACCTTCTTCGAAGTGGCAGCGCTGATCATCCCGACGATCGTTCCGATCGTCGTGCCCTTCGCCCTGGTGGTCGCGGTCGCCCAGATCCTCAGCGTGATGAATTCGGATTCGGAGCTCGCCGTCATCAATGCCGCCGGCGCTTCACGCTGGACAATAGTCAGGCCGATCATGCTTCTGGCACTAGCAGCCAGCGCTTTTTCGTTCGCGGTCGACAATGGTGTCGACCCCTACGCGCGCCAGAAGAACCGCGAGTTGATAGCATCTTCGCGTGCCGATCTGTTGTCGTTGATCATCCAGGAAGGCACCTTCCGCAAGATCGATGACGGCCTGTTCCTGCAGGTTGGCGAACGGCTTCCCGACAATCGCCTCGGCGGCATCTTCGTCGCCGATTCGCGCGAAGAAGGCGTCAATCTCGTCTATTATGCCAAGTCCGGTAGCATCATCGAACGCGGCGACGAGAAGGTGCTGATGATGAATGACGGGGTGATCCATCGCAAAACCATGACCGGCGACCTCTCGGTAATCCGGTTCACTTCCTATGCCTTCGATTTGTCTGCTTTTATGTCGGCATCATCCGACATCCTGCTTTTGCCGAAGGACCGGACGACCCAGTATCTGCTCAATCCCAGTCCGAACGACAAGATGTACCAGCAAAAGCCGAACAGGTACCTGGCCGAGCTCGACCAGCGTTTTTCCGAGTGGTCCTATTCGCTCGTCTTCGCGCTGATCGCGCTCGCCGTCGCCGGAGATGCACGCTCGCATCGTGAGGCGCGTGTGCACCCGCTGATCACGGCAATCGCGATCGCGCTGTTCGTGCGCTGGCTCGGGTTCTTTGCCGCCGGCAAGGCCGACAAGGTGCCGCAATATGCCTATATGGTCTACGGCGTCCCGATCGTGGCATCGGCGATCGCCATCTGGTTCATTGTTTCCAACCGGACCATGGAACTGCCTGTTGCCTGGGCCGATTGGGTGACCAATCTTGCCGGCCGCTTCAGTGAGGGCTGGAGCGCCATCAAGCTCCGTTTTGCTGGGCGCGGCGCTTCCGGACAGGGAGCCGGCTGATGGGCTGGACTCTGGGTCGATACTTCTTCTTTCGCTATGTGACGATCACCATTTGGTTCTTCATCGGTCTTTTGGCGCTGGTGTTCCTGATCGATTTCACCGAGCTTTCCGGCCGCACGACCGGCGTGCCAGGCTTCACTTACGGAACTGCCTTCGCCATTTCCGGGCTCAGGATGCCGATGATCATGCTGCAGACGGTGCCGTTCGTCGGCCTGTTCTCGGCGATGGCGACCCTGGTGTCGCTCAACCGCAAATATGAATTGGTAATCGCCCGTTCCGCCGGGGTTTCAGCATGGCAGTTCCTGCTGCCATGCTGCATCGGGGCGCTGCTGTTTGGTGCCTTGTCGGTCGGCGTCATCAATCCGATAGCCGCGCACGCCTATTCCTGGTCCGAGCAGATCGAGACCCAGCTCCGTTCGGGCAAGTCGAATACGGTCTCGGCCGATGCCGCACCCTGGATCAGGCAGAAAACCAGTTCCGGCGATACCATCATCGGAGCGCGCGCCATTCTCAATCAAGGCTTGGAGATGGCCGACGCGGTCTTCTTCAGCTTCAGTCCGCAAGGCGATATCATCGAGCGCAAGGATGCGGCGCGCGCGTTTTTGCGGGACGGCTACTGGGAATTGCAGGACGTCAAGGTGTTCCGGGACGGCACCATCCAGTCGTTACCCAGCGATCGGCTGCCGACCAATCTCAAGCCGGAATTCGTGCAAGAGCGGTTGGCGCGCCCTGAGACTATCCCCTTCTACGATTTGCCCGGCAAAGTCGAGGTGGCCCGCTCCTTCGGCCTCAAGGCAAATACCTTCGCCATGCAGTTCGATTCCCTGGTGGCGCTGCCCTTCCTGCTCGTGGCGATGACGCTGATTGCGGCAACGGTATCAATGCGATTTGCGAGGATGGGGCAGTCGGCGACGATGATTCTGGGTGGCATCGTGGCCGGCTTTCTGCTTTATGTCGTTTCGGTGCTGGTCAAGGCATTCGGCGTAGCGGGATTCGTACCCACAGCCGTAGCGGCTTGGGTCCCGGTTGTCGTGGCTATGTTCTTCGGGGTGACATTCCTGCTATACAAGGAAGACGGCTAGTGAGGGAGGCGGTTTTGCGCAGCCATAGGCACGCCGGTTTGGCACGCCTCTCTGCGGCGAGCGCCTTGGCATGCCTGCTTGCCGGCGTCGCCCCGGCTGCTCCGGCTTTTGCCCAGGACGTCAGTGAGCTGGCAACGAAGGTTCCGAGTGGCACGCAGATGCTGCTGGCAGCCGATACGCTGGTCTACGACAACGACAAGCAGACCGTGACGGCCGTCGGCGGCGTCCAGATCGACTACGGCGGCAACCGTCTCGTCGCCCAGCGGGTCGAATACAACCGCAACACCAAACGCCTCGTCGCCAGCGGCAATGTCGAACTCGTCAATAGCGACGGCACCAAGATCTATTCGCAGCATGCCGACATCACTGACGATTTCGCCGACGGCTTCGTCAACGCGCTGCGGGTCGAGACCATAGACAAGGCCTACTTCGCCGCCGAAAGCGCGGAACGCATGGGCGGCGTGCTGACGACATTCCACAATGGCGTCTACACCGCGTGCGAGCCGTGCGAGGACAAGCCCGACAAAGCGCCGACCTGGCGTATCAAGGCCAGGAAGATCATCTGGAACGGCGAAAAGAAGACGGTTCGCTTCGAAAACTCGAACTTCGAGTTCTTCGGCTTTCCGCTGGCCTATCTGCCGGCTTTCGAGATCGCCGACCCAACGGTCAAGCGCAAGAGCGGCTTCCTGATTCCCGGCGTCGCCTACAAGAGCGACCTCGGCGTGGGTGTTAAAGTCCCCTATTATTTCGCGCTCTCGCCGACCTACGATCTCACTGTCACCGGCAGCGGCTATACCAAGCAAGGTTTCCTCGGTGAGGCCGAGTGGAGGCAGCGCTTCAACAATGGTCAGTACAGCCTGAAAATTGCAGGCATTCGGCAGGAGAATCCCGACGCCTTCATCGACGACAATGGTCACAACGTGAATTCGGGTACCGAAGGCGACCCGAACAGGTTCCGCGGCATGATGGGCACCCAGGGCCAGTTCGCTATCAACCCGCGCTGGGACTTCGGTTGGGACATCCTGCTGCAGAGCGACAAGAATTTCGCGCGCACTTACGACATCGATGGCTTCAACGACAGCGTGCACCGCTCCGAGGTGTATCTGACGGGACTCAACGATCGCAATTACTTCGATGTGCGCGCCATGCACTTCGACGTTCAGGAAGACACTCTCGCCAGCGATCCGACCGCACGCGCCGCCAAGCAGCCCTGGGTGCTGCCCTCGCTCGACTACGCCTATATCCCCGACATGCCGGTGGCCGGCGGGCAGCTCTCGTTCGACGTCAACGCGCGGGTCATAGACCGCGACAGGCTCGATACGGCTCTTGCAGATTCGGGCGTCCCTTCGTCCGTCAACAACGTTCGTGGCATCGACGGTCAATCCGGCCGTCTTACTGCGGAAGCCGAATGGAAGCGCACCATCACCACCGATGGCGGGCTGCTGCTGACGCCGCTCCTGGCGCTGCGCGGCGACGCCGGCTATGTCAACGCCTCCTCCGCCTCGCTCGACGCCATCAACCAGATGGCGACCAATCTCGGCGTTGAGGACGATATGCGTTCATCGCTTGCCCGCTTCATGGCGACCGCCGGCCTTGAGATGCGCTGGCCGGTGCTGTTCTCGATGACCAGTTCCAGCCATGTCTTCGAGCCGATGGCGCAAGTATTCGTGCGTCCGAACGAGCAATATGTCGGCGGGCTGGCGGTTCCCAACGAGGACGCCCAGAGCTTCGTCTTCGACGCCACGACGCTGTTTGAGCGCGACAAATTCTCGGGCTATGACCGCATGGAAGGCGGCACACGCGCCAATGTCGGGCTCCGCTATTCCGGCGCATACGACAATGGCTGGGGCACCAATGCGGTGTTCGGCCAATCCTACCAGCTCGGCGGCCAGAACTCGTTCGGCACGCCGGATCTGGTCAATGTCGGTGCCTATTCGGGTCTTGAAACTGCAACCTCCGACTATGTCGGCCTTGTCGGCTTCAACAGCCCCAGCGGATTTTCCGGCTCGGTCAGCGGCCGTTTCGACGAGCAGAGCTTCGAGATCCGCCGCGCTGAGGTAAAGGCCGCCTTTTCAGGCCTGCCGGTATCGCTGAGCGCCAAATATGCCTTCATCCAGGCACAGCCGCTCTATGGCTTCTCCACGGATCGCCATGAGGTCACGCTCGGCGCCTCGACGCATCTTGCCGAGAACTGGCGCGTCTTTGGCACCGGCACATATGATCTTGAGCAGAGCGTGCTGGTCAAGGACGGCGTCGGCTTTGCCTATAGTGATTCGTGCTTTACCTATTTGATGACGTTTTCGGAAAGACGTGACCTTAACACCAGGGAAGTGTCGCAGAACGTCGGCTTCAACCTGTCGTTCCGCACGCTCGGCGATTTCGGCTCGTCGCAACGCTCCATCGACACCATCCAATAACGGCAGTCGGCAACGGGGTGGCTGGCGGACGACATTGTTTCGCCGCATAGAGCAGGCACGGATTTCGGCGGCCTGAACTGGGATGGGTTGGGTCGAATCGGGATGGAACTGGGATGCTTTCGATGAGGAAATACCTCTTTTCGGCAGGGTTCGCGCTGCTGGTGGCGTTCTCGACCACCGCAGTGACGCGGCCGGCTTTCGCCACCGAGATCAAATACGTCGTCAACAACGTACCGATCACCACCGGCGACATCCAGCATCGGGCCGCTTTCCTGCGCCTGCAGCGCAGAAAGGGCGATGCCGGCCAGGAAATGATAGATCAGACGCTGCGCTCGGCCGAGGCTCGGCGCCTAGGCATCCGCATCAGCGATGCGCAGGTCGATGCCGCCTATCAGCGTTTCGCCACGAACAACAAGATGCAGCTCAAGCAGCTTGACGGTGTAATGGCGCAATCAGGCGTCACCAAGGAGCACTTCAAGGAATTCATCCGAGCGCAGATGGCCTGGAACCAGGCGCTGTCCGCGCGCTACCGCTCCGCCGACGGGGGCGGCGCCATAAGCGAGCAGGACGTCGTCAAGCGCATGCTCGAAAAGGGCGGCAGCAAGCCGAGCGCCACCGAATACATGCTGCAGCAGGTCATCTTCGTGGTGCCGGCAGCCGAGCGCAGCGCGACGCTGGCCAAGCGCAAGCGCGAAGCCGATGCCATGCGCGCCCGCTTCAACGGCTGCAACACCACCCGCGAATTCGCCAAGGGCCTGATCGACGTCACCGTTCGCGACCTCGGCCGGGTGCTGGCGCCGCAACTGCCGCCGGACTGGGCCGAGCAGATCAAGGCCACCAAGGTCGGCGGCGCCACCGCGACGCGCGAGACCGACCGCGGCGTCGAATTCGTCGGCATCTGCTCGTCGCGCGAAGTGTCGGACGACAAAGTCGCGCAGATGGTGTTCCAGAGCGAGGGCTCGAGCGACAAGAACGCCGACGAGCTCTCAAAGAAATATGTCGAGGAGTTGCGGAAGAAAGCCCGCATCATCGAGCGCTGAAGTCGGCATCGCCGTGCCTGACACAGAGCTTCCGCTGGCGTTGAGCGTCGGCGATCCGTCCGGTGTGGGGCCGGACATCGCCATCGCCGCTTGGCAGGCCCGCGACAGCGCCGGCGTTCCGTTTTTTTATCTCCTTGCCGATCCGGCGCTGATTGCCGCGCGGGCGCACGGGCTCGGCACCGATATCGCGATTGCCGAGACGACGCCGGCGCTAGCGCCTAGTGTGTTTTCGCGCGCGCTGCCGGTGGTGGCGCTTTCCGCCCGTTTCGTCGACAGTCCCGGCCGCCCGGATCCAGCCAACGCCGCCGGAATCATCGAGGCGATCGACCGCGCCGTTGCCGACTGCCTGGCCGGCCGCGCTGCCGCGGTCGTCACCTGCCCGATTGCCAAGAAGCCGCTCTACGATGCCGGCTTTCGCTTTCCCGGCCACACCGAATATCTGGCGCATCTGGCATCACTTCACACCGGCACCGAAGTGACGCCGGTGATGCTGCTTGCCGGTCCGGACCTGCGCACCGTGCCGGTCACCATTCACATCGCACTGGCCGAGGTGCCGAAGGCGCTGACGACCGACCTGATCGTCGCCACCGGCCGCATTACCGCCGCCGACCTTGCAAACCGCTTCGGAATTGCCAAGCCGCGGCTCGCCATCGCCGGCCTCAACCCTCATGCCGGCGAAGGCGGCGCGATAGGCACCGAAGACGAGCGGATCGTGCGCCCGGCGATCGACAGGCTGAGGCAGGAAGGAATAGAAGCCTTCGGGCCATTGCCGGCCGACACCCTGTTTCACGCTCGCGCCCGCGCCGGCTATGACGTGGTGCTCTGCATGTATCATGACCAGGCGCTGATCCCCGCCAAGGCGCTGGCGTTTGACGAGGCAGTCAACGTCACGCTCGGCCTGCCCTTCATCCGCACCTCGCCCGACCACGGCACCGCCTTCGACATCGCCGGCAAGGGCATTGCCCGTGCCGACAGCCTGATTGCGGCGCTGAAACTCGCTCGCCTGCTTGCCGATACCGGGAAAAGGCCGTAGGCCACTGGGCCCAATGAGCCCAATTCGATGGCCTTAACCCGACGAGCCCAGCCCGATGAGCCCAGCCCGATGAGCCCAACCCGATGAGCATAGACGGCCTGCCGGCACTGCGCGAGGTGATCGAGCGCTATGGGCTGCAGGCGAAAAAGGCACTCGGCCAGAATTTTCTGCTCGACCTTAACCTGACAAGCAAGATTGCGCGGACCGCCGGCGACCTGAGCGACGTTACGGTTATCGAGGTCGGTCCCGGTCCGGGCGGGCTGACTCGGGCCCTGCTCCTCAACGGCGCCCGGCGGGTCGTCGCGATCGAGCGCGATGAGCGCTGCCTGGCGGCCCTGGCCGAGATCGCGAACCACTATCCGGGTCGGCTCGAGATCGTGGCCGGCGATGCGCTGAAAACTGATTTTGCAGCGCTTGCCAAAGGAAGCGGCGGGTCGATGAAAATCGTTGCCAACCTGCCTTATAATATCGGCACCGAATTGCTGATCCGCTGGCTGACCGTGACCGAGTGGCCGCCTTTCTACGCGTCGATGACGCTGATGTTCCAGCGCGAGGTCGCCGAACGCATTGCAGCCAGCCCCGGCAGCGAGGCCTATGGCCGGCTCGGCGTGCTTGCAGGCTGGCGGACGGAGGCGAGGATCGTCTTCGACGTGCCGCCCCAGGCGTTCACGCCGCCACCCAAGGTGACGTCCTCGGTGGTGCATCTAGTGCCGCGCGCCAGCCCCTTGCTGGCAGAGGTCAAACGGCTTAGCCGCGTCACCGAAGCGGCGTTCGGCCAGCGCCGGAAAATGCTGCGGCAGAGCGTGAAAAGCCTCGGCGGCGAGGCACTGCTCATCCGCGCCGGCATCGATCCGACCAGGCGTGCGGAGACGCTCAGCGTCGAGGAATTCGTTCGCCTGACCAACGCGGTGTGATGCCGGGAAGCGTCCGCGTGGAATTTCCGCTCTCATGGCATAGATAGCCGGACAAACCCTGCCCGGAGACAAACAGTGGCCGCCTATGTCATTTCCGACGTCACGATCCGTGACACAGAGGCTATCGAAGCCTATCGCGCCCGTGCGGCTGCCTCCATCGCCCAGCATGGCGGGCGCTATCTGGTACGCGGCGGCGAGGTGGAAATGTTGGAAGGCGACTGGTCTCCCGGATCATCGTGGAATTCCCCGACATGGACACGGCGCGGCGTTGGTACCGCTCCGCCGAATATGCCGCGGCATTGGAACTGCGCGACGCCGCGCTCAGCCGCAATCTGATCCTGGTCGCGGGGACAACGCCTTGATCAATCCGTCTTCTCATCGAGCAGCCCCGAGACGAAATCGAACAGGCCCGGCCGGCGATCGCGTCTGAGCCGTTCGGCCGTGACGATGCCGCGCACCTCGGCGAAAGCGCGGTCGAGATCGTCGTTGACGATGACGAAATCATACTCCTTCCAGTGCTCGATCTCGTTGCGGGCGTTCTTGAGCCGCGTCTCGATCACCGCTTCCTGGTCCTCGGCGCGACGCTTCAGCCGCGCCTTCAATTCCTTCATCGATGGCGGCAGGATGAAGATCGAGACGATGTCGGCGCGCATCTTCTCCTTGAGCTGCTGAGCGCCTTGCCAGTCGATGTCGAACAGCATGTCGCGGCCTTCGGCCAGCGCCTGTTCGGCCGGCTCGCGCGGCGTCGCGTAGCAATTGCCGTGCACCTCCGCCCATTCGAGCAGCGCATCGGAATCGCGTAGCCGCTCGAACTCGCGCATGGTGCGGAAGTGGTAATGGACGCCCTCGATCTCGCTGCCGCGGCGTGGCCGCGTGGTGACCGAGACCGACAATTCGAGGCTGGAATCGCTCTCCAGCAGATTGCGCGCAATCGTCGACTTGCCGGCGCCTGACGGCGACGACAAGACCAGCATCAGCCCGCGGCGCCGAATGCGGGAACCCAAATCCCTAGCGGTCATGGGGCTTGGCAGTCATGTGGCTTGGCATCGGGATCATTCCAGATTCTGGACCTGTTCGCGAAACTGGTCGACGACCGCCTTCAGCTCCAGCCCGATGGCGGTGACTGCGGCAGCATTCGACTTGGAACACAGCGTATTCGATTCGCGGTTGAATTCCTGTGCCAGGAAATCGAGCTTGCGGCCGATGGCGCCACCGCCGGCGAGCAGCGCCCGCCCCGACGCCACGTGCGTCTTCAGCCGGTCGATTTCCTCGCGTATGTCGGCCTTGGTGGCCAGAAACGCCGCTTCCATATGCAGCCGGCTGGCGTCCAGATTGGCGGACGCGTCCATCAACAGCCGGATCTGCTCGGCGAGCCTTTCGCGGATCGTGGCCGGCTCGCGTGATGGATCGGCCTCGGCCCGCAGCGTCAGCGCCTCGATGGCATCGATATGGCCGGACAGCAGGGAACGAAGTGCGGCACCTTCGCCCTGGCGCGCCTGCTGCAGCCCGTTCAGTGCTGCTTCCAGCGCCGACAGTATTGCGGTATCGAGCGCACTGCGCGCCTCTTCGGTTTCGATGGTTTCGGGAATGTCGAGGACGCCGCGCAGCGCAAGCAGGCCGTCGGCCGCCGCAGGGGCTACTCCGAACTGCTCCTGCAGCCGCTTGGCCAAGCCCGCCAGATCCTTCAGGAAAGCCTCGTTGACCACGGGTTGCGCTTGCGCGCCGGCGGCGCGGCCAATGGTCAGCGTCATCTGGAAATTGCCGCGCGCAAAACGCTTTTGCACCGTCTGCCGGACGGCCGGCTCCAGCCGGTCGAAACCTTGCGGCAGCCGCAACCTGACCTCGACGCTTTTGCCGTTGACGGACTTGGCTTCCCAGGCAATCGAAGTGCCGTCGTGTTCGGCGACACTGCGCGCAAAACCGGTCATGCTCTGCAAGTTCATGTAGCGGTGCGTCCCTTTGCCGAATGCCCTCAAGCCGGAGCGATTTTCTCCGGGCAGGATCATGTGAATTTCAATGCCATAGCAGCCCTTGCACATCCACCCGGACATGCACAGGGCCAACCTGATGGCGTCCGGCCCTACTGGGCGGCAGTGGCGCCCGCATCGTCAACGATGGCTCCCGCCGGCGTGTCGGCTCCGGTATTGGTTGCCCCGGCCTTGCCGGCGTCCTGCGCCTGCTTTTTCAGCAGTGCCCGGTAGCGAGCGACATTCTCGTTATGCTCATCGAGCGTCGAGGCAAAGACGTGGCCGCCGCTGCCGTCGGCGACGAAGTAGAGATCGCTGGTCTTCGACGGATTGGCGACGGCCTCCAGCGCCGCACGGCCGGGATTGGCGATCGGCGTCGGCGGCAAACCGTTGATCAGATAGGTGTTGTAGGGTGTCGGCTTCTGGATGTCCGACTGATAGATCGGGCGGTCGATGGGTTTGCCCTTGCCGCCGAACAGGCCGTAGATGATGGTCGGGTCCGACTGCAGCCGCATACCCTTGGCCAGCCGATTGAGGAAGACGGCGGCTACGCGCGAGCGTTCATCGCCCTTGCCGGTCTCCTTCTCGACGATCGAGGCCAGGGTGACAAAATCCTCAACATTGGCGATCGGCAGATCCGGCGCTCGGCGCTGCCAGACCTCGTCGACCAGCTTCTTCTGGTCGGCCAGAAGCTTGTCAACCATCTGCTGGCGTGTTGCGCCGCGGGTGAAGCGCAGCGTGTCGGTGGCGAGGCTGCCCTCAGGTGGGGTGGTCGACGGCATATCGCCGGTCAGCGCGTCCTGCTCGGCGATCCGTTGCAGCGCCTGCTCGACCGTCAGCCCCTCGGGGATAGTCAGCGAATACATCACCGACTTGCCGCTCTTCAGGAGTTCCATGATGTCGTGCATCGACGCCTGCGGCTTGATCTCGTATTCGCCGGCCTTCAGGGCGGAATCATTGCCGAAGGCGCGCACGCCAAGGCGGAAAATGCGGGCGTCGCTGATCAGTCCTCGCCGCTCAAGCTGGTCGGCGATCTCCTGGACGCCGCTATTCGGCTTGACCAGGAAGGTGTCCCCATTGGCCGACGGGCCGGGCTCGTTGAACTCCTGCTTGCCGAAATACAGCGCAACGCCCGCCGCCAGAACCATCAGCATCACCGAAGAGATGACGAAGTTCATGAACACGACGAACTGGCTGCGCGAGGCACGCGAGCGCTTCGGCGGCGGCGTGCCGGCCTCGGGCCGCAACGCCTCGCTGGCCGTTTTCGGCACGATCGGGCCGGACGTTGCTGGCCGTTGCCCAAATTCCCCGTTATCGGCCAGATTTGTGTTCATAGCGCCCTACCATCTGATCTTGCGACGAATCCCCTCGGGCAGAGTAGGGGCGAATATGGCAAAATTGACGGCAGACGGAAACCGGCAGAGCGGTCAGCCATTGTAGCGCTGGAAGACGAGCGAGGCGTTGGTGCCACCGAAGCCGAAGGAGTTGGACAGCGCCACGTCGATCTGCCGGGCTCGCGGCTTGTGCGGCACCAGGTCGATCGCCGTTTCGCGCTCCGGATTGTCGAGATTGATGGTCGGCGGCGCGATGTTGTCGCGAATGGCGAGGATCGAAAAGATCGCCTCGGCAGCACCAGCCGCGCCCAGCAGGTGGCCAATCGACGATTTGGTCGACGACATCGATATCTTAGAGGCGGCGTTGCCGACCAGCCGCTCGACGGCGCCGAGTTCGATCGTGTCGGCCATGGTCGATGTGCCGTGCGCGTTGATGTAGTCGACATCTGCGGGCGTCAGCTTCGCCCGGTCTAGCGCCGCTGTCATGCAACGGAAAGCGCCGTCGCCATCCTCGGCAGGCGCGGTGATGTGATAGGCGTCACCGGTCAGACCGTAGCCGGTGACCTCGGCATAGATCTTGGCGCCGCGGGCCTTGGCGTGTTCGAGTTCCTCGAGCACGACAACACCGGCGCCCTCACCCATGACGAAGCCGTCGCGATCGCGATCATAGGGGCGCGAGGCCGTCTGCGGGGCATCGTTGCGCTCGGTGGAGAGGGCGCGGCAAGCGGCGAACCCGGCGACGGACAGTCTCGTCACCGGCGCTTCAGCGCCGCCTGCGACCATAACGTCGGCATCGCCCCAGATGATCAGGCGGGCGGCGTCGCCGATGGCGTGCGCACCGGTCGAGCAAGCGGTGACAACGGCGTGGTTTGGGCCTTTCAGCCCATGCCGGATCGAGACCTGGCCGGAGACGAGGTTGATGATCTGGCCGGGGATGAAGAACGGGCTGATGCGGCGCGGGCCGCGTTCCTTGAGGATCATCGCATTCTCGGCGATGCCTTCGATGCCGCCGATGCCAGAACCGATCAGCACGCCGGTGGCGCACTGATCCTCGTGCGTCTTCGGCTGCCAGCCGGAATCCTTGAGTGCCTCGTCGGCGGCCGCGATTCCGTACAGGATGAAGTCGCCGATCTTGCGCAGTTCCTTCGGCTCGAGAACGGCTTCAGGATTGAAAGTGGCGTTGGAGCCGTCACCGCGCGGAATGACGTGGGCGACCTTGCAGGCAAGGTCTTCCACCTCGAATTCGGTGATGCGTTTGGCTGCGCTGCGGCCGGTTAGAAGCTCCTTCCAGCTGTGCTCGAAGCCCATGCCGAACGGCGAAAGCAGCCCAAGGCCCGTGACGACGACACGCCTCATCGCAGGTCCTCCTCGGTGATGACTGCAAATAGCGTCAGGCCGAGGCCTTGTCGATGTATTTCACCGCATCGCCAACAGTCAGGATGGTCTCGGCGGCGTCGTCCGGGATCTCGACACCGAACTCTTCTTCGAACGCCATAACAAGTTCGACCGTGTCGAGGCTGTCCGCGCCCAGATCATCGATGAAGCTCGCCTGCTCCGTCACCTTGTCGGCATCGACGCCAAGGTGCTCGATGACGATCTTCTTGACGCGCTCTGCGGTGTCACTCATTTGGGCATCCTCGTCTTTTGGTTGTCTGTCTTCGTTAGCGGGCAGAATGCCGCTAATCAAGCTGAAAGATGGTCCTGCCGGAAACGCAGCGGAACAGGACCGGTTTTTGCCCGAACCGCCGGGTTGCGGGCGGCATTACACGAAAAATCCCATGCATCCAAGACGGAATGAAGCGTTTTCCCAAATGTTAGATCATTGCCATGCCGCCATTGACATGAATGGTCTGGCCGGTGACGTAGGCTGCCTCGTTGGAAGCGAGGTAGGCGACGGCAGAGGCGACTTCGGCGCCCGTGCCCATGCGCCGGGTCGGGATCGCCGCCATGATCGCCTCTTTCTGCTTGTCGTTGAGCTTGGCGGTCATCGCCGATTCGATGAAGCCCGGGGCGACGCAGTTGACGGTGATATTGCGGGTGGCGATCTCCTGCGCCAGCGATTTGGAAAAGCCGATCATACCGGCTTTGGAGGCGCAGTAATTGGTCTGGCCGGGATTGCCGGTGACGCCAACCACTGAAGTGATGTTGATGATGCGGCCATGGCGGCGCCGCATCATCGGATGGGTAAGCTCGCGGGTCAGCCGGAACACGGCGGTCAGGTTGACCTCGAGCACGCTATCCCAGTCGGCGTCAGCCATGCGCACGAACAACCCGTCCTTGGTGATGCCGGCATTGTTGACGAGGATGTCGACGCCTTCGAGGTCGGCCTCCGCCTTCTGGCCGAGCGCCTTGACGTCGTCGCGGTTGGAAAGATTGGCCGGGAAAAGCTTGACCCGGTCGCCCAATTCGGCGGCCAGCGCCTCCAATTTCTCGATACGTGTGCCATGCAGGCCGACGATGGCGCCCTGGCCGTGCAGCACGCGGGCGATCGCCTCGCCGATACCTCCCGATGCGCCGGTGACGAGCGCCTTGCGGCCGGTCAATTCGAACATTCTTGCCTCCTGATCTGAGCGAACACCCTTTGCATGGAGCGGGGTCAAATCGCCAGTTGATTATGCAAGCGCCGCCAGCGCCGCCTCGACATCCGCCGCGGATCCGATGGCAGTGGTGGCAATATCGCGGTTGATGCGGCGGGCCAGCCCCGACAGCACCTTGCCGGCGCCCACTTCGTAAAGCGTCGCAACGCCGTTGCTGCCGAACCACTCCACCGTTTCGCGCCAGCGCACGCGCCCGATCACCTGTTCGACGAGGCGGCGGGCAATCTCGTCAGGATCGCTCGTCGGGGTCACAGTAACATTCGAGACCAGCGGCACGACCGGCGCACGCTTCGTCACGGCGGCCAACGCCTCCCGCATGATCTCGGCCGCAGGCTTCATCAATGCCGAATGGAAGGGCGCCGAGACCTGCAGCATCAGCGCCCGCTTGGCGCCCTTTTCCGTGCATAGCTTCGCCGCCAGTTCGACCGCCGGCCTGGCGCCGGAGATCACCAGCTGGCCGCCGCCATTGTCGTTGGCGATCTGGCACACCAAGGCTTGCGCGGGATCTTTGGCGGTGCCTTGGGCGGCCTCTGCGCAAGCGGCCTCGACGTCGGCCTGTTCCAGCCCGATGATCGCCGCCATCGCGCCCTCGCCGGCCGGTACAGCCGCCTGCATGGCATTGCCGCGGATACGCAACAGCCGGGCGGCGTCGGCGACCGAAACGAAACCAGCGGCCGCAAGTGCCGAATATTCACCGAGCGAATGGCCGGCGACATAGGTGACCTTGCCGTTCAGGGAGAAGCCGCGCGCCTCCAGCGCCCGGACTGCGGCAAGTGACACCGCCATCAGCGCCGGCTGAGCATTGGCGGTCAGCGTCAGCGTCTCTTCCGGGCCTTCCCAGATCAGCTGCGATAGTTTTTCACCGAGCGCGTCGTCGACTTCCTCGAAGATCTGCCGCGATTCCACAAAAGTATCGGCGAGGTCCTTGCCCATGCCGACAGCCTGGCTGCCCTGCCCCGGAAAGGTGAATGCGATGGCCATCGTCGGCTCCCAGCTGCTGGTTCTCGCTGCCTGTGACGCAAGGCGTGCGCCCAAGTCAAGTCCAACCTTGACCGCTCGGCGTCGGCCGAGTGCCTGTTTCGGCAGGCTTTTTGGCGATCACTCATGATGAAAACCGCTCACGATTTGTTTGCTGGCTCTTCTTATTTCCGCCGCAGGCGCTAGGCTTTGCGTGACAGTTCGATGACAATCGAGTGACGCCTTTGTTGCGGGCCGGGGAACTATTGAAGTGGCAAAGACCAAGCAGAGCGCAGCCGAGGCGGCGCCACAGTTTCTTGAAGGCGATCCGTCGACTGGCTATCTGCCGGCGCGCAGATGGCCTGTCATCCGCTATGGCCTTATCAGCTTGCTGGCTGCGGCTATCCTGGTGTTTGCCATCGAACTGATCGTGCGCGGCAACTTTGCCGGCACCATTGATTTCTTTCTGCAGCCTTTCAAACCCGGCTGGACCACGATCATCATTTTTGCGCTGATCCTCATCGGCCTCGACGCCGTGCTCGGCCGCAGCCATCAGAGCCTGATGATCGTCGCGCCGCTGACATTGTCGCTGGCGTTCGTCGGCCACCAGAAGTCGCTCTATCTCGGCGATCCGCTCTATCCGACCGATTTCCTCTATTCCCGGCAGATCGTGGCACTGATGCCACTCCTGGTCCGCGATCGCCCGGGAACCGCCATTGCCCTGGCGATCGGCATCGTCGGCGGGCTGTCGCTGCTCGTCTATGGCTGGCGGTTATGGCGCCGCCGCGTTCCGGCGCTCAGCCACAAGGGCCGCCTTGCCCGGCTGACGCTGACGGTGCCGCTGATCGCTTTCTTCGTCTCCATCATGGACTATGCCACTTTCTCGTGGACGCGCGACCGGCTGCAGATCATCCCGATTATGTGGGACCAGAAGGAAAACTATGCCTCGAACGGTTTTGCGCTCGCCTTCGCGCTGAACGTCCCGATGGCGCATGTCTCGGCGCCGCCCGGCTATTCCGACAAGGCGATCGAAGCGATCGGCAAACCGCAGGTGATCGCCTCGGTACCTGCCGAGAAGCCCGACATCATCGTCGTGATGAGCGAATCCTTCTGGGATCCGACCAAGCTGCCCGGCGTCACCATCACACCCGACCCTATCCCCAATGTGCGGGCACTGCGCACGGGCTACATGTTCTCGCCCGAGTTCGGCGGCATGACGGCCAACATCGAGTTCGAGGCCCTGACCGGCTTTTCCAACGCCTTCCTGCCGGCGGGCAGCATTCCCTACCAGCAATATGTGCGGACACCGACTCCCTCGCTGGCGACCTTCCTGAAAAGTCAGGGCTACCGAGCGCGCGCCATCCATCCCGGCACCAACTGGTTCTGGAACCGGGGGGCCGTCTATGCCGATTTCGGCTTCAACGACTTCAAGTCCGAGGAGACGTTGCCGCCCATGCAGAAGCGCGGACCGCTCGCGTCGGACGCAGCGATGACCGACGAGATCATCCGCGAAGCCGATACCAGCGCCGAGCCGGTCTTCTTTTTCGCCGTCAGCCTGCAGAACCACGGGCCGTATGAGCCGTATCGCTATACCAATCCGACCCACAAGGTGCAGGCGCCGATCAGCCAATGGGCACGTGAATCGCTGTTGAGCTACGCCGAAGGCTCTTCCGACGCGGACCGCGGCCTCGAGCGGCTGATCGAATGGGCGAAGAAACGCGAGCGGGCGACCGTCATCGCATTCTTCGGCGATCACCTGCCGCCGCTTGGGCCGGTCTACGTCGAGACCGGTTTCCTGAAGGACAATGTCGCGCCGCGCAAGGAGCCGGCCGACCAGATGCTGCAGCACCACCAGACGCCATTGATCGTCTGGTCGAACCGCAGCGGCCCCTCCGAGGATCTGGGCGCCGTCAGCCCGGCCTTCCTGCCCTACCATATCCTGAAAACGGCCGGCATCAGCCATCCCTATTACACCGGCTTCCTCGGCCAGTTGCGAGAGCGCTACCGCGTCATCGACCGTAATTTGCTGTTGGCACCGGGGGGCGAGGCCACCCCCGATTGGTCGCGTCAGAAAGAGATCGACCCGGCAATCCACGACTTCCGTCTGCTGCAATACGACATGATGTTCGGCAAGCGCCATGCGGCGCCCGATTTCTTCCCCGAAACCACAGGCAAAGTGGCTGCACACACGAGCTGAGGCAGCTGAAGTTGCAGCGTGATGCGCGAACTCCGATCGTGTCGTCGAGAGACGGGAATTGTTGCAGCTGATTGCCGACTGCGTAGAGCTGTTCGATTTGTTGGCGTTACCTCGACCGTCTCCCGCGATTATACGAACAGGGCATCCGGTTTGTTTTGTCAGGCGAAATGCAGGAAAACATTCTTGGGTCCGGGCAGGGAATCCGTAAGACCTTGCGAATGAGGCCAGCAGCCCAATAAGACCGGACAACTCATGTGCTACCTAATCCGGACAACTCATCTGCTTACGACACGTCGGCCGTTTGCCCTTGCCTTGCGGCCAAATTCCTGTATAGACGCCCGCAATCTGCCGGTCCTTGCTGGGGGCTGAACGGAGGGCCGGAGGTTTTTCGAAACCTTCGCGTGAAGCCAGAAGCGCTTCCGCCTCCCGTGTCTCCGCTCTCGACCGTCTCGTCATGCTCCTTTCTTCCCCGCCTTCGCAAGGCTTGCGGGTCAGAGAAGTTGCAGAGGCTTTTGCCGCCGGGAACCGGGAGAGAAACGAAGAAAGGCACGAACACTATGGCTCTATACGAACATGTGTTTCTTGCTCGGCAGGACCTCTCGCAGCAGCAGGTCGATGCGCTTGTCGAACAGTACAAGGGCGTCATCACTGCGAATGGCGGGTCCGTCGGCCGGGTCGAGAACTGGGGACTGAAGTCCCTCACCTACCGGGTCAACAAGAACCGGAAGGCATATTATACACTCATGGACATCACCTGCCCCCCGGCCGCGCTCAACGAAATGGAGCGCCAGATGGGTCTGTCCGAGGACGTACTGCGTTTCCTGACCATCAAGGTCGATGCGCATGAGGAAGGTCCGTCGGCAATGATGCAGAAGCGCGAAGAGCGCTCGGAACGCGGCGGCTTCGGCGACCGCGACCGTGGCCCGCGCTCATTCGGTGACCGCGATCGCGGTGACCGTGGTGATCGTCCGCCGCGCAGCTTCGGCGATGGCGGTGCCGATCGTGGCCCGCGCCGTCCGCGCGAAGGCTTTGAAGGAGCCGCAGAATAATGGTCGACATCAACCAGATCCCAACCCGGCGCCCCTTCCACCGCCGCCGCAAGACTTGCCCGTTCTCTGGCGCCAACGCGCCGAAGATCGACTACAAGGACGTGCGGCTTCTGCAGCGCTACATCTCCGAGCGCGGCAAGATCGTGCCATCGCGCATCACCGCCGTCAGCCAGAAGAAGCAGCGCGAACTCGCCAAGGCGATCAAGCGTGCCCGCTTCCTCGGCCTGCTGCCCTACGTGGTCCGCTAAATCTACGCGGGCGGTTCGCCGCCCGCTTTTTGTCACCGGCCACGACGGGCGTAGCCGGATCGAACACCAAATCCCGGGTTGGATTCGACAAGAGATCCTAACTGCCGCGACAGGCAGGACAGCGACACAGGCGGCGACGCCCAGCTTCCTGACCTGTTCCAGACAACTCGGCGCCGATCCGGAGGATAGCGCCCAAGCGAAGGAACAAAACCATGGAAGTCATTCTTCTCGAACGCGTTTCCCGCCTCGGCCAGATGGGCGACACCGTCAAGGTCAAGGACGGATTCGCCCGCAATTTCCTGTTGCCGCAGGGCAAGGCGCTGCGCGCCAACGAAGCTAACAAGAAGAAGTTCGAGGGACAGCGGGCGCAACTGGAAGCCCGCAACCTGGAGCGCAAGTCCGAGGCCGCGCAGATTGCAGAAAAGCTCGACGGCAAGAGCTTCATCGCCGTGCGCTCGGCCGGCGAGACAGGTCAGCTTTATGGTTCGGTCTCGACACGCGACATCGCCGAGCTGGTGACCGCGGAAGGTTTTTCGGTCAACCGCAACCAGATCCTGCTCAACCAGCCGATCAAGACCATTGGCGTCACCAATGTGGCGATCGCGCTGCATCCGGAGGTCGAGGTTACCATCACGCTCAACATTGCCCGCACGGCCGACGAAGCCGAGCGCCAGGCCAAGGGCGAAACACTGACCACCGCCGAAGCCATCTACGGCGAGGACATCAACGATAATGCGCGGCCGGAAAACTTCTTCGATCCGAATGCGGAGTTCGAGGGCGGCGAAGACAACGGCTGATCGTCATTCGTCGGCATTCGCCGGCTAATCGCTATTCTGGACCAATGCCCGGGCCTCGTACCCGGGCATTTTTATGCCAAATGGAACTTTTCGAACCCCTATATCTTGATGCAGAATAAGACAGCCTGTCTGACCGAGAGGGGACATTTGGTCATGAATATTCTGCTGAAACGCATTCTCGACCGCCTGGTCCGCACAGGCAATCTCAAGGTGACAGGGCCGCAAGGCTCGATGGTGACTTTCGGTGACGGCAGCGGCGAACCGGTGCACATGCACATCAAGACCAGGCATGCCGAGCGCGCCATCACTTTCGATCCGATGCTGGCGGTGCCGGAAGCCTACATGGACGGTGAACTCGACATTCTCGAGGGCGGCGTGCTGGGGGTGATGCGGATTGCCTTCCAGAACATGGGCAGCGGCGGTATCGATGCGACCTGGTCGAAAGCGATCGAAGGTCTGCGCCACGCCTTCCGGCGCCTGCAGCAAATCAACACGGCGTCGCGGGCGCGCCGCAACGTGCAGCGCCATTACGATCTGTCGGGCGACCTCTACCGCCTCTTCCTCGATGAGGACATGCAATATTCCTGCGCTTATTTCGAGCAGCCGGATATGACCCTCGACGAGGCACAAGCGGCCAAGAAGCGCCATATTGCCGCCAAGCTCAGGCTGAAGGCCGGCCAGACGGTGCTCGATATCGGCTCCGGCTGGGGTGGGCTTGGCCTTTATCTCGCCAAGGCGTTCGACGTCGACGTACAGGGGGTGACGCTGTCGACCGAGCAGCACGGCGTCGCCACCGATCGCGCCCATGCGCAAGGCCTGCAAAACCGGGTTCATTTCGACATCAAGGACTATCGCGAACTCAATGAACGTTTCGATCGCATCGTCTCGGTCGGCATGTTCGAGCATGTCGGCGTCAATCATTTCCGCACCTTCTTCGACAAGTCGGCGACGCTGCTGAAGCCGGACGGCGTCATGCTGCTGCATACGATCGGCCGCTCCGGCGTGCCGTGGGCGACCAGCGCCTTCATCCGCAAATACATCTTCCCGGGCGGCTATATTCCGTCGCTCTCAGAAGTGATGCCGGCCATCGAAAAATCGGGGCTCGTCGTCACCGACATCGAGGTTCTGCGGCTGCATTATGCAGAGACGCTGAAGCATTGGGGCGAACGCTTCGCCGCCAACCGCGACAAGGCCAAGGCGATTTATGACGAGCGCTTCTGCCGTATGTGGGAGTTCTATCTTGCCGCCTCGGAAGCTGCCTTCCGCTGGCAGGATCTGGTGATCTTCCAGATCCAGATTGCCAAGAAGAACGACACGCTGCCGATGACGCGCGACTACATGGCCAATTGTGAGAAGGCGCTGGAGATGCGCGATCTTGGACGTCGTGAAAAGGCTCCGGCGGCCAAGCCCGCTCGCCGCCGCAAAATGGTGGATCCGGAGTAGACGGCCGGCGATCGCGCCATTGCCGCTTGCCATTTGCCGACTGGCACGCTGAAAAGGCTCCCGTCAACGCGGGACCTTTTTTATGACCTACCTCCTCTACGTCGCTGCCGCACTTGCCGAGATCGCCGGCTGCTTTTCGTTCTGGGCATGGTGGCGGCTGGAAAAATCGGCGCTGTGGTTGGCGCCCGGTCTCGTCTCGCTGGTGCTATTTGCGTGGCTGCTGGCGCTGGTCGACACCAGCGCGGCGGGCCGGGCCTACGCCGCCTATGGCGGCATCTACATTGCCGCCTCGCTGGCCTGGCTGTGGCTGGCGGAAGGCGTGCACCCCGACCGCTGGGACCTTGCCGGTGCCGCGATCTGCATCGTTGGCGCCTCGGTCATTCTGCTCTCACCTCGGACTGTCTAAGCGATGGAACTGCCCGTCCCGCTTAGACAAGGCGTCGACCGCCTTCTCGAACAGGTGCCGTTGCCGATGCTTAAGCAAGCGGCAAAGACGCTGTCGGACCGCTACCGCGCAGAGTTGCGCGACGGTCGCCTGCACATGGCCGAAGACATGGCGGTGAAGGCCTATCTGGCAACGCGGCTGCCGGCGACCTATGCTGCCGTCCGCGCCAGCCTCGAGGCCGTAAGCGAGGTGCGGCCCGATTATGCTCCGAGAACCCTGCTCGATGTCGGCGCCGGCCCTGGCACGGTGCTTTGGGCCACAACCAATCTCTGGCCGGATCTCCAACAGGCGGTGCTGCTCGAGGCCGGCGCCGCCGTGCGAAGGGTCGGCGAAGCACTTGCCGCGGATGCGATCACGGCCAGGACCGCCTGGCGGACCGGCGACGTCACCGTCGACCTGGTCGATCTGGAGCCGGCCGAGCTGGTGACTTCAGCCTATGTGCTGGATGAGATCGCGCCGGCATCGCTGGCAAAACTCGTCGACCGGCTCTGGCAGCTGACCGCCGACACGCTGCTGGTGGTCGAGCCGGGCACGCCGGCCGGCTGGCAGCGTATTCTTGCCGTGCGGCGGCAGCTGATCGATACGGGGGCGCACGTGCTTGCGCCCTGCCCGCATGAGGCGCCCTGCCCGCTCGTCGCTCCCGACTGGTGCCATTTCGCCCGTCGCGTCGCCCGCTCGCGCCTGCACCGTCTGGCCAAGGATGCCGAGGTGCCGTGGGAGGACGAGAAATTCATCTTTGTCGCGGCTTCCCGCCATCCGGCCACTCCGCCTCGAGCGCGAGTGATCGCACCGCCGAACTCGGGCTCCGGCAAGGTCTTGCTGAAGCTTTGCCAACAGGATGGGAGTGCTGCCGAGCGACTGTTCACCAAGCGCGATGGAGGGGCGTTCAAGGCCGCACGGCGACTGGACTGGGGTGATGCCTTGCCGGAATGACCGGCAGCTATTTTCCTGTTTTGTTCTCGCCCAAGAACGGCTAAGCTCGCCATCTTGATTCGAGTCAATTGAGATTCTTTCCACCGAAAGAACCTGGCTGTGAATCGCGGGCATCAAAGTTGGTTGGTTGGGGACTGATGCAGATAAGTCATCACCGACTTGTCTCGTTCTGATATCGAGAGACCGGGGATCAGGACCGGGGACATCATGGCAGAGGCAGCACGAAAATTCGGCGTGGCGGAAACACCGCTCTATCGCGAGGCGCCGAACAACATCGAGGCCGAGCAGGCGCTGCTCGGCGCCATACTGGTCAACAACGATGCCTTCTACCGCGTCTCCGACTTCCTGAAGCCCGGCCATTTCTACGAGCCGCTGCATAGAAAGATCTTCGAGGTCGCGGCCGAGCTCATCCGCATGGGCAAGATCGCGACGCCAATCACGCTGAAGACCTTCCTGCCGGCCGACGAGAAGGTCGGCGACATGACGGTGGCGCAATATGTCGTGCGGTTGGCGGTCGAGGCCGTCACGGTCGTCAACGCCACCGACTATGGCCGCGCCATCTACGATCTGGCCACGCGGCGCGCGCTGATCACCGTCGGCGAGGACATGGTCAACATCGCCTATGACGCGCCGGTCGACATGTCGCCCTCCGACCAGATCGAGGATGCCGAGCGGCGCCTGTTCGAGTTGGCCGAGACCGGCCGCTATGATGGCGGCTTCGAGAGCTTCACCGACGCCGTCAAGACCGCCGTCGACATGGCCAATGCCGCCTATATGCGCGACGGGCATCTGTCGGGCATCGCCACCGGCTTGCGCGACCTCGACCGCCGCATGGGCGGCCTGCAGTCGTCCGACCTGATCATCATTGCGGGGCGCCCCGGCATGGGCAAGACCTCGCTCGCCACCAATATCGCCTTCAATATCGCCGAGGCCTACGTCCCGGCGCAGCAGGCCGACGGCTCGTTCAAAGCGGCCAATGGCGGCGTCGTCGGCTTCTTTTCGCTCGAAATGTCGTCCGAACAGCTGGCCACCCGCATCATCTCCGAACAGACCGAAATCCCGTCGTCGAAAATCCGCCGCGGCGAGATCAGCGAGATGGATTTCGAAAAGCTCGTCGCCTGCTCGCAGACCATGCAGAAAATCCCGCTGTTCATCGACCAGACCGGCGGCATTTCCATTGCTCAGCTGTCCGCCCGCGCACGTCGCCTGAAGCGCCAGCGCGGCCTCGACGTCATCGTGATCGACTATATCCAGCTGATGCAGGGATCGAGCGCGAAATCATCGCAAAACCGCGTCCAGGAGATCACCGAGATTACCACCGGGCTCAAGGCGCTGGCCAAGGAGCTGGCGGTGCCGATCATTGCGCTGTCGCAGCTGTCGCGCCAGGTCGAGAGCCGCGACGACAAGCGCCCGCAGCTTTCGGATCTGCGCGAATCCGGTTCGATCGAGCAGGACGCCGACGTGGTGCTGTTCGTCTACCGCGAGGAATACTACCTGAAGAACCGCGAGCCGAAGCCCGGCACCGACGAATACATCAAATGGGAACACGAGATGAACGAAATGCGCGGCAAGGCCGAAGTCATCGTCGCCAAGCAGCGCCACGGACCGACCGGCTCGGTCAGCCTCGCCTTCCAGGGCGAGTTCACCCGCTTCTCGGATCTTGCCGAGGAGCATCATTTGCCGGATCGGTTTGAGTAAGCGATTGGCCGACATAACAACAAGAATGCGGGAGTACGGCGTTCCTTCGCGCCCCCCTCTGTCCTGCCGGACATCTCCCCCACGAGGGGGGAGATTGGCTGTCACTCTACCCGGCTCTCTAATATGGGACGCTGGAGATTGGCGAAATCCGAAGCGCAATCCGATCTCCCCCCAAGTGGGGGAGATGTCCGGCAGGACAGAGGGGGGCGCTGTCCCGCCTGCCTATCCTGCGCTGGCACCTGCCACACCCGAACCGGGCCACGCCTGATGGCCAAATCGCGCGTCCAGTTCATCTGCCAGAATTGTGGTTCGGTGCATCAGCGCTGGGCCGGCAAATGCGATGCGTGCGGCGAGTGGAACACGCTGGTCGAGGAAGGTACGTCCGGCGGCATAGGCTCGGGTCCGGCCAATAGCCGTAACGCGCGCAAGGGTCGCGCCGTAGTGCTCACCACCTTGTCCGGCGACATCGAGGACGCGCCGCGCATCGTCTCCGGCATCGGCGAGCTCGACCGCGCCACGGGCGGCGGCTTCGTGCGCGGCTCGGCGCTGCTGGTCGGCGGCGATCCCGGCATCGGCAAGTCGACGCTGCTCACCCAGGCCGCGGCCGCGCTGGCGGCAAAGGGCCACCGCATCGTCTACGTCTCGGGTGAAGAGGCCGTTGCCCAGATCAGGCTGCGCGCGCAGCGGCTCGGCGTCGCCGACACCCCGGTCGAGCTCGCCGCCGAGACCAATGTCGAGGACATCCTCGCCACGATCGCCGACGGCAAGCGGCCGGATTTGGTCATTCTCGATTCGATCCAGACGCTGTGGACCGGCATGGCCGATTCGGCGCCCGGCACGGTGACCCAGGTGCGTGCCGCCGCCCAGGCGATGATCCGCTATGCAAAATCCACAGGGGCGGCGATCGTTCTGGTCGGCCATGTCACCAAGGAGGGCCAGATCGCCGGCCCACGCGTCGTCGAGCACATGGTCGACGCGGTGCTCTATTTCGAGGGCGAAGGCGGCCACCACTTCCGTATCCTGCGCACGGTCAAGAATCGATTCGGGCCAACCGACGAGATCGGCGTCTTCGAAATGTCGGACAAGGGCTTGCGGGAAGTCGCCAACCCGTCCGAGCTTTTCCTCGGCGAGCGCCATGCGAAGTCGCCGGGTGCCGCGGTTTTCGCCGGCATGGAGGGCACACGGCCGGTGCTGGTCGAGATCCAGGCGCTGGTGGCGCCGTCGACGCTGGGCACGCCGCGCCGCGCCGTCGTCGGCTGGGACGGTGCCCGGCTGTCGATGATCCTGGCGGTTCTGGAAGCTCATTGCGGCGTCCGCTTCGGCACCCACGACGTCTATCTCAACGTTGCCGGCGGCTACCGCATTTCGGAGCCGGCGGCCGACCTGGCCGTGGCGGCGGCACTGGTTTCCTCGCTCACCGGTCTTGCCCTTCCCGCCGATTGCGTCTATTTCGGCGAAATCAGCCTTTCGGGTGCGGTGAGGCCGGTTGCGCATGCGCAGCAGCGTCTCAAGGAAGCCGAAAAGCTGGGTTTCGGAAGCGCGGTTCTGCCCTTGGGCAGCGAGGAACTTGTCGGTGGTAATGGGGTCGGGGGGATCGGAGCCGGCGCTTTCCAGCCCACCGAGCTTGCCGATCTCGTGGCGCGCATAGCCGGCTCACGGCGCAGCCGCGTCGACGAGCGAGAGTGATGCGGCTCGTCGAGCCGCGAAAAAGAGATCGGAGTGGGGCGAAAACATGCCGATTACGCTGCTTGACGGAATTCTCGTCGGCTTCACCCTGGTCTCGGCGATGCTCGCCATGGTTCGCGGCTTTTCGCGCGAGATCCTGTCGATCATCTCCTGGGCAGCCGCCGCGGCGGCCGCCTTCTTCTTCTACAAGCCGGTGCTGCCTTACATTCAGCCCTATATCGACAACGAAAAGGCCGCCATGGCCGCGGCCGCCGGTATCGTCTTCATTGTCGCGCTGATCGTCGTTTCGGTCATCACCATGAAGCTCGCCGACTGGATCATCGATTCCAGGATCGGCGCGCTCGATCGTACACTTGGCTTCCTCTATGGCGCGGCGCGCGGCATCCTGGTCGTCGCTGTTGCGCTGCTTTTCTTCAATTGGCTGGCCGGCGCCAAGGCCCCAGGCTGGATTGCCAACGCCAAGTCAAAGCCGCTGCTCGAATCGATCGGCGCCAAGCTCGAAAGCCTGCTGCCCGAGGATCCGGAAAACGCTATCCTCAACAAGCTCAATCCGAATCAGCCAGCCACCGAGACGCCTCTGGCCCCAGACGCCCCTGCAGCGGAAGCACCTGCCGCCGGCGACGACGCCACCGCTCCGGCACCCGATGACAGCGACGCGCCACCGGCCGACAATGCGCCCGCGACGCCGGCACCTGCAAACCCGGCGCCGGCAAACTGATTTCGACAGACTTGCCAATCTGCAGACTTGGCGAGGCATCAAGACTGACGATCATGTGAACGCCGCACGACGTGCGTTGCTTTCGATGCGCTATGACCTTATATGGCGACTTTAGCGGAGCTTGAGCCCCCAATGGCAGACGCAGACGACGTGCTTTCCGCCGAAGCCGACGACCATTTCCACGACGAATGCGGCGTGTTCGGCATTTTCGGCCGGCAGGACGCCGCAGCCATCGTAACCCTCGGCCTGCATGCGTTGCAGCATCGAGGCCAGGAAGCGGCCGGCATCGTTTCCTACGACGGCACCCAATTCCATGTCGAACGCCATGTCGGCCTGATCGGCGACACCTTCACCAAGCAGCGTGTCATCGACAGCCTGCAAGGCAACCGTGCCATCGGCCACACGCGCTACGCCACCACCGGCGGCTCCGGCCTGCGCAACATCCAGCCTTTCTTCGCCGAACTTGCCGATGGCGGCTTTGCCGTCGCCCACAACGGCAATCTCACCAACGCCATGACCGTGCAGCGCGCGCTGCAGAAGCAAGGCGCCATCTTCTCTTCCACCTCCGATACCGAGACGCTCTTGCATCTGGTTGCCACCAGCAAGGAGCGCGACCTGAATTCGCGCTTTATCGATGCGGTGCGCCAGGTCGAAGGCGCCTTCTCGCTGGTGGCGATGACGTCCAAGAAGATGATCGGCTGCCGCGACCCGCTCGGCATCCGCCCGCTGGTACTCGGCGATCTTGACGGTGCCTGGATCCTCGCCTCGGAAACCTGTGCGCTCGATATCATCGGGGCGCGTTTCGTGCGTGACCTGAAGCCCGGCGAAATGGTCGTCGTCACCAGCAAGGGCATCGAAAGCCTGTTCCCGTTCGAGCCGCAGAAGACCCGCTTCTGCATTTTCGAATATGTCTATTTCGCGCGGCCGGATTCGTCTGTCGAAGGCCGCAATGTCTACGAAGTGCGCAAGCGCATCGGCGCCGAGCTGGCGCTGGAAAGCCCGGTCGAGGCGGACATCGTCGTGCCGGTGCCGGATTCGGGCACGCCGGCGGCGATCGGCTTTTCACAGGCCGCGGGCATTCCGTTCGAGCTCGGCATCATCCGCAACCACTATGTCGGCCGTACCTTCATTCAGCCCGGCGATTCGATCCGCCACATGGGCGTCAAGCTCAAGCACAACGCCAATCGCCGCATGATCGAAGGCAAGCGGGTGGTTCTGGTGGACGATTCGATCGTGCGCGGCACCACCAGCCAGAAGATCGTGCAGATGGTGCGCGATGCCGGCGCGAAGGAAGTGCATATGCGCATTGCCTCGCCGCCGACGCGCGCCTCATGCTTTTACGGCGTCGACACGCCGGAGAAATCGAAGCTGCTGGCATCGCGCATGTCGGTGGAGGAGATGGCCGAGTTCATCCGCGTCGATTCGCTCGGCTTCCTGTCGATAGACGGGCTCTATCGCGCCGTCGGCGAAGCCGGCCGCGACAACGAGCAGCCGCAATTCTGCGACGCCTGCTTCACCGGTCAGTATCCGACCCGGCTTGCCGATTTCGAAGGCTCCGACAATGTGCGCACGCTGTCGCTGTTGGCGGCAGGTGGGTCGTAGGCCTTGCCGGTCCGTTTGTCTCCGTCCCCTTGGCCCCTTACGGCGGTTTCACCTTGCCTGTCGGAATCCATCGTATGAGCCTTGACCTCTCCGGCCGCGTTGCGGTCGTCACCGGCGCGTCGCGCGGTATCGGCTATTTCATCGCCAGGGAGCTTGCCGCGGCCGGTGCGCATGTGATTGCAGTTGCTCGCACCGTCGGCGGCTTGGAAGAACTCGACGACCAGATCAAGGCAGATGGCGGGCAGGCGACGCTGGTCCCGCTCGATCTTGCCGACATGGCGGGGATCGACCGGCTGGGCGGCGCCATCCACGAGCGCTGGGGCAAGCTCGATATACTGGTCGCCAACGCCGCTGTGCTCGGCGTCATCGCCCCGATCGGCCATGTCGAGGCCAAGACCTTCGAGAAGGTGATGACCATCAACGTCACCGCAACATGGCGGCTGATCCGCTCGGTCGACCCGCTGCTCAGGCTTTCAGATGCCGGCCGTGCTATCGTGCTGAGCTCCAGCCTTGCCCACTCCGCACGCGCCTTCTGGGCGCCTTATGCGGCGTCGAAGGCGGCGGTCGAGGCCATGACGCGTTCATGGGCGCATGAGACCGAAAACCTGCCGCTCAGGGTCAATGCCGCCGATCCCGGGGCAACGCGCACCGCGATGCGGGCGCAGGCCGTACCCGGCGAGGATCCTGAAACACTGCCGCACCCTTCGGAGATCGCCAAGCGTATCGTGCCGCTGGCCAGCCCTATGCTCAAGGAGACCGGGCTGATCTTCCAGGCCAAGCACAATCGCTTTGTCGCCTACCGGCAGCCGGAGTAGCCACACATCGCATTTTGCCGGAAGAATTGCGCCGGCACCAACGTTGTTCGGGTGCCACAATTCGAGGAACGGAGGACCATATGCGGAGACTGCTTCTCTTGACTGCCACCGCGCTGCTTGCAGTTATCGGCGCCACGTCGTCGCAGGAGGCAACGATGAGCTTTTTCGTCACCAGCGTCGGCTCCGGCAAAGGCGCCGATCTCGGCGGTGTGGCCGGCGCCGACGCCCATTGTAGTTCACTGGCCGAAGCCGCGGGCGTTACCGGCAAGACATGGCGCGCTTATCTCTCGACCAGCGATACCGATGCACGCGACCGTATCGGCAAAGGCCCGTGGTTCAACGCCAAGGGCGTCAAGATCGCCGATGATGTCGCTTCCCTGCATAGCGATGCCAACGCCATCACCAAACAGACGGCACTCGACGAAAAGGGCCAAATGGTCAACGGCCGCGGCGACACGCCCAACCGGCACGACGTTTTGACCGGCTCCAAGCCGGACGGCACGAAAATAGCCGACCAGACCTGCGGCGACTGGACGCTGAGCGGAGCAGAAGGTGTGGCGATGATGGGTCATCACGATCGTACCGGCCTCGACGATTCGGCAGCCGCCAAATCGTGGAATTCCTCGCATGCGTCACGCGGTGGCTGCAGCCAGGAGGCGCTGAAGGGCACCGGCGGCGACGGCCTGTTCTATTGTTTTGCGGTGAACTGAACCACCGCCGGAAAACGACCGACATCACGCGGCTGTGATGCCGTGGCTTAACGCCGCGCTTTGGCCCAGCTTTCGCCGCTGGGCCGGAGTTGCTAGGATCGTGCGACTCCCAAACAAGCAGAGCGAGGAAATACTCATGGCGGCACCGAGCGTAGCGTTAGTCTGGTATCTGGTGATCGCCGGCCCGCAAGGCGGCATGGTCGTGCTGCCCAGCACATTCGACACCCGCGAACAGTGCGCCTTCGCCATAACCGAATACCAGAAGCAACCGACGCCGGCCGGCTGGTCGGTGCAGTGCGTGCCGAGCGCCTCGCCCTTCGCCGACGAGGGCGACGCCGAGGAGCCGTCGGCGCAGTAGGACAGCGTGATCTCCCCCCTTGAGGGGGAGATGGCCGACAGGCCAGAGGGGGGTTGGTCCGATCGGGCTCGGCCTGCTGCAGCGGTTGGCGCTTCACGCGAGACAACCCCTCTGTCGCCTTCGGCGACATCTCCCCCTGAGGACCCTCAAGGGGAGATCGTCAGCGTCGGGCGCTGACCGTCAGCTCCGGCTTCTGGCTGATGGTCTGAAACACCACGCAGTAGCGCTCGGTCAGCTTGAGCAGCGCATCGATGCGCTCCTGCGGTTCGTCGGTGTCGAGCCCAAATGTCAGCCGGATGGCGCGGAAGCCAACCGGCGCATCCCTCGCCACGCCAAGCGTGCCGCGAAAGTCGAGATCGCCTTCGGCTTCCACCGTGGCGGCTCCAAGCTTGAATTCCAGCGCCGTCGCCACTGCCTTCAGCGTGACACCGGCGCAAGCCACCAGCGCCTCCAGCAGCATGTCGCCGGAGCAGAGTTCGAGCCCGGTGCCGCCGGTCGCCGGATGCAGCCCGGCAAGGGCAATCGCCCTGCCCGTCTCGACCTTGCAGGCGATCGATTGGTTGTCGATCGAGCCCTTGGCCTTGAGGGTAATCAGCGCGCGCGAGGCGTCGTCGCGATAGGCCTCCTTCAGCGGCGCCTGCATGGCCTTCAATGCGATCGCGTCCATTTCATTTCTCTCCCATAGTTGTCTGGCTTCGCCGCTTAACGGCGGTGTCGCCTGCCCCAAACGCAAGTCCCCGCTGGCGTAGCGCTTGGCAGGGTTTCGCCCGTATAGCCTGACGATACGGGTGCCCGACATCCAACGCCTTCACACCCTCTCTCGCAACACATTCGTAAGGCCGCCGGACATATGGCCGATATCGCCACCCTGGAAACCCGCGAAAGGGTTCTTGCGGGCCTCCTGTTCAACGGCGCTGCCGTCTGCTGTTTCGATGCACGACGCCTCGATCAAGCTGACACTATGGTGTCAGGACGGGGCAGCGTAAGCTGGTAAAATGACGGAATCGCTGGACATGTCAGGCACAGTGGAAAGCGCCCGCGAACGTACCCTCGGCATCATCCTGGTCTCGGCATCGGCGGCCGTCTTCGGCCTCACCGGCGTGCTGACCAAATCGATCCATGCCGACCCGCTGACCATCACCTGCTGGCGCGGCTTCGTCGGCTCGATCCTGATCAGCCTTTATGTGCTATGGCGTCGCCAGCGCTCCGGCGGTCGCGACAGCCTGCGGCTCGGCTGGCGCGGCTGGCTGCTGGCGATCGAGGGCGCGCTCGCCAGCATCGCCTTCATCTCGGCGTTCAAGTTCACCTTTGTCGCCAATGTCGCGATCATCTACGCCACCGCACCCTTCGTCACCGCGCTGCTTGCCTTCATGCTGGTCCGCGAGCCGTTCCGGCTGCAGACGCTTGCCGCCGCCGCCGTGTCACTGTGCGGTGTGGCGATCATGGTCTGGTCCGGCTTCGGCACCGGCCATCTGTTCGGCGACGGGTTGGCGCTGCTGATGACGATCGGCAGCGCGCTCTACATGATCATGGTGCGGGCCTTCCGCGATACGCCGGTGGTGTGGGCGGGTGCCGTGTCGGCGTTCCTCCTGTTCGTGCTCGGCTGGCTCATCACCGATCCGCTGGCCGTCTCGGCCAGGGACGCTGTGCTTCTAGCCACCTTCGGCGCCTCGTTCGCGCTGGCCTCGATCCTGTGGACGGAGGGCACCCGGCTTATTCCGGCGGCCGAGTCAGGATTGCTGGGCTCGGCCGAAGTGCCATTCGCGATCCTGTTTGCCTTCCTGTTCCTCGCGGAGATCCCGCCGGCAGCCAGCATGCTCGGCGGGGCCATCGTGCTTTGCGCGGTGTTCGCTCACGCCGGCCGAGACTGGCTGATGGCCAAGCAGCGCGCAGCGGATGCATGACCAATCCTCGCCGCGTCCGAGGGCGAGTTGGCGGTCCGATCACGAGAAGTCCGTTCCTCAAAATAAATTTGAAAAGTCATGGAACCATCATAGGGCTCAGTCATTATGGCTGCGACGGGCCACCCCAAGTCCCCCCAAACCCCTCGGCCCGTCCTACTCAGAGCCGACCGCAAGGTCGGCTTTTTCTTTGCTGGCTCAGTTGGCCAAGGCCAGGTTGCCGCTGAACAACGCGGCCAGATCCTGCGCTGGTCGATCGGCATCCTCACGCAAGCGGATGGCGAATTCGGCGACCGGCACTGGCGGCAGATCAAGATCGCGCGGCGCCTCGACGATGCCGGAATGAGCGAAGCGCGCAGTCCTCAACGTCAAGGCGATGCCGGCGTGCACTGCCGTGCGCAGGCCGGCAAGGCTGGCACTGCCGGCAGCAATGCGGTAGCGACGGCCGGCCGCATCGAGTGCACTGGTCGCCGCTTCGCGAAACCCGCAATGAGGATCGAGCAGTGCCAAGGGCAGTTCGTCATGGCGGGTGGCCAGCCCATTCTGTGAGCAAAGCCAGATCATCGGTTCCTTGAGCACGCCGACTTCGTCGCGTGTCGCCACCTGCCGCATGGCAATGGCCAGATCAAGGGTGCCGGCCTGCAAAGCCTGCGCCAGTTCAGCGGAACGGCCGACGCGCAATTCGATCCTGACGCGCGGATGGCTGACAGCGAAAGCCCTGAGAAGCTGCGGCAAGCCGCTGTCGGCGAAGTCCTGCGTGGTGCCGATGGCGACGCGCCCGTCGGCACGCGCCCCTTTGAGGGCCAGCCACGCCTCGCGGTGCGCGGCAAGGATGCGACGCGCGTGGCCGACCAGATCCTCGCCTGCCGGCGTCAGACCGCGCCCTCGCCCCTGCGGCACCAGCAGCGCTTCGCCGACAACATCCTCCAGCCGCTGCATCTGCGCGGTCACTGCGGACGGGGAGCGGCCGACGATCGACGCGGCCCGCGCCAGGGAACCGTCATCGACGAAAGCGAGGAAAGTCTTGAGGAGGTCGGGATCGAACATCTGCATAATTCGACACTATCAAAGTGTTTATCAAAAACAATTCGATTTTTTTGATTTAGTAATGATGGCACGATTTTTTCGTCGGCGAGAAACGCCGCTTGAAGCCGAGGAGAAGAAACATGCCGATCATCAATGTCAGCGTCACCGGCAAACCCGATGCCGGTTTGTCAGCCGCCATTGCCAAGGAGGTGACCGAACTGACGGCCATGCATCTGCGCAAAGATGCAACGATTACAGCTGTTGCCATTTCCTATCACGACCCAGAGCACTGGTTCGCCGGCGGCAAGTCGCTGGCCGAGCATGGCGCCAACACGGCTTGGCTCGACATCAAGGTTGTCGACGGCACCAACACCAAGCTCGAGCTGGAGGCGTATCTGCAGGCAATTTTTGCCGCATTCGGCCGGCTTCTGGGCAAGGTGCATGAGGAAAGCTACGCCCTCGTGCATGAAGTGCCTGCGGCCGCCTATGGCTTTGGCGGCAAGACGCAGGAATTCCGCTTCATCAGCGGAAGGATGAAAGCGGCGTAGCTGCGATAGGCAGCCGAATCCAGTGATGACAGGAGAAAAGGAAAATGGAGCCGCATTGACGTTGATCCAACTTCGGCTAGGTTCTCACCCGAAGCGGCCACTGAAGAGCCGTGACGTGAGATTGTTGGGAGATGCGGCGATGATCCTGACACTGGCGCTGCTTGCGGGTCTTGTCGCAGCCTGGCTGCTGATCGGCGTGGTGGAGACGTTCCGCCTCGGCCTGCGTTTGAGCCAGGCGCTGCTCTACGTGCCGTTCAAGCTCGCCTACCGGATCAGCGACGAGCGCATCAAGATTGCCCGCAAGTCGGCGGCCCCGGTCATCTACGTCGTTTGGCATCAGTCACGCATCGAGCCGGCGCTGATGCTGTCGCTGCTGCCGGAGGACACGCTGCACATCCTCGACCAGGCTTCGGCCAGGTCGCCGTGGCTGGAGCCGTGGCGTGAGCTCGGCCGCACCATCGCCTTCAACGCCGAGCATGTCTTCGTCAGCCGCAGATTGGTGCGGGTGCTGAAGGGCAAGGGCCGGCTCGCCGTTTACCTGCCGGATGCGGTCGAGCCCGACGTCAAGTCGTTTCGGTTGTTTCGCGCCATCACCCGTATCGCCATGCAGGCCGACGCGCGCATCGTGCCGATCTTCGTTGCCGGCGCACGCAGCCTGCCGGCTTCACTGACGCCGGCGGACAAGGCGCCCCGCCACTGGTTTCCGCAGCTGTCGATCAGCGTGCTGGAGCCGATGACCATTGCCGAGCTGGTGGCGCGGAATCCCGATCAGGCCTCCAACACAAATGCGTTGTTCGATCGCTTCGCTGAGGCCAGGCTTTTCGGCAACGATCTCGATCGCGGCCTGTTTCTTGCCATGCGCGATGCCGCCGACCGGGTTGGCGCTTCGCATCCAATTGTCGAGGACGTCATTGGTGGCGCGCTGAGCTACCGGAAAATGTTCATCGGCGCCAGGGTTTTGGGCCACCGCTTCGAGGCAATAACAGCGCCGGGCGAAGCGGTTGGGCTGCTCCTGCCCAACGCTAATGGCGTCGTGCTGTCGTTCGTCGGACTTTTGTCGGCTGCGCGGGTGGCAGCAATGATCAACTATACCGCCGGCCCGGCCAGCGTCACCGCAGCCGTCCGCACGGCGATGATCCGCACCGTGGTCTCCTCACGCGCCTTTGTCGAAAAGGCCAATCTCGCCGACATCGTCGAGGCGGTGGAAAAAGGCGGGGCGAAACTGTTGTGGCTAGAGGATGTTCGCGCAAGCGTGACCGTGCTGGACAAGGCCGCAGCCGCCTTGCTGTGGCGCTGGCCGCTGCAGCGCCAGGATGCCGCCAAGCCGGCGGTGATCCTGTTCACCTCCGGCTCGGAAGGCACGCCCAAGGCCGTGGTGCTGTCGCACCGGAACCTTCTTGCCAATGCGATGCAGGCGGAAGCCCGCATCACCATCTCGCCTGCCGACATTCTGCTAAACGTGCTGCCGGTGTTCCACTCGTTCGGGTTGACCGGCGGCACCATCCTGCCGCTGGTCACCGGAGTAAAGCTGTTCCTCTACCCGTCACCGCTCCACTACAAACTTATTCCGGAGGTGGCGCGCAAGGTCCGGCCGACGGTGATGTTCGGCACCGACACGTTCCTCGCCAATTATGCCCGCACCGCCAAGGACGACGATTTTTCCAGCCTGCGCTTCGTCGTGGCCGGTGCCGAGGCGGTGAAGCCGGAGACGCGCCGGGTTTACCGTGAGCGCTTCCAGGCCGAGATCATCGAAGGTTTTGGCTTGACCGAGGCCGCACCGGTGGTTGCCGTCAACACCGCCATCCACGGCCGCGACGGAACGGTCGGGCGGCTGCTGCCGGCCATGCGCATGAAACTCGAACCGGTCGAAGGCATTAGCGACGCCGGCCGGCTGTGGCTCGACGGGCCAAACCTGATGATGGGCTACATGACCGCCGATAGGCCGGGCGAGTTGCAGCCGCTCGAAGGCTGGCACGACACCGGCGATATCGTTTCGGTCGATCGCGAAGGCTTCATCACCATTCGCGGCCGCGCCAAGCGCTTCGCCAAGATAGCCGGCGAGATGGTATCGCTTGGTGCGGTCGAGATGCTGGTGCAGTCGCTGTGGCCGGAAGAGCATCACGCCGTGGTGGCAGTGCCGGACAAGCGGCGCGGCGAGCGCCTCGTTCTGGTCACCACCGCCGACAATGCGGATCCCGACGAATTGCGCGAATTCGGCAAAAAGGCCGGGGCGGCCGAACTGATGGTGCCGAACGACATCGTCAAGGTCGAAGAGATCCCGGTACTGGGCTCCGGCAAGACCGACTATGTCTCGACTAGAAAGCTGGCGCTCGAGAGGCTGGGACTGAGCGCAGCCGCCTGAGGTTTGCTGTCGAAAACTCTAGAGGACCACCACCGACAACAGCAGAATGACGCCGACGGCCATCATCAGCAGGCCCGGCCAGTTCTGCGACAGGCCAAGAAAACGGAGCCCGCGTCGTCGCGGCTCCAGAGTCGGACCTTGTGTTGCGAGATTGGGCGTCGGACTATCCGGCGCGGTGGAGACAGCGGCCGGCTCACTAAGCCGCCCGCGCATGATGGCCGCAACCGCCATATAGACGAGGCCGGCGACAGTCAGTAACGCGCCGATGAGGATGACAGCCATTTCTCCTCGTTTCCGATGGTCTTGCGCCCGATGCGGCAGCTTGCGCGACGTTGACGACGTATCACGACCCGCCGCTCAAACGGACCTACCAACACAAACGGTCTGGCCGCCCAGCAAGTTCCGAAAACGGGTTTTTGAGGTGCGTTCCACAGCGCCGCGTGCTCTGCTAGCCGCTCCCAAGTCCAAATCCGTCAGCCAATGTCCGACGACGGCATCTTCTCGCCTTCGCGCTTGGCGCGTCTCGAATAGGCGCGCACGCTGAACGGCAAGAAGACCAGATAGCCGGCAACCGAGGCCGTCAGCGTATACCAGGGATAGGTCATCAAAAGCAGGACGTAGAGGACGACTGCGAGGATGATCGGCAGCACTCTGTCGCCCGGTATCCTGACGCTCTTGCCGGAATAGACGGGCAATCTGCTGACCAGCAGGAACGCCACCAATATTGTGAAGCCAGTGGCAATGAAGGCCGCCAGGCGGCTGGGTTCAAGCCCAAGCCTGAGGAAGAACAGATAGAGCGGCAGCATCACCAACACCGCACCCGCCGGCGCCGGCACGCCGACGAAATATTCGGTCTGCCACTGCGGACGGTCGAGCTCTTCGTCGAGCACGTTGAAACGGGCAAGCCTCATCCCACAGGCGATGGTGAACAGCAGTGCGGCGATCCAGCCCGGCGAACCTGCCCTGTCGAGTAGAAAGGCATAGAGCACCAGCGCCGGTGCCACGCCGAAATTGACGATATCGGCCAGCGAATCCATCTGGGCGCCGAATTTGGAAGTCGCCTTCAGCATTCGCGCCAGACGGCCGTCGATACCATCGAGGAAGGCGGCGAGCAGCACCATCACCACCGCTGGCTCGAAGCGGCCCTCGAAGCCGAAGCGAATACCGGACAGGCCAGCGCAGATGGCAAGCACCGTGACAAGATTGGGCAGCACCATGCGCATCGGGATTTCGCGAATGCGCGGCCCACCGCCGCCATGCGCCTCGAATTTCTTGAACGGCGGCGCCACCGGTCAGGAGATCCGCACGAGCGGCGTTGCAGCAACGCCGCCGAATTCCGCCAGCACCGTCTCACCGCCAACCGCGGTCTGGCCGACGGCGACACGCGGCGTCGCGGTCGAAGGCAGGAATACATCGACGCGCGAGCCAAAGCGGATCAGTCCGAAGCGCTCGCCGGTGCCGATGGCGCCGCCGGCCTCGGCCCAGCAGACGATGCGCCGCGCCACCAGGCCGGCAATCTGCACCGCGGCGACCGTTCCATTGGGGCTTTCGATGACCAGCCCGTTGCGCTCGTTCTCGGTGCTTGCCTTGTCGAGTTCGGCGTTGAGGAATTTTCCTGGCCGATGCTCGATCCTGGAAATGCGGCCACGCACCGGAGAGCGGTTAACGTGGCAGGAAAAGACGTTCATGAATACCGAGATGCGGGTCATTTCGCCGCCGCCGAGGCCAAGCTCGCGCGGCGGCACGGCCGGGCCAACCGCCGAGACGATGCCGTCGGCCGGGCTGACAACCAGCCGGTCGTCGATCGGCGTGACACGCTCGGGATCGCGGAAGAAATAGGCGCACCAGGCCGTCAGGATGAGACCGATCCAGAACAGGGTCGAGGAGAAATAGCCAAGAAAGAGCGTCGCCGCGCCGAACGCAGCGATAAAGGGATAACCCTCGCGATGGATCGGAACGAACGCATTCTTGATCGTGTCGACGAGGCTCATGGGATCAGGACAACCTTGGTTCCAAGTCCGGCCTCAATAGCGGAAACACCCTGCGGTCGCAACGCGACAATGGGGGCGGTTGAGGGTTTGGCGGTCGCGCCGCCGTCTCTCAGAACGACCAAGCGAAATCCACTCAGGCACCCGCTGCTGCCGCTTGGTCGAAATACTCCTCGAGCTCGCGCCGATCGGCCTCCGCCAGGCTCTCTTCGTGGCTGCCGCGCAGCGCGCCGCCTTTCGGGGTCGACTGGAGGAAGAATACATGCCCGTCGGCCATAACCACCCAGTTCACAACTGCGCCGCCTTCCCTAGGCACGACCGAGTTCGCCGAGACGACAGCATCGGTCGGATCGAACCCGGCCCTGCGTAGCAAGAGGTCGACAGCGACCGGCGCATGATAGGCTGCGGCCAATTCGAGCACCGTTTCTATTGCCTGCGCTTCAACACGGGCAAGTCTCTTGCCGACGCGCGGGGCGCCGGCAGCGAATGGATTCTCGCCCGGACGCGCGACGGACGGATCCTTCGGGGCGATATATTCATAGACGGCCGCATGCGTGGGCGTGGCGACGGCTAGACGCGGCTCCTTGGCATTGGTGCGCAGCTGAAAAGCCAACAGTTTTTCGCCCTCGACGTCCAGCACCCTTGCCATGCCGAGCGCCAGCTTGACCTCGGGCCTAGGCGCCTCGGCGCATGCAAGGCCGACGCCGACATCACGCCAGCCCGTCATTTGATTGACCAGCTTGCCAACAGAACGATGGAGTAGCCTCGGCTCGCGCCGGGGATTGGCCATGGCCAGTTGATGGATGGCGTCGTCGCAGTCGGGATCGTCGACAATTTTCAGTTCGGGCCACGAAGCGATCCAACGCGCCGAAAGCGCAAGCATCGACGCGGCCTTATCGGCTTCATAGAAAAGCTCATCAAGTGTGTCGAGGAAGTCGTCACGGCCGCCTTCGAAGCCGGTCTGTTCCTCAGTCTCCTCGGGGTGCTCCGCGACCCAGGCAGCCATTTGGTCCAGAGCGCCTAGTTGTTCATGCGCGCCCATTGCGGCAAGGCCAACGCGTGCGTCGGCAATGACGTCGGCGAGAATTCCATAAACGTTGCAGTTGTGAATGAGCTGACTGTGGCCGCCATTATTCACCTGCGCCAAATAGAGGTCGGCATGGTACACCTGCATCGCCTTCTGGTTTATCTCGAAGCGCGTGTAGAGCGCCTTGCTGAGCATGGCGTCGACGAAACCGTCAACGGCTACAACGAGCTTGAAAGGCTCATCAACCGCCTGTTCCACCGCGGAGCGCGGCACAATTACCGAAGGTAACGGCCTGCCTACGAATGACTGCTCGGAGCGAGCCGGCGAAATGAGCGCCAACCGACGAAATTTCCCCTTAGCCCAGCGAGAAAATCTTTCGAACACGTCAACCCCTTTTGTGCTTTGGCAACAACAGGATTCTGCGGGCCAACGTGATTCTTGCATTTGACTTTCCCGTCCGCAAGCACCGGCCGGTTATACTTCATTGAAGAAGAATGAGTGAAGGCGCACGGCGCATCGCGCGGTTCCGTGCGGCTACTCAGGTCAAATATAAACGACGCCGTCGCCATCCTCATTGTCGGAACGCAGCACTCTCGCCCGTCCTTGGCAAGACAGCGCCTCTCATCGGCCTTTCGGCCATGACGATCTGCGCAAACCCGGAGGTTCTCGGCCCATGCAGAAATCAGCAGCTAGGCAAGTGCAAGTGGTGATGAACGGCTTGGCTTTCGGCGAGTCACCGCGCTGGCACGATGGCCGGCTGTGGTTCTGCAACTGGGGTACGGGCCAGATCATCGCCGTTGACGCCCTAGGCAACAGCGAGATCGCGCTCACCGTGCCGGCCACCCTGCCCTATTCCATTGACTGGCTGCCGGACGGGCGCCTGCTTGTCGTATCCGGCCGCGAAGGGCTGATCCTCAGGCAGGAGGCAGACGGGACATTGGTCATCCATGCCGATCTGAGACAACTATCAAAGAGCCCGTGGAACGAGATCGTCGTCGATGGACGCGGCAACATCTATGTCAATGGTGGTGGGCCTGCTCCGGGTCCCGGCCAGCATTTCGGCCCCGGCGCCATCGTGCTGGTAGCGCCTGACGGCTCGGTTCGGCAGGTGGCTGAGAACCTCGCCTTCGCCAATGGCATGGCGGTGACGCCTGACAATAAGACGCTTATCGTTGCCGAGTCCCACGCCAACCGGCTGACCGCCTTCGACATCGCTGCCGATGGCGGCCTTTCCAACCGCAGGATCTGGGCCAATCTCGGCAACGGTTTTCCCGACGGCATCTGCCTCGATGCCGAAGGTGCGGCCTGGTATGCCGATGTTCCGAACAGGCATTGCGTACGGGTGCGCGAGGGTGGCGCGATGCTCGAAAGCGTCGACGTCGACCGCGGCTGCTTTGCCTGCATGCTCGGCGGCAGCGAGGGAAAAACGCTGTTCATCGTCGCCGCCGAATGGCGCGGCTTCGAACATATGATCAGCGATGCCCGTACCGGCCAAGTGCTCAGCGTCGACGCTACTGCGCCAGGCGCCGGCTGGCCGTAGAGAGCTTACATCCCGGGAATCCGCTGATAGTTGGCAATATCGGCCTTGACGCCAAGTCGCGCAATGGTCTCCTGAGGATTGAAGCCGCTGCGCTCATGCGCAGCCTTGATGATCGGCACGACCTTGTCGACAGCGGCCTGCCCTTCCCATGCGACAATGGTCACGAGGTTGAACTCGCCCGGCCCCGAGAATTGCTCAAGCAGGAAATCCTGGACGAACCCTTGCTGCTGGCGCAGCAATTCATGCGTCATCCGGACCTTGGCAAGAATCTCCTCGCGGGCGTTGGCCGGAACGACAAACTTGTCCACCCGGAATACGCTGCCGCCACTAACTGCCTGATTTATCCCATTCATATCGATTGTCTCCGTTTTGAACGACGCATCTTGCTGCGATCCAAAACGGCCTACGATCTCAACTTAAGTTGAGGTCAAGCACGATTTCAGCTCACCTCCGAGGTGCGGCGGCGGACGACGACGCCGAACTCGTCACTTTCGCGGGCAATGCGCAGCCGCTCCTCGGCCTCGCTTGCCTCGCGCTGGCGGTCCCACATCGATGCATAAAGGCCGCGCTTGGCCATCAAGGCGGCATGGGTGCCGCGCTCGGCGATCTGGCCGTCCTGCAGGACGATGATTTCGTCGGCGGAAATCACTGTAGACAGCCGATGGGCGATGACGAGGGTGGTGCGGCCCTGGCTGACCAGGTCGAGTGCCGCCTGGATCTCCTGCTCGGTGTGGCTGTCCAGCGCCGAGGTCGCCTCGTCGAGCATCAGGATCGGCGGAGCCTTCAAGATGGTGCGGGCAATCGCCACCCGCTGCTTCTCACCGCCGGAGAGTTTCAGCCCGCGCTCGCCCACCATTGAGCGATAGCCGTCGGGCAGCCGCTCGATGAACGGTCCGATCTGGGCCAGTTCTGCCGCCTTGCGCACATCCTCCTCGCTGGCGCCGATGCGGCCGTAGCGAATGTTGTAGGCGATGGTGTCGTTGAACAGCACCGTATCCTGCGGCACCATGCCGATGGCGGCGCGCAAGCTCTCCTGCGTCACGTCGCGAATGTCCTGGCCGTCGATCAGAACCTTGCCGCGCTGGATGTCGTAGAAACGAAACAAAAGCCGCGAAATGGTCGACTTTCCGGCTCCGGAGGGACCGACAATGGCCACCGTCTTGCCTGCTGGCACCTCGAAGCTGATACCCTTCAGGATCTTGCGGTTGGCGTCGTAGGAAAAATGCACGTCACGGAACTCGACATTGCCGGCGCTGACGACCAGTGGCTTGGCGCCCGGCCGATCGACGATCTCGCGCTTGACGTCAAGCAGATCGAACATGTTTTCGATGTCGGTCAGGCCTTGGCGGATTTCGCGGTAGATCATGCCGATGAAATTCAGCGGCACCGAAAGCTGCATGAGCATGGCGTTGACGAAGACGAAATCGCCGACGCTCTGTGTGCCTGCCTTCACCTCGAGTGCCGACAGCACCATGACGACGGTCATGCCGATGCCGAAGATCACGCCTTGGCCGAAGTTCAGCCAACCAAGCGAGGTCCAGGTCCTGGTCGCAGCCACCTCATAGCGCGCCGTGGAACGGTCGAAGCGCTCGGCCTCCATGGCTTCGTTGTTGAAATATTTGACTGTTTCGTAGTTGAGCAGCGAATCGATCGCCTTCGTGCTGGCTTCATTGTCGCTGTCGTTCATCTCGCGGCGGATCGAAATACGCCAATCGCTCGCCCTGACGGTGAACCAGACATAGAGCCAGACCGTGACCGCGATCACCAAGACGTATAGCCAGCCATAGGTAACGGCAAAGATGCCGGCGGTGAGCGCGAATTCGACGATCGTCGGTGCAGTCGCCAGCATGGTGAACCGGACGATCGTCTCGATGCCTTTAGTGCCGCGCTCGATGACGCGCGACAGTCCGCCGGTGCGCCGTTCGAGGTGGAAGCGCAGCGATAATTCGTGCATGTGCACGAAGGTACGGAAGGCGAGCCGGCGCACGGCATGCTGGCCGACCCGTGCAAACAGGGCGTCGCGCAACTGGTTGAAGCCGAGCTGCACCAGCCGCACGGTATTGTAGGCGACGACCAGCATGACCGGCGCCAGCAGGAAGGCCGGCAGCGGCGGCGGCGATTTGCTATCGCCGGCCAGTGCGTCGGTCGCCCATTTGAAGAAATAGGGTCCGGCCACCAGGGTCAGCTTGGCAACGACCAGCAGCACGGTGGCCCACACCACCCGGGCCCTCAGGTCGGCGCGGTCGGCCGGCCACATGTAGGGCCAGAGATTGCGCAACGTTCTGAAGGTCGAGCCGGAATCGGCGGAAACGGTTTTCTCGGCCATTCTTGTTTACCTTTTATATCTTAGCGGCCGGAGCAGCAGGAATCGACCAGCGCGGCCAGCGATGCCGAAACATCGGCGAGCGCGGCGCGGTCGAGCTCATAGCGCGAGCGCTGGCGGTCAGGCTCGAAGCGGATCAGCCCGGCCTCGACCAGGATCTTCAAATGCTGGGAAACGGTGGACTGCGCCAGATCGAGATGCTCGACGACCTCGCGACAGCAGCACGAACGGCTGGCGGAAAGGTGTTTGAGAATTTCGATCCGCGCCGGATGCGAAAGGGCCGCGAGCCGGACAGCGACAGCGCGGCTATCCGGCGTGCATTTGGCCGGCGTGCAGTTGGCCGGCGCGCGTTCATCTGCCGCCTGGCGTCGGTCCATTACGGGGGGAGATTCGATCATCGTGCATCGGCGATAAACGATGACTGGCCCTGTCGCAAGCTATTCTGATGGGCAGAACGGCTACTCGGTCTTGACTGGCGCCGTCGTCATCTGGTCGCCCATTGCCTTGAGATCGGCGGGCTCGCCTTCCTTCGATTTCTCCGGCACCTTGAACACCTGCCCCGGCCAGATTCGGTTCGGATTGCTGATCTGGTCCTGGTTGGCGAGATAGATGGTCGAGTAGCGCATGCCTTGGCCATAGACTCGCCGCGAAATCCGCCACAGCGTGTCATGGCGGCGGATAATGACTGCGCCATCGGCATGTTCGAGCTTAGGAGCGACGGTCTCGGGAGTTTCGCCCGAAGGCGTTGTCGCGGCCATTTCGGCCGGGGCCTCGGTGGCGGGAGCGGGGGTGGTTGCGGGCGTTTCGGCGGCTGTTGCCGGTGTAGCCGGCGCGGCTTTGGTCGCCGGAGCATTCGGCTCGGCTGGTTTTATCTCGGCAGGCTTAGGCTCGGCGGGTGCGACGGCGGCAACCGCCTCGCCTGGCTCGCGCTCGAACGGCACGGCGGCACGGGCCACCACCCTCACGCCGTCGGCGTCGAGCGCGTCGACATGGATGGTGTAGGTGCCGACCGGGATGTCACGTGTCGCTTCGACCAGGAAGTGGCGGTCGGGCGAGGTCTTCGCGTCGCCGAGCAGGATATCGTTGGCATAGGCGCGCACCTTGCGGCCGGGATCAGTGACGCCGGCAATGAAAATCTTGTTGCCGTCGATTTCGACGGCTTCGACGACGATCTTGGGCTCCGCCGCGGGAGCAGCAGGCGCTGCCGGTGTGGCGGGCGCCACCGGAGCCGGTGCGGCTTCAATGGCGGCCGGCGCGGCGGCGGCCGGCAGTTCGGTGCCAGTGGCAGGCAGCGCGGCATCAGATTTTGCCTCAGGGGCCGGAACAGTGAGCAGTTCGGACGGCTTGCCCGGCTCCTCGACCATTGCCAGCACTTGGCCGGTGGAATTCTGGGGGATCGAAACGACGGCGGTCTGCGCCGAGGCGGTCACGACATTGCCAGCCGTCGAGCGCAGCGTGATCGTGTAGTCGCCGGGCTTCAGCGGATCGTCGAGAATAATGGCAAAGGCGCCGTCGGGACCGGCGACCGTCGAGCCGAGCACAGTCGAACCGTTGAGAATCTCGACCTTGGCGTTGGGCGCCGCATTGCCGGCGACGACGACCGAGCCGTTGCTTTCGACGCGCACGATGTCGAAGGTCGGCACGATTGCACCTGCTGCGGTCGGCGCAGCGGGCGCTGCCGCATCGGTGGAGGCCGCGGGCGCAGGCGGCAGCCGCCCCTCGGTCGCCGGAGCGACCGGTTTCGAAGCCGGCGGCGTCAGCGCCGCGACCTCCGCAGGCCGGGTAGAATTGAGATACGGGTCGAGCGCGCCCGATAGATAGGCGGTTCCCGCCGCGGCGACAGAGCCGCCAGCCGCGAACAAAAACGCCTTCAACGGATTAATTGCCATGTTTCCCTGCCCCTTAGCCACCTAATTTGGTCTAGCCTGTTTTACCAAATCCGACAAGAAAAAGCCCGCCCCAGGGCTTGACCATGCCAATAGTCCCTATCACCAATTATAACATGAACACGATTCGATCTGTCTGCGTCTATTGCGGCTCGTCCCCGGGCCGAGATGAAACCTATATCAAGGCCGGACACCTGCTTGGCCGCTCGATCGCCAAGTCCGGCCTGCGTCTGATTTATGGCGGCGGCACTAAAGGTATCATGGGTGCCGTCGCTGAAGGGACATTAAAGGCCGGCGGCAAGGTAACGGGCATCATTCCACGTTTTCTGATCAACCGGGAGGCGACCGAAACCGCGCTTAACCGGCTCGACGAGCTCGTCATCACCGACAATATGCATGAGCGCAAACATAGGATGTTCGAGAAATCCGACGCCTTTGTGGCGTTGCCCGGCGGCATCGGCACGGTCGAGGAGATCGTCGAGATCATGACTTGGGCCCAACTCGGCCACCACCGCAAGCCGATCGTCTTCGGTAACGTCGGAGGGTTCTGGGATCCGATGCTAGCGCTGCTCGACCACATGGCAACGGAAGGCTTCATCCACACGGCGCAACGGGTAAAGCCGCTGGTGGTCGAGGATCCGGAAGCAATCGTCGCCGCCATCATGGTGGCGGGATCGTCCGTCGACGCTCCGACGGAGGGCGTACAGTCGGTGATTGATAAGATGTAGAGTGAACAGTGAATAGTGAAACACAAGACGTTCCAGACCGCGCCTGTCTATCCACTACTGATTATTCACTATTCACTCCTTTCCCTACTGCCTTCCTTAAATCCGCAATGACGGGCCAACCGCCTTTCTTCGTTACGCGGCTCGAGCTGATGCGGAAACGGTCTTGCGCACCGAAGAAAACATCGACCAGGAGTACATCGCCAGTGCTGCCCAGATCAGCCCGAAGGCTATGGCCTGAACACTGCCGAAGGGTTCGCCGAAAATCAGCACCGCGATCAAAAAGACGATGGTCGGCGCGATATATTGCATGATGCCGATGGTGGAGAGGCGCAGCAGCCTGGCGCCGAACGCAAACAACAGCAGCGGCACGGCGGTGACCGGCCCGCAGCCGATCAGCAAGGCGGTGTCGTTCAACGAGCTGGAGACGAAATGATCCTGTCCTGTGGCGATCAGGAAGACGATGTAGCCGAGCGCCGGCACCGACAGCAGCAGCACTTCAAGCAGGAAGCCCTGGCTCGGGCCGATTGGCAGCGTCTTGCGGAAGAAGGCATAGGCGGCAAAGGAAAAGGCCAGCACCAGCGACACCCAAGGCAGCTTGCCGGCGTCGATGGTCAGTACCGCGACGGCGATTGCCGCGAGCACCACCGCCACGACCTGCAGGCGGTCGAGCCGTTCGCCGAGCAGCAGCGCGCCGACAACGACGCTGACCAGCGGGTTGATGTAGTAGCCAAGCGCGGTCTCGATGGTGCGGTCGACCGCGATCGCCCAGACATAGATGCCCCAGTTGACCGAGATCAGCGCTGCGGTCAGCACGGCCATCGAAATGATGCGCGGCGAACGAACTGCCGCTTTGAAATCGGCAGTCCTGCCTGCCCAGACCAGGACAGCGGCGGCGATCGGCACTGACCAGACGATGCGGTGGGCGATGACTTCGGCCAGCGGCAGATGCGCGACAGCCTTCATGTAGAAGGGCAGCAGCCCCCAAAGGAGGTAGGCGCCAAGCGCCAGCAGAAAACCGCGACGAGCTTTGGTGTCGGCTTCGATTTGCATTGCTTGGGCGGTCATGGCCCAACGCTATGCGCCAGCCGCCCTGTCAAAACCATCGCAAATTTCTGATGGATTAATGGAGTCTCGCTGATGGTTCAACGCTACTCCGCCGCCGCCAATCCCGCCATGTCGCGGTTCTTCATCAGCTTGTAGACGATCGAATCCATCAGCGCCTGGAACGAAGCATCGATGATGTTTTCGGAGACGCCGACCGTCCACCAGCGCGCGCCGGTGCCGTCATGGGATTCGATCAGCACGCGGGTGATCGCCTCGGTGCCGCCATTGAGGATACGCACCTTGAAGTCGGCCAGCTCGAGATCGGCGATCTCGCTCTGGAATTTGCCGAGATCCTTGCGCAGCGCAATGTCGAGCGCGTTGACCGGGCCATGGCCTTCGGCGACCGACATCTTCTCCTCGCCCTCGACCAGCACTTTCACAATCGCCTCCGAGACCGTCTTCAGCTGGCCGTTGGCGTCGAAGCGGCGCTCGACCATGCAGCGGAACGAGGTGACGCGGAAGAATTCCGGCAGGCCATGCAGCATCTTGCGCGCCAGAAGCTCAAAGCTGGCGTCGGCGCCTTCGTAAGCGTAACCCTCCGCCTCACGTTCCTTGACCACGGCGATCAGAGCGTCGAGGCGATGGTCATCCCGGGGCACGTCGATGCCGCGCCGCTTCAGCTCGGCGAGGAAATTGGCCTTCCCACCTTGGTCCGAAACCATGACGCGGCGGCGGTTGCCGACAGTCTCTGGCGGCACATGCTCGTAGGTCGCCGGCTCCTTGGCCAGCGCCGAGGCATGGATGCCGGCCTTGGTGGCGAAAGCGGAGGCACCGACATAGGGCGCCTGCGCTTCGGGCGCGCGGTTCAGCAACTCGTCGAAGGCGCGGGACAGACGCGATATACCGGTCAACTTCTCTGCCGAAATGCCTGTAGCAAAGCGGCCCGAAAAGGCCGGCTTCAGCGCCAATGTCGGCACGATCGAGATCAGGTTGGCGTTGCCGCAGCGCTCGCCGATGCCATTCAGCGTGCCCTGGATCTGGCGCACGCCGGCCTCCACGGCGGCAAGCGAATTCGCCACCGCCTGGCCGGTGTCCTCATGGGCGTGGATGCCGAGATGGTCGCCTGGTATGCCGGCGGCGATCACCCTTTCGACGATGGCGCGCACCTCAGAGGGCTGGGTGCCGCCATTGGTGTCGCACAGAACCACCCAGCGCGCGCCGGCTTCATAAGCCGTTCTGGCGCAGGCCAGCGCATAATCGGGGTTGGCCTTAAAGCCATCGAAGAAATGCTCGCAGTCGACCATCGCCTCCTTGCCGGCAGTGAGCGCCGCCTCGACCGAGGTCTTGATCGCCTCGAGGTTCTCCTCATTGGTGCAGCCGAGCGCGACGCGGACGTGGTAGTCCCAGCTCTTGGCGACGAAGCAGATGGCATCAGATTTGGATTGGATCAGCGTCGCGAGGCCGGGGTCGTTCGAAGCCGACACGCCTGCCCGCTTGGTCATGCCGAAGGCAACGAATTTGGCATCGGCCGTGCGGCGCTCGGCAAAGAAGGCAGTGTCGGTTGGATTGGCGCCGGGGTAGCCGCCCTCGACGTAGTCGATGCCGAACGCGTCCAGCAGCTTGGCGATGGCGATCTTGTCCTCGACGGAAAAGTCGATACCCGGCGTCTGCTGACCATCGCGCAGCGTGGTGTCGAACAGATAAAGGCGCTCGCGAGCCATGGTCATTTCCCGGCAAACATGTCCGTTGCGCGGATCAGCCTGTCGAGGATGCCCGGCTCCGAATAGGCGTGGCCGGCGCCTTCGATCAGATGGAAGTCCGCTTTCGGCCACGCCTTGTGCAGCGCCCAGGCATAGCGCGCCGGGCACGGCATGTCGTAGCGGCCGTGAACGATGGTACCCGGGATATCCTTAAGCTTCCATGCATCGCGCAGCAGCTGTCCCTCTTCCAGCCAGCCGGCATGGACGAAATAGTGGTTCTCGATGCGGGCGAAAGCCAGGGCATAATCATCCTGGCCGAAGGGACCGCTGGTTTCCGGTTCCGGCAGCAGCGTGATCGTCTCGCCCTCCCACAGGCTCCAGGCGCGGGCGGCCTCGACCCGCGCCACAGGATCGCTGCCGACCAGCCGTTTGCGGTAGGCGGCCATCATGTCGCCGCGCTCAGCCTCCGGAATGGGCGCCAAAAACCGCTCCCACTTGTCGGGGAACATCTCCGAGACGCCGAACTGGTAGTACCATTCGAGTTCGGCGCGGGTCAGCGTGTAAATGCCGCGCACGACCAGTTCGCTGACCCGCTCGGGATGTGTCTCGGCATAGGCCAGCGCCAGCGTCGACCCCCACGAGCCGCCAAACACCAGCCATTTGTCGAAGCCGCACATTCTTCGCAGGCGCTCGATGTCGGCGACCAGGTGCCAGGTGGTGTTGGCTTCGAGCGAGGCATTGGGCGTCGATTTTCCGCAGCCGCGCTGGTCGAACAGAACGAGGTCGTAGAGCTTCGGGTCGAACAGCCGCCGGTGCTTTGGCGAAATGGTGCCGCCCGGCCCGCCATGCAGGAATACAGCCGGCTTGGCCCCCTTGGTGCCGGAGCGCTCCCAATAGACCTGATGGCCATCGCCAACGTCGAGCATGCCGGACTCGAAAGCCTCGATCTCGGGATAGAGGGTACGGAATTCGCTGCTCATAATTTCAGGCCCTGCTGCGGCCAGTTGGCCGTCTCGTGATCGGGATGCTGGAAGGAGATGATGGATTCCTGTCGCGCGTAGAAATCCGGGTCGTCATGGATCGGCGCGTCGAAGATCGTCTCGACCCAAGGCAGCCTGGCGGCGTAGTTGACCTGGATCTGCGGCGCCAGATCGGAACGGTCGTCGAAGGCGCCGATGGCGATCTCCAGCGCGCCGGGCTGGCGGTAGGTCAGCGGTGTGCCGCAGCGGGCGCAGAAGCCGCGATCGATGTTGACCGACGACTGAAAGTAACTCGGCTCCTCGCGCACCCATTCGACGCCGTCGCTCGGCACTGTCACCAGCGGGCCGAAAAACGACCCGAACTGTTTCTGGCACATGCGGCAATGACAAATGGACGGGCGGCCGAGCGCCCCGTGGATGCGGAAGCGCACGGCGCCGCACTGGCAGCCGCCGGTACGAACGGTTTCGGTCATGATTTTTCCTCCGGCGGCCATTGTTCGGTGTCGTGGTCGGGATGTTGGTAGGAGACGAGGTCGGCGAGATAGGAGGCAGACGAGACGTCGGCCATCGTTTCCTCACCGGGCAATTCGTGAACATGATCCACATAGGGAAGCTTGGCTTCGACACCCCATTGGATCGTCGGCGCAATCTCCTCGGGGTGGTCGAATGCGGCGATGGCGAGCGCCACGCCATCGGGCGCTTCGAAGGTCAGCGGCGTGCCGCATTCGGCGCAGAAACCGCGCAAAGCCGCGTTGGACGAGCGGAAGCGTTTGGGCTTACCGCGCGTCCAGTCCAGCCTGGCGCCGCGCACCGAGACCAGCGGCAGGTAGAAATTGCCGCTCGCCTTCTGGCACATGCGGCAATGGCAGACGGAAGCATCGCCGAGCGTGCCTTCGACGCGGAAGCGCACGGCGCCGCACTGGCAGCCGCCTGTATACACCGGTCTGTTGTCGAGGCTCATCGCGCACTACTCCGGAGCATGGCAGACCGCCTCGACATTGTTGCCGTCGGGATCGAGGACGAAGGCGCCATAATAGTTCGGATGGTAGTGCGGGCGCAGGCCAGGCTCGCCATTGTCTTTGCCGCCGGCGGCGATTGCCGCGGCGTGAAAGGCATCGACCTCGGCGCGGCTGCGCGCGGTGAAAGCGACATGCTGATGATGCTTCGACTTGTCCTTGCCGGCGTGCAGCCAAAACACCGGCCGGTCGCGGCCGTAGCCGCCGACCTTGGCGCCGCCGGTATATTCCTGCGGCACCATGTAAAGCAGCGAGGCGCCGAGCGGTGCCATCGCCCTGTCGTAAAAAGCCTTCGACGCGTCGAAATCCGAAACAGTGATGCCGAGATGATCGATCATGGAACTACCTCCGTTGCTGGCTGGCCTGCCAACAGGTCGGCGCCAGTCAGGCCGGCCACGATCACGATGTGCTGGCAGACATTGTCAATATCGCGAACGACGTCGTCGTTCCAAAAGCGCAGGATGGTCCAGCCGCTGGCATTCAAGTACGCGCTTCGTGCCTCGTCACGCTGGACACTTTCGGGATCCGCGTGCTGGCTGCCGTCAACCTCAATGATCAAGCTGTGTGTCGAGCAAGCAAAGTCGATGATGTGAGGTCCGATCGGCACCTGCCGGCGAAAGCTCATCCCCATCAGCCGATGGGCGCGCAATTCGTTCCAAAGCTTCAACTCGGCATCGGTCATGCCACGGCGCATAGATTTTGCATTCTTTCTCCGACGCGATGGAACGAGGTCGTGACCCATCAAGCACCCTCGCCTTCGCGATTGGCGAAATCATCGACGACAGCCAATCTCCCCC
>NZ_JAMYMW010000019.1:0-55845 GCF_040318745.1 Mesorhizobium sp. M1027 | reverse complement strand
TTGCAGACCATCGACAACCCGTTCGGCACGAGGTTGTCACCCATGTCTTAGGTACATTCTGTTACCCATGTCTCCGGGTCGTACCTTCGATTTTTGGTAGCGGGAGAGGGACTTGAACCCCCGACCCCAGGATTATGATTCCCGTGCTCTAACCAACTGAGCTACCCCGCCAGGGCGGCGAAGGCCCGAAATCCAGCTTAAATCGGCAGGCATATCGGCGCGTTCGCCAAGGTCGCGCGGATATAAGGTTGCGAGGCCAAGCCTGTCAAGCATCGAAGTGGCTGCCGCGCCGGCATATTGCTGGCGCCTAAAGCTTTGCCGGGCAGACATTGGGCGCACAGGCCGGGGTTGAGTTCAGCGAGGCACGTCGCTATGTCTCGGCCACGAAAGCCATGGTCATGAATTGATGAAACCGCGCATTGCAGTCCTCGGTTGCGGATACTGGGGCAGCAACCACATCCGCACCCTAAAGGCGCTCGGCGCGCTGCATGCGGTTTCGGACGTCAACCCTGCGCGTGCGGAGGGTTTTGCCAGCGAGCAGGATTGCCTGGCGATCGAGCCGGAGGCGCTGTTTGCCCGCGACGATGTCGACGCCATTGTCATGGCGCTGCCGCCGCAGTTCCATGCCGACATGGCGGTGCGCGCCGTGCTCGGCGGCAAGGACGTGCTGGTGGAGAAGCCGATCGCGCTGACGGTGGCCGATGCCGAGCGTTCGGTGCAGGCGGCCGCCGATAATGGCCGTGTCTTCATGGTCGGCCACGTGCTGCGCTTTCATCCCGCCTTCGAGACGCTGAAGGCGCTGATCGACAATGGCGAACTCGGCGAAGTCCGCTACATCCACTCGCATCGGCTCGGGCTCGGCAAGTTCCACACCGAAAACGATGCGTTGTGGGATCTGGCGCCGCACGATCTGTCGATGATCCTGGCCATCACCGGCACCGAACCGGTCGAGGTGCGCGGCGAAGGCGCTGCCCTTCTCGACAATCTCAGCGACTTTGCGCATCTGCATATGCGCTTTCCCAGCGGCTTGCGCGGCCATCTGTTCGCCTCGCGGCTCAATCCCTACCGCGAACGGCGGCTGACCGTGGTCGGCACCAAGGCGATGGCGGTGTTCGACGATGTCGAGCCGTGGGAGCGCAAGCTTGCCGTCTACCGCCATGCGGTGTGGCAGGACAGCGGCCAATGGGCGTTCACCGCCAACGAGCCGTCCTATGTGGCGGTCGGCGAGGGCATGCCGCTCACGCGCGAGCTGGAGCATTTCATCCACTGCATCGAGACGCGGGCCGAACCGCGCACCAGCGGTGAGGAAGCCATCCGCGTGCTGCGCATCCTGACCGCCGGCACCGTTGCCCACACCAGACCCTAAAGAGAAAACGCCCTCTATTCGGCGGGAACCCGCGCCGGCTGGACGGCAAGCCGCGTCAGCATCGCCTCGGCTTCGGCGCCGCGCTCGGAGCGCTCGATGAAGCCGCCGCCGAACACGCGCGCCTCGTTGCCGTCGCCGGAATAGAGCACGCAGGCCTGACCGGGGGCGATGCCGGACTCGCCGTCAACCAGCTCCACCGAAGTGACGCCGGCGCGGTGATGCAGCACCGCCGGGCGCGGCGGCCGCGTCGAGCGTACCTTGGCGAAAAGCTCAAGCCCGGCCGCCGGGATAGCGGTCAGCGGGCCATCGCCGAGCCAGTTCATGTTGCGCAAGAAGATCTTGTGGGTCTCCAGCGCCTCGCGCGGGCCGACGACGACACGGGCCCGGTCGGCGTCGAGATGGACGACGTAGAGCGGCTCGCCGGAGGCGATGCCGATGCCGCGGCGCTGACCGACGGTGTAGCGCAAAATGCCCTCGTGGCGGCCAAGCACGCGCCCGTCTATATGGACGATGTCGCCCGGATTGGCGGCAGCCGGCTTCAGCTTGGCGATGATGTCGGAATACTTGCCCTGTGGCACGAAGCAGATGTCCTGGCTGTCCTGCTTGGCGGCGACCGTCAGTCCCATCTCCTCGGCGATGGCGCGAACTTCAGGCTTCGACAGGCCGCCGAGCGGAAAACGCAGATAGTCGATCTGCGCCTGGGTGGTGGCGAACAGGAAATAGCTCTGGTCGCGGTCGGCGTCGACCGGCCGGTAAAGCGCGCGATGGGCGCCATTGGCGCCGGAGCGGATGTAGTGGCCGGTGGCCAGCGCATCGGCGCCGAGTTCCTTGGCGGTCGCGAGAAGATCGGCGAATTTCACCGTCTGATTGCAGGAGACGCAAGGGATCGGCGTTTCGCCGGCGACATAGCTCTCGGCGAACGGGTCGATCACCGCCTTGCGGAAGCGCTCCTCGTAATCGAGGACGTAATGCGGGATGGCGAGCGTCTCGGAGACGCGGCGGGCATCGTCGATGTCCTGGCCGGCGCAGCATGAGCCGGCCCGGTGCGTTGCCGCGCCGTGGTCATAAAGCTGCAATGTGACGCCGACGACGTCGTAGCCCTCGCGCTTCAGGAGGCCGGCAACGACCGACGAATCGACACCGCCCGACATGGCGACGACGACGCGGGTGTTTTCGGGGCGTCCGGGAAGATCGAGGCTGTTCATGGTTCTTTCGTTCTGCGCGGCGCTTCAATGCCAATGGCCGGAATATAGGTCAAGCGTCTCGGCTGCGCCAGCTTTGCCGGGCCGGTTCATTTTTCCTGCCGGGTTCAATGTGCTTGCCGGCAGATGTTTCAAATGCGGATGAAAAGGCTAACGCCGCGTTCATGATCCTTACCTAACCATTAGGGTCTGCTTAGGCAAATTTTAAAGCTGTGGCGGTAATGTGGTGGCGATTGGGTCTTTGAGTTTTTTGTAGAGAGTACGATGACCGATCTAATTAGACCGCGAGTCAAATATGTTATCGGGCCAGACGGCAGCCCACTTACCATCACCGATCTGCCGCCGACAAACACACGTCGCTGGGTTATCCGGCGCAAGGCGGAAGTGGTGGCGGCGGTGCGTGGCGGGCTTTTGAGCCTCGAAGAGGCGTGCCAGCGCTACAAGCTCACCACCGAGGAATTCCTGTCCTGGCAGGCGTCGATCGACGAATACGGCCTTGCCGGCCTGCGCACCACGCGCATCCAGCAATACCGGCATTAGGCCGATAAGGGCGCTGATCAGCGCCCTTACGTTTGCGAGGGGCGACGATCTGCAATTTCAGACCGTCAGCACCACCTTGCCGATCGGCCTGGTGGCGAGAAAGGCATGGGCGGCACCGGCCTGTTCGAGCGGAAACGCCTTTACCACGTGGACGGCCAGCTTTTTCGCGTCGATCAATTTGCCGAGCTCCACCAGGGCGGCACGGTCGGGCACTACGGACATGCGCTCGACGCGGATGCGTCGCGTCCTGGCCTTTGCCTTGGTGGCATCGCTGATATCGAGCAGCGACACCAGAACGCCGCCAGCGGTGAGCACTTTCAGTGATTGCTCCGCATGCACGCCGCCGAACGGGTCCAGAACCAGATCGATGTCGCGGGCCTTCCCGGTGAAATCATCCCTTGTGTAGTCGATCACCTCGTCGGCGCCGAGCGAGCGGACGAAATCGAGCTTTGCCGGGCTGGCGGTCGCGACGACGTAAGCGCCGTACGCCTTGGCGATCTGTACCGCCAGATGGCCGACGCCGCCGGCTCCGGCGTGGATCAGCACGCGCTTGCCAGGTTCGAGCCGGCCATGGCGGACAAGGCCTTGCCAGGCCGTCAGGCCGGCCAGCGGCAGCGCGGCGGCTTGCGCGTGATCCATGCCTTCGGGTTTCGGCGCAAGCTCATCAGCCGGGACAGCGGCGAGTTCGGCGTAGGCTGCCGCCTGTTTGGGAAAGCGCGTCATGCCGAACACGGCATCGCCGACCTTGAGGCCGGAGACGCCGGAGCCCAGCGCCTCGACAACTCCCGAAACGTCCCAGCCAAGGACAAAAGGCGGCTCGCCAAGCAGCGGATAGTGGCCGCCGCGCACCGCACCATCGACCGGATTGATGCCGGCCGCCTCGATGCGGACGAGCACTTCGCCGGCCTCGGGGGATGGCGCGGGGCGATCGGCAATGACGAGGACGTCGGGTCCGCCGAAGGAATTCTGAATAATGGCACGCATGGAAGGCTCTCCTGCTGGTTTTGACGTGCCACTATCATTTGGATAGTTACATCTAGTATGTACCTTTTTGATATATACGCACCTCATGGATAGTGAAGATGTTTCCCCTTTCGGCTATGACGCCTTTCGGCGGTCGTGCCCGTCACACGCCGTGCTCGAGACGCTCGCCAGCAAATGGGTCTACCTGGTGATCTGTGCGCTGCGCCGGGGCCGGCTCCGCAACGGCGAATTGGCGCGCAAGCTCGAAGGCATCACGCCAAAAATGCTGACGCAGACGCTGCGTATCCTGGAACGCGACGGGCTTGTGCGGCGCGAGGTTTTCCCGGTCGTTCCGCCGCGGGTCGAATATGAGCTGACCGAACTTGGCCAGAACCTGGCAGGACTGCTCAATCAGATCAGAGCCTGGTCGGAGCAGCATGTGCCCGACATCAAAAATGCGCGCGCACGGGCGGCGGAACAACAAGAAGATTTGAGTGCCTGAGGCGGGCACAGTTCGGTGCGCAGCAATAGCGCGCAAAGCGCGACGCGCGTTAAGTCTTGTTTTCAGCCGATCATGGCGCTGCGGCCGCCGGTTTCCGTGTCGCGCGCCTTGGTGTCGCGCGATTCCAGCATCTCGGCCTTGGAAAGCTCCGCTTCGGCTTCGCTCAGCAATGATTCGGCGACATTTCGCTGCTGGGCGAGGTCGCTTTGCGAATTTCTAAGGTTGTCGCGGCGTAGACGTGCCGCTTTGGCGAAGGTCGGATAAGCAAAGTGATTGATGTCGGTGATGCCGGCCTTCTTCTCTTCGGCAGCGATCTGAAGTTCCAGCTCGACGGCCATGCGCTCGAATTCGGCTATCATCATGTCGAGCTGCAGCAGCTGCCGCCGCTTCTCGCTCACCTGAAATTGCTTCAGCCGAACGAGGTTTTCACGTGACTTCATGATTCGGTACTCCCGGAAACGCACACCTGCACATATCGTCCAATTCACCCGGCACGGCCCAGGCCTGACCCGTTTCCACCGGCTTTCCCGGAACTATGGGAAACAAACTCCTAAAGTTTTTTGCCGGCGGTAACCATTCGTTTACGGGCATTGTTAATCATACGGCTCAGGACTTAAGGGCGGGTAAAAATTCTGCTTCTCGTCGCGAAACCCGGCCAACGAGTCCGAAGAGTCACTTAGTCTGGCTTATTAATGTGCCGCATTAACGGTTGGGGTCTGTGATTCGTTATTGGATTCAACAAGGTGTAGAAAGGGGTTAAAAAATCTGATACCGTCACGGACGGGGAATTAGGTTTTATTAACCATTCGATGGCAGCCTCTGCTCAGGGCAATCACTGCTCCGGTCCTGGACGGGTCGTGAAATGGTCCGGCAGCAGAAAAGGGGAATGAAATGCGCGTTCTGCTGATAGAAGACGACAGTGCAACCGCACAGAGCATCGAGCTGATGCTGAAATCAGAAAGTTTCAATGTCTATACGACCGACCTTGGCGAAGAGGGCGTCGATCTAGGCAAGCTTTATGATTACGACATCATTCTCCTCGATCTCAATCTCCCCGACATGTCGGGCTATGAAGTTTTGAGAACGCTTCGCCTTTCCAAGGTGAAGACGCCGATCCTCATCCTCTCCGGCATGGCCGGCATCGAGGACAAGGTGCGCGGCCTCGGCTTTGGCGCCGACGATTACATGACCAAGCCCTTCCACAAGGACGAACTGGTCGCCCGCATCCATGCCATCGTGCGGCGTTCCAAGGGCCACGCCCAGTCGGTCATCACCACCGGCGACCTGGTAGTCAATCTCGATGCCAAGACCGTTGAGGTCGGTGGCCAGCGCGTGCATCTGACCGGCAAGGAATATCAAATGCTGGAACTGCTCTCGCTGCGCAAGGGCACCACGCTGACAAAGGAAATGTTCCTCAACCATCTCTATGGCGGCATGGATGAGCCGGAGCTGAAGATCATCGACGTCTTCATCTGCAAGCTGCGCAAGAAGCTTGACGCCGCGTCTGGCGGGCAGAATTACATCGAGACCGTCTGGGGCCGCGGTTATGTGCTGCGTGAGCCCGAAGATATCCGCGTCAGCGCCTGAACTAGGGGCGTGATCCCAAGGTGGCGCCGGTTTGTTCGGAAAAGAACCTGGCAAAACAACAAGATAGAGCCGATCCGATTTTCGTCGGAATGGAACAGCTCTGATCAGGCGGCAACCTTCAAGGCGCGGAAGCACTCGAGCAGTTGCGGCCGGTTGAACGGCTTCAGCAGGTAGCCCTGGGCGCCGGCTCGTTTTGCGCGCATGATCGCCCCGACATCGACCTCGACCAGCGAAATCAAAACCTGCGGCAATACCGGGCTTTCGATGGCGCGCACGCGGCGGATGAGGTCCTGCGCCTGCATGTCCGGCAAGGCGCCGTCGACGACGATGATATCAGGCATGTCGGCCGCGCACATCTCGATCGCCTCATGGCCGCTGGCGGCTTCGATCACCATCATGCCGGAACCGCCCAGGATACGCCTTGCGACCTTCCTGATGACGCTCGAATTGTCGACGAACATGCAGCGTTTCATTCCCGGACCCTCTTGCCGTTTGGCGAACCGGCAGCGTCGTGGCATCTGCCGGGGAACATAGGCCGATCTGGTAAAGAAGCCGAAAAGCCGTTAGGTAAAATTTTCCTGAAGGTGTTTTTAGTGAAATCTTCTTTGGCAATGCTTCACGCAATCAATCTGCAAGCGCGTCTCACAAATATTAAGACCACGCCGTAAATATGACTTGGAGAAAATACTTTCCCGCTCTTTCGGAGAACTTCAGGCTGCGGAAAGGACGATCTCGTCGGCGGTCGCGTGGATCGAAATCGTCATGTTGGCTTCGCGGGCCAGGAGCAGCGTGTAATAGGGCTGCACCGAATGCGCGTCGATCGGCTCGTCCGGCCTGTTGCCGGAATGCAATTCCAGGAATTTGGGCGGCACGCGCAGCATCGGGCCGCTCGCCGCGAGTGCAAAGCGCGGCTCGGTCTCCAGGTTGTCCAGCGTGACCGCCAGCCTGCCGCCGCGCGGAATGGCGGCGTTGGCGACGAGGATGAGATTGAGCAGCAGCTTGACCTTGTTCTTGGGCAACAGCGCACGGGTCCCGTTCCAGACCAGTTCCGGCTTCTCGTTCTTCAGGAAGGCGATGGCCACGGCCTCGGCATCCCCGGTGTCGATCAGCATGCCGGCGGAACCGGCGGCGCCGAAGGCGATGCGGGCGAATTGCAGGCGGGCGGAAGCGTTTTTGGCGCTTTGGCGGATCAGTTTCATGGCGTCTTCGTCGGCGCCGCCCTCGTCGAGCAGCTCAAGCCCGTTGTTTATGGCGCCGACCGGCGAAATGATGTCGTGGCAGACCCGGCTGCACAAAAGCGCCGCCAGGTCGGGTGCGGAAAGGGTGAAAAGCTCGGCCATCAGCAAAAATCCCTGCAAATTTCACAACACAATGACCGGGCGATCATGATCACGCCTGTCAACACGAATCACGCTCTCTCCCAAGCATTCTGAATACACAGCGCTTGTGCGCGCAGCAACAAATCCAAATTTGTCGTTGTCGAAAATGGTGTGTTCACGCAGCAGGGTGCTGCGCGGGCGATGCAAAACAGCCTTCGAACCGCCATCTTCATGTGAGAGTTTAATGGTTGAAAAAGGATTACGGCATAGTTTGCCCCTAACAGCCATCCTTAACGGCCGCCAAAGAGCCGTACGGATGCGAGGCGTCGGCGAAAGTGCTCCCTGACGGAGATTGGAAGCATGGTTTCCCGATTCTACGACCGGACTTTTTTCCGTGTCATCTCAATGACGATCGCGCTTATCGGCCTTGTCGCCTTTTCGGCATCGGCGGCGCGGGCGCAGGAATACACGGCCCAGGAGATCGTCGATTCCGGTCATAAATTCTTCGGCGCGACATCGGGCGGGCTCGCCACCGTCGTCGAGAAGATTTTCGCCACCTATGGCCTGCCGAACGGCTATCTGCTCGGCGAGGAGGGGTCCGGGGCGCTGATCGGTGGCCTGACCTATGGCGAAGGCACGCTCTACACCAAGAATGCCGGCGATCACAAAGTGTTCTGGCAAGGCCCGTCGCTCGGCTGGGATTTCGGCGGCGAGGGCTCGCGCGTCATGATGCTGGTCTACAATCTGGACGATGTGAGCAGCCTCTATAACCGTTTTGGCGGCGTCGCCGGCTCCGCCTATGTCGTCGCCGGCGTCGGTTTCAACGTGCTGAAGAACAACAATGTGCTGCTCGTGCCGATCCGTACCGGCGTCGGCGCCCGTCTCGGCGTCAATCTCGGCTACCTCAAGCTCACCCAGCGCGCGACCTGGAATCCGTTCTGACCGGCATGACGGAGCGACGGCGATTGGGCCTGTGATCCCGCGGCCCGAGCTTTGCCGCGGCATACTCTTGCCGTGGCGCCGGATTTCCGTCATGCGAAGATGGCAAAGTCGACCTTTGGCGGTTGCCATGCACAACGGATAGTCATCTTGGTCCAGTCGATCCTGTTCTTTGTTCTCGGCTTTCTCTGCGCGGGCTTTCTGGCGCTGATGATTGCTCCGGCCGTGTGGCGGCGGGCGGTGGCGCTGACGCGCAAGCGCGTCGAGGGTTCGATGCCGTTGACGCTGGCCGAGATCCAGGCGGACAAGGATCGCATTCGCGCCGAGTTCGCGGTTTCGGTGCGCCGGCTTGAAATGACCGTCAAGTCATTGCGCGAGAAGGCCGCCGAACAGCTGGTCGAGATCGGCCGCGACCGCGAAGCCCTCAAGGAATTGGCGGCCGAGCGGCAGGACAAGAACCGGGTCGTCGCCGATCTTACAACCAGGGGCGAGGAGCTTCGCAAGCGCGATGAGCAGCTGCAGCAGCTGTCGGAGCGGCTTGCGGAGACCGAACGCGCCCTCGAAAAGCGTGGGCTCGAACTGCGGAAACTGGAGCACATGTATGACGACGCCAGTTTCTCATCCAGCAGCCGGCAGATCGAGCTGGTGGCGCGCGAATCCGAGCTGCAGAAGCTGGCGAGCGACATTTCGCTGCTGCGCGGCCAGCGCAAGGAGGCGGACAGGCGCAGCCAGGAATTGGCAGCCGAAAGCAAGGCTTTGCGGGACGCGCTGAAGGCCGAGAAGAAAAGAACCGGCGACCTGGAAAAGAAAATCGAGCGGCTGCTCGCCACGCTGGCCGATCGCGAGGACAGGCTGGAGCGCCGCGAGAAGGAACTGGTGCGCCTTCGCGAAAAGCCGAAAAGCGCTGAAAGGGCGCCTGCGGGGGGTCTTGCCGGCGTGCCAGGCAGTCAGGTCAATGTGGCCGCCAACGGCGACATCGAAAAGACAACCGCCAAGCTCGACGCCGACCGCGAGCGGCTGGAGGCCAGGCTGACATCGCTGGCACGCGAGAACAGGCGGCTGAAGACAGATCTTGCTGCCGTTGAAACGTCGAAATCACGGGCCGGAGATGATGCCGGCAGCGCCAGCGCGGCATTGCGCGAAGAGATGAACGATCTGGCGGCGCAAGTCGTGGCCTTGACGGCAAGGCTCGACGGGCCGGATTCGCCGATCGCCCGGGCGCTTGCAGCGGCTGAGGATACGCGGCCGGGGAGCAGCGGACGCAGCCTTGCCGATCGGGTGCGAGCGCTGCAGAAGGCCGCTTCGACCGACTGAGATTCCGCAAGCGCAAGCGCGGCGGCTCTGAAGCGCGTCGCGTTCGACCGCCTCATCGGACGCGCTTTAAGTTCTTGTTTGATGCATGTCGTTATCGCGAAACCGCTGCACGCTTTTGCGCGACATGCATCAGGCTCCGGAAAAATGATGCAGCGCGATGGCTGACGCGGCGGCGACGTTCAGGCTGTCGAAGCCTTGCGCCATACCGATCCGCAGCGTCTGCAGGCGGGCAAGCAGGCTTTCCGGCAGGCCTTCGCCCTCGGTGCCGAGATAGAGCGCCAGCCGCTCGTTTCTCTTGGCATCGCGAATGTTGATCTGCCCGCGCGGCGACAAGGCGAATTGGCTGAAGCCTTGCTGGTCGAGCATTGCGGTGCAGCCGGCGGTATCGGCAAAGCAGGCGAAGGGGACCTTCAAGGCCGCACCCACCGAAACGCGGATTGCCTTGCGGTACAGCGGATCGCAGCAGGTCGGGTCGAGAAGCACGGCATCCGCGCCAAAGGCCGCGGCATTGCGGAAGATCGAGCCCATATTGTCATGATTGGCGATGCCGACCAGCACCACGATCAGCGCGCGGGCGGGCAGTGCGCCAAGCAAGGCCTCGGCGGAGATGGCCGCGCCCTTGCAGCCGATCGCCAATATGCCGCGATGCATGTGGAATCCGGCAATCCTGTCGATGATTTCGCCGGATGCGACATAGATCGGAAGCCCGGCAGGCGCCTTGCGCAAGACGTCATCGAGGCCAGCCAGCCGGTTTTCGAGTACCAGCACCGATTCTGCCTCGAAGCGACGGGCGGCGAGCAGCGTGTCGAGCACCACCTTGCCTTCGGCGACGAAACGGCCTTGCCGGCCGGCAAGATCTCGCTCCCGGATGTCGAGGTAGGCTGCGACGCGGGGATCGTGCGGATCGTCTATGCGGATCGGATTCATGGCTTCCTCGGCGGACCATGGCGTCGGCCACGAATCGGGACTCGGTTTCGGAAGGCATGATGCCGGATCCGAAGCTCAGACCGTATCTCAGCGTCGAAATGGATGCACGCCGTGCTAACGGTCATCCAGTCACTGGGGCGCCGGGCCAGGATGGAATCTGCCCGGGCTTTGGCGACGGGGGAATATTGATTCCCGCGGTACCGCGCTTCGGCAAAGCCGCTTCAATGCAGAATTTCGATGGGGCGAGGGAACCGCACAGGGCCATGCCGCGTCATAGAAGCGGGCTCCTGCTGCGGTCCTGGGAGGACATCGATGATCAGGCTCCTCCTCGTCTTTGCCGCCACGCTTGCCCTTGCATGCGGCGTGGCCCGCGCGGCCAAGCTCAATCCGGCCACCGTCAATCAGGCCCAATTCACTGTCGGCGAACCGAAGGGTGTCGATCCGATGCTGCTGAAGGCGCAGATCCTTCTGGATCGCGCCCGCTTCTCGCCGGGCCTGATCGACGGTCGCCTTTCCCAGAACTTCGCCAAGGCCGTCGCCGCGTTTCAGGCGGCAAACGGACTTCCGCCCGATGGCAAGCTCAGTCCACAGACCTGGAGCAAACTCATCGCAACCTCCGCCAAGCCGGTGCTGGCGACCTATGAGGTGATGCGCAAGGATGTGCGTGGACCGTTCACCCGGCGTATTCCCGCCCGCTTGGAGAGGATGGCCCGCTTGCGGCGGCTCGGCTACCGCAATGCGGTGGAGAGATTGGCCGAGCGCTTCCATGTCAGCGAACAATTGCTGAGAATGCTCAATCCGGGCACCAGCCTCAGGAAGCCCGGCAGGACCTTGGTGGTGCCGGATGTCGACAGGGGCGACCCTGCCGCCGGCGTCGCCACCATCGAGGTCGACAAGGGCGCTCGCCTGGTGCGGGTGCTCGACCGTGCCGGCAAATGGCTGGCGGTCTACCCCGCCTCGATTGGGAGCGAGGAGAAGCCGGCGCCAAGCGGCATAGCAGAGGTCAGGCGCGTGGTGCACAACCCTACCTATCACTACGATCCGGACTTCGCTTTCAAGGGGGTCAAGACCAAGCGGCCCTTCACCGTCGCTGCCGGGCCGAACAATCCCGTGGGATCGGTCTGGATCGACCTTTCCATCGAAAGCTACGGCATCCACGGCACGCCCGAACCCGGCAAGATCGGCACGACCTTTTCGCATGGCTGCATCCGGTTGACCAATTGGGATGCCGAAGACCTTGCCTCGATGGTGCAGCCGGGCACGAAGGTCGAGTTCAAGGAGGAGATTGCGCAGGCCGCCGACGAGCGTGTTCAGTAGCAAGGCTGACTTGGCAACAAGGCGGATTTGGCAGCAAGGCGGATTTGGCGGCAAGCGGATTTGGCGGGGTGTTCTCCGCCTCGGCCGCTCAAGTCCCGGCGCGACGCAGCCGGTGAGCCATCTGCGACAGTTCACCTTCGCCAAAAATGCCGTCCAGCATATGCAGCAATTCGCGCACCGCCCCGGATTTGCAGGAATAATAGATCATTTGCCGATCGCGGCGGGTCTCGACAAGGTCGGAAGCCCTGAGCTTGGCCAGATGCTGTGACAGGGCGGATTGGCTGAGCGACACCTTCTCGGCTATGGCGCCGACCGACATCTCGCCCTCGGCCAGATAGCTCATGATCAACAAACGTTTTTCGTTGCCCATCAGCGTCAGAAACGCAGCCGCGGTTCCGGCGTTGGCGACTAGTTTGTTCGAGACCATAGATCCCCCATGCCTTCTTGCTCATCCGCCGCTATGGGGGCAATAGCGTCGGATTCCATAGACTTTCCCTATAGATGCACGCCAGCGATTCAGCGTCACTCGCAAAGGTAGAACATTTCGCTCAAATCTCAAGGCTTGCTTTCCATGCAAGCCGATTAACTGCCCGGCTGTGATTAATTTGCCGATCGGGCGGCCTTTGCCATATCGACCAGGACAGGCCTGAGGTCGCGTGCCGCTGCCAGCGGCTCGGGGAAGAAAACCCGACAGACATTGTCGCCGGATACGAGATCCATCCCGTCGGCGTCGAACCCGGTGACGATCCAGCCGTCGCCCCCGGCCCCGCCGAAATAACTTGCGTAGAGGGCAATCGCATCGAGATGGTCGGCGTTCATATGGTCGAGTGCCGATTGCTCGCCGACGGCAAGCTCTTCGACGATCGCTCCCGTCGCGACCAGATCGGTGCGGTCGAGCAGATAGGCCTTGCCGAAGCCGCCGTTCAGGCTGGCGCGCTCCGGTTCGACCCGAAAGATCGAGAAGTCGCCGAGTCCGGCATAGAGCTTCGCCTTGGGATTGTGGTTGAGGTAGCGCCGCTCGGCGCGGGCGTGTTCGTTCGATCCGCGTTCGAGCCGGACGGCGCGGCAGACGAGCGTCAGTCGCGGATGCGCCAGCGGATCGCCCTTGCCGGGTTCGCCGACGAGCAACGAGCAGCGCGGGTCGGCAAGGATAGCGCCGGTGTGGGCGGACAGCATCGAGACCAGGATCAATGGCGTACCGTCGATGTCGGTGGCGACGCCGACCCGGCTGGCCAGCGGCGAACCGGTCCCTGGTTCGAGCACCGCCAGCGCGCCGAAACGGGCGCTGCGGATCAGCGTCTTTGCCAGCCTGATCGCCTCGGCGTCGGTCGCGCGGATCACGTCTTTCCTGGGTTCGTCCAAAGCACCACCGTCGCTTTTATTTCGGCGCCATGCGGATGGCGCCATCGAGGCGAATGGTCTCGCCGTTGAGCATCTGGTTCTCGACGATGTGCAAGACAAGTGCCGCGTATTCCGAAGGCTCGCCCAAACGGGAAGGGAAGGGTACTGCGGCGCCGAGCGAATCCTGCACCTCCTGCGGCATGCCGGCCATCATCGGCGTCCTGAAGATGCCGGGCGCGATGGTGCAGACGCGAATGCCAAAGCGGGCGAGATCGCGCGCCACCGGCAGCGTCATGCCGACGACGCCAGCCTTGGACGCGGAATAGGCCGCCTGGCCGATCTGGCCGTCATAGGCCGCGACCGATGCGGTGTTGACGATCACGCCGCGCTCGCCGCCCTGTAGCGGTTCGAGCCTCGCGGTCCGGTCGGCGACCAGGCGGATCATGTTGAAGGTGCCGATCAGATTGACCTCGATCACCTTGCGGTATTGATCGAGTGGGTGCGCTCCATCCTTGCCGATCGTCTTCAAGCCGATGGCGATGCCGGCGCAATTGACCAGAATGCGCGGCTCGCCGAGCGTCTCACCCACTCCCGCGACAGCAGCGGCACCGCTCTCCGCGTTGCTCACATCACATTGGACGGCGATGCCGCCGATGTCGGCCGCCACCTTGGCCGCCCGGTCAATGCCGAGATCGAGGACGGCAACCCTGGCGCCACGGACGGCAAGAGCGCGCGCCGTCGCCTCGCCAAGGCCAGAGCCGCCGCCGGTGACGATCGCAATCTGGCCGTTCGGGTTCATCTTGACGTTCGCCTCCCTGCCCAGACTAATGCTGCGAAGCCACCGTGCAACAGCGCCGGCACGGTCACGCCATCGCGGCGATGTGCTCGGCAATCCTTGCCTGGTCGGCGTGGCAAACCTCGCCCACCAGCCTTGCCACCGCGCCCGGCATGATCTCGTGCGCCAAAAGCCGATCGGGATCGACCGGACGCGGCATCGAGATCTGCCCGCGCGGCAGCCTCTTGAAGCCGAGCGGGCCGTAATAGGGTTCGTCGCCGACCAGCATCACGGCCGGCGCGCCGGCCTTGGCGGCGGCTTCCAGCGCGATTGCCACCAGCTTGCGGCCAATGCCGAGATTTTTGAAGGCCGGCCGCACGGCGAGCGGCCCGAGCATCAGCGCGCGGCCGGCACCGGCGGCGATACGCGTCATCCGTACCGAGGCGACGACGATTGCGCCGTCGACGGCCACGAATGACAAAGCGCGTTCGTGCGAGCCAGCTTGGCGGATCTTGTAGGCGGCAAGCACGAAACGGCCCGGCCCGAAAGCCTCGTTGTTGATGGCTTCGATTTCAGGATCATGCGCCGGAGTTTCCGGCAGGTATTTCACGTCGGCAAGGCTCATGGTCTTTGCGTTCCGGTATACGAGGAAAGGTTTGCTGCAAGCGGCAGCGTTCGCCAGTCAGCGCTTCATCAAGCGCGGGCGCTCTTTCGTCGTCGGTCGAACCGGATCACGGCAAAGTCAAACATGTGGATGTCCGCTACCACCAATTTTCAGCCGCCGCAATCGGCCGGCGCAGCCGACACGCACTCGACGCAGCCGTTGACGATCTGTTCAGCGTCGAGGATTTCCGCGGGGCCGCTTGCTGCCCTACATCGGGTAGGAACGCGAAAGGATATTTCATGGGATTGCTAGTCGAAGGCCAATGGCAGGACCGCTGGTACGATACCGGGGAGAGCGGCGGGAAATTCGTGCGCGCGCAGTCACAGTGGCGCGACTGGGTGACCCGCGACGGCGCGCCGGCCGAAGGACGAAAACGCGGCTTCAAGGCCGAGCCCGGCCGCTATCACCTCTATGTCTCGCTCGCCTGCCCGTGGGCGCATCGGACGCTGATCTTTCGCGTGCTCAAGAAACTCGAGGACGTGATTTCCATCTCGGTCGTCCATCATTTCATGGGCGCCGACGGCTGGACGTTCCTGGCCGAGGACGGCGCCACCGGCGACACGCTCTACGGCCTCGATTTCCTGCACCAGATCTACACCAGGGCCGATCCCGGCTATTCGGGCCGCGTCACCGTTCCCGTGCTGTGGGACAAACGCGAGCAGACCATCGTTTCGAACGAATCCTCCGAGATTATCCGCATGCTCAATTCGGCGTTCGACGAATGGGGCGATGCCAAGCTCGATTTCTATCCGGAACCGTTGCGCGGCGAGATCGATGCGGTCAATGCGCTGGTCTATCCCGCGGTCAACAATGGCGTCTACCGTGCCGGCTTCGCCACCACGCAGACAGCCTACGAGGAGGCGTTCGGCGAATTGTTCTCGGCGCTCGAGACGCTGGAGGACCGCCTGTCAAAGCAGCGCTATCTCGTTGGCGGCCGCATCACAGAGGCGGACTGGCGGCTGTTCACGACACTGGTCCGCTTCGACCCGGTCTATGTTGGCCATTTCAAATGCAATCTGCGCCGCATCGCCGACTATCCGAACCTGTCGAATTATCTGCGCGACCTCTACCAGGTGCCGGGCGTTGCCGGCACGGTGAATTTGCACCACATCAAAGCGCATTATTACGGCAGCCACGAGACGATCAACCCGACGCGCATCGTGCCGGTCGGGCCAGAGCTCGACTATGGCGCGCCGCATGACCGCGACAGGTTCAGGAAGGCTTTCTGATTTTACCAGTAAGGCGATACCGCTGCGCCATCAAAAACCTCGGCAATCCGTCGCAAAGTTGCCGGCGTCGTTCCCTGAGGCAAGCGGTCGAGCGGGAAGAAGCCGGCTTCGGCGATCTCGCGGTCAGGCAGCTTGGGTGCTGGCTGGTCGAACTCCTCGACCAGATAAAGGCCGACATGATCGCGGCGGCTGGCGCGGCGGTTGAAATGCAGCGACTTCAGCACCGGCGGTCCGGTCAGCGCGATGTTGCCTTCCTCGAAGACTTCGCGTGTCAGCGCTTCGATCATCGTCTCGCCCAACTCGACGCCACCGCCGGGCAGGTGCCAGCCAGGAACATAGGTATGGCGGATGAGGAAGACGGAATTGGAGGGGCGGTCGTGAATCAAGCCGCGCACGCCGAGCGTCATCGGCCGCCGCAGTACGAAATACAGGTGAAACAGCCTTGCCCTGAGGCCCGGCCATCCGGTCTGGCGCAGCGCTTGCTCCGGATCCGGCGTCGTCATCGTCCGCGAAACCGTGAGTGGAAAGCGGCGCGCGCCTCGCCTATGAAGAAAAGATGTTCAGGCTCGCGCATATTTCCGATGTCCATCTGGGGCCGCTCCCCGATGTAACCTATCGCGATCTCGCCTCCAAGCGCGTGGTCGGCTACGTCAATTGGCAGCGCAACCGCCGCCGCCACATGCACGACGCCGTCATCGACACGATCGTCGCCGACATGAAGGCCAGCGGGCCGGACCATCTCGCCATCACGGGCGACCTGGTCAATCTGGCGCTCGACGGCGAACTCGAGATGGCCAAGCACTGGCTGGAGACGCTGGGCTCGCCCAACGACGTGTCCGTCGTGCCGGGAAACCATGACGCCTATGTGCCGGGCGCCTTCGACAAGACCTGCCGGTCGTGGGCGGCGTGGATGACCGGCGACGGCGTCAATACGCCGGTCGACCGCAACACCTTTCCGTATCTGCGCGTACGCGGCGATGTTGCGCTGATCGGCGTCTCCACGGCGCGCGCCACGGCTCCGTTCATGGCCAACGGCTTCTTTCTGGAAGGCCAGGCGGAACGGCTGCGCGGCATGCTCGACGCCACAGGCAAGCGCGGCCTGTTCCGGGTGATCATGATCCACCACCCGCCGATGCGCGGCGCCGTTTCGCAGAACAAGCGGCTGTTCGGCATCTCGCGCTTCCACAGGGTGCTTCACCGGCACGGCGCCGAACTTGTGCTGCATGGCCATTCGCATGTGCCGTCGCTGTTCTTCATCGGCGCCCGCAAGACAAAAATCCCGGTGGTCGGCGTCGCCGCCGCCGGGCAGGCCCCCGGCAGTTCGCATGCGCCGGCGCAATACAATCTGCTCGACATTGACGGTGAAAAGGACAATTGGCGGATCAGGCTGACGCGCCGCGGCCTGACCGGGCCGGCATTGCCGCCCAGCGACCTGCAGACGCTGGAGCTTGGCGTCGAGGCCGAGGCGTCGATGGCTAGAGCAATTCCAGGAAAAGTGTGAAGCGGTTTTTCGGAATTGCGTCAAAACAAAGAGATAGAGCCGTTCAGCACTTCGGTGAAACGCTGAACCGCTTCAGAAGCTTATTTTCATCGCGACGATGCGATCCCAGAACAGCACGAGCGAAATCGCCAGGCCGACCAGGGCGCCGGCGGCGATCAGGCCGAGGCCGGAAAAGAACGCCGACCAGCCGTTGCTGCGCGCGGCGATCTGCAGCGGCGGCTCGGCCTCCGCCACCAGGGCGCGTTTAAGGCCGGCGACGGCTTGCTCGATGCCGCCTTCCATCATTCTCTGGCGCTCGACAACGCGCTCGGCGACATAGCGCGTCACCTGGTCGGCAACGACCTTCATGTCGGTCGATTCGGCGAGGACGACGCGGCCGATGCGCGTGTCCTTGAGAAAGCGGTAGGTGCGGCGGTCGCGTCCCATGGCGACATGGCTGACGGCGTCGATCCACAGCCGTGGCTGCAGGCCGGACGAGACGGCGAAGTCGAAACTGTCCATGTCGGTGGGCACGTCGCCGAAGACCGGCGCGAGTTCGGCGGCAAGCAGATCAAGCCGCATGCGATGCGCTTCGCGCATGTCGACGACGACATCGTCGCGGTCGGCGAAGGCGTTCTTGACGTCGCGAATGGCATCGGACAGTTTTCGCGACTGATCGATCTGGGTGATGTTCTCGCCTGCGTCCTTCATCGGCGTTGCCTCGCGGGTTTGGTTAACACCGAATTAACACAGCCGCCGGCAAAATGCACTTACCAGATCGACGGGCCGGCAAGGGTTCGGTGGAAGGAGCACCTGCGCCGCGGCCGTCCCGCGCGAGGACGGATCAGCTCGCCGCCGCAGCCAATTCTGGACGAAGTCGCCTGCTTCGGCGCCGCATGTTGCAACGGACAGCCTCGACGACCAGGCCGGGCGCTTCCTCGACCAGCATATGGCCGGCTTCCAGCACGTGGTGCAGATGAAAATGCTTCGGCAGGCCGTCCGCCTGGCTGACGGGCAGCATCGCGTCGTCGGTTCCCCAAACCACCATGACTGGCATATTCAGCGTTTCAAGCCGCTCGCTTGGGATGACGCCTTGCCGATCATCCCTGGTCATGGCGGCCGCGAGCTCGACAAGTGTCCGTAGCTGACCGGGACGCTGCCGCATCTCGTTGACGAGATCGACCCTATGCTGCGAAGGCCGGCTTTGTGGTCCCGACATGGCGGCAAGACAGGCGCGGATTTCATCCGTGCCGGCAGCGGCGGCGTAACGACGAAGCAGCGGACCATTGATCTCAGGACCAAAACCGCCCGGCGCCAGCAGCGTCAGCGAGGCTATTTTTTCCGGCTCGTTCAATGCCATCAGGGCGGCCACGGCGCCGCCCATCGAATGGCCGACGAGATGGGCCCGCTTAATCCCGCGAGCGGAAAAATCCGCAAGGACGGCACTGGCTGCAATCCTGGCCGGACCGCCGCCCGGAAAATCGAGTGACAGCCCATGCCCCGGCAGATCATAGGCCAACGTCCGCGCGCCGAGTGCCAGGGACGCGGCCACCTCGCGCCAGTCGTCGTGGCAGCCACCGAAGCCATGCAGCAAGGCGATGGTTGTCGGGCCGGTGCCCCGTTCGGCGGCGTACAGGGATGGGGTCATGCAAACTTTATGGCCTGGTGCCGGGATAGATCAGGATGCCCGGATCAGTCTTTGTGGGAGGTCAGACTTATGCGGAGATCAGTCTTATGCGCGATAAGACCTATGTGGGATCGGATTGGCCGGTTCAAATTGTGTCTGAATTGCGCTTTGGCCGTCCGGATGGCCAGTAAAATCTTCGCGATCACCTGACGTCGTGCACGCGCCCGGAGACGTCAGCTGGCGCCGCCAAGCCCGGCGGCGCGCAGGGCTTCCACCAGCCGGTTGGTCAGATCGGCGGGATATCTTCGTTCGACGAAGGTTGCGCGCGGATCGGCTGCGAATTTCGGGAATTTGGTGGTCAGTTCCTGCAGAAGCCTGCTCGCCAGCTTCTCGCGGCCGGCAGCCTTGGCACCGATCAGCCGCGCGGCCAGATAATGCGATTTCATTTCCGTCGTTCGCAAGCCGTCGCCGGCAAGCGTCGCCTTGTTCATGTCGCCCATCATGAACTCTCCGGCGAACAGCCCGTAATCCCACCATGTCGGATGGGCGCTGGCGATGTCCACCGCGTGAGCGATGATCGGGGTGCCCTCGCTGTACCTGCCGGCGAAAACCAGCCCGTAGCCATAGGCGGCGGCCATTGCGAGATCGTAGGGATTGAGCTCATAGGCCTTGCGCATCCAGCGGATCGATTCCGCGGAATCGCCCATGCGCGAGTTGAGATAACCAAGGGCGCGGTGCGCGTAGGGGCTGGTCGGGCCCATCTGGATGGCGCGATGGGCAAACGTCATCGCTTTGTCGATCGTCGCGTCGGCGGGGTAGGGATAGTGGTCGGTGACCGCTTCAAGATGCAAGGATGCGAGTTCCGAATAGACGAGCGACGACTTCGCCTTCCCGTTGGCAAGATCTTCGAGGCAGCGGTAGGCGGCTTCGTGCGTCTGGGCGTTCTGGTCGAGATAATATTTGCCGTTGAGCACCAGGCACGCCGTCAGCCCGGTCTGGATGCCGCTCTGCTCGATGTAGTTGTAGATCGTGCCCGAGGCGGGAAGAGCCGAGCTCAAAATGCCGGAGATCTGGTCCTCGATGGCGGTGTTCGCGCTGTCGCCGGCGGTCAGGTTGCGTGACAGCAGCACGCGGCCTGTTGCCACGCTTTGCAGCTCGAGCATGATGTCGCCGCTGCGCGGCCCGGGCAGGACATCGAATACGAAGCTGGCGGCGTCGGTAACTGGATCGGGCGGGCTGTCGGCATCACGGCCGATGAAATTGATGGTGTCGAAGCCGCTAAGGCCGGCGCGCAGCGATGCGGCGACACGGCGAGCCACGTCGCTGTCGGCCTTGATGGCGATGTAGACCTGGGGAAGGTTTTCAACCGGAGGCGCTGCAATGCTGGCGGTCGCCACCGCGGTCTCGACCGCCGTGTCGCCGCCGGTCAGCAACACCACGCTGCCCTGGCGAAGGATCAGCACACCCAGCATGAGGATGACTAGCGCGATCGCCAGCCAGAAGAATTGCAAATGGCGCTGCAGCGAAGGTGCAGCAGGGGCGACGGCTGGAACGCTCAGCAATGCAGCCGGATGTGTCCGGTTGCGGGCGTCCTCCAGCGATCCGGGCGGGGCGGTCGTCGCCGCCTCCTCTGTCGCTGGCTGCGGCTTGCTCTTTGCCTCCACCTCCGCCGGCAAGCGAATGGCGTTGAGTTCGTAGGACGGAACATAGCCGCCGCGCGGAATGGCGATGCGGACCGGTTCGGCAACGCCCTCATTGGCGAAATACTGCTGCAGAAGCTCGCGCAGCCTGCCGGCCTGCACCCGCACCACCGCATCGGTCGACGGATCGAAATCGCCGTCCTTGCCGAAGACGTCCATCGCTATGGAGAAGCCCTTGAGCCGGTCGGCTTCGCCTGCCTGCTCGCGCTCGACGAGATAGCGGAGCAGCTTGCGCGCGCGCTCGGATCGTCCGAACGTTTCGCTGGCAAGCAATCGCTCCAGCGTTTCGCGCACTGCGGGGGCGGCAGGCGTGGTATGCTGCAAGTGTCGATCCCTTCGAATTCGGCACAGGTTGAGGTACAATCATATAGCGCTGGCGGCGGCTTACAAGCGTGTGCTTATGGTGCGATAGCGTACCCACCGGATAAAAGTCCGGTGGGCCGATGGCGCGAGTCTGGCAGTCTCGGCTAGCCGAGCTTTCGGCCGACGATGCGGTTGGCGGCCGAAACCACGGCTTCGAGCGAGGCGGCGACGATGTTGGTGTTGATGCCGGCGCCGAACAGCTTGCCGCCCGGATGTTCCATCTCGACATAGGAAATGGCCGAGGCATTCGAGCCGCGCTGCATGGAATGCTCGGAATAATCCAGCACCGACATCGGCACCCCGACATGGCGCGACAGCGCATCGACGAAGCCGTCGATCGGGCCGGTGCCGGTGCCGGATATGGTCACCTCCTTGCCTTTGTCGAGGATCACCGCTTCGACCACGCGCCGGCCCTTGACCTCGGTGTCGGGGTAGGTGTGGTGGTCGAGGAACTTCAGCCGCGCGCCGGGCTGGTCGACATAGGTATCGAGAAAGCGCTCGTAGATGCGCCTGGCCGGCACTTCCTTGCCTTCGGCGTCGGTGATCGCCTGGATGGCCCGACTGAACTCGATCTGCAGGTTGCGCGGCAGGTTGAGGCCGTAATCCGCATGCAGCACATAGGCGATACCGCCCTTGCCGGACTGCGAGTTGATGCGGATGATAGCTTCATAGCTGCGGCCGACATCGGCCGGGTCGATCGGCAGGTAGGGTACCTCCCAATGCGGCGTGTTGGCCTTGCGCAGCGCCTTCATCCCCTTGTTGATGGCGTCCTGGTGCGAGCCGGAAAAGGCGGTGTAGACGAGCTCGCCGACATAGGGATGGCGCTCTGGGATCTTCAGCTGGTTGGAGTATTCGTAGACGTCCTTCATGCGGTTGATGTCGGAGCAGTCGAGCTTGGGATCGACGCCTTGCGTGTACATGTTGAGCGCCAGCGTGACGATGTCGACATTGCCGGTGCGCTCGCCATTGCCGAACAGCGTGCCTTCGACGCGGTCGGCGCCCGCCATCAGGCCGAGTTCGGTGGTGGCGATGCCGGTGCCGCGGTCATTGTGCGGGTGCAGCGAGATCAACAGGTTCTCGCGATTGTCGAGATTGCGGCACATCCATTCGATGCGGTCTGCATAGATGTTGGGCGTCGACATCTCGACCGTGGAGGGCAGGTTGATGATCAGCTTGTTTTCCGCCGTCGGCCTGACGATCTCGGTGACCGCGTTGCAGATCTCCAGCGCCACTTCGAGCTCGGTGCCGGTAAAGCTCTCCGGCGAGTATTCGAAACGGTAGCCGCCGCCGGCCTTCGCCGCCATGTCCGTGATCATCTTGGCCGCATCGGTGGCGATCCGCTTGATGCCGGCGACGTCCTTCTCGAAGACGACGCGGCGCTGCAGCTCGCTGGTCGAGTTATAGAAATGGACGATAGGGTTGGTGGCGCCCTTCAGCGCCTCGAAAGTGCGGGTGATCAGTTCCGGCCGGCACTGTACCAGCACCTGCAGCGAGACGTCGGCGGGCACGTTGCCTTGTTCGATGCACCAGCGGGCGAAATCGAAGTCGGTCTGCGAGGCCGACGGGAAGCCGATCTCGATCTCCTTGAAGCCCATGTCGAGCAGCAGGGCGAACATGCGCGCCTTGCGTTCCTGGCCCATCGGATCGATCAGCGCCTGGTTGCCGTCGCGCAGGTCGACCGAGCACCAGATCGGCGCCTTGTCGATCACTTTCGAAGGCCAGGTGCGATCGGCAAGGCCGACGGTCGGATAGGGTTGGTATTTGCGGGCAGCGTCCGGCATGCCCCTCGCGGGCTTGGTGGTTTCCTCTACGTTCAGACGGATATCTTCTCGTGCGTTCATCGTCTTTTCTCCCGGCGGCTCGCGGATCCAGCTTCAGGCGGATTGGTGGCGAGCGGCGCCTTTACCAGAATTTCGTTCGCTTGATGTGACGTGCCAATTTGCAGACTGGCCAAGGAGCGTGCGCGTGAGCGGCGAATTCGACCGCCGGGCGCTCCTTCAGCGAACCCGGCGATCGCCGATAAGGCCGAGAAGCAGCAGGGTGGAGGCAAGCGCGCGAACGGTCTGGCCGGCAATGCCGGTCGGACGGGACGCAAAAGAGGTGGCGCGCGGGCTCATGGCGGTTTTCATACAGGAGCGGGCAAAGCGAGGCAAGTGGGAGCACGCCCGTCGGCTTGGGGCTGTTCGATGCCAGGGAAATCAATCAAACGGATGACCGATGCTGGCGCTGCCCCTCACTCGGGGCGGCGCAGACCTGTCGCGATTGTCCGGGGTAGCCACATTTTGTTCTTGCTTTGTGCCGGCAACTATGCTACTAATTTGCGTATGGTGCTAATTGGCTCCAACGACCCGCCTCCCGAGGCGGGTTTTTTATTTTCGGCGTCATGCTTCGAGGACTACCCTATCGTCCCATCCGGCCGCTCCTTCCAGAGCACCGGAATCCGGTCCAGGAGGAAAGACATGGACACGCCCGATCCCATCCGCCGCTTTGTCGAAGCCACCAATGCCGGCGACACCGAAGCCTTCCTGGACAGTTTCACGCCGGATGCCTTTCTGAGCGACTGGGGCCGGTCGTTCCGGGGCCGCGAGCAGATTGCGCGCTGGAACCAGTCGGACAATATCGGCGTGCAGTCCAGGTTCAGCATCCTCGGCATCGCAGCAGCGGACGGCACCTGCCGCGTTCGCATCGCCGTCGAAGGCAACGGTTTCAACGGCGAGGGCGATATGGTCTTCACGCTGGACGGCGAGCGTATATCGAGCCTGGTGATCAGCTGACGCAGCCCAGCTGGTCTTTACTCCCGCAGGCTTCTCGCCACCAGCCGCGCCACGCTTGGGCCGACCAGAAGCACGATCAGGAAGCGTGCCGATTGCAGCGCCATGACGAAGGATATGTCGACATGCTGCGCGGCGGCGGCGATGATGGCGACGCTGTCCATGCCGCCCGGGCTGGTTGCCAGATAGGCGGTCAGCGGATCGATGCCGAGCAGGCGGCTGATCAGGAAGGCGAGGCCGCCGCAAAAGCCGATCAGGGCAATGATCGAGCCGACGATCTGCGGCAGCGCGCGGGCCGCGTGGCGCAAAATGGCCCTGGTGAAATTCAGGCCGATGCTCCAGCCGATCGTCGTATAGCTCAAGGCAAGCAGCCAGGGCGGCAACTGCATGGTCACGCCGAGCCCAAGATGGATCACGGTGCCGAAAATGAAGGTGCCGAGGAAGAACGGCGACGGCAGCCGGAAAATCTTGCCGGCGAGGCCGCCGACGAGCGCCACGCCGAAAGTCGCGGCTAAGCCTTGCGGGTCGACCGGTGGGAACCAGACGATGGCCGGCACCTCGATGCCCGAGGTGTCGACCCAGAGCTTGGCCACCAGGGCTGCCGTCATCGAGACGCAGATGACGCGCAGATAAAGCATGAAGGCGACGAGGCGCTGGTCGGCGCCGAAGGCACCGGCCATCAGCACCATGGCGGTGGCGGCGCCCGGCGACGAGCCCCAGACCGCGGTGGTGCCGGGCAGGATGCGCCATCGGCTGATCAGCCAGCCGAGCAGGCTGGATGCCGCGACCGTCGCCATCACGACGCCAAGGAACAGCGGCCATTCCTTGTAGAAGACGGGAAAGATATCGGCCGAGATGGAACTGGCGACCAGGCAGCCGACGACCGCCTGGGCTGAGCCGAACAGAACCCGCGGCACGCGCACCGTGGCGCCGTTGGTGCCGGCGACGATGGCCGCCAGCATCGGTCCGATCAAGAGCGCGGCGGGCAGGGCGGCGAGTTCCAGCGCGCCGGCAAACAGCACCGAGACCACCACCAGGACCGGCCACTGCCAGGCCTTGTGGATCCGCGCCAGGTGCTCGATGGCCGGCGGGTTCGGGGAAGAATCCATAGATGGGCTCTTAGACCGGCCGCGAAAAAATGCGAACCCTTTTTGCGGGGTTGGCCTTGGGTGACGACTGCACTAGGGCTTCTGTGGTGATCCTTCGCGCCCCCCTCTGTCCTGCCGGACATCTCCCCCACGAGGGGGGAGATCGGCTGTTCCAGGGCCCCGCTCATTCCTGTGGCGTTTGGCGATTGGCGAAAGCCGAGATGACGGACAATCTCCCCACTTGAGGGGGAGATGGCCGGCAGGCCAGAGGGGGGCGCTGTCCCGCCGGCCTCTCCCACTATTCCGCCTTCACTGGCAAGCCGAACCCGCCAACAGGATGCGTCTCCACCTGGAACTCGAACCCGGCGATGATCGGCCGTGCCTTGGCGATTGCCGCCTGGACTTCGGGCAGCTGCAGCGAAGCCTTGTGGCTTTCGGCGTCGGTCCACACTTCGGTCACCCAGATCGCGTCGGCATCGGCCGGGTCGGTGGCGATGATGTAGTTCAGGCAGCCGGGCATGGCGCCGGTGCTGGCGAGCAGGATATCCATCATTGCGTCACGCTGGCCGCGCATCGCCCGCATCTTGCCGATCAGTCCGTACATTCGCTTTGCTCCGTTGAGATGACGCAACCAGGAGTATGCAGTTCGCCGTCTACGGCATCAACTGCCCGCCATTGACCTCGATCACCTGGCCGGTGATGTAGCCGCTCAACAGATCGGAGGAGAGGAACAGATAGGCGCCGACGCAGTCCTCGGCCGTGCCGGCGCGGCCCTGCGGGATGGTGGCGATCATGCCTTTCATCTGGTCGTCGGTCGAGTAGCGTTCGTGGAAAGGGGTGGCGATAGTGCCGGGCGCCACTGCGTTGACGCGGATGTTGAAGCCGATCAGCTCCTTGGCCATGCCGCGCGTGACGTTGGAGACGAAGGCTTTGGCCGAGCCGTAAAGGCCGGCGCCGCCACCGGCGCCGTTGCGCGCGGCGATCGAGGAGGTGTTGACGATGAAGCCGCCCTGCCGCTTCAGCCATGGGATCGCCTTGCGCGAAGCTGTCAGCACGGAACGCGCGTTGAGATCCATCACTGCGTCGTAATGCGCTTCGGTCTGCTCGGCATAGGGCACGCGGCCGAGCATGCCGCCGGCATTGTTGACGAGGCCGTCGAGCCGGCCGAAATGTTGCGCACTGTCCTCGACGACGCGCTCGACATCGGCGGGGATCGAGAAATCGCCCTGGGCGAGGAACACGTCGCCGCCGCCGTTGCGAATGGTCGCGGCCAGGTTTTCGGCAGCCGCGCGGCTCGAATTGTAGTGCAGCGCGACGCGGCATTTCTGCGCGGCGTAGGCAAGTGCAAGCGCCGCGCCGATGCCGGTCGAGGCGCCGGTGACCAGCACCGCCTTTCCGGCAAGGTCGGGGATGACCAGAGAGGGGCTGACAAGGGTGGTGGTGGCTGGCACGTCTATTCCTCCGGGGGACTCTGCCTGCTCTTCGTAGGCCCTCGCAGTCCTCGCATTCAAGTCCGTAAAAGTTTAGAGCGGTTCACTGTTTCACGACCGCTCCCTCTTTGTCTTGACGCAATTCCGGACGGAAAACCGTTTTCACACTTTTCCTGGAATTGCCCTATGGCCTGAGATAGGCGTAGCCCTGGCGTTGCAATTCGGCGAGCTTGACGACGCCACCCCTGTCGGCTGCATGGAAGCCGTCGAGCAGGTCGGCCAGGCCGATATCCATACCGTGCATGGTGTTGGCGCAAGCGTGCGGGCTGAGTCCGTCCTGGACAAGCCCGGCGAACCGCCCGGAAATGGCGGCGGATATGCCCTTCGACTTGAAGGCGGCAAGTGCTGGGCCGTGCACGACGAGCGCGATGTCGACCTTGCCGTCGGTGCCTTCGAAGTGGTTCTTGATGTTGGCGAGCACGAAATTGACCTTGTCGAGGTCGCTGAGGTGATAGGCGACCTTTTGCCTTTCCTCTTCGACGGCCTTGACTTCAATGGCTGCCGCCTTGGTCGGGCGCAGCCCGAAAAGCCCGGCAACTCCGGCAAGACCGACACGGAAAATATCGCGGCGTCGCATGGCTTCATCTCCCATTCGGCCGGCCGGCGCAAATTGCGTGGCCTCGGCCGCGATCCTAGCATAAATTGACGCCACGTCTTGTCGGGGCAATGGAGGGGTAGCATGACGTCGAGGACCATAATGGGGACCATTGTGGGCGCCGGAGTTGGGGTTGCCTTGCTTGCCGCCGTCGCCGGCGCTGCTTTCGCCGATGACATGCTCAAACTCACCGAGCTCAGCCCGGACGGCAAGGACGCCTGTTTCGGCCGCGTCTACGACGCCGCGCATCTCAAGTCGCATCCGCACCAGAAGGTGGCGCGCATCTTCTTCTATTACGGCCGCGATCCGGTCAGCCGGCCGAACGAGGAGCCAAGCGCCGGCATCGATTCCTCCTACAATGGCTTCATGGCGACGACGGTGCGCGGCGCCGAGGCGCCGGAATGGCTCGGTGGCTGGTGCAGCCATGAGTCGGAGGACGGCAAGACCGGCCCTATCCGCTGCGGCATGGATTGCGATCGCACCATGGCTTCGCTGAAGGTCGACGACAAAGGCCGGCTGATCGTCTCGGACGTGCAGCCCGACCTCTATCTCGACGCCGGCTCGGAAGACGAGCTCGGCAAGGCGGAGTACGAAAGGCAGGCGCTGGGCAAGGACGATAACGGCTTCAGGCTCGACCCGATGCCGGCCGCGACCTGCAAGGCGGAGTTCGCGCGCATCGACCCGATCGACCCGCCCTTGGCCCGCCATTGCGCGAGCGACTGAAGCCGGACCAGGCCTTCTGCTACGGACGCGACTACGACGCCGCGCATCTCGGCTCGCATCCCGATCAGCTGACCCAGTCGATCAGGGTTTTCCGCGGACCGGTCGAGCTGGCGTCTTTCGCCAAGGAGGGCGATCCGGCCAATTGGCCAAGCGGCGCCGACATCGCCGTTTCGGTTACCACGCGGCAGAAATCGGCCAAGGTCACGCAGGCCTACAACTGCCAGGGCGAGGGCGACCAATGGCGCTGCGCGGCGAGCGCGAAGACGGGTGCTGCCTCCTGCGATATCGCGCAAAAGGAGGTCTTCCTTCGCCGCGGCGCCAACGGCACGATGATGCTGGCCAACCCGAACAGCGGCCTGCCGATCGTCGACCTGTGCTCGAAGGCGGCGGCAGGCGACACAATGTCCGACGACAAGGTCTACCGGCTGCAGCCGATGCCGCAGGCTGCCTGCGGGCTTTGAGCAGTTGAGAACCGCGATGCCGGCGGGACAGCGCCCCCCTCTGTCCTGCCGGACATCTCCCCCTCAAGGGGGGAGATCGGCAGCTTCGCCGACAGCGCTTGTCGTTGGAGATTGGCGAAGCCCGAAGCGACATCCAATCTCCCCACTAGAGGGGGAGATGTCCGGCAGGACAGAGGGGGGCGCGAAGGATCACGACTGAGCGATGTTTTCTCTGCGACGCCACCTCACGCGAACGGCACGGCCGTCGTGCCCTTGGGCAGTTTCGCCTCGTCGTCGGGTTCGACATGGATGATGACGCGGACGGAAGGGATTTCGGCCTTCAGCGCGTCTTCGATGCGGTCGCAAATGACGTGGCTGGCACCGACCGACATGTCGGCGTCGACAACCAGATGGAACTCGATGAAGGTGGCGCGGCCGGCGATGCGCGTCTTCAGGTCGTGGACCTCGAGCGCGCCCTTGCAATTGGCCGAGATGATGTCGCGGATACGGATATGTTCCTGGGTATCGACGGCGCGGTCCATCAGTCCGTTCATCGACGAGCCGATGACGTGCCAGCCCTGCCACAGAATGTTGAGCGCGACGATCACGGCAAGAGCCGGATCGAGAACCTGCCAGCCGGTCAGCACGGCGCCGACCAGGCCGATGAACACACCGACCGAGGTCGCCACGTCGGTCATGATGTGCCTGCCGTCGGCGACGAGCGCCGGTGATTTTTCACGTCGTCCGGTGCGGATAAGCGTCAAGGCCCAGACGGCGTTGATGACCGTTGCGACGCCGTTGACGGCAAGGCCGGTCCATGGCTGTTCGAGCGGGGCCGGATGCTGCCACGACCACCAGACCTCGTTGAGGATGAGCAGCGCGGCAAGCACGATCAGCACGCCTTCCAGGACGGCCGAGAAATACTCGGCCTTGTGGTGGCCGAACGGATGGTCCTGGTCGGCCGGCTTGTAGCTGACCTGGATCGCCCAATAGGCGGCCGCCGAGGCAATGACGTTGACGATCGATTCCAGCGCGTCCGAATAAAGCGCAACCGAACCGGTGACGTACCAGGCCACCAGCTTCAGGCCGAGCACGACGAAGGCGACGACGATCGACCAGAAGGCGAGGCTGGCGACCTTCTGCCTGGCGGCGGCTTTGTTATCCACCGCGGTCACTGGGGAAGAAATCCCAACACTGAGCCCTCGAAATTAAGCGGCCTTTTCCTTGGCCTTGCGCGGCAGGTGCGCGACGATGTTCTCGATGATGCGCATGCCGGCATTGTGGCCGAGCGTCATGATCGACTCCGGGTGGAACTGCACCGCAGCGATAGGCTCCTTGCGGTGCTCGAAGGCCATGATGATGCCGTCTTCGGTCTCGGCGGTGACGACAAAACCATCGGGCAGCCGCACCGGATCGGCGAAGATCGAATGGTAGCGGCCGACGGTCACCTCCTTGGGCAGGCCGGAGAAGATGATGCCCGGCTTCGACACGCGGATGCGCGACGGCTTGCCGTGCATCGGGATGTGCAATTGGCGCAGCTCGCCGCCATAGGCCTCGGCCAGCGCCTGCAGCCCGAGGCAGACGCCGAAGATCGGCAGGTCGCGTGCACGGGCCCGCTTGATGGTAGCGGCGCAGTCGAAGTCCTTCGGTGTGCCGGGACCGGGCGACAGCACGACCAGGTTTGGCTTCAGCCGGTCGAAGATCTCGTCCGGCACCGGTGTGCGCACCGTCGAGACATTGGCGCCGGTCTGGCGGAAATAGTTGGCGAGCGTATGGACGAAACTGTCCTCGTGGTCGACCAGGAGGATGTTGACGCCGTCCCCGACACGCGCGGTGCTGCGTTCGGTGCTGGCGGCATTGCCTGATTTGGCGTCGCGGATGGCGGAGAGCATGGCGGATGCCTTCAGTTCGGTTTCGGCTTCTTCTTCCTCGGGAATGCTGTCGAAGAGCAGCGTGGCGCCAGCGCGCACTTCGGCGATGCCATCCTTGATGCGGATGGTGCGAAGCGTCAGGCCGGTGTTCATGTCGCCGTTGAAATTGACCATGCCGATCGCTCCGCCATACCAGGCGCGCGGGCTCTTCTCGTTCTGCTCGATGAAGCGCATTGCCCATAATTTCGGCGCGCCGGTGACGGTGACGGCCCAGGCATGCGACAGAAAGGCGTCGAAGGCGTCCATGCCTTCGCGCAGCCGCCCCTCGATGTGGTCGACGGTGTGGATCAGGCGCGAATACATTTCGATCTGGCGGCGGCCGATGACGCGCACCGAGCCCGGCTCGCAGACCCTCGACTTGTCGTTGCGGTCGACGTCCGAGCACATGGTGAGTTCGGATTCGTCCTTCTTCGAATTGAGCAGCTTCAGGATCTGCTCGCTGTCGGAGATGGCGTCGTCGCCGCGCTTGATGGTACCGGAGATCGGGCAGGTCTCGACGCGGCGGCCGTTGACGCGCACGAACATTTCCGGCGAGGCGCCGATCAGATATTCGCCCTCGCCGAGATTGATGAAGAAGGAATAGGGCGAAGGGTTGATGCTCTTCAGCTTGCGGGAAATCTCGGAGGGCTGGGTTTCGCAGCGTTCGTAGAACATCTGCCCCGGCACCACTTCGAACAGGTCGCCGCGCTCGAAGCTCTTCATCGCCTTGCGCACCAGCTTGGCATATTCGCCGGGCTCGTGGTCGCCGCGCGGCGGGATGCGGTCGGCGGTCCTGAACGGCTCGACGATTTCGTCGCGCGGCAGGCCTTCGGTCGAGAAGCCATCGCCGGAATAGTCGTAGCGGTCGGTCCAGGCCTTGGTCGAATAGTGGTCGACGACGAGGATCTCGTCGGGCAGGAACAGCACGAGATCGCGTTGGCTTGGCTTGCGCTCGAGCTTGTAGTCGACCGGATCGAACTGGAAGGCGAGGTCGTAGCCGAAGGCGCCATAGAGGCCGAGATTGGCATCTTCCTCGGTCTTGAACAAGGCGGTGATGGCGCGCAGCACGGTGAAGACGGAGGGAACACGGCTGCGTTCCTCCTCGGTGAAGACACGGCCGGGCTTGGCGACTTCGAGGCGGACGAGTTTGTTCGACGTCTCGGCGATCGTGACATCGTCAAGGCCGGCAAGCACCGTGCCGATTACCGGCAAAAGCACCTCGCCGCGGCGGTTCAGCGCCTCGATGCGCATGGCGCGGCCGCGTGCCGAGATCACCACCGGCGGATCGATGATGGCGGTGTCCCAGCGCGTATAGCGGCCGGGATATTCGTAATTCGAGGAAAACACAGCGCCGCGGCGCGAATTCAGCCCGTCGACATAGCCATCGATCGCTCCCTCATACGGCCGGTCGTGGCGCTGGCGGGTAATCGCCACGCCGCCGGCGGTGACGAAGCGCTCGGCTCCATTCTCCAGAATTTTCGTCGTCATTGCCGTCTCCATCAGCGTCTTTGGGGCAACGGACCCGGGAATGGCTTGAAAAAACAAATGGCCGCCCGGACATTCCGCTGCGGCCACCCTCTATTGTCACGCGAACGCGTTCGAACAGGCCGCTGTCAGCGAGCCCACCACCAAATGGTCTTGATCGAACGCATATTCATGGCGATTCCCATAGCGGCGATTGGACGGCCGCGCAACTGGATTCAAATGAAAGCCCTCAGTCCTCCAGCGTCCCCGACCTTGCCTCGGCGCTCTTCTTATCCCCCACCAGCTTCAAGAGGTCTTCTCCGGCGCGGATGATGCGGCGGGAACGCCGCGTGAGGATGAGGCCCGCCTGCGGCGCCAACACTTCCGTGCGGCCGTCGGGCTCGCCGGGCGCGTGGACGATGGTGGCAAGGCGCACACCCTTGGTGACGCGGTCGCCCGGCTTCACGTCGTAGAGGATCGCGCCCGAGCGGGGCGCCGGCATCATCTCGATGTTTTCGAGCGGCGCGACAATACCGGTAAAAAAACTGGGCCTAACGAAGCTGCCAAGCGCGGGCAGCGCCTGATCCTGGATGACGCCGCGCGCCACCAGCAGCCGGTAAAGCCCTTCGGCATCGGCGCCGGCCAGGGCGCCGTCGACATCGAGTATGCCGCGATATTCGACCGTGGTGGCGACACGCCGGTCCAGGCGCGCCACGTCGGCTGGAACGTTCTGATACGGCATGATCGAGGCGCCTTCGAAGGTGCCGTCGGGATCTTCGTGCCACAGCATCACCGCATCGACGCCCATGGCCGCTGCACAATCCGCCATGGCCGGCCACAGGCTGGTGTGGACGTAAAGATAGGCGAGGCCCTCATCGTCGCAATGCAGGTCGAGCACAATGTCGTGGCCGATGGAGAGCTGCAGCAGCCGCGTTTTCAGCCGCTGGTCGACCGTGCCGTGCATCGGCAGCAGGGCGACGTCGGGCGCGGCGAGCCGCGGAAAGCCGCGATTGAAATTGGTGCGCGTGCCCAGATGGAAGCGGCCCTGATGGTCGCCGTAAAGATATTGCGCGCGGCCGATCGGATTGGCCCAGGGCACGATGGTCATATTGCCGGTGATGCGGCCTTCGGCTTCCGCCTTGCTGAGCATCGGCATCAGCGTGTCGATGGCGACGACGCCCGGCAATTCGCCTGCATGAAGCGCCGCCTGCAGATAGGCGGAAGGCGCCGTCTTGTCCGACCCGGCGAAGCGGAAGACGGGGAATTCGTAGGAAACGCCTTCGCTGTCGCCGGCGATGCGTTCGATGGACTTCTGCATGCTGTCCTCCGTCAAGAGTTCGGAAGACATGCCCGTCGCCGGCGCGCTTGTCGATTGGTCCAGCCAGCGGCGCTATGGGCGCAATGAGCCTACTCGGCGGGATGCGCGAGGGTTCGCGCGATACGCCCGGTTCACACCAGCGGCTTGAGTTCCTGGGCGATGGTCGGCAGAAGCTCCGAGACGTTCGGGTGGATGTGCACGGCGCGCGCCAGCGTGCTGACCGGCGCCTTGGCATACATCAGGTCGAGCACGCAGTGCACCGCCTCGTCGCCGCCCGGGCCGAGCACCGAACAGCCGAGGATCTCCCTGGTGTCGGCATCGACCAGGATCTTCATGAAGCCTTGCGTCTCACCTTTTTCGACTGCACGGCTGACGCGGGTCATTGGCCGCTGGCCGACCAAGGCGCGGCGGCCGGATTTCCTTACCGCTGTCTCGGTCATGCCGCAGCGGCCGAGTGGTGGGTCGATGTAGAGCGCATAGGCCTCGATGCGGTCGCTGACCTTGCGCGGATCGTTGTCAAGCAGGTTGGCGGCGACGATCTCGTAATCGTTGTACGAGGTGTGGGTGAAGGCGCCCTTGCCGTTGCAGTCGCCCATCGCCCAGATGCCGGGCACGCTGGTGCGCAACTGGTCGTCGACGACGATGAAGCCGCGTTTGTCGACCTCGACGCCGGCTTTGTCGAGGCCGAGATCGTCGGTGTTTGGCGTGCGGCCGAGCGCCAGCAGCACATGCGAGCCGACCGCAGCCGCCTTGCCTGGCGCGAAGGTCACGGCGATTTCGTTGCCTCGCCTGGCGAAGCGGATGTCGTCGGCGCCGAGATGGACGGCAATGGCTTCGTTTTCGAGGATCGACAAAATGGCGTCCGAGACGTCCTCGTCCTCGCGGCCGATCAGACGCGGGCTTTTTTCGATGACCGTGACTTCGGAACCGAAGCGGCGGAACATCTGCGCGAATTCGAGCGAGACATAGCTGCCGCCGACGACGATGAGATGGCGCGGCAGCTCGTCGAGATCCATCATCGACGAGTTGGTCAGGTAAGAAATGCCGTCGATGCCGGGCAGGTCGGGCACCGAGGCGCGCCCGCCGGTGTTGAGGAATATCTTTTCGGCGCTCAGCAGATCGTCGCCGACGCGCACCGTGTTGGCGTTTACGAAGCGCGCATGGCCGCGATAGAGCGTGCATTTGTCCATGCCGGCAATCCAGTCTTCGAGATTGCCGCGGGCGTCGCTGGAGACCTTGTCCTTGCGCGCCTTGATCGCCTTGTAGTTTACGCCGACGGGACCGGATAGCGTCACCCCGTAATCCGCGGCGGAGCGGGCGAGATGCGCGGCATAGGCGCTTGCCACCATCGTTTTGGTCGGCGTGCAGCCGGTGTTGACGCAAGTGCCGCCGACCAGCTTTCGCTCGATCAGCGCCACGCTCATGCCGGCCGCATTCAGCCGGCCGGCGAGCGGTGGGCCGGCCTGCCCGGCACCGACGATGATGGCATCGAATGTCTTTGCCGTCATGCCGCCGCCGCCACGATCAGAAGCCCGCCGGCGATCGCCACCGCGTCCTCGATGAAGGCGGCGGGCGGGTCCTTACCGAAGGCGGTGGCCAGGCGCTTGCGCGCCTCGGCGCCGCCCAGCGTGCCGATCACCGCACCAACGGCGCCGGCGATCAGGCCGCCGATGGTGGCGCCGCCGGTGGCGCCGATCACCGCGCCGGTGAACGCGCCCAGGACGATGCGCGTGCCGAATTGCTGCGGCACCTTGCGGCTCGGCGTCGATGGCAGCTGGTCGGTGACCAGTTCGGCGATGGCCAGGATGGTGAAGACGCCGACGGCGATCCAGTGGCCCATGAAGCTCGCCCAGGTGCCGGCGACCGGCAACCAGCCAAGCCAGGCGCCCCAGGCGACCGCGGCGGGCGCAGTCATGGCGCGAAGCCCGGCAACGACGCCAATCAGGAGTGCAAGAATGTACAGCATGATCGATCCCCTCGATGGCCGGCTTGGGACAGGTCCGAGAGGGCAGGCTACCATAGGTCGGGTATTTGACCAGAGGTGGTGTCGCCGCCGGCGCTTCCGAATTTGCACCACTTGTGCTTTGGCGGAGATTGAAACTGGAGTTGCGGCCATGACGGCGAGCGAACGCACGAAAATGGCGGCGGGCGAGTGGTATCGCTGCCTCGATCCGGAACTGGAGGCGCTGCGCATTACGTCGCGCGACGCGGTGTTCGAGCACAACAGCCTGCCACCGCGGCAGCGTGGCGATATCGGGCCTGGATTGCGGACGCTGCTCGGCGCTGCGGGCGAGGGCGCGCGGATCGAAGCGCAGTTCCACTGTGCTTATGGCTTCAACATCTTTCTCGGCGACCGCGTCTTCCTCAATGCCGGCTGCATCATTCTCGACACGGCGCCAGTGCGCATCGGCAAGGGAACGCTGCTCGGCCCCAATGTGCAGATCTATTGCGCCGAGCACCACAAGGAGGCTGCGGGGCGGCAGGCAGGGCTGGAGATCGCCAGGCCGGTTGAGATCGGCGACAATGCCTGGATCGGCGGCAGTGCCATCATCCTCGGCGGGGTCAGGATCGGGGACGGCGCCATCGTCGGCGCCGGTGCCGTGGTGACGCGCGACGTGACGGCGTTTTGATGGACATGGGCGGCCGTGTCACTTGGCCGGAGGTGGATGCAACCGTGTGTCGAGCGCAAACGCCTCCTGGGTCTTCATGGCGTATGCCCCTCTGGCGAGGCTCGCGTCGAAGATCAGGTTCCAGCTATGCTGCGATACGGCGCTCGGAATCACAACGAAACGGTGCCGTTGCAGAAGATCGTCGCCAAATGCCTGTTGTCCGGGGCTCGGAATGCCCGGGCGCAACCAGTTGGGGTTGGGCACGGCGACGGGGTCGACGATATGCACATCCGCGACATCGCTGACGATCGCTGCCGTCATGACATGCGCTATCGTGTCGAGCGCCCTGAAGCCCTTATGGACCGCAACTTCGAGGATCGCAGTCGACGGATCGATCGAGCAGTAGACGGCGCGCACGCCCTTGCTGTTCCAGCGTCCGCCCACCCTGTATGCGCCCTCGCCACTATCCCATGCAGGCGCAAACGCGGCTTGATCGAGGCGCCATCCGATGAGGGCGGAGCCACCAAGCGCCGCCGGCAGCGGCGTCATGCATAAACGCCATATTCAAGCCGTTCCAGATAGTCTTCTACAAGCTCGATCCCCGCCGGTGTCGCCAGAAGGTCGATTGGACGACGCTGGTCGAGCCCAATCGCCGGGCGCTCCAGCCATTGCTCTGCCTCCACCTGCGAACCGAACACGTCGGTCGCTTTCGACAGGATCTCCGCGAACTTCCAGGTTCGTCCGCTCTGGTCCTGACTGAGAGGCTTGGAAGGAGCATCCTTGCGGCGCTGGTAGGTGCGCAGGCTCATGCCGACGGCCTTCTCCAGCGAATCAGTCTTCTGGATGAAGACGAGTTGCCCGATAAGATGGTCCAGCGCTGAAGCCGGCAGGCCGTGCAGAAGCAACTCGTGGGCATCCAGAGCGCTGCTGAGGCGCCTTGCCAGAATGCGGCTGCCGCCTAGCAATTTCGCCACCTTCTGAAGTTCATTGTTTTTTGCTGCTGGCGCAGCCTTTTCCAATGCCATCGCCACGGCAAGCCCTCTTCGCGTCATCTGTCGCTTTAATATATGACAGATGACGCAGAGCCTTTCAAGCACGACAGGATCGAGAGCAGGGCAATCGCTTCGAGAGAAAAGATAGCCTGCTCGGGCCAGATGGCAGTCCAACGTTGGCACTGAAGCGATTGCCCTGGAATCGAGCGCGAGCCGAATTTCACCTCGGCATGTGCGCCACGCGCTCCTCCTGAGCACTCTTCGAGAATTCGCGCCGGTACTGCGCCGGCGAGGTTCTGAGCCGCGCCGCGAAATGCTGGCGCAGCGAGGTGGCGCTGCCGAAACCGGCCTCGAAGGCAACCGTGTCCATCGATTTTTCCGTTGCCTCCAGCAGCCGCTGCGCCAGCTGGACGCGCTGGTCGGTCAGCCAGTCACCGAAACTGGTGCCGATCGTTTTCTGGAAACGGCGCGTGAACGTCCGGCGGGTGAGGCCGGCGTGACCGGCAACGCTGTCCAGACTGTGCGGCTCACCCAGGGTTTTGCGCACCGCTTCGAGAGCCTGGGTGAAGCGGTCCGCAATGCCGGTCCTGGCGATGGGACGTTCGATGAATTGAGCCTGCCCGCCCTGCCTATGCGGAGAAAGCACGATCTGCCGAGCCAGGCGAAGTGCCGCCTCCGCGCCGTAACGAGCCCGCACGACGTGCAGGCAGCAGTCGAGCCCGGCGGCGACGCCGGCGGATGTCACGACATCGCCATTGTCGATGTAGAGCACTTCCGGTTCGACGAGAATGTCGGGATAGAGTTCCTGCAGCTGATCCGCGTAGGCCCAGTGCGTCGCCGCTCGCCGCCCCGAAAGCAGTCCGGTCGCCGCAACAGCGAACGTTCCCAAGCACAGTCCGACGATCAGCGCGCCGCGCTCGTGCGCGCCAAGCAACGCGTCGATCAACACCGCTGGAGGCGAGCTCCCGAGATCCTTCCAGCTTGGCACGATGACGATGTCGGCGTCATCGAGCGCGGAAAGCCCGTGCGGGACGCTGATGGTCAGCCCGGCATCGGTGCGGATCGGCCCGTTCTCAATCGCGCAGACCCGGAAGTCGAAGCGCGGCAGGCCGAGCGTCGTGCGATCCGCGCCGAACACGAGGCACGGCACGGAGAGATGAAACGGGCTGATGCCATCGAAGGCGATGGCGGCAACGGCAGGATCGGCCATGGGAGCTCCAGCAACGGGTGAGGCGATTGTCCCAATTCTTTCGAATAATGTCAATTGGGACACTTTTTGCGTTCCCGTGGCGAGCTTATCGTCCATCCATCACTGTCCAACGGGAAAGGAAAACCCCATGTCGCAACCAGCCACAGGTAAAGCTCCACGCCGCGCCCTCATCGTCATAGATGTTCAAAACGACTATGACGGCGGCAACCTCGCCATCCAGCATCCGCCCTTCCGCGAGAGCGTCGTCAATGTAGCGCGAGCGATGGATGCGGCCACCGAGGCAGGCGTCAAGGTGGTGGTCATCAAACAGTTGGCGCCGGAAACTTCACCGGTCTTCGCCAAGGGCAGCCATGGCGCCGAGTTGCACCCGGAAATCGCCAGGCGAAACCGTGACCACTATGTCGAAAAACACCTGCCAAGCGCCTTCACCGGCACCGACCTCGAGGAGTGGCTGCGCGCCAACTCTATCGATACGATCACTGTCATCGGCTACATGACGCATAATTGCGACCTGTCGACGGTCATCCACGCCGTGCATATGGGCTTCGAGGTAGAGTTCCTATCGGACGCAACGGGGTCATTGCCCTACGCCAACAGCGCCGGCTACGCGTCGGGGGAGGAAATCCATCGCGTCATGACGATCGTCCTGCAATCGCGCTTCGCGGCCGTTCTCAAAACCGCCGAATGGATCGAGTGCCTGAAGACCGGCGTGGTACCCCAGCACGACACACCCTATGCCTCCAACCAGCGCGCGCTGGCGCGGAGCGCGGCGTAGGAGACCATTGCGGACAGGCAGAAGGGCGCCCGCAGCGTTGCGGCGCCCGTTGCCGTACGAGCACTGATTATCCCTAAAACAGGCCTTCGATCTGGCCGATTTCGTTCAGGAAGATCTTTTCCGAGGATGGCGCTTTGGGCAGACCGGGCATGGTCATGACCTCGCCGCAGATGATGACGACGAAGCCGGCGCCGGCAGACAGCCTGACCTCGCGCACCGGTACGGTGTGGCCGGTCGGCGCGCCGCGCAGATTCGGATCGGTCGAGAAGGAATATTGCGTCTTGGCCATGCAGACCGGCAGGTGGCCGTAGCCGGCGTGCTCCCAGGCATGGAGCTGATCGCGCACCGACTTGTCGGCGATCGCTTCGGAACCGCGATAGATGCGCTGGACGATGGTGTTGATCTTCTCGAACAGCGGCATGGCGTCGGGATAGAGCGGGGCAAATTGCGACGCGCCGGATTCGGCCAATGCCACGACCTTTTTCGCCAGTTCCTCGATGCCGGCCGATCCCTGGGCCCAGTGCTTGCACAGGATCGCCTCTTCGCCCATCGAGGCGACGTAGTCCTTCATCGCCTGGATCTCGGCCTCTGTGTCGGAGTAGAAATGGTTGATGGCGACCACAGCCGGCACACCGAACTGGCGGATGTTCTCGATGTGGCGGCCGAGATTCGCACATCCCTTCCTGACCGCCTCGACGTTCTCCTTGCCGAGGTCCTCCTTCTTGACGCCGCCATTCATCTTCATGGCGCGAACCGTGGCGACGATGACCGCCGCTGCCGGCCTCAGGCCGGCCTTGCGGCATTTGATGTCGAAGAACTTTTCGGCACCGAGATCGGCGCCGAAACCGGCTTCGGTGACGACGTAATCGGCTAGCTTCAGCGCCGTCGTGGTGGCAACCACGGAGTTGCAGCCATGCGCGATGTTGGCGAAGGGGCCGCCATGGACGAAAGCCGGGTTGTTCTCCAGCGTCTGCACGAGATTGGGCTGCATGGCGTCCTTCAGGAGTACGGCCATTGCACCGTCGGCCTTGAGGTCGCGGGCATAGACGGCCGACTTGTCGCGACGATAGGCGACGATGATGTCGCCGAGGCGCTTTTCCAGGTCCTTCAGGTCGGTCGACAGGCACAGGATGGCCATAACTTCCGAGGCGACTGTGATGTCGAAACCGGCCTCGCGGGGGAAACCGTTGGCGACGCCGCCGAGCGAACAGATGATCTCGCGCAGCGACCGGTCGTTCATGTCCATGACGCGGCGCCAGACGACACGGCGGGTGTCGATGCCGAGCTCGTTGCCCCAATAGATGTGGTTGTCGATCAGCGCCGACAGCAAGTTATGGGCAGTGGTGATGGCATGGAAATCGCCGGTGAAGTGGAGGTTCATGTCCTCCATCGGCACGACCTGCGCGTAGCCGCCGCCGGCGGCACCGCCCTTGACGCCGAAATTCGGTCCGAGCGAAGCCTCGCGGATGCACACGATGGCCTTCTTGCCGAGGCGGTTGAGGCCATCGCCCAAGCCCACCGTCGTCGTCGTCTTGCCTTCGCCGGCCGGTGTCGGGTTGATGGCGGTGACGAGGATCAGCTTGCCGTCCTTGTTGCCCTTCACCGATTTGATGAACTCGGCCGAGATCTTCGCCTTGTCGTGGCCGTAGGGCAGAAGATGTTCGCTCGGAATGCCGATCTTCTGGCCGATCTCCTGGATCTGCTTCTTCCTGGCGCCGCGCGCGATCTCGATGTCGGACTTCACTTCGGCCATGACGGCTTCCCTCTGGATTGGACGGATTTGACTAGTGTGGTCGCAAGAACAGCCCGGCATTGCAGGCGCGAGCATGTTCTACCCCTGTCGCTGCCGCGGCGTCAACTTTCATGCAACTATGTTTCCTGCGAAGAAAATACCTCTGCCGCCGGCCGCTCTGCTACAGGTTCTTTTTGCGCCGGTTGCAGCGCCGTATAGAAGCCAGAGCAGGGGCGGTTCCGCCGTCTCAAAACAGCCGCCTAATACGCGAAAAGCGACAGAAGCAACGGCGCAAATTCACCAGCGCCGGCTGTGCGGGACGATCCGCTACTGCGTCAGCACGTTGCTGATCTCGACCATGTTCGAGCGCACCCTGAGTATGTAAAAACCCATCGTCGTCAGATGTGTCGGCAACAGCCAGCCGTCCTCGCGGCCATTGGCGATGATGAAGGGCTGGATGCGCAGCGCCGAGACGAATTGCGCGTCCATCGTATCCCACAGGTTCTGCAGGTGCTTTTCCTTGATGACGTCCTCGAAGTCGGCCTGTGCGCCCTTCATCAGCCCGTAATAGGCATAGAGCTGGCCATAGGCGAACCAGAAGCGGTCGTCGGCGCGCGTGTCGAACCAGCCATTATTGTGGTTTTCGGCACGCTCCTTGAGGATCGCCGAGGTCGAACCGATATCGGACGAGATGCGGTCGATATACTGCTTGAGATTGTCGGCGCGGGCATCGAACGTCGCCTGGCAGGCTGCGAGGCGGGCGTTGAAGGAGCGCAGCTTGCGCACCGCGTCGCGATAGTAGCTCGGCGTTGGCGTCTTGGGGCCGAACGGGTTCAGGCCGAAATACCAGGTTTCCTCATCGAACTGCAGATTGCCGCGGGCGTCCTGCAGGTCGGCGTCGATCTGCGAGGTGGTGCGGACGCGGCCGAGATTATCGGCAAGCTCGGTCGCCGTACGCCGCACCGCCTGGTTGATGCCGCGCTGGAACGAAGCCTTGTTGTCCATGAACGGCGTGTGGTCCCAGTCGATGCCGAACAGGCCGAGCTTGTAGAGGATCATCGACGACACCCAGGCATTCTGGTTGACGTTGAAGTCGGTCAGGTCGGCAGCAACCTGGGCAATGGCTGAATTTCCGCAGGTCTTGGCCGTGTCGGTGCCGGCGCCGGCGGAAACCTGTTCACCGGCGGAGCTGTTGCGTTTTTCGAAAGTGTATTTGTCGACGTAATTCGGGTCGAAATTGTTCCACCACTGCGTGGCATAGAAGAAATTGACATAGAGGCCGATCAGCACGAGCACAGCCAGGCCGAGCACCGCCTTCAGGATCCAGCCGCGTTGCGTGTACCAGCGCCCCGCCCACAGGAACGGCCACAGAATCGCGCCGATGAGCAGGCCGATGCCGCGGCCAATCCACTGGAAAATCCGGGTGAAGAAATTCACGATCGGATCAAGCATGGCGATGTCACCCCCTCAGTCAGTCAAGCCGTAGAGGCGTGTGCGAAACGCCACCTTGTCCTTCAAATATGTGGTTTTCAGAACGTCCACAACATGCGATCGCCAGGCGTCGCTGAAGCCGTCATAATCCCTGTAGAAGCCCGGCTTGTTGAAGACGTAACGCGAGACGAAGTCCTGCGGCACGAAGTCCGAGATCAGCTGGTTGGTCAGCCAGGCGTCGGGATGGTCCGGCTTGGCGCGGATGACCAGGAAGCGCTGCTGCGGGAACACATCCTCGATCTTGAGATGGCCGAGCTGGGCGATCTCGCGCTTGGCGGCGTTGAGGAAGGGAAAATTGCCGTCCCTGGTGATCAGATCGGCATGGCCGTGGATCCAGGTCTGCAGCCAGACCTTGTCGACATCGGTCAGATTGCGGTCGGGCTCGGCGTCGCGGATCAGTGCGCGCACCACCATTTCGGCGCGATGCTCGAGATAGCCGGAGGTTTCGATCCATGAGGCGCGCGGCAGCTCGATGCGGCCGGTCGAGGCGAGGAACTTGAACACCTTGTCGGCATCGTGGATCGAAAGGTAACTCACCTGCCACGGCCGCGAGCGGCGGAAACCGGGCGCTGCCGGGTTGCTGATCACCGTCGTCACGTCGGGATCGACGAACACATAGAGCCCGCCGAAATGGCTGGTCCAATAGGCATTGTGACGGAAGATCACCTGGTCCGGCACCAGCGCATTCTCGCGGATGTCGCCGCAGATCTTCGCCAGCTCGACCATGTGGGCCAGCATGGCGTTGTCGCGCCAGGCATCCGGCTCCTGCTTCAGCCGGTCGACCAGCTTGCCGAGTTCGGCGGCCTTACCGAGCACATCCTCGGCCGAGAGCACCTTGAATTCGACCTGGTTGATCGACAGCAGGTCCTCGATGTCGTCGACCTTGGGGACCGAATCCTCGATCTCGCCGTAGATGACGTCCTTGATCGTCAGCGCATCGATGGCGCGCTGGTTCTTCGACATGAATTCGTACATCAGCAGCGAGGTGTTGGAGAATGCCGTGTGCACCACCGGCAGGTCGATCTGCGACGGCGTCAGGATGATGAAGCGGCGGTTGACCTCGTTCGGATCGAGGTAGCTGTAGTCGCCGCATTCCTCGGCGACCTGCGGCGAGAAGCCGGTGCGATCGATCTCGAAGCTTTTCAACTTGGTCGGCTTCAAGCCGAACGCGATCATCGCCTTGTTATAGCGCTGGATGAGATGCGGCTCGTCGATCGTCAGCAGCCGGCCGTAGATCAGCTCGTTGTCGCGCAACAGATCGGGCTTCTTGGCGGGACTCATGCTTTCTTCTTCCCGTTCACGGGGAGAAGGTGTCCGAACGGCGGATGAGGAGCGCGAACGCTCCTTCTTCCCTTGTGGGAGAAGGTGGCCGAGCGAAGCTCGGTCGGATGAGGCGTGTTCCAGCTTGACGAATACCCCTCATCCGTCGCCTTCGGCGACACCTTCTCCCACAAGGGGAGAAGGGGGCGTCGGCGCATCTCACGCATTCGACAGCCCCTTCTTCTTCATCTCCTCGATCTCGCGGACGGCACGCTCCCGCAGCCGAGTATCGCGGATCATCTTGCTCACCGCGGCATCGTCGGACTTGTCGGAATAACGGAATTCGGAATCCGCATAGCGATTGATCTCCTGCATGACCATGTCCATCGAGAATGGCCCGCGCAGTTCCTCGATCATGGCTTTCTTGTCGTCGTAACTCTTGTGCATGAAGGCTTCCGGCTTTTCGAACCACTCGTCGGGCAATTCGATGTCCATGGCGCGCATCTTGATCGCGTCGGTGACGTTCTTGATGGCGCGGCCGGTAAAGCGCGGTTCGGCATCCTTGATCATGTGCAGATAAGTCCCGATGTCGGCCATCGTCTTCGGTGCGCCGTTCTCCTTCATATAGCGCTCGTAGACCTTCATCAGCCCGTCTTCGTGCGGCTTTTCATGCTCCTCATAGGCTTCCATCACCGCGCGCTGGATCTCTTGCGCCGCATAGAGCTTGTGATCGCCGAGCGGGATCTTGTGGTTCTTGCCGGCGAGCAGAACGAAAATGTCGATGTAGTCGTCGCGGCTCTGCGGGCCATCGACCAGCCAGCGCGCGCCGGCGCGCTGGCGCAATGCGTCGTCGACGTTCTCGGGATAGTTGGAAAACATGCCGAACGAGCAATTGCCGCGCACCACGGTGCCGGCACCCCCGAACGCGTCCATAAGCACACCGGTGATTTCCTGCTGGCCGGCAGAGGCACGGTCGTCTGAGCGGCGTGCGGCGACCTGGTCGATATCGTCGATTGTGCCGAAGCCGATGACGCGCGGGTTCAGCACATTGTTGATGAACTGGCGGCAGTTCTGGCCCGACTTGCCCTGGTAGGACGAGATCTGGTCGACGCCGAAATTCTCGTAAGCAAAGGGATAGCCGGCGACCTGGCAGTAGCCGTTGACGAGACCGGCGATCATCTGGATCAGCGTCGTCTTGCCGGTGCCGGGCGCGCCGTCCCCGATGAAGGTGAACAGGAAGCCGCCGAGCTCGACAAACGGGTTCAACTCGCGCTCGAAGTCGTAGGCCATCAGCATCTTGGCGAGCTTGACCGACTGGTATTTGGCGATGTGGTTGCCGACGACCTCCTCCGGCTTCTTGAAGGTCATGACCAACGGTTTTGCCCGCTTGCCCGGCGCGACGTCGAAACCATCGAGCGTGAAATCGTCGACGTCGATGCGGATATGCGCGTTCTCGAACGGGCCGATGCCGTCGAAGCGGCCTTTTCGCGCCAAAAGCCCATCGATGGCAATGCGGGCAAAGGCGCGCGCCCGGGTCATCAGGTCGGCGTCGTCCTTCGCGCCGGATATCGCCCTGTCGAGGCCGGCCACGATCGATTTCACCGCGTCCTGGGGCGTGTCGAACAGAAGGTCCGGCTCGGGCGTGTCGTTCGGCGCCTCGCCGTCGCTATCGATCAGCTGGAACAGATAGGAGGCGAAGCTGAAGGCGGAAATATAGGCCGAAGCCGACAGCAGCTTTTTGAATGTGGCGGCCTCGTCGCCTTCGAGCGGCGCGCGGGCGTTTTTCGCCTGCAGGCTTTCGAGGTCAGAGCCTTCGGCGAAGACATCGGATATTGCCAACGCAATGGCCAGCCCACGCCGGGCGCGAAACAGCAGCATGTGCTGCGGGATGGTCAGCAGCTGGTCGTCGGGATGGACGGCAGCGACGGTTTTGGCGAGCTCGACCTCGCGCGTGCGGCGAACCGAGCCCACCGAAACGGTCGAGACGAAGCGGCGGTTGGTGCCGGCAAGCGCGGTACCGGATTCGCGCGATGGGTCCTCCAGCACGACGATGCGGGTGATGAAACTTTGCGCAGTGGCGCGGTGCTTTTCGATTGCCGCTTCCGGGATGGTGGTCAGACCGGTGTCCATGGAGGATACTCCGCGATTTGATGGTCAGACGTCGCTGATGACCTGCCCTTTGGACAGGATATGGACCTTGTAGCCCGAAAAGATCTTCTGCGCCTCGCCGGCGGCGTAAAGCGACTGATAGGCCTCATGCGGAATCAGCGCGTGGTTCTCGTAGCTCGACACGCCCTGGCGTGCGGCCTCGAGATCGTCGGTGTTGATGAAGAATTCCTGCGTCGTCTTCTCGCTCGAAAACAGCCCCTTGCGGCCGGGCTTCTCGGCCTTGGAAAAGACCTCCTGGATAGTCCAGGTCAGCAGCCAGGCGTTTTCCGGCTTGCGCACTTTGGCCAGCACTTCGTTCACCGTCGAATTGTTGTCGGTAATGCCGGCAGAATAGAACGGGCCGAGCACGACGCGGCGCAGCTGCTTGGGATGCAGCGTCTCGAAATCCTTGTCGAGGTTGACCGCGATCGTCGCCGGCGACAGCGTGTAGGCGGAATTCTTCTCGGTGAAATCGTCGAAACGGTGGGCGAGTTCGGGATTGAGCAAGCCGTCGACCGGCAGCGGAATGTCGACCCTCTCATTAAGCTTGCCGCTGCTATCGACCAGCTGCCGGATCATGTCGTCGGAGGAATCCTCGACCGTCGCCATGTAGACCAGCGGCAGGTTGGCGCTGCCGTCGAAGCAGGCCCAGTGGACCAGATAATAGGGCCGCAGCGTCTTCGGGTTGACCGAAACCTTGGCCGTCTGGGCGAGCGTGAACGGGCCGAAGGTGGTCCCGCTCTTGACGTCTTCGAGGTAAAGCCGCTCGGCCATCGACTTCTGCAACGCTTCGGGAAATTCCTTGTGGCGCAGAATGAAGTCGGCCATTTCCTCGCGCAGCTCGCTGGCCGAAGGGATGACGGCGAGACGGCTGTCGGCCTGGAGGCGGTCGTTTTCCAGTTCGAGCAGGTTCTGGAAAACCGGAAAACCGCTTTCGGCGCGCGAGATGCGGAACGTCTCGGTGAAACCCAGCCGGTTGCGCCAGCACGAGAACGACTTTTCGAGCCGCGCAATATATTCGGCGACGACCTTGGCGACGATGCCGTGCCGATAGAGCGGCGAGCGATCGTCGCGCATGAACACTTCGAGGCCGCCAAGTGCAGCCGCGATCGCCGAGAAATAGCGCGCCGCGGCTTCGTTTTCGGGGGTCATGCTGCCAGCCCTTGGGAGCAGTGCACGTGCAGCAATTACGACTGCACGTAATTTGCCGAATTGTGCTTCTTCATCACATCGTCGAAGCGGCGGGCGAAGGCGTCGTCGGCGAGCTTCTTGCGGCGCTGGATGTCGGCGGTGGCGACCATGTTCTTCTCGTGCATTTCAAGCAGATCGCCGATGTGCTTTTGCGAGGCGGCACCAATGCCGGCCATGGTCTCCTCGGCGGTGTTGTCGACCTGGCTGCCCAGCGTGTTGATCTTATGGGCGACATCCTGCTGGGCGGCGGTCTTCAGCGAATCTTCCAGGGCCTTGTACAGCACGATGCGCTGCTCGGTATCGATGGTCAGCTTGTTGATCAGCGTCGATTGCGCCGCGATCTGATTGTTGAGCGAATCGACGAAGGTCTGGAACATCGAGGTGTAGCGCTCCAGCGTCTGGCTCTCGGCCAGCAATTCCTGCTCCTTGGCCTGCTTTTCGTTGTATTCCGTGGCCAGTTTCGAGCGTTCGCCTTCAAGCTGCGTGCGCTCCTTCTGGCTGGTCGAGGCGGCGATCTTGTTCTCGATGTCGAGCAGCATCGGGTTGAGTTCCTCGATGCGCTTCTGCACGGTCTCGAGATTGGACATGGTTGTCTTGCGGCGCTCGATCACCTGCGACAGGCTGGCCTCGGAGGTCTTGTAGCGCGTGTCGAGAACCTGCTTCTGCGCCTTGAGGATGCCGACGATGGTGTCGGATTTCGCCAACAGCTCCTGCAAATTGCCGGCCAGCGACATGTTGCGGACGCGGTCGGTGCGCATGCGCTGTTTGCGCTGGCTGGAGAAGACGCCGACGAAATTCTCCCAGCCGGTGTAGTTCTTCATGCTCTCGAATTCGGCGCCGAAGACGTTGGTGGCGTCCTCCAGGCCGATGATCAGGTCGGCGATATTGCCTTCCATCACCTTCTGCTGCTTCAGCACGTCCTCGATGCGGGCATTCTCGATGTCGAAATTGGCGTCGCCGATCTTCTTGTCGGCGGTGGCGAGCGTGTCGAGCACGCTACCGGACTGCTCGATCTTGGTGCGCATGTCCTCTACGACCTGCTTGGTCTTGGCAATCTCGGCATCGAAATTCTGCAATGTCGCCATTGGGGCCTCCCGCTTCGGCATCGGTTTTCGTGTCGCGAACCGCCGTGACTATATGTACCGGGTTTGGCGAATGAAAGACGGAAGACGGGCGACACCAGGAAACGAGGCAACTGGGGTCACGCTCAGGGCTTGGGATCAGCCTTGAGGTAGGCGATGACATTGGCGATGTCCTCGTCGCTGGTCAGGCCGGAGAAGGCCATTTTATTGCCGGGGACCTTCTGCCGCGGCGCGCGCAGGTATTCGGCAAGGCTTATTTCGTCCCAGACCAGGCCGGCGGCGCCGGCGTCCTTCATCCCCTGCGAGTAGCGGCTGAGATAACTGTCCGCGGTGCCGGCGGTGCGTCCGACGACACCCAGCAGATGCGGGCCGACCTTGTCGCGTTCGCTCGTTGCCTCGTGACAGGCCATGCATCTGTTGAAGACCTTCTTGCCGAGAGCGGCATCGCCGTCGGCATGCGCGGCAAGAGCTCCGACGATGAGGAAAGCAGTTGCAGACGAAATGGCTCGAAGCATGGGAACTCCCCGACGGCTCTGGCTGAGAGGTTTTGAAAATAGGAAGCAAGCCTTAACAAGCGCCGCACGATGACGCGATCGCGGAACGAATGTCGGCTGGGCGGACGGATGGACGCAACGCGCTGGTCAGGTTTTGATGAAGCCGATGAAATCGTCGGGCATGGCGCGGCCCGTTTCCTCTTCCCAATGGCGGCGGCAGAGTGAGACATAGACGTCCTTGCCGATCGCCACCTGTTCACCCTGTTTCGCCACCTTGCCGTCGGCCCCTAGGCGTACCACCATCGTCGCCTTGCGGCCGCAACGGCAGATGGTGCGCACCTCGCGCAGCTCGTCTGATATCGCCAGCAGGGCGCGCGAGCCGGAAAACAGCTTGCCCTGGAAATCGGTGCGCAGGCCATAGCACATGACCGGAATGTTCAGCCGGTCGGCGATGCGGGCGAGTTGCCAGACCTGATCCTCTTCGAGGAACTGCGCCTCGTCGACAAAGACGCAATGCACCGTGGCGTGGTCATGATGCTCGGCGACCCGGGCAAACAGATCGTCGCCGTCGCGGAACAACTCGGCCTCCGTCTCCAAGCCGATACGCGACGAGATCAGCCCGGTATCGCCCTTGCGGTAGTGGCCGGCGATGAACAGCATCGTCGTCATGCCACGCTCGCGGTAATTGTACGAGGCCTGCAACAGCATCGTCGTCTTGCCGGCATTCATCGTCGCATAATGGAAGTACAGCTTGGCCATGCCGTCCTTTTAAGCCGAGTTGCAACAAAGCGGGGAGGGGGAGCGCCTACATTCCACCGGGAAAAGACGACTTCCATCCGTAAAGCGGCGGGCGTGTCGCCGATCGGCCAGCCTGCGCCGTTGTTCGTGATTGCCTTAGTGCTTGAAACCGCAGCAGAATGGTGTTTGGCTGACGGAACAAAGGTGGAAATAAAACCGCCACTTCGCTTCACCGAGAACTGAAATGGGAGAATTTCTATGTCGCGCATGAGTTCATTCGTCGCCGGTCTCGGCCTGGCGGCTTTTCTATCCACGACTGGGGCCTTCGCCGGTGATGCGGAAAGCTGCAAGACGGTGCGGCTGTCCGATGTCGGCTGGACCGACATCCAGGCGACTACCGGCGTCGCCTCGGTGCTGCTCACGGCGCTCGGTTACGAGCCGCAGGTGATCCAGCTTTCGGTGCCGGTGACCTATGCGTCGCTGAAGAACAAAGACCTCGACGTGTTCCTCGGAAACTGGATGCCGTCGATGACCAACGACATCAAGGACTATACCGCCGAAGGCTCGGTCGAGACCGTCAGCGAAAATCTCAGCGGTGCCGGCTATGGCATCGTCGTTCCGACCTATGTCGCCGATGCCGGTGTCAAGACGCTAACCGATCTCGGCAAGTTCAAGGACAAGTTCGACGGCAAGATCTATGGTATTGAGGCCGGCAATGACGGCAACCGCATTATCCTCGATATGATCAAGGATCCGAAGACCAATCTCGAAGGCTTCGAACTGGTCGAGTCTTCCGAGGCCGGCATGCTCACCCAGGCCGAGCAGTCGATGAAGAACAATGAATGGATCGCCTTCCTCGGCTGGACGCCGCATCCGGTGATGGGCGCCATGAAGATCACCTATCTCGAGGGGATGGGCGACAGCGGCTTCGGCGCCGCCACCGTGCATACCAATGTGCGCAAGGGCTACATGAGCGAATGCCCGAACGCCGGCAAGTTCATCGCCAATCTGAAGTTCAACCTGGACATGGAAGGCGAGATGATGGACGCGATCCTGAAGGGCGCCGACGCCAATACCGCCGCGACCGACTGGCTGAAGAAACACCCTGACGCGATCACCCCCTGGATCGCCGGCGTCACCACCTTCGACGGCGGCGATGCGGCGGCTGGGGTGAAAACGGCGCTCGGAAGCTGACCCGACCATCTGGCATGACGAGACAAGGGGCAGCCACGGTAGAAATGGCTGCCCTTTTTCATATCCTGTGACAAGATGACCGTGCGGCGAAGGACGGCGCCGGCAGAAGAGGGGCTAGATGGATCCGATCTCCAAATTCCTGGTCAGTTACAAGATTCCCATCGGGGCATGGGGGAAGGCGTTTTTCGGCTTTCTCACCGACAATTTCGACACCATCTTCAGGGCTTTTTCCAACACCCTCAACTTCCTGCTCGACGGCATCGTCGACGGGCTGCTGTTGCTGCCGCCGGTTCTGCTGATCGCGCTGATCGCTCTGCTCGCCTATTTCCTGCAGCGCTCGAAAGGCCTGGCTTTGGCGGTATTCATTGGATTGCTGTTCATCCTCAACCAGAACCTGTGGAAGCAGACGGTGGAGACGCTGGTGCTGGTGGTCGCCGCCGCCGCCGTGTCGATGGCCATCGGCGTGCCGCTCGGCATCTGGGCCGCGCACAAGCCGAAGGTGTATCGCGTCATGCTGCCGGTGCTCGACCTGATGCAGACGCTACCGACCTTCGTCTACCTGATCCCGGTGCTGACCCTGTTCGGCCTCGGCAATGCGCCCGGCCTCATCGTCACCATCATCTTCGTCATTCCGACCTCGGTTCGGCTCACCCATCTCGGCGTCACCTCGGTGCCGAAATCGATCGTCGAGGCGGGCGAGGCGTTCGGCGCCACCAAACGCCAGCTGCTGTGGAAGGTCGAGCTGCCTTCGGCGCTGCCGACCATCATGGCCGGCTTGACCCAGTCGATTATGCTGTCGCTGTCGATGGTGGTGTTCGCCGCCCTTATCGGCGCCGGCGGCCTCGGCACCGAGATCAACCGCGCGCTCGGTTCGCGCCGGATCGACCTAGGGCTTGAGGCAGGGCTGGCCATCGTCGTGCTTGCCATCGTGCTCGACCGAATGACGCGCATCGGCGTGGGAGGCAAGAAATGACCGTCGCCGTCGATTTCAGAAATGTCGACATCGTCTTCGGCGCCGACCAGGCAGGCTCGCTGGCGCTGATCGACAGCGGCGCCACCCGCGCCGAGATCCTCGAACAGACCGGCAACGTACTGGGCTGCGCCGGCGCCAGCCTCACCGTGAACGAGGGCGAGATCTCGGTGCTGATGGGGCTTTCCGGCTCCGGCAAATCGACGCTGCTCAGGGCCGTCAACCGGCTGAACGTGGTCTCGCGCGGCCAGGTGCTGGTCAAGGACGGCGACGGCACGGTCGACGTCGTGACCTGCGACGAGGCGACGCTTCGGCGGTTGCGGCAGAAACAGGTGGCAATGGTGTTTCAGCAGTTCGGCCTGCTGCCGTGGCGCACAGTGGAGGAAAATGTCGGCCTCGGCCTCGAGCTCGCCGGCGTGCCTGAAGCCGAGCGCAAGGAGCGGGTGACCAAACAGCTGAAGCTGGTTCATCTCGACCAGTGGTCGAAGAAATACGCGCATGAGCTTTCCGGCGGCATGCAGCAGCGCGTCGGCCTGGCGCGCGCCTTCGCCACCGAGGCGCCGATCCTGCTGATGGACGAGCCGTTCTCGGCACTCGACCCGCTGATCCGGACCAAGCTGCAGGACGAGCTGCTGCAGCTTCAGGCCGAGCTGAAGAAGACCATCATCTTCGTCAGCCACGACCTCGAGGAGGCGCTGAAGATCGGCACCCACATCACTATCATGGAGGGCGGGCGCATCGTGCAGACCGGTGCGCCGGAAGACATCGTGTTGCGGCCCGCCAACGACTATGTCCGCGACTTCATCGCCAATGTGAACCCGCTCTCGGTGTTGACCGCGTGGAACGTCATGCGCGACCGCCGCGACCTCGAACATGGCGAGAACGGCTGGGTGTGGCTCGACCGGCGCAAGACGACGCGCTTCAAGATCGACGAGCATGGGCTGGTGGCGGCGGCCGAGCGCGACGGCAAGCCGGCGGTATGGGTGTCCTGCGCCGATGTCGAGGCACAGCCGGAGGAGACGGCGCAGGTGTTCTGGGCCAATCCCGGCACCTCGCTGAAGACCGTGATGCTGGCCATGCATCGCTCGCAGACCGCACCGGTGGCGCTGTTCGACGACCAGTCGCGCTTCGTCGGCGCCATCGGCGTCAGGGATGTGCTGAGCGCGGTGCTGCGAAGATAATTTTTCTCCTTGGCGAGAACCGAGACCAAACGCCGGCGCGAAGGAACGCCGGCTTAGCCCGATACCGCAAGCTAAACCGCCAGCGGCAATCTCAGTTCCGTCAACAGGCCGCCATCGGGGTGATTGGACAGGATGACCTCGCCGCCGGCGCCGCGGGCGATGTTGCGGGCGATGGTCAGGCCGAGGCCGAGGCCGCCGGTCTGACGGTTGCGCGACTGTTCCAGGCGCACGAACGAGCCGAACACGGCGTCGAGCTCGGCTTGCGGTATGCCCGGCCCTTCGTCATGGATCGCCAGCGTGATTGTCTTGCCTGATTGACGCAGGCTGAGATGCGCCCTCTTGCCATAGGTCACCGCGTTCTGGACGAGGTTGGTGACGCAGCGCCGCAGCGCGACCGGCCGCGCCATGCAGATCAAGCCGCGCGAGCGCCCGTCTTCATTCTCGAAGGAGACCTCGTCGAAGCCGTCGGCGATCGATTCTACCAGCGACCAGAAATCGATCCTCTCGCTCTTCTCCTCGGTCACCTCGAAAGTGGCGAAGTCGATGACCGAGCTGGCAATGCCTTCGATGTCGGCGAGGTCGTGCGCCAGTGCGGCGCGCACGGACGAATTCCTCAGCAGTTCGAGGCGCAGCCGCATCCTGGTCAGCGGCGTGCGCAGGTCGTGCGCCAGTGCGGCCGCAAGATGCTCGCGGTCCTCGACGTAGGCGCGCAGTCTCGCCTGCATGGCATTGACCGCCTTTGCCGCGGTACGCACCTCGCGGCTGCCGCTCTCGGCGATCGGCGGGCTCTTCAGGTCCTCGCCGATCCGCTTCACCGCGGTCTCCATCATCCTGTAGGGCGCCGTCAGCCGGCGCAGCGACCAGATCGAGGAAGCCACCACCAGCCCGGCGATTAAGGCATAGAGCGGCAGGCTATCGAAGCTCAGTATCGGCCCGGCCGGCGTGTTCGGTTCGGTGAAGTTCAGCCACTGGCCGTCGGCAAAGCGAAGCGAAGCCGTCAGCTTGTCGCTCTGGGCGAAATCGGCCGCCAGCACCAGCAGGTCGCGCTCGACCTGGCCGATATCGGGACCGGCGACCGTCCCACCGGGAGCGTCCGCTTCGTGCGTTGCCGGGTCGCGGCGGACCCGTGCATCGGTGATCCCGAACTTCGACAGCCGGCCGACCAATATGTCTTCCAGTTCGGCCAGCTCGTCGTCGCCCGCTATCGACGAGGTGACGGCGGGCGTGTCGGAGACGGTGAGCGCATAGGTGGCATTGAACAGCCCGGAGGCCGTCGCCTTGCGCTGTTCTGGGGTGGCATCATGCATCAGCTGCACCAGCGAGAAGGCGCGGTCGTTCAGCCGATAGAGATCGACGACGTCATTGGCGGCCGCACGGTCGCGCGAAACGATGTAAAGGGTCGCGATCTGGCTGATCAGCAGGCCGGCGATGACGATGAGCAGCACCCAGACCGGCAGCGTTTGCGGCAGGATGCGTCTCATTCGGAGGTCGTCTCAGGCAGGAACTGGTAGCCGCCGCTGCGCACGGTCAGGATCAGCTTCGGCGTTTTCGGGTCGTCCTCCATCTTGCGCCGCAGCCGGCTGACCAGAATGTCGACGCTGCGGTCGAAGCTGTAGCCGCTGTCGCCGCCGGACAGCTCGATCAGCTGCTCGCGGCTCAGTACGCGCTGCGCGCTCTTGACGAAGGTCTGCAGGAGATTGAATTCGGCCATCGTCAGCTCGATCCTGACGTCGCCGGGCGCCATTAGCCGGCGGCGCGAACAGTCCATCGTCCAACCGGCGAAATGGTAGATCTGCCGCGAGGCGGCGCGTCGCGGCTCGGCGGCGCCATTGCGTCTCAAGACGGCACGAATGCGTGCGAGCAGCTCGCGCGGATCGAAGGGTTTCGGCACGTAGTCGTCCGCGCCCATCTCCAGCCCAACCACGCGGTCGGTTGTCTCGGTAACCGCGGTCAGCATGATGATCGGCGTCGAATAATTGGCGCGCAACTCGCGGCAGAGCTCCAGCCCGCTCTTGCCGGGCAGCATGACGTCCAGGACGATCAGGTCGACCTGGGCGCGGCGCAGGACGGTCTCCATCTCGGTGCCGTCGGCGGCGACAGATGTATGCAGCCCTCGCCTCTGGAAGAATTCCTGAAGCAGGTCGCGAATGCCCTTGTCGTCGTCGACGATCAGTATGTGGGGGTCGGATTTCACAGGAAACCTGTCATTTGTGGATCGCCCAAGCGGTGCTTCGGCCGTCAGCCAGACGATAGAATTCAGGCCATAAGTTGGCCAGTGAAGATCGGCGGCCCGATCCGGGCTGCCCAGAAACAATCCAGAAACAAAATTCTACAATCCGGAAAAACTGCCGAAAAAAATCAAGGTCATAAGTGGTGCCGTGGCGGTCAGGTCATCGGCTGCGACACGCGTTACGGGATACGGATAGACCAATGCAAAGGTTCTCGATCAGTCTGATGGGTGCGTTGCTTTCCATTTCGCTCGTCACGGCCGCGGTTGAACAAGCCGATGCAAAACTGGCCGATGCAAAGGTGGCCAATGCAAAGGCGGCCGATGCAAAGGTGGCGACCACCCGCAGCGAGCGTTGCATCGATCTGAACCGCCAGTTTGACGAAGCCCTCGAAACCCATGCCGCGGCAACGCAGGTCACCGCGGCGAAAGCACTTCAAAGAAAGGGAAACCGGTTCTGCGCCAACAAGAAACAGGCACAGGGAATCCGGATGCTCGCGAACGCCTTGAAGCTGCTTGGAGTGACACCGATCGATCCCGTTCAGTGACACTCAATCCGATCTGCACAAAAAGGAAGTGAAGCCATGAAAAAGTCTCTCCTCTCCGCCCTCGGTCTCGCCATCGCGCTGGCCGTCTCGATGCCGGTTCTCGGCGCCAGCAGCGCCAATGCCGCGACCACCACCCCGGCTGCGACGACAACGACGACCGCTGCGCCGGCCAAGGCCGTGAAGAAGGTCGCTGCCAAGAAGACCGTCAAGAAGCACAAGAAGCACGCGGTCAAGGCAGCTCCGAAGGCCTGATCAAGCGACATCTTTCTACCCTATGAGAAGACCGCTCCAGTTGCGATTTGCCTGGAGCGGTCGTCTTTTTTGTTGCGTGCAGACAATACGGGCAGTCCCGGCCCACACCCCCCGTTGAACGCCAGACGGCAGTTCCCACATAGGCACGGATTTTTGAACTGCGTCCGCCGGGAAGCCGCTCGCGCGCGGTTGAATGGACGACCGCTTTTGCCCATGTCAAAATGACCGCAAAGCCGTCGTACTCAATTGCCGGTCCAATGCCTGAAATCACGACAAAACCCCGTACCAGCACGAAGCCGAAAGTCGAACGGCCGAAGCTCTACAAGGTTATCCTGGTCAATGACGATTTCACGCCGCGCGAGTTCGTCGTGACTGTGCTGAAGGCCGAGTTCAAGCTCAGCGAAGACCAGGCGCATAGGATAATGATCACTGCGCACCGGCGCGGCGTCTGCGTCGTCGCCGTCTTCACCAGGGATGTCGCCGAGACCAAGGCGGCGCGGGCAACCGATGCCGGCAAGGCCAAGGGTTATCCGCTGATGTTCACGACGGAGCCGGAGGAGTAGGGCTCCTTTTCCCTTCTCCCCTTGCGGGAGAAGGTGGCCGAGCGAAGCTCGGTCGGATGAGGGGTGTTCCAGGGAACGCCGACGCCTCATTTCTTCCGGCACCCCTCATCCGTCTTGGCGCTTCGCGCCAATCCACCTTCTCCCACAAGGGGCCTGTTGCGTAATTCGCTGATTGTGATTCTCTGAGACGAAGCTCGGAGGGAATCGCGATGGCAGTGAAGCAGATGGGCCAGT
>NZ_JAMYMW010000018.1:0-83793 GCF_040318745.1 Mesorhizobium sp. M1027 | reverse complement strand
CTCGTATGCCGGCTATGAAGGCGAAGTAATGCGTGGCGCCTTCGCCGGGGTACCGCTTGGCCAACTCGAAGCGGCCCGCGCTTTCGGCATGAGCCGTTGGAAAATCTTCAGGCGCATATGGCTCCCGCAGGCGATCAGCCGGGCACTGCCGACGCTGGCGGGTGAAACTGTTCTCCAGCTGAAAGCGACACCGCTGGTGGCAACGATAACTATGGTCGACATCTATGCCGTAGCTTCGCGGGTGCGCCAGGATCTATTCATCACCTACGAACCCTTGCTGCTTCTGGCGTTGGTCTATATGTCCATCACCGGTATCCTGGTGTTCGGTTTCCGCAGGCTCGAGGCGCGGATCCCGAGCAAGCTAGGCTAAAGCTGTTAAAGTCGCGAATTCAGGGCAGCTGCCATGCAACTCAGTCTCGACCAGGCGACAGGGCTGTGCCGGATGGCCGCACTTGGCGCCGGCGCCAACGAAGAGGCGGCGCAGTCGCTGGCTGCCTCGATCGTCGCGGCCGAGGCTGAAGGACTGTCGACAGTCGGACTGTCGCACTTCATCGATTATCTCGAAGCACTGGAAGCCGGCCGTATTGACGGCAACGCCGATCCGGTGATCACCAGGCCGGCGCTCGCGGTCTATCTTTCCGATGCGCGCGGCGGCTTAGCGCATACCGGTTTCGACCGCACGATCGATGACCTCGCCAAGGCGGCGCGGCTGTTCGGCGTCGCCATCTTTTCGCAGAAGAATGCTTATACCTGCGGCGCGCTCGGCTATTTCACCGGACGGCTGGCCGCGCAGGGATTGGTGTCGTTCGCCGCCACCAACGGCCCGGCCGTGCTTGCCGGCTCGGGCTCGGTCAAGCCGGTCTACTGCACCAACCCGATGTCCTTTGCCGCACCCACCACGGACGGGGCGCCGCTGGTCATCGACCAGTCGTCGAGCGCCACTGCCTTCGTCAACATCCGCAAGGCGGCCGAGGACGGCAAGAAGATCCCCGAAGGCTGGGCACTGGACGCCAGCGGCAATCCAACCACGGACCCGGCAGCCGCCATGAAAGGCGCCATGCTTGCCTTCGGCGGCCAGCGCGGCGCCAACATCGCGCTGATGGTCGAGGTGCTGGCTGCGGGCCTGTCGGGCGCCAACTGGTCGCTCGATGCGCCATGGTTCAGCGGCGGGCCGGACAGTCCGGGGACCGGCCTGTTCGTGCTCGCCGTCGAGCCCAAGCTGCTCGATCCGAACTTCGAGAAACGGATGAAGGACCAACTCGACAGGTTGCGGCGGCGCTATGGCGTGCATGTGCCGGGGCGTGCCCGGGCAGAAGCGGCAGAGAAGGCGGCGGCGCGCGGCATAAGCGCGCCGAAAGCCGTGGTGCAACGCATTTCCGAATTCGCCGCGCGCTATTCGTCCTAAAGAAATTCGTTTGTACGATGAGCGGCAGAGGCCGGCCGATCCGGGAGCGCGAGCCTACTTCCCGCAATGATGATCGTTGATGACGTTCACCGCATTCGCGTCCGGTTCTACCCTGTTGTAGGAGCAGGGTTCGGCGGCCGTCGTGAACAGGGGGTTGTCATAGTAGCGCGGGCCACCGAACAGAATGTCGATGATGTCGCCGTTGGCGGGAACGTAGCGTTCGGGTTGCGCTTGGTGATGCCGGTTTGCCGCGAATGCCGGGGCACCAATGCTGCAGCCTGGTACGAAAGCCAGAGCGAAGATCGCAACGCGTTTTGTCGTCATCGGCAATATCCTCCATTCGGAATCAAACCATACATCTAAAATCGCCTAGCGAACAAAGGTTCCTGTTCCTAATGGAGTTGCCGTAAAGCCGGGCCTCGACGGCGTTTTCTGCCATTTCGAACGGATCCGGAAAATCATGCTTCAACAGTGCCGGGCGACCTATGGTCGCCCTTTGCCTTTGGCGCGAAACCGACTATGAAACGGCTTCAATCAAGCCATCTGGATAGCCCGCCGGAGCCAGCCATGACCGAAATCCTTCAGACCCCAAAGCTCGTCGTCGTTTTCGGCGGCTCCGGCTTTGTCGGTCGTCATGTCGTGCGGGCGCTGGCCAAGCGCGGCTACCGCATCCGGGTCGCCTGCCGCCGGCCCGATCTCGCCGGTCATTTGCAACCGCTTGGCAATGTCGGGCAGATCCAGCCGGTGCAGGCCAATGTCCGGGTGCGCTGGTCGGTCGACCGCGCCGTGCAAGGCGCCGACCATGTCGTCAATCTGGTGGCGATCGCGCATGAGGCCGGCCGGCAGAAATTTACTGCCGTCCACGAGTTCGGCGCGCGCGCTATTGCCGAAGCGGCGCGCGCCGTCGGCGCCGGCCTCACCCACATCTCGGCTCTGGGAGCGGAGCTCCACGCGCAATCGGACTACGCGCGGACCAAGGCGCTCGGCGAAAAGGCCGTTCTTGAGACGGTCCAAGACGCCGTGATCTTGCGGCCATCGATCAATTTCGGGCCGGAGGACGGTTTCTTCAACCGCTTTGCCAACATGGCCCGCTTTTCCCCAGTGCTGCCGCTGATCGGCGGCGGGCAGACGAAATTCCAGCCGGTCTATGTCGGCGACGTCGCCGAGGCGGTGGCGCACTCGGTCGACGGCAAGGTCCAGGGCGGCCGGATCTATGAACTCGGCGGGCCGCAGGTGCTTACCTTCAAGGAATGCATGCAAGAGCTGCTCGTCATCATCGAACGCAGGCGGTTTTTGCTGCCCGTGCCATGGTGGCTGGCGAACCTCCAGGCATCAATTCTCGGGCTGCTGCCCAATCCATTGTTGACCAAGGACCAGGTCCTGCTGTTGCGCCAGCACAATGTCGTGTCGGATGACGCCGTCAAGGACAACAGGACGCTTGCCGGCCTCGGTATCCAGCCGCGTTCGATCGGAACCATCCTGCCAAGCTATCTCTGGCGCTACCGCGCCGCCGGCCAGTTCCAGCGCAAGTCCGCCGCATAACACGAACGGACGTCCGGTTGCCTAAGGCGCGCGCCTGGTAACCTGCATCGGCAGCCCGCCTTGCGGCTGCGTCGTCAGCTTCTGCACCGGCCAGGGTCGGGTTTGCGCGGTGGTATCGAAACGATAGCGCGAAAGCATGATCGCCAACGCGATGATTGCTTCCTGCATGGCGAAGCTGGCGCCGATGCAGACGCGAGGCCCGGCGCCGAACGGCAAATACTGGAAACGGTCGATCTTTTCGCGATTCCCCGGATGGAAGCGTTCCGGCATGAAAGCGTCCGGCCGGTCCCACAATTTCCGATGGCGGTGGACGACCCACGGCATCACCAGCACCGCGGCACGCCGCGGTATGTAGAGGCCGTTCCAGGTTTCGGGCTCGATCGGTTCGCGGTTGATCGACGGCGCCGGCGGATAGAGCCTGAGCGCCTCGTCGAAGGCGGCGCGGGTCAGCGGCATGGCGTCGAGCCATTTCGTCGGGTCGGGCTCACGCGCCAGCACCGCATCGATCTCGTGCTCGATCTTTTCGCGCTCCCACGGCGCTTCGGCAAGGCAGTAGAGCGTCCAGCCGAGCGCCCTGGCCGTAGTCTCGTGGCCAGCGCCGATGAAGGTGATGATGTTGTCCTCGACCTCGGACCGGGTTAGCCCGCCCGGTCCCTCCGCCCGCAACAGCAGCGTGAGAAAATCCTGCGGCACCGTGTCCGGAGCACGCCTCAACCGCGCCTCGCGCATCTGCACCGTGTCGGTGACGATCTTGCGGAAGTAGGCCATGGTCTTGCGGCCGCGGATGCGGGTCAGGCGCGGCAGCCAGTCGGGCGCACGCAAAAGGTCGAGCGGATCGACCCGGCCCATCGTCTCGAACAGGCGATCGATCTCCTTGGCGAAGCTGCCGGGCTCGCCCGATATCTCGCCCGAAAACAGTGTCTCGGCCAGGATGTCGAAGGTGAGCAGCGTCATGTTGTGCGCGATGTCGAACGTGCCGCCGCCCTCGTAGCGCGTGACGAACTCCCGCGTGCGTTTCAGCATCGGCTCCGCAAAACCGAAGATATGGCGCGGCGTGAACACCGGCGCCATCGCCTTGCGTGAACGCCTCCACACCTCGCCCTCGGCGGTCAGCAAGCCGTCGCGCAGGATCGGCCGCAGGATCAGCTGGCGAACCGTCGCCATCTTGTAGTTCTTGGCGTTATCGACCAGCACGTGGCGAATGAGACCGGGGTCGTTGGCGATGACCAGCGGCCCGCCGATGCCGGTCACCGAAATCCAGGGCTCGTTGTAGGTCGGCTCGCCCCACAGTTCGAGCGGATTGCGGTAGACGATGCGGATCATCTCCAGCGTCGAGGGCGGCGCGGTGCGCGGCTTCGGCGCCGGCGGGACGAAGGGGACGGGCTGACTGTCCATGACTTGCTCCGCTGACACCTCAATGTAGTGGCGGGCAAGGCAGGCGTCCATGTGAGCGGACGACAAGGCGATGCATCCGCTCTCTGGAATGTGACCCGGGCACCGGAAAGTGCCTGCTTGCTGTGTCCGGCTGCGTGTCTTAGGTGGCAGCACCACAGATGTCAGAAACGGCGGGAGCCTGCCTTGAAGCACCAGTTGAACGTCATCATCGGCAGCACGCGGCCGGGCCGCGCCGGACCGGTTTTCGCAAAGTGGCTGGAGAGCTTTGCGCGCGAACACGGCAAATTCGAGCCGGTGCTCACCGATATCGCCGCCTTCAACCTGCCGGTGCTGGACGAGCCGCATCATCCGAGACTCGGCAAATACGAAAACAGCCACACGAAAGCCTGGTCGAAAGCAATCGACGCCGCCGACGCATTCGTCTTCGTGGCGCCGGAGTACAATTATTTCACCGCTCCCGCGATCGTCAACGCGGTCGACTACCTGCTCAGGGAATGGCGATACAAGCCGGCCGCCATCCTCAGCTACGGCGGTGTCTCCGGCGGCTTGCGAGCGGCGCAGGCAGTCAAACCGTTGCTGACCGCGGTCGGCGTCATGCCGATTCCGGAAGGCGTGGCGCTGCCAATGTACCAGAAGCTGCTCGACGAGACCGGCGCCTTCCTGCCCAGCGAGCAGGTGCTCGGCGGGGCCAGGACCATGCTGGACGAGTTGTTCCGCTGGAGCGAAGCGCTGAAGCCGATGCGGGTCGGCTGACAACGCGAACGGCCGAGCTTGCCGATGCCATAACTTGCTCATGCCATAAAGAGATGGAATGCTCCGGCAAACGACCGGGCCGGGGCGGTTCGATTTGCGTCTTCTGTTTGCCTTGCTGCTGATCCTCTCGACGGCCTCCGCTGCCGTGGCGGAGCGGCGCGTTGCGCTGGTCATCGCCGAGAACGACTACCGGCTGATCCGGCCGCTCGCCAATCCCGTCAACGACGGCGAGGTGATGGAAACGGTGCTGAGCAAGCTCGGCTTCGAGGTCTTCCTCGAAACCAACCGCGACCTGCGGCGCATGCGCCGGGCGCTCGACGATTTCCGCGAGGATGCCAAAGGCGCCGACGTGGTACTGGTGTTCTTTTCCGGCCATGGCGTCGAGATCGCCGGCGAGAATCGGCTCCTGCCGGTCGATGCAGACGCGTCGTCGCTCGATGCGCTGGAAAGGACCAGCCTGCCGCTGGAGGAGATCCGCACGACCGTCGCCGCCACCAGCAAGGTCGGGCTGATCGTGCTCGATGCCTGCCGCAGCGATCCGTTTGCGGCTGCGGGCGGCGAAGGCCGCGGCGCAACGGCGCTGGCAAAAGAGGTCGGCGTCAAGGTCCGGCCGGGTCTTGGCCGCGTCGGGCGGGCTGAAAACATTCTGTTTGCCTTCTCGGCGGCGCCCGGCGAGACGGCCGCGGATGGGACCGGCCAGAATTCGCCGTTCACTGCGGCGTTGACGAAATATCTCGGCACCGATGGACTCGAGATCCGCTCCGTGCTGACGCTTGTGCAGCAGGAGGTCTACGACCTCTCGCGCGGCAAGCAATTGCCCTATGTCGAGAGCGGCCTGCCGCAGCTGTTCTTTGCTACGACAGCCAAGGAGAAACTGCCCGAGCGCGAACGCTTGTTGCTCGCCATGGCCGAGGTGACGCCTCAGATGCGCGGCGAGGTGGAGAAGATCGCCAGCGACGCCGACATGCCGCTGGCACCGCTCTATGGCGCGTTGATCAGTTCCGATACCGGCCACCTCTCCGCTGACAGTCTGAACGCCAGGCTGCGTGAGGCAGCCGACGCCTTCGTGAAGGTGCGGAGCGAAATGCAGACGCTTGGATCAGACGATCTGCGGGTGGCAGCGTTGCGCCGGCAGGCCGAAGAGCAGCTTTCGCTGGGAGCGTTCGATGCGGCGCGCAAAAAGCTCGCCGAGGCAGCCGAGATCGATAATGTCTCGCGCAACGCTCTGAAGGCCAATTTCGTCAGCCGCACGCTCTCCGAGGCCGCAACGCGCTATCTGTCCGGCGGGGCGGCGCGCGCCGACCTCGACTACGCCACAGCCATCAGGGACTATGAATCCGTGCTCGCGCTTTATGGCGAAGCTGGACGGGTGGTGCTGTCGCTCGACGATGCCGACCGCTTGATCCGCACGCTGGACGAGCTGGGCAAACTCTATACCACGGTCGGCAATATCGATGCGGCCGGCCGCGCCTTCGAAGCGCTGCAAGCCGATCTCGAACGGCGGTTGCATCATGAAACCGATCCCAACGTGAAGCGCGACTTCGCCGTCAGCCACGTCAAGCTCGGCAATGTGCGGATGGCACAGGGCAATCTGCCGACAGCGCTGCAGAATTATGAGACCGCCAAGACCATTCTGCAGGGCCTGACCGAGGCAGAACCGGACAATCTGGAGTGGTTCGGCGACCTCGCCATGGCCGACGACAAGATCGGTAACGTACTGGCGACGCAAGGCGATCTGGCCGGCGCCGCAGAGGTCTACCAGGAAAGTCTGTCGATCAAGAAACAGCTCGCCGCCGGAAAGCCCGACCGTGCCGAACTGCAGCGCGACCTGACCATCACCTACGATGAGATCGGTCACCTTGCCCATGTCGCAGGCCAACTGGATAACGCACAGGCGGCCTATGAAGAGAGCCTGAAGGTGCGGCTGGCGCTGGCGGCGGACAAACCGGGAGACGCCGACCGGCAGCGTGACGTCTCGGTCAGCCACGATACGATAGGCGACCTGCTGCGCGAACGCGGCGACGCCGCCGGGGCGCTGGCGGCTTACAGGGAAGGCCTCGCGATCGTCAAGCACCTGGCGAAACGCGATCCTGACGACACCGAGCTGAAACGCGACCTGTCGGTCGGCAACGCCAAGATCGGCAATGCGCTGAGCGACCAGCAGAATTGGCCGGCGGCACTTTCGGCTTATCGTGAGGCACTTTCGCAGGCCAGCGCGCTCGCCGCTGGCGACCCGAACAACACCGAATGGCAGCGCGACCTGTCCGTCTGCCTCGAGAAGGTCGCCGGCGTCCTGGCGATACAGGGCGACCACAAAGGCGCGCTGAAAGCCTATCTGGACAGTTACGCGATTGCGCAGCGGCTGGCCAAGCTCGATCCGGCCAATTCCGACTGGCAGCGTGACTTGTCGATAACGCTGTCCGAAGTCGCCACCCTGTGCCTAAAGCAGCGCGACGTCAGCGGAGCCCGGCAAGCCTTTCAGGACAGCCTGGCCATTCGCGAGAAACTTGCCCGGTCCGATCCGGACAACGCCACCTGGCAGCGCGACCTGGTGGTCGCCTATATCGACTACGCGCAAGTCGCTAAGGATCCGAAAGCCGTGCTTTCCAAGGCGCTCGACATGACGCTCGAGCTCGACCGAAGCGGACGGTTGGCGCCGCGATACAAATTCATGATCAAGTTCCTGCGTGAGCGGCTGGCCAGGATCGAAGCCAAGCGCCAGTAGCCGGCCGACGCGACCGTCATTCCGTCCGGAAATGCCTGCAAACCTTGGAAAAACCGCCTTTTGCGCCTATATCTACGACATTAGAAATGCGCGATTCGAAGCCGATTTTTCGCGCTCTGCACACGGCATCAATCAGACAGGTTTTCATGAGCGAACAGACCGACATCGCCAACGGCGTTGAAGCCGAATACGGCGCCGATTCCATCAAGGTTTTGAAGGGCTTGGATGCCGTTCGCAAGCGGCCGGGCATGTATATCGGCGATACCGACGACGGCTCGGGCCTGCACCACATGGTCTATGAAGTCGTCGACAACGCCATCGACGAAGCCCTGGCCGGCCATGCCGACCTGGTGACGGTGACGCTCAATCCGGACGGATCGGTGACGGTCATCGACAATGGCCGCGGCATTCCGACCGATATCCACACCGGCGAAGGCATTTCGGCGGCCGAAGTGATCATGACGCAGCTGCATGCCGGCGGCAAGTTCGACCAGAACTCCTACAAGGTGTCGGGCGGCCTGCACGGCGTCGGCGTGTCGGTCGTCAACGCGCTGTCGGCCTGGCTGAAACTGAAGATCCGCCGCAACGGCCAGATCTACGAGATGAGCTTCACGCATGGCAATGCTGACGCGCCGCTGCGCGTCACCGGCAGTTATGAACAAGACAAGGTCCCCGGCACCTATGAAGGCCGCAGCGGTAGCGAAATCACGTTTTTGCCGTCGTCCGAAACCTTCACCATGGTCGAATTCGACTACGGTACGCTGGAGCATCGGCTGCGCGAACTCGCCTTCCTGAACTCCGGCGTGCGCATCGTTTTGACCGATGCCCGCCATGCCGACATCGTGCGCCATGAACTGCACTACGATGGCGGCCTCGAAGAGTTCGTCCGATATCTCGACCGGACGAAAAAGCCGTTGCTCGACAAGCCGATATCGATCCGCGCCGAGCGCGACGGCATCACGGTCGAAGTCGCCATGTGGTGGAACGACAGCTACCACGAGAACGTGCTGGCCTTCACCAATAACATCCCGCAACGCGACGGCGGCACGCATCTGGCAGGCTTTCGCGGTGCGCTGACACGCCAGATAACCGGCTATGGCGACTCTTCGGGCCTGACCAAGAAGGAAAAGGTGGCGCTGATCGGCGACGATTGCCGTGAAGGGCTGACGGCGGTGCTGTCAGTCAAGGTTCCCGACCCGAAATTCTCCTCGCAGACCAAGGACAAGCTGGTGTCGTCCGAGGTCCGTCCGGTGGTCGAAGGGCTGGTCAACGAAGCGCTCGGCACCTGGCTGGAGGAGCACCCGACCGAGGGCAAGGCGGTCATCGAGAAGGTCATCCAGGCCGCTGCCGCGCGTGAAGCCGCGCGCAAGGCACGCGACATCACCCGCAAGAGCTCACTCGGCGTCACCTCGTTGCCCGGCAAGCTGGCCGATTGCCAGGAGCGCGACCCGGCAAAATCCGAGATCTTCATCGTCGAGGGCGACAGCGCCGGCGGCTCGGCCAAGGGCGGCCGTTCGCGCCAGAACCAGGCCATTCTTCCGCTGCGCGGCAAGATCCTCAACGTCGAGCGCGCCCGCTTCGACCGTATGCTCGGCTCCGACATGATCGGCACGCTGATCACTGCGCTCGGCACCTCGATCGGCAAGGACGAGTTCAATGCCGACAAGCTGCGCTACCACAAGATCATCCTGATGACCGACGCCGATGTCGACGGCGCCCACATCCGCACCTTGCTGTTGACCTTCTTCTTCCGCCAGATGCCCGAACTGATCGAACGCGGTCATCTCTACATCGCGCAACCGCCGCTCTACAAGGTGACGCGCGGGAAGAGCTCGCAATACATCAAGGACGAAGCCGCCTTCGAGGAATTCCTGATCGGCTCCGGGCTGGAAGAAGCGTCGCTTGCGCTCAGCACGGGCGAGGTGCGGGCCGGGCAGGACCTGCGCAGTGCCATCGACGACGCCTTGGCTGTCCGCCAGCTCATCAACGGATTGCACACGCGCTATAACAGAGGCGTGGTCGAGCAGGCAGCGATTGCCGGCGCGCTCAACCCGGAGATCTTCACCGACCTCCGCCGCGCCAATGAGACGGCCGAGCGTGTTGCCCGCCGTCTCGACATTATCGCCGAGGATACCGAGCGCGGCTGGATCGGCCGCATGTCGACCTCGAACGAGGGCATCGGCGGCTATGTCTTCGAGCGAACGGTGCGCAGCGTCAAGGAGTTCGCACATCTCGACCTGGCGCTGATCAATTCCGCCGACGCACGCCAGCTCGACCGCTATGCGCCGCGTCTGGCGGAGATCTATGGCGAGCCGCCGGTGCTGCGCCGCAAGGATGTCTCGGAAACCATTTCGGGGCCGCTGGCACTGCTCAATGCCGTGTTTGCCACCGGCCGCAAGGGCCTGACCATGCAGCGCTACAAGGGCCTTGGCGAAATGAACGCCGAGCAGCTCTGGGAAACGACGCTTGACCCGAATGTGCGCTCGCTCTTGCAGGTCAAGGTCAATGACGCAACGGATGCGGACAGCTTGTTTTCGCGGCTGATGGGCGACGAGGTCGAGCCCAGGCGCGAATTCATCCAGGAAAATGCGCTGTCGGTCGCCAATCTGGACATCTGAGCCACGATCTCAGATACCCAGCCAGCAGGCATGAAGTGCATTGGTGCGCCTTGGCGCACCGATGCCGACTGTTGCAAGCAACAGAGATCAGCAGGACCGCCGGAACGGAAAGGCCTTCAAGGCATTGTAGTTGATCACAATCGCCGCAGGAGGCATCCATGGGACGTGGCATTTTGCTCTGGCTTCTCGGAGTCCCGATTCCGATCATTATTCTGATCATGCTGTTTGCAAGGTAGGGGGCTTCGATGCCGTCCACCCTAACGACTGCCGACGTTTCCGCACCGACGGAATCCGCTTCCCCCGCTGTCAGCTGGGGGCCAATCGTCGCCGGCGCCTTTGCTGCGTCGACGCTTACCTTCATCTTGATGCTGCTCGGCTCCGGGCTTGGGCTGAGCATGGTTTCGCCATGGTCTGGCTCGGGTGCGTCAGTCACCACTTTCGCCGTTTCCACCGCCGTCTGGCTGATCGTCGTGCAGTGGCTGTCGTCGGCCCTGGGCGGCTACCTCGCCGGACGCCTGCGCACCAAATGGGTCGGCATCCACACCGATGAGGTCTTCTTCCGCGATACCGCTCACGGTTTCCTGGCCTGGGCGCTGGCGACGCTGCTCGTCGCCGGCGTGCTCGGCACGGCGCTTTCGGCCGCGATAGGTAGCGGTGTCCAGGCTGCTTCGACTGTGGCATCGGGCGCTGCAATGGGCGCTTCGGCAGGTGCTGCTGCAAACGCTGGTGGCGCCTCGACTAACGACGCCACATCGTATTTCGTCGATACGCTGTTCCGCCCGGCCGATCCGGCAAGGCTCGCTGCCGCCAATCCGGAGAGCGACGCCGCGGCAACGGCGCAGGCATCGCGCATTCTGATCGCGAGTGCCGCAGCAGGCGAAATATCGGCCGACGACAAGACCTATCTGTCGCGGCTGGTGGCCGCCCGTACAGGCCTGTCCGAAGCGGATGCCACCGCTCGCGTCGATGCAGTAATCGCCAGAGCGCAGGACGCCAAGGTCAAGGCCCAGCAGGCGGCCGACACCGCCAGAAAGGCAGGCGCCACCTTCTCGCTGATTGGCGCGCTGTCGCTGGTCATCGGGGCCTTCATTGCCAGCGCGGCTGCAGCACTTGGCGGCAGGCAGCGCGACGACGAGGAAGCAATTTTCCTGACCAATCGTTGATCGGTGACTAGGCGAACTCGGTCCGCTTCGGGAAGATTGCGCCCGAAGGGGACCTTGCTTTGAAGTGCCGCCGCGGCATTGTCGTGATCACCGCCTACAGCTCAGCTTCCAGCTTGCGGCCGAGATCGACCGCATCGCGCAGCACGGCAAGGTGCGAGCGCGGCCGTGCGCCGACCGGCGCGTTGACTTCGACGCCGCTCGCCGCCAGCGACCAATAGAGCCTGTGCGTGAAGACGCGGCCAAACGAGCCGCGCAGCTCCACCTGGATGTTTTCCACGCCAGGACCGAAGTTTTCCGTCATCTGCCCTGAAATCGGGTCGCCGGTCAGCCAGCCATTGCCCCTGTCGAAGATATTGGTCCAGCGCGTCGCGGCAAACACCGCGCCATGATGCACCGCCCGCAGCGGCTTGCCGGAATGGCTGCGCCCTTCCTGGTAGAGCATGGTTCCGCCCGCCGCCCTGTCGGCGATCGGCGGGCATGCCGAAAACAGGCGCTCGGCGATGCCGCGCCTGAATTCGGCGAGGTCGTAGGTCACCAGGAACTCGCTGTGGGTCAGCGGACTGCCGAGCGTGACGAAATCGCTGATCTTCCACGGCAGCGGATGATCGGCGTCGCCGACGCGAAGCTGCCGGTAGAGCTCCCATTGGCTGCGCCGGAATGCGGGGAGGTCATCGAGGCTGTCGAGCCAGGCGGAGGCATCGGCGGCCAGCGTCGCCTTGTCGACGGCGTGGATCGCCTTCAGCCGCGCTTTGTCGCGAATGGCTTCCAGCTTTCTAGGCCTGAAATCGGCCCACAAGATCTGCAACAGATCATAGGCGATGATCGACCCGAGGCTGTGCGAGACCAGCACGATGCGGTCATAGGCATCGTCCATCATGAGACGCTTCAGCAGCTTGAGGCCACGCTCGCGGACAAGCGCCCGTTTCTCGACCGTTGCCGCTTCGGCCCGTACATAGGCGGCGACGTCGCCGAAATAAGGCAAGCCAAACTGGTCCACCGACCAGATGACGAACGACGCCAGAACCGTGACAAGCACACCGGTCGTCCAGGAGATGTAGCCTTGCCAGGTCGACGTTGCGAGCGCCAGCGCCGCGCCGAGGACGACGATGGTGGCCAAAAGCGTGACGACGTAGAGTTTGCGCACATCGCGCGGAATATCGGCGGGCTTGCGCCAGAGCAGGGTCGTCACCCAGGCAGCAAGGCGGCTTCGGGTCGTGCCCTGGGTGATGTCGGCCCAGTAAAGCTCGTAGAAATCGGTGCGGCGGCCATCGACATCATAGGGCGTGGTGATCCGGCGGAGTTCGTGCGAATTGGTCCGGCTGTCGGGCGTGATCCAACTCTGGTTGATCTTCGCACCCATCGGGTCGGCCGGATCGGCGACATGGGCATAGAACGGTGCACGGGCCGGATCGTGGCTCCATACGGCCTGGACGAACTCCCTCAACGTGTCCATGGGCCGCTGCTCGCCCATGCCGTGCACGACCACTACCGCCTGGCTGCGCTTGCGTGGCGCCTTCTCTGCTGCGGTCAGATCGGCGGCCGGCGATGCAGCAGAACCAGGGTCGGGCACCAGCACCTCCACGATGACGTCGTTTGCAAGACGACGGGTCGGCATCGTAGCTTCAGAACCGGTAACAGCCAAGAAAAAGCCCGGCGCGGAGCCGGGCTGTATTCGACGATCGGCGGTGAGTTGGCAACGAGGCCTTTTCAGTGATCCATGGCCTTGACGATCTCCTCGGTCATCTTCTTGGCGTCGCCGAGCAGCATCATGGTGCCGTCCTTGTAGAACAGCGTGTTGTCGATGCCGGCATAGCCGGACCCAAGCGAGCGCTTGACGAACAGGCAAGTGCGCGCCTTGTCGACGTCGAGGATTGGCATGCCGTAGATCGGTGAGGACTTGTCGTCACGAGCCGAGGGATTGGTGACGTCGTTGGCGCCGATGACATAGGCAACGTCGGCCTGCGCGAACTCAGAGTTGATGTCCTCCAGCTCGAACACTTCGTCATAAGGCACGTTGGCTTCAGCCAAGAGCACGTTCATGTGGCCGGGCATGCGGCCGGCAACCGGGTGGATGGCGTATTTGACGTCGACGCCGTTGGCCTTGAGCTTATCGGCCATCTCGCGCAGCGCATGCTGCGCCTGGGCGACGGCCATGCCGTAGCCCGGCACGATGATGACCTTTTGCGCATTCATCATCAGATAGGCGGCATCCTCGGCCGAGCCTTGCTTGACCGTGCGCTCGATGCCGTCGTTGGCAATGGCTGATGTCTCGCCGCCGAAGCCGCCGAGGATGACCGAGATGAAGCTCCGGTTCATGCCTTTGCACATGATATAGGACAGGATGGCGCCCGATGAACCGACCAGAGCGCCGGTGATGATCAACGCCAGATTGCCGAGCGTGAAACCGAGTGCGGCGGCGGCCCAGCCGGAATAGGAATTCAGCATCGACACCACCACCGGCATATCGGCGCCGCCGATCGGGATGATGAGAAGGACGCCCAGCACCAGCGAGCCGGCAACGATCAGCCAGAACACCAGCTTGGATTCGGTGGTGACGAGCAGCACGATCAGCACGATCAGCGCAATGCCCAGCGCCGCGTTGATGAAGTGGCGGCCACCGATCATGATCGGCTTGCCCGACATGCGGCCGTCGAGCTTCAAGAAAGCGATGACCGAGCCGGTGAAAGTGATGGCGCCAATGGCAACGCCGAGGCTCATCTCGATCAGCGCCTGGGCATGAATGTCGGCGACGGTGCCGATGCCGAAGCTTTCCGGTGCATAGATGGCGGCGGCCGCCACCATGACCGCAGCAAGACCGACCAGCGAGTGAAAGGCGGCGACCAGCTGCGGCATCGAGGTCATGGCGATGCGCCGTGCCGTGACCGCACCGACCGAGCCGCCGATGGCCAGCCCGAGCACGATCAGCGCGAAGCGGCCGGCGGAAGGGGTGGCCAGAGCCAGCGTCGTGGCGATGGCAATGCCCATGCCGATCATGCCGTACATGTTGCCTTGGCGGCTGGTGGTCGGATGCGACAGGCCGCGCAATGCCAGGATGAACAGGATGCCGGAGACCAGATAGAGGAAGGAAGCGAAGTTGGCGTTCATAGCGGCCTACTTTTCCTTCTTCTTGTACATAGCCAGCATGCGCTGGGTGACGAGGAAGCCGCCGAAGATGTTGACCGATACCAGCATCAGCGCAACGAAGCCGAAGCCGGTGGCGATGCCCGAGGCCGAGATGCCGACGGCCAGCAACGCGCCGACTACGATGACGGAGGAAATGGCGTTGGTGACGGCCATCAATGGCGTGTGCAGCGCCGGCGTCACCGACCAGACGACGTAGTAGCCGACGAAGATCGCCAGCACGAAGATGGCGAAGCGGAAGACGAAGGGATCGATGGCACCGCCGGACAGCGCGTGAGCGGCGTCACCCGCCGCTTCGGTGCCGGGCGCGGCGGCCAGGTTCTGAACCGCGAGCCGCACGGCAGCTGTCGCCTGGTCGAGCTGGTCGAGGGCTTTCTGCAGAGTCTGATCCATCACGCGATCCCTCCGGTGGTCTTGGGCTTCCTCGAAGCGGCTGGTCTCTTCGCAGCCGGCTTCGCCGAAGCCTCGGCATCCATCGTCCTCGCCGGAATGGCCGGTGGTTCGACATGTTGGCCCTTTGGTGGCTCCTGTTCAGCCCTGACGAACGCGGGATGCACGACCTTGCCGGCATCGGTCAGCATGGTTGCCTTGACCAGCTCGTCGTCGCGGTTGATGGCAAGCGTCTTCGTCGCCTTGTCGACCAGCGTCTCGAGGAAGGCATAGAGGTTCCTGGCATAGAGAAGCGAGGCCGAGGCGGCGACGCGACCGGGAACGTTGAGATGGCCGACGATCTTTACCCCGTTGGCGGCGGTCACCACCTTCCCGGGCACGGCGCCCTCGACATTGCCACCGCGCTCGACCGCGAGGTCGACGATCACGGAGCCGGGTTTCATCGAGGCGACCATCGCCGCCGAAACCAGCTTCGGCGCTGGCCGGCCGGGGATGAGCGCCGTGGTGATGACGATGTCCTGCTTGGCGATGTGCTCGGCGGTCAGCGCCGCCTGCTTGGCCTGGTACTCCTTCGACATTTCCTTGGCGTAGCCGCCAGCCGTCTCAGCCGCCTTGAACTCCTCGTCCTCGACGGCCAGGAATTTTGCGCCGAGCGAGGCGACCTGCTCCTTGGCGGCCGGGCGCACGTCGGTGGCGGTGACCACGGCGCCGAGGCGGCGCGCGGTGGCGATGGCCTGCAGACCGGCGACGCCGACGCCCATGACGAACGCCTTCGCAGCCGGCACCGTGCCAGCCGCCGTCATCATCATCGGCAGCGCCCGGTCATATTCGGCAGCCGCATCGATCACCGCCTGGTAGCCGGCGAGGTTGGCCTGGCTGGATAGAACGTCCATCGATTGCGCCCGGGTGATGCGCGGCATGAACTCCATGGAGAAGGCAGTAACACCGGCCCTGCCAAGGGCTGCGACGGCAGCATCGTTGCCGTAGGGATCCATGATCGCGATGACAGCGGCGCCGGACTTGTAGCCCTTCAGCTCGGCGTCCATGGGGCGGCGCACCTTTAGCACCACGTCGGCCTTGGCAGCATCGCCGGCTTTGCCGATCGCGGCGCCCGCTTTGGCAAACTCCTCGTCGGGAATGCGCGACGCCGTGCCGGCGCCGGTTTCCACGATTACGTCGAAACCCAGCGCTGCCAGCCGCTTCACCGTATCGGGCGAGGCCGCGACGCGAGGCTCGTTTGCGTCGAGCTCGCGAGGGATGAAAACCGTCTGTCCCACCGCACGATCCTTTCGGCCGGAACCCTGTTACCGCAAGACACCGACCGTCCGCGGCGGCGCCTTCGACAAAGGTTGGAGGAGTTATCGGAGAATAAAAGCGCCGATGGCCAGGATCAGCACGAACAGGATAGTCGCCGAGAAGAAGCCGCCCACAAAGAAGCCGAACGCCATGGCAAGAAGCACGGCGGCGCAAAATAGCGACCCATATTTGGCCAGCATCACAAAGCCGGCATAGGTGCGGTCGTGCTCGGCATAGTCCATCTTCGCGCCCAGTTCGACAGGACCGGTCGGCGTGTGTTCAGCCATTGGAATACCCCTTCGAAGACATCTTTCAGGCACATAGCGAAAAGCCGCGTTAAGGGCAATGGCGCTATTGCCGCATCGCCGCAGCCAACAATCTCAAGCAAAACTTGAAATCGCGGCGCGGAGCGCGGCGATACCAATCACAATGGATGGCAGGTCCGCTATTGCCGGTGTCGTCAGCCGGCGAGATGGGGGAACAGCCCGAGCAGGCCGACAACGATCAGATAAAGGGCGACGATATAATTGAGCAGCCGCGGCATCACCAGGATCAGCACGCCTGCAATCAGCGAGATAAGCGGGGTAAGGGCGAGCGTGGAAATGGTCATATCGGTTCCTTTGATCGGATCGCAATCGAAGCGGTGCGTGATGGATGTCGGCCATGCCGACCTACCACCAGCACCCTTGCCCAGAACGCCGAAGCGATCGGAAGGCTCCATGGGCTCGTTCAGGCGGCTTCGCGAAAATACTTGGCGGTCGGCAGGATGGTCAGCGGCGCGAGTTCGCCGGCGCCGGGCTTATCGAACAACATGCGCTGCTCCATCGGCGTCGAACGGAAGAACGGAAAGCGAGCGTAGGTTTCATTCTTGATCGCCAGGACATCGGCCTGATAAAGCAGCGCAAAACAGTTGATCACGCCGGCATAGGGCCGCGCATCACCGATCGGTCGCGCCCGATAGATGCGCTTGTAGAAAGCCGCATGGTCCTCACGGATCATGGATATGCAATAAGGCGCGCCGAAATGGAAGCACGCCATGCCGGCAAGGCGCAGCGTCACATACGGGATCTGAGGGTAAAGCCGTGACCATTCGGCGTCCACGGCAAAACGGCTCGGGTCGATAAAGACTTCGCCGGCCGCCAGACGCGGCATCAACAAGTCCTTGTATACGCTGAGCGCTGGTGATGTGGCGTTATCAGCAGACACGTCATGCAGGCGCATCGTGCTGACCAGCCGCCCCTCGATGTAGATTCCAAACGTATGGCAATTGGGCAGTTCGTCAAACTCGTCATGGACCTGACGGGACGCATTCTCGGGCACCAGATCGTTCATCCGATAGGAATTGTAGCGCAGCCTGTAAATGCTTTCGAAGTCCTCGCCGCTTTCACAGCGTCGGTACTCCGTCCGGTCAAGCAGCGCATAGACATGTTGCGCGAAGCTGGACATGGTCTCGGACGCATCTTTCCCACCAGCGCCCGCCGCATGGCCGAGCGAACTCAACTGGGCACACATGAACTCTATTCCCCGCGATTGCCGCCACCAGCCGACACTACGGACGGGTCATGAGATGTAAAGATGAAAATAAGTAGGAGGTCGTTTACCGCCCGTTAAGGTTAATAATTAATAAAATTATACTAAAATACGCGGTTTTCAGCGCGAAGTCAGCGCCGCGGCGCCTTCCTTGCCGTCTGGATGTCCTTGGCGAAAGGCCAGACGGTGCTCGACATGGTCTCGATGCCGGACGCGCTGAGCGCAGATCCGAACAGAAAGCCCTGGACCAGGTCCGGCTTGACCTGCAATGCCAGGATCTTGAGCTGTTCGAAGGTCTCGACACCTTCGACAGTGACTGAAAGTCCCAGCGGTCGCGACAGGTTGACGATGCCCTTCAGCAATTCGAGCGACCGGCTGTTCTGGGTGACGTCGATCAGGAACGAGCGATCGATCTTGATCTTGTCGAGCGGCAGCTTGTGGAGATAGCTCAGGCTCGAATAGCCGGTACCGAAATCGTCGAGCGCAATGCGAACGCCGAGCCGCTTCAACTCCTCGATATATTGGCGTGTCAGCGACTTGTCGTCGAGCAGCGCCGTCTCGGTGACCTCGATCTCCAGACGTCCGGCGGAAAGACCGGATTCAGCTAGCGCGTCGCGAACCTTCTGGATGACATCACGGTTGCGGAAATCCTTGGCCGAGAGATTGACCGACACGCTGGTCTGGGCCGGCCATTTCGCGCATTCCGTGCAGGCCGCATGCAGGACGAAGGTGCTGATGTCGGAAATAATCCCCATTTCCTCCGCCAGCGGAATAAAGATACCGGGGGAAATCGGCCCGAGATCGGGATGATCCCAGCGGCACAGCGCTTCGCAACTGGCGATACGCATCGTGCTCATCGCCACGATCGGCTGATAGACCACCCGCAATTCGTTGTTTTCCACGGCGCTGCGCAGGTCCGCCTTCATCAGCTGACGGCTGCGGAAGGCAGCATCCATGGAGGCCTCGAACAGCCGCCAACCGTTCTTGCCAAGCTCCTTGGCCTTGTAGAGTGCAAGGTCGGCTTTGACGATCATGGCGTCGACGTCGGTATCCTTGACCCGCGACAGCACCGCGCCGCCGCTGGCCTGGATGCGTAATCCGTGACCGGCGACATCGACCTCGCCCTGTAGATTGACAAAGATCTCATCAACCTGGCCGATCAGATGGCTTTCATCCTCGATGCGCTCGAAGAAGATCATAAACTCGTCGCCGCCGAAGCGGCTGACGGTGATGCCTGGCCCGGCGACCGCGGCCAGCCGCTCAGCAACGGCGTAGATCAATCCGTCGCCGACCGGATGGCCGAGCGTGTCATTGACGCTCTTAAAATCGTCGAGGTCGAGCACCACCAGCCCGCAGAGACGCGCGGGATCCCCTGAGGCCATGGCTTCCACCACCAACTCGTGGAAGTAGGCGCGGTTGGGCAGGCCGGTGAGACTGTCGTAGCGCGCCATGAAGCGGATCTTGTCTTCCGCCTCGACCCGGGCGGTCACATCCTCGAAAGTGACGACGCCCAGTTCCTGGCTGCCTTCGCGCGCCGAAAATTCATAGTGCTGGCCGTTGGTGAGCGAGACCAGGACCTTACGGTCGCGGCCCTCGCGCAACGCACGCGTCAACTGGGCTTCGATGTAACGGCAATCTTTCGGCGCCAACATGCCGCCTGCAGCGCCGCGCATCAGCAGACCGTGGATCGAGCGGCCTAGCAGCGCATCGGCCGATTTGAGCGACATCAGGTGCGCGGCTTCGGCATTGGCCACCGCCACCCGGCCGTCGGGACCAAGCATGACAAGGCCATGCGACATGGTGTTGAGCGCGCGGTTGAAACGCTGCGCGATGCGGTTCGCCTTCTTTTCCTCCGACAGGGCGGTAAACAGGACTTCGCGGACGATGTCGGCGAACCGCTTGATCGCAAACAGAAAAGGGGCCGACATCAGACCGAGGATAATGTGGTAGATATCGCCGCGCAGGATAAAGCCAAGCGATATGGGCCATGTGGTGGTAATGATAAAAATCATGACCATGCGCGGCGACCCATAATTGCGGCCGGCAATCGACGTAACCGATGCAAGAGTGACGCAGACAGAGGCTATTTCGGCATAGTTGTCGTGGCTGTCATTTGCCAGATAAATGCTAACGAAACAGAACGCGCCAAGCATGAAACCATGCATCGAACCGAAAATTATGTAATCATTTTCGCGATCATGGGCTTCTTCCCACGTCGTCGGGGAAGGAAGTCGCCCGTATTTCCGGATGTTGCGAAGGCGCAGAGTACCGACAATGATGAGCCCAGCAGCAACTAGAAGATACGCCAAGTCCATGGTCTTCCAATAGACCAGAATGACGAGGAGGGTCTGCGCAACAAGGCCGATCGACAGCGTGAACCCGTCGCGAAACAGCGTTTCCACGAACGGAATGTAAACGTCGACCGGAATCTCGTTTTTTCGTCTCAGATTCACGCCTGGATCCCAACCCTGGGGAACCCAGCAGTGTCACATTGGCCTTAAGAAAGGTTTAGAGCGGCGTTTCGAGCCCTGCCGGCATCCATTGGTGACGCCGCGGAAGCAGGGAAACTACAGTTCAGGTAAACAAGGGGTGTCAGAGCGCGGAATCATTCGGCGGCTTGAAGTTGCGGCCGCAGCGGCGCCCTCGAGAGGCGGTCGAGCAGGCGCTGGCGTTCGCCGGCGGCTTTTTCGGCACTGGCCTGCTTGACGTGGCCAAAGCCGCGGATGAGCGCCGGTACCGAAACAAGCGCGGCAGCGGCCTCGATCTTGCCCGGCGCCAGCGCGCCGGCGACAAGCTCCAGGTCGGCTTCATAGAGGGCAAGAAGCTGCCGCTCCATACGCCTCTCGGCGCTGTAGCCGAACAGGTCGAAAGCGGTGCCGCGCAGCCCCCTCATCGCCGCCAGCAGGCGGAACCCGTTCATCATCCACGGGCCAAAGCTCGATTTCTTCGGCTTCCCGTCACTGCCGCGCCTGCCCATGATCGGCGGTGCGAGATGGAATTCAAGCTTGCCATAGCTCTGGAACTGCTTTGCGAGCTCTGCGGCAAAGGAGCCGTCCGTATAAAGCCGCGCCACCTCGTATTCGTCCTTGATCGCCATCAGCTTGAACAGGTTCTTCGCGGCAGCTTCGGTCACCACGGTCGAGCCGGGCACAGCATCGGTTTCGGCCTTGCGCAGCGCCGCCAGTCTGTCGGCATAGCGCCTGCCATAGGCGGCGTTCTGATAGGCGGTCAGGAAGGCGACGCGGCGGGCAATGATGTCGTCCAGCGTCTCGGCAATGGCGGCAGGCTGCGTGGCCTTGCCCGGCTGGGCGAGAGGGCCGCGCACGAAATCCGGCTGGTGGGCAGCGCGGCGGCCCCAGCGAAATGCCGCGACATTCATCGCCACCGCCTCGCCGTTGAGTTCGATCGCCTTCTCGACCGCCTCCGCCGACAGCGGCAGGCCGCCATGCTGGAAGGCGAAGCCGAGCATGAACATGTTCGCGCCAAGCGAGCTGCCGAACAGCGCGGTGGCGGTGCGGGTGGCGTCGAAGAAATGCGTCTTGTCGTCGCCTGCGGCCGTTCTTATCGCTTTCTTCAGCCGCTCGACGGGCAGCGAGAAATCGGCCGAACGGGCGAACTCGCCCGGCATGATCTCGGCGGTGTTGGCGAGGAAGATGGTATGGCCTTCGCGCACCGCGGCCAGCACCTTCTTGGCACCCGAAACGACGAGATCGCAGCCAAGCACGAGGTCGGCTTTGCCGGCCGATACCCGAATGGCGTGGATGTCGTCCGGCGTGCGGGCGATGCGGACATGGGTGAACACGGAGCCGCCCTTCTGGGCGAGGCCGGCCATGTCGATCATGCCGCAGCCCTTGCCTTCCAGGTGCGCGGCCATGCCTAGCACCGCGCCTATGGTGACGACGCCGGTGCCGCCGACACCGTCGATGATCGCCGCCCAGCCTTGTTCACCGAGCGTAAATTGCGCCGGCGCCGGCACCCCCGCGAGCGGGTCGGCCGCGCCGGCTATGCCTTCGGCTTTCCTGATTTTGGCGCCGTGAACGGTAACGAAGGAGGGGCAGAAACCGTTGACGCAAGAGAAGTCCTTGTTGCAGCTCGACTGGTCGATCTTGCGCTTGCGGCCGAATTCGGTCTCGACCGGCTGGATCGAGACGCAATTCGACTGCACGCCGCAATCGCCGCAGCCTTCGCAGACCAGCTCGTTGATGAAGATACGCTTGTCGGGATCGGGGAAGGTGCCGCGCTTGCGCCGACGGCGCTTCTCGGCAGCGCAAGTCTGGTCGTAGAGCAGCACCGAGACGCCTTTGACCGAACGCAACTCGCGCTGGATGAGATCGAGGTCGTCGCGGTGATGGATAGTGGCGCCGGCGGGAAATTCCACCTTGCCGGTATATTTGTCCGGCTCGTCGGTGACGATGGCGATGCGCTGGACGCCCTCGGCGCGCACCTGCCTGGCGATCATGTCCACCGTCAGGCCGCCCTCGTGCGGCTGCCCGCCGGTCATCGCGACGGCGTCATTGTAGAGGATCTTATAGGTGATGTTGGCGTCGGTCGACAGCGCGAAGCGGATCGCCAGCACGCCCGAATGGTTGTAGGTGCCATCGCCCAGGTTCTGGAAGATGTGCTCGCGCTTCGAGAACGGCGCCTGGCCGACCCACTGCGCGCCCTCGCCGCCCATGGCGGTGAAGCCTACGGTATTGCGGTCCATCCATAACGCCATGAAATGACAGCCGATTCCGGCGGCGGCGAGCGAGCCGTCCGGCACCTTGGTCGAGGAATTGTGTGGGCAGCCGGAGCAGAAGAACGGCGTGCGCGAGGCGATGTCTGACGTGTCGGCCAGCATCGCCTGGAACTGGCGCAATTTCGCCACCCGCGCGGCGATTTCCTCTGACGGGCCGATCGTTCGCAAAATCCTCTCGCCGAGCGCGATGGCAATGTCGTTGGGGTCGAGCGCGCCCTTGGCCGGGAACAGCCAGTCGCCGCGCTCGTCCTTCTTGCCGACGATGACCGGCTGCGTCGCGGTGCCGTAAAGGTTCTCGCGCAGTTGCACCTCGATCAGCGAGCGTTTCTCCTCGACGACGACGATGGTATCGAGGCCGCGAGCAAAGTCGGCGACGTGCTGCAGGTCGAGCGGCCACGGGCAGCCGACCTTGAACAGCCTGATGCCGATACGATTGGCGGCCGCTTCGTCGATGCCGATATCCTCCAGCGCCTGGCGAACGTCGAGATAACTCTTGCCGATGGTGACGATGCCAAGCCTGGCGCTGCTGCCGCCCGAATAGACGATCCGGTTCAGCCCATTGGCGTGGATGAAGGCGGAAGCTGCGGCGCGCTTGTATTCATGCAACCGCTCCTCCTGGCCGAGCATGTCGATCTCGTTACGGATGTTGAGGCCGCCGGGCGGCATGTCGAAGTCCGGGACGACGATATCTAGCCGGTCGAGCGCGGCATCGACCGAGGCCGTCGATTCGATGTTGTCCTTGACGCATTTGATCGCCGCCCAGGTGCCGGCAAAACGCGACATGGCAAAGCCGTAGAGGCCGTAGTCGATGATCTCCTGGACGCCGGCCGGATTGAGGATCGGCACCATGGTGTCGACGAACAGGAACTCGGTGGCATGCGCGTTGGTCGAGGATTCGGCCATGTGGTCGTCACCCATCAGGGCTAACACGCCGCCATGTTTCGACGACCCGGCGAGATTGGCGTGGCGGAACACGTCGCCGGAGCGGTCGACGCCCGGACCCTTGCCGTACCAGACCGAAAAAACGCCGTCATGGGTACCCTCGCCCAGCAATTCCGCCTGCTGCGAGCCCCAGCACGCGGTGGCGGCGAGCTCCTCGTTGAGACCGGGCTGGAAGACGATGTCCGACTGCGCGAGCTGGTTTCTGGCCTTCCACAGCTGCATGTCGAGGCCGCCGAGCGGCGAGCCACGATAGCCGGAGACGAAACCGGCGGTGTTCAGGCCAGCCCGGCGGTCGCGCTCGCGCTGCATCAGAAGCATGCGGATGACTGCCTGGGCGCCCGACAGGAAGATGCGCTCCTTTGCCAGGTCGAACTTGTCGTCGAGCGCGACGTTGTGCAGCGTCATCAGGCGTTTCCTGTGCGGAGACCGTGCCAGGAGGTGCACGGCCAACGTCGGAGTCGAGTGCCTACAGTCTTTCTTCCCTTGCCGGGGAGGTCAAACGAAATCGAAGGTGCCAGGCGGTCCGCAACAAACGATCGGTGCGCGGCCGTGTGGCGCCACGAAACGCCTGTCGGGGAGGATGGCCGAGCACGAAAACTCCGGCGGCGGTCGGTGCCGCTGGTGACGCATCATGCAGCCTTTGGGCAACTGGGCTTCGGTTCACCGGGCAGCTTGCCGTCGACATGGCCGGCCAAGTCCTTGTTGAGCTCGTAGACTGGCCCGACCACCAGGGGCCGGTCGGGCAGGACCGACTGGTCGAGCGAGGACGTCAGAGTGGTCTCGAAACTCTGCAGCAACTGGCCGCTGGAATCCTCGATGCGGATCGACACCGCATAGGGCTTGTCCTTGACAACGCAGGTGAGCGGCGGGCTGGTGAGCGTCACATGCGGCAGCTTCGGCCATATTTTCTGGGTGACGATGATCGGATCACCACCGGCCGGGTTCTGGAAGGAGACCACGGCGACCTGCCCCTCACCCACCGGCCGCAGCGGATTGAGGGTGATGACGTAGGTGGCGATACCCAGCCGGTAGTTGAACTCGAACAGCTTCCCGGAAATGGCGAACAGCTGGTCCTTGCCGGAATCACGGCAGGCGCCGAGCGCGGTCGCCGCGAACAACGCCGCGACGACGATCATCGCGCGCGAATATTTCTTAGGCATTGGTGACCTCCCTGGCCGCGGTCCGGCGGCGATAGTATCGGTTTGCCTTCTGGCGGTTGCCGCACACCGCCATATCGCACCAGAGGCGGCTGGAATTGCGGCTTTTGTCGACAAACAGCCAGCTGCAGTTCGGACATATCCTCAGCCTGGCGATGGTGTCGCTGCGCAGCAGCGACAGCGCCGAGACCGCAAGCGCCGCCTCGAAGGCGATCGGCGTTGCCGGATCGCCGAACGGTTTTCCGGGCATGCCGATTTCGGTGTGGCCATGGGCGAGGCCATCGGCGCAGGCTTCCAGGAATTCAGGCATGTCGGCGGTGTCGATCGCACCTTTCGATACCGCGCCGCGAAACAGCCGATCGGTCGTCTCGCGAATCGACAGCACCACCGGTGCGATCTTTTCAGGCGCCGGCGCTACGAGCCGCCTGCCGCCGAGCTCGGCGGCGCGAAAGCCACTCGCGGCTTCGGCAAAGCGGGCGATCTCGGCCGGATCGTCGAAACGGTCGAAAGTTTCCTCCGGATCGTTCCGCAAAACGACGGTGTTCGCCGTGTCGAGCGCCAGCATACCACCGGTGAAGCGGTGCGGAGTCCAGGATACTGTCATATCGCGAATCTAACCGATAAATCGCGTTTGACAAGTTAGATTCCGGGTGCAACGCTCGTCAGTGAGGCGATCGCCGTATCGAGAATGTCGTCGTCTCAAGCCCCGCCCCGATTGTGGGGCATGCATCGAGGGTCTTGCATGCTCTATTTCTTCCAGCAGGTTCTGAACGGGCTGCATTCGGGCGCGCTCTACGCATTGCTTGCCTTCGGCTACGTGCTGACCAACGGCATCCTGCACCGCACCAATCTTGCCTATGGCGCGCTGTTCGCCTTTTGCGGGCATACGATGATCCTCACCGCGGCGTTCGGCTATCAGGCGCTGTGGTTGACGCTGTTTGCATCGGTCGCGCTCGGCGTAGTGGCGGCATTCCTTTATGCGGCGCTGCTCAGCCATGTCCTGTCGCGAAGCATCTTCGAACCGCTGGCCGCCCGCTCGCCCAACGCCATCGTGGTGACCACGCTCGGCATATTGCTGGTCTTGTCGGAAGCCAGCCGCATCGCCGCCGATACCCATGACCTATGGTTGCCGCCAATGCTGGCCCAGACCATCGTCTTCGCGCAGAATGCCAGCTTCAAGGCGACGTTGACACTGATTCAGTTGCTCGATTGCGCCGCCGTCCTGGCGGCTATTTCGCTGGCTGCGTGGGGGTTCACACATTCCAGCTTCGGCCGAAGCTGGCGTGCCGTATCCGACGATCCAAACGCCGCTGCGATGTGCGGCGTCGATGTCCGCGCGGTGTTTCGGCGTGCGGTGCTTTTCGGCGGCCTTTGCGCGGCAATGGCTGGCGTGCTCGCCGCCTTCTACTACGGCAACATCAGCTTCGGCACAGGGTTGGTCTACGGGTTGAAAATCCTGTTCGTGACCGCAGTGGGCGGCTATCTCTCGCCTTTGCGGGCGGCACTAGGCGCCGCCGCTTTCGGCATGGCCGAATCGCTATGGTCCGGCTATTTCCCGCTCGAATGGCGGGACGGCTGGATGTACCTGTTCCTCGTCGCTATGCTTGTGCTGATCGGCTCCGGCCGCGACCAACAGAAGATCGCCTGAGCCGCATCCGACTTTGGTTGGATGAATGAACCACATGTCCCCTTGGACATGCAAAGGACGCGGCAGCATTTTGCCGGCGGCCACCTCACAACTGTGTTTATGCGGGCTGTCCGATGTTGACCCGCCGAACCACGCACTGCATACCGTTGGTCCACAGCGACGCGACGGACAGGGAACCGGCGCGCTCCGACACAAGGGAGGAATGCATGGCAGGGCTTCTCGCTCTTTCCAGAGCCATTGACCGTTTGAACGAATTCATCGGCAAATGGGTTTCGTGGCTGATCCTGCTGGCGATCCTGGTAAGCGCCGCCAACGCCGTGATCCGCAAGGTGTTCGACATGTCCTCGAACGCCTGGCTGGAATTGCAATGGTATCTGTTCGGCGCCGCCTTCATGCTGGCCGCCGCCTACACTCTGAAACAGAACGACCATATCCGCATCGATATCGTCTACGGCATGTTCTCGCGCCGTGTGCAGCACTGGATAGACCTTTTCGGTCACGTCTTCTTCCTGATGCCGTTCGTGACGTTGATGGTCGTCTATTTCGTTCCCTATGTGTCGCTGTCGTATCGCAGCGGCGAGATGTCGAACAATTCCGGCGGGCTGATCATCTGGCCGGCGAAGGCGATTCTGCTGGCCGGCTTTTTTCTACTCGCGCTGCAGGGCATTTCCGAGATCATCAAAAAGATCGCCATCATGCGCGGTCAGATGGACGATCCCACTCCGTTCATATCGGTGCATGAGCAGGCCGAGCTAGAAGCCAAGGCGCTCGTGGAAGAGGTGCGCTCGTGATCGAGTTCATCGCCCAGAACATGGCGCCGATCATGTTTGCCTCGCTGGTCGTCTTCCTGCTGATCGGCTACCCCGTCGCCTTCTCGCTCGCCGCCAACGGCCTGATGTTCTTCTTCATCGGCGTGCTGCTGTCGCCCTATTCGGGCGGCTCCATCAATCTCGCCTGGCCGTTGCTGCACGCGTTGCCGGATAATTTCTATGGCAGCCGGGTGATGTCGAACGATACGCTGCTGGCGATCCCGTTCTTCACCTTCATGGGCATCGTGCTCGAACGATCCGGCATGGCCGAAGACCTGCTCGACACCATCGGCCAGCTGTTCGGACCGGTCCGTGGTGGCCTTGCCTATGCCGTGATTTTCGTCGGCGCGCTGCTTGCCGCGACGACCGGCGTGGTGGCGGCCTCCGTCATTGCCATGGGTCTGATTTCGCTGCCGATCATGCTGCGCTACGGCTACGACCGGCGGCTGGCATCCGGCGTCATTGCCGCGTCCGGGACCCTCGCCCAGATCATCCCGCCGTCGCTGGTGCTGATCGTCCTGGCCGACCAGCTCGGCCGCTCGGTCGGCGATATGTACAAGGGAGCGCTGATCCCCGGGCTCATTTTGACCGGCATCTACATGCTCTACATCCTGCTCATGTCGATCTTCCGGCCGAAGTCGATGCCGGCCCTGCCGCTGGAGGCCCGCACGCTCGGCCACGGCGTGCTGTCGCTGCTGGCGGCGGTGCTGGCGGCGGTGGTGGTTTCCTATGCGGCGTATCGCTACCTTGCGCCGAACCATGGCGGCGACGCCGATATCCTCGGCGCCACTATTGGCGTCATCTTCATCTATGTCGTGGCGATCGTCGACCAGCGCCTGAAGATCAACCTGATGTCGAGGCTGGCGCAGCAGGTGATCATCGTCCTGATCCCGCCGCTGGCGCTGATCTTCCTGGTGCTGGGCACCATCTTCCTCGGCATCGCCACGCCGACGGAAGGCGGCGCCATGGGCGCCGTCGGCGCGCTGGCAATGGCCGCGATGAAGGGGCGGCTGTCGCTCGACGTGGTCAAGCAGGCGCTGGCCTCGACGACCAGGCTGTCGTCCTTCGTTCTGTTCATCCTGATCGGCGCGCGGGTGTTCTCGCTGACCTTTTACGGGGTCAATGGCCACATCTGGGTCGAGCACCTGTTGACCTCGCTGCCGGGCGGTGAAGTCGGTTTCCTGATTGGCGTCAACATCCTCGTCTTCGTGCTCGCCTTCTTCCTCGACTTTTTCGAGCTTGCCTTCATCATCGTGCCGCTTTTGGCGCCGGCGGCCGACAAGCTCGGCATCGACCTGATCTGGTTCGGCGTGCTTTTAGGCGTCAACATGCAGACCTCCTTCATGCATCCGCCCTTCGGCTTCGCGCTGTTTTATCTGCGCTCGGTCGCCGCGCGCGTGCCCTATCTCGACCGGCTCACCGGCAAGCAGATCGCGCCGGTCACCACAGGGCAGATCTATTGGGGCGCAGTGCCCTTCGTCTGTATCCAGGTAATCATGATCGGCCTGACCATCGCCTTCCCGCAGATGGTGATGCACTACAAAGGTACCGTCGTCGATCCGGGCACCATCAACTACCAGGTGCCGGAAACGCCTGGCATCGGCTTGTCGCCGCTTGGCACGCCGCCGGCCAACGGCGGCACTGCCCCGGCCTCACCTTCCACACCGGATTTGTCGCAGCCGCCGAGCTTCGACGAAAAGCCGCCCGCGAAGCCGGCGGCACCGGCAATCGATCTGTCGCAACCCCCGAGTTTCAACTGAGGCGAGTTTCAACTGAGGAAGGCCCTGCAGCCATGAAGGCGGTTCGGTTGGAGCGGGTGGGCGGCCTCGCCGTGTGCGAGGTCGAGAAACCGACCGCCGGGCCGAGCGATCTGCTGGTACGGATCGAGGCGTGCGGCGTCTGCGGCACCGACAGACATCTTTTCCATGGTGAATTCCCGTGCACGCCGCCGGTGACGCTCGGGCATGAATTCTCCGGCATCGTCGAGGCGATCGGACCTGCGGTATCCGGCTTTTCGGTCGGCGACCGCGTCACCGGAGATCCCAATATTGCCTGCGGGCGCTGCGCGCATTGTCAAGCGGGCCGAGTCAATCTCTGCAGCAATCTGCGTGCCATCGGCATCCATCGCGACGGCGGCTTTGCCGAATATCTTGCCTTGCCGCAGAAACAGGCCTTCGCCTTGCCAGCCGATCTGAAGCCTACGCATGGTGCTTTCTGCGAGCCGCTCGGCTGCTGCCTGCATGGCGTGGACCTTGCCGCGATCAAACCAGGCTCGTCGGTCGCGGTGCTCGGCGGCGGCGTGATCGGCCTGCTCACCGTTCAGCTGGCAAAGCTCGCCGGTGCGACGACCATCATCCTGTCGACGCGTCAGGCCTCGCGGCGGGCTCTTGCCGAGCGACTTGGCGCAACGGCGACGGTCGATCCCAGCGCCTTCGATGTCACCGATGCGATCGTCGGCCGGTCGGGTTTGATGCCGGGCGGCGTCGACGTGGTGTTCGAATGCGCAGGCGTGAAAGACACTGTTGAGCAGGCGATGCGGCTGGCCAAAGCGGGCGGCACAATTGTCGTCGTCGGCGTTATGCCGCAAGGCATGAAAGCGGCGTTCGAACCGTTCGACCTGCTGTTCCGCGAGTTGAAGGTCCTGGGCTCCTTCCTCAATCCCTTTACCCATCGCCGGGCCGCCGATCTTATCGCTTCGGGGGCTATCGAGGTAGACCGGCTGATATCGCGGCAGGTCACGCTTGAAGAGTCAGCTGCAGTGATCGCCAATCCGCCTGCGCCAGGCGAAGTCAAGGTTCTGGTGGTGCCCGGCTGATCGCAAACGGAATGCGCTGCGGCGCCAGCGTCCCGAAGGAACGCCGGCGCCGCAGAGCAGCAAGGTTCAGAGCTTGCTGTTGCGCTGCTGGACCATCATGAAGGTGTCGTAGTTGTACTCGGCCACCTGCGCCCAGAGATAATGCTCCTTGCGGAACGCCTTGATCGAGTCCCAGATCTTCTTGAACGGCGCGTTCGAGGCTTCCATCTCGGCATAGACCTCGTTGGCCTTTTCGAAGCAGGCGGCCATGATCTCCTGGCTGAACGGACTCAACTTGGCGCCGCCGGCAACCAGCCGCTTCACCGCCGCCGGGTTGAGGTAGTCGTATTTCTGCAGCATGTTGGCATCGGCCGCTTGGGCGGCAGTGTGCACCAGCGACTTGTAAGCCGGCGAAAGTTCGTCGTATTTCGCCTTGTTGAACATCAGATGGACGGTCGGTCCACCTTCCCACCAGCCGGGATAGTAGTAATAGGGCGCAACCTTGTAGAAGCCGAGCTTCTCGTCATCATAAGGGCCAACCCATTCGGCGGCATCGATCGTGCCCTTTTCCAGCGCCGGATAAATGTCGCCACCGGCGATCTGCTGCGGAACCACGCCGAGCCTTTGCACCACTTTGCCGGCAAAACCGCCGATGCGCATCTTGAGGCCGGAAAGGTCGGCAACCGTTTTGATCTCCTTGCGAAACCAGCCGCCCATCTGCACGCCGGTATTGCCGCCCGGCAGCCCGAACAGACCCTGCGTCGCCAGGAACTCGTTGAACAGATCGATGCCCCCGCCATGATAGTGCCAGGCGTTGATGCCGCGCGCGTTGAGCGAAAACGGAACCGCCGCTCCCAGCGCCCAGGTCGGGTCCTTGCCCCAGTAATAGTATGCCACAGTATGGCAGGCCTCGACCGTGCCGGCTGTGGTGGCATCGGCGGCCTGCAGGCCGGGAACGAGTTCGCCGGAGGCGAAGACCTGGACCTGGAAGTTGCCGTCGGTCGCCTCCGAAAGCATCTTGGAAAACACTTCGGCACCGCCGTAGATCGTATCGAGCGACTTCGGGAAGGACGACGCCAGCCGCCAGGTTACTTTCGGATTGGACTGGGCGATGGCCGGCGCAGCAAGTGTCGCGGCAGCGGCCGCGAAACCGGTGGTGCCGGCCTTGCGGATGAACGAACGACGATCCATGAAGTTCCTCCCGTTTGGATCAACTGACCGACGTTCGGGACGCTTCGGCGCCCGCATCGGCTTCGAGCCGACAATACACAGGCAAGGAGTCGAGTCCAGCGCGGCAGCCCGGTTTGAGTGGCGCATTTCGGAGAAATTCACGGCGTTGGGCCAGATCTTGCAACTATAGTCTAACGTCGATCAACTGGCCTACGCGACACGCCGAAACTTGCCATGGAAATGCGCCTTCGGATCGCCTATTTTGCAGGCAGATAATTCGTTGCACCCGATGGGATCCGGACCAAATGCACCAGCCGCTCGTCGCCATATCGACCGACGTCCGCCAGTTCGACAATTACACCTGGCATGCCGCGCCGCAGCAATATCTTGAAGCGGCGCTTTCAGGGGCAGGCGTGTTCCCGCTGCTGGTACCGTCCTTCGGCGACCGGCTCGACTTCGATGAACTGCTTTCCGCCGTCGACGGCGTCATGGTCACCGGTTCGAAGTCCAACGTTCATCCCTCGCTCTACGGCGGTGACGCCAGTGAAGCCAATGGTCCCTACGACCCCGCCCGCGACGCCACCACGCTGCCGCTGATCCGCAGGGCGGTGGAGCGCGGAGTACCGCTGCTCGCGATCTGCCGCGGCATCCAGGAGATGAATGTGGCGCTGGGTGGCACGCTGGCCACTGAAATCCAGGAACGCGCCGGTTCGCTCGATCATCGTGCGCCTGCAAGCGACAATCAGGACGAACGCTTCGCCATCCGCCAGAGCGTGTCGATAAAACCCGGCAGCTGCCTGGCCGGGGTCTTCGGCGCCGGCGACATCATGGTCAATTCGGTGCATCGCCAGGCTGTCGACCGGCTTGGCCCAAAGCTGCAGGTCGAAGCGGTCGCCGCCGACGGCACTGTCGAGGCGGTCTCGGTGCGCGATGCACGCGCTTTCGCCGTCGGCGTCCAGTGGCATCCCGAATACTGGGTCAAATCGGACAGCATCTCGGTAAAGATATTTCGCGCTTTCGGTGACGCCGTGCGGCTGCATCAGGCGGCGAAATCGGGTGCGCGCGCTGCGGCGGAATAGGGCTCGTCAGTTGCCGGCCGACGCCAGGGTCAGCAGCGGCAGCACCGGCGCGTAGGATTCGTAACCGTCGCCATCGGCGACCGAGAACATGACGATCGGATCGTTGCCGTTGGCGCTGAATGTGACCGTGCCGTCATCCTGCTCTCGCCAGAACTTCGCCTGCTCGACACCGGGCAACACCCGGCGGCAATTCGCGGCGACCGTCAACAGCGACAGGCCTTGCGAAATCTCGGCGCCACGGGTGACCGCACAAGACGCCTCGTCACCATGGGCTACCAGCCTGTAGGTGCTGGACGAAGGTGCTGGCTCACTGGCTGCGCGGCTTTGACCGCTACCGGCGTAAAACAGCTGGACGCTGCCTAACAGCGCAGCAATCGCCATCAATGCGGGAAGCGTTTTCATCCTGTTTCTCCGCGCATTTCAAGCGCGCCGTGTTCGATGTCATCAGGAGGAGGCGCGCTTCATCTTGCTGCCATGTGCTGTCAAGGGGACATACACTAGCCAAGGAGGCAGAATGATTCCGAAGGGTTAAGCTGAAGTTAACAATAGGGCGGTCACGGCCTCGCCTTGACGTTTGCCGTCTCCGGCACCGGCGTCAGCGCCTTGCGCTGCGAAAACCACGAGACCAGATTGTCGACGCACAGGTCCGCCATGGCGCGGCGGGTGTGCTGCGAGGCCGAGCCGACATGCGGCAAAAGCGAGGTATTGGGCGCGGCAAGCAACGCCGCAGGCACGTTCGGCTCGTCGGCAAAAACGTCTAGCCCGGCAGCGGCGATGCTGCCGCCGGCAAGTGCGGCGGCAAGAGCTGGTTCGTCGACCGTGCTGCCCCGGCCGATATTGACGAAGACGCCGTTCGGCCCCAGAGCCGAGAGGATTTCGGCATTGACGGCCTTGTCCGTCGAGGCCCCGCCGGGTGCGACCGAGATCAGCGTGTCGACCGCCTCGGCGAGACCTTTCAGCGTCGGGTGATAGTCATAGGACAGGCCTTCGACGCGGCGCCGGTTGTGATAGGCGATGGGCAGTCCGAAAGCATCGAGCCGGCGGGCAATGGCGAGGCCGATGCGGCCCATGCCGAAGATGCCGACCTGGCGACCGCGCAAAGTCAGCCGGCTCAGCGGATAGTTGCCGTTGCGCAGCCAACTTCCGTCGCGCAGCCAGGCTTCGGCGCGCGGCAGTTCGCGGATGGTATTGATCAACAGGCCGAGCGCCGTGTCGGCGACCTCTTCGGTCAGCACATCCGGTGTGTTGGTGACCATGATGCCGCGCCGTGCGGCGTGGTGGACATCGACCGAATCATAGCCGACGCCGAAATTGGCGATAATCTCGAGCTTTGGCAGCGCGTCCATCAACGCGGCGCCTATGCCGCCAAAGGCGGCTATGCCGCGCACGGTAAGGCGCATCTCGTCGGTGACCAGCGACGGATCGGCGCGTTCGATCCGGACGCGGCTGAACGCCCCGTCGATGCGGCCGACCGCATGGTCGTTGAACTGGCCCGGCACCAGAATGGTAACAGCTTGCTGGTCGGTTTTTGTCATGCACGTTCCACCGGTTTGCCGGTCGACTGGCGCACATGCAGTTCCGGCTTGATCAGTTCCTGCGACGGCCGCACCGTCTGTCCGTTGAGTTTGTCGAGCAGCGCGCTGGCAGCGCGGCGGCCAACCTCACGCTGGCCGTTCCAGACCGTGGTTAGCGCCGGCGTCGCGATCGCCGCCTCCTCGAGGTCGTCATAGCCCGTGACCGAAATGTCGATGCCCGGCACCAGACCAGCGCGGGCAATGCCGTTCATCAGGCCGATGGCGACGAGGTCATTCCAGCAGCAGGCCGCGGTCGGCCTGTCCTTTAGCGCCAGGAACTGCCCGGCAGCCTCGAAGCCGGCCTGCTTGGTGCGCGGGCCGGCGATGCGCCAGGACGGCCTGACCTCAAGCCCCGCCGCCTCCATGGCGTTGACATATCCCTGATAGCGGTCGCGGCCGGTCGACGTCTGATCGGTACCGCCGATCATTGCGATGCGCTTGTGGCCAAGCGAGATCAGATGGTTGGTGGCAAGCCCGGTGCCATAGGCATCGTCGCCGCGAAACACCGGCACGTCGGCACCTTCGACGGTGCGTGCAATCAGCACTGCCGGGAGACCGTTCTCCTCGGCCATGATTATGTCTTCGGGCGGCGTGCCGATGGCCGGCGACATGATGACCCCGTCAGCGCCGAGCTGCAGAAGCGTGTCGATGAAAGTGCGTTGTTTCTCGAGCTGGTCGTAGTGGTTCGACAGGATGAAGGTTTGCCGGCTGCGGTCGAGCTCGCTCTCTATCGAACGCAATATCTCGGCAAAGAACGGGTTCATGATGTCGTGGACGACAACGCCGACTATGCCCGAGCGCGAGGTGCGCAGGCTGGCGGCGCGGCGGTTGTAGATATAGCCGATGGCGCGGGCATGTTCCTTGATGCGGTCGCGGGTGCCGCCGGCGACCAGCGGGCTGTCGCGCAAGGCCAGCGAGACCGTGGCCGTGGACACGCCGAGCGCATCCGCGATGGTCGAAAGCTTGATCTTCTGTGCCAGCGCCCTGCGCTCCCGAAGCAATTTAAACTGTTTAAAGGCCGGCTCTTATGCCATCGATTCCGAGCAAATCAAAGTTTTTTTGCCAGCGCTTCCGCCTCCGCGTCCAGCGTCGCGCGGTTACGCAAACGAAGCCGGTGCTCACGGTGAACGATGTAGAGGCCGCTGGCGACGATGACTGTGGCACCGACCAGCGTCCAGCCATCGGGAAACTGGTTGAAGACGATCAGGCCGGAGATGATCATCCAGATCATCTGCGAATAGGGATAGGGAGCCAGGGCCGTGGTGGTGGCAAGGCGATAGGCCTGCACAAGAAGCCAATGACCGATGGCGCCGAAGACGCCAAGCATCAGCAATATGAACCAGTGCCAGCCATCCTGCGGCAGCGAAGGCGAAAACGGCAGTGTCGGCAAAAGCAGCACGGCCGGCGCCAGCGCCGAAAACAGGATGAGGCTTTCGGAGGTTTCCGTAGCCGACATGCGGCGCGTCATGATGACGTAGAAACTGTTCGACAGCATCGAGCCGAGCGCAAAGAGATGGCCGACGCCAAAAAGGCCGACGCCCGGCCGGGTGATGACGAGGACGCCGATAAAGCCGCTCATGATCGCCAGCCAGCGCCGCCAGCCGGCCCATTCGCCGAGCAACGGACCGGCAAGCGCGGTGATCACCATCGGGCCGAAGAAGTAGATCGAGGTGGTTTCCGCCAGTTGCAGCGTCCGCAGCGCCAGAATGTTGAACATCGTCGATCCGAACAGGAGCAGACCGCGCGTGATGTGCGCCGGCAGGTTGGCGGGACGAAAGCGCAGCGGCTCACGCCATCCGCGCAGAAAAACGCCGACGATCAGCACATGGACCGCGAAGCGGGTCCACGCGACGATCAGCGCCGAGACGCCGGCCAGGACAAGGTACTTGCTGCTGGTGTCGAGGAAGGTGAAAAACACATAGACGGAAAGCATGCACAGGATCGCCGCCGGCGATGTCGCGCTTTCGTCATGTCTTGGGGAAGCATTCAATTTCAGGCCGGACGGGAAGCAAGGCAGTCCTTCACCCATGCGGGAATTGTCGCCTGCGGGCAAGCCAAAAGAGGCTGGCACAACGACAGGCTAAGGTTTTGTTGCTGGTGGCCGACGAGTCAAGCGTGCATGCGGGCACCCTTGGTGATCCTGTCGACGAGTTTCTTTTCGGCGCGAAGCGCGATGCCGACCACCTTGGCGTCCTCCGGCGCAAACTCGGCAAAGACGGCACGGTTGGCCAGATCATAACCAGTCGAAAACATTTCCTCGACATAGAGCGATACCGTCACACCACGCTCCAGCGCCCGCCGCTGGATCGCGCCGAGCGTCTGGCCGTCCGCCGAAAGCACGATGACCGGCTGGATCGACAGCGGGTTGTAGATGTTGCCGGCGCGATCACGGTAGGGGTCGCCGATAATGTCGGGAAATTGCGCGACGATGCCGCTGGTCAGAAAGGCGGTGACATTGAGCTTTTGCCAGACGGGAAGATCATCCTTGAGCACGATTGCAAATTTCGTATCGAACATGCGACAGTTTCCAATCCGAAAGGGGCCAATCCGAGGCTGCGAGAAAAGCGATGCCGCACGGTCTAGACGGGGAAGCCTTTCAGGGTCTTGGACGTTTGTGCGTGGATGCAGCCGAAAACTGCATCGTACCGGCACCCCGTGCTGCCGGCATGGAACGCATCGAGGCCCGGTTCCACGGCAACGCCTTCGATCTCCATCGCCACGACACCTATGCGATCGGGGTGACGCTTTATGGCGTGCAGCGCTTCCGCTATCGCGGCCAAATGCATCAGAGCTTGCCTGGCCAGATCATTATCCTTCATCCCGACGAACTGCACGATGGCGGTGCCGGTACCGAAGACGGCTTGCGATACAGAATGCTCTATTTGGAGCCGTCTCTGATGCTCGATTGTCTCGGCGGCGGATCACTGCCGTTCGTCAGGAATGCCGTTGTGACAGACCGCGATCTCCGCGCGACGCTGCTTTCGGCGCTCGGGCCGCTGGATCAGCAACTGGACGAGCTGTTTGTCGTCGATTTCATGACGCAGCTTATGCAAAGCCTGGCCCGGCACGCCGGTCAGCCGGCGAAACCGGTAGCGAAAACGGCGTGGCGCGCCGCCAGCCTGGCGCGCGACTATCTGGAGGAAAATCTCGCGCGGATTGTACGTTCAGACGAATTGGAGGCGATAACCGGATTGGATCGTTATGCCCTGTCGCGGCATTTTCGCGCGACCTTCTCGACCAGCCCGCACCGGTTCCTGTTGATGCGCCGGCTTCAGCGAGCCCGTCGGATGATCGAAGCCGACGAGCCGCTGGCGCAAATCGCCATCGCAGCCGGCTTCAGTGATCAAAGCCATTTCAATCGCCATTTCAAGAAGGCGTTCGGCGTCACACCGGGACGTTGGTCGGCACTGACGCGGCGGCCGTCAGCGGCGAACGCGTGAGCTATTCAAGCATCTTGTCTTCGATATCCAGTTCGTCGTCCGGGAGCACCATTTCGCCGTTCGACAGGTTCGCCTCGACGCGGGCAAGCAGCTTGAACAGCGCTTTCTGATCCTTCTTGTCGAGACCCTTCAATGCCTGCTTTTCGGTCTTCTTCACCGACTTCTCGATGGCGTGGATGATTTCGCGGCCGGTGTCGGTGAGGAAAATATGCGCCTGGCGGGCATCGGCGGAGGAGGCGCGCTTCTCCAGAAAACCCTGCGCCTGCAGCCGGTTGATGGTCTTGGTGATGGTCGGCGGACGCACGCCGAGGCGGCCGGCAAGGTTGCCGGGCGTCTGCCCATCCTCGCGGTCGAGCGCCAGCATGATCTGGTCCTGGCCGGCATAGAAACCATGCGCCAGAAGCCGGGCGGCGAGCGCCGTGCGCGCCAGCCGCGCCGCCGAATGCAGCCGGCTCATTGTTGCAGTCTTGTCCGCCTTGGCCATGCTCATCCCTCCTCGGCCGAACCGGAGCGGACAGCATAGAAGCAGGCCGCCGGTTGGCAATGACCATCGAAAACATTCCGGCTCGGAAAATAGCTTTGCCGGCAAGCATCGCGGTGTTCGCCGTGGCTAATGCCAGATGTTTATTTCAGTTAGATGACAAACGACTTTCTGGAAGGGCTGGATGGGACATGACGAGGCGTTCTCAACCGGCCTTCTCCGCGACCGCCATCAAGGCCTGAAAGGCGTCCGCCATTTCCCGCAGCGCTGCCTGCGACAGCAGCCCGGCCTGCCGCGCAATGCCGTCCCGCGCGTTCGATGTATCGCGTTTGCCCGGGCGATCTTTATAGGGCGCGACGGTGGCGAATATCTGCTCGCTGAGGCTGTCGGGGAAGAACATCTGGCCGGTCATTACGGAGCGGTCGTCAGGGAAAATCTTGAAATGGATGTGGGTGGTGCGGCCGCGATACCAGCCGGGATAGATGGTGGCGAAAGAAGCGATGCCGCTTTCATCGGTTCTCTGCCAGCCCCGCAGAAAACTCTGGCCGGACGTGTCGATATCCTGCCCGTCGCCCTGTCCGGGATAGCCGGAATAGGCGCCCTGGGCGTCGCAATGCCAGATGTCGACGCGTGCGCCGGGAAGCGGCCGGCAGGCGGCGTCGACGATTTGCAGCCGCACATTGAGGGCGATGCCCTTCTTGCCCTCGGTGATATCGGCGCGTTCGAGCTTCGGGTCGAAATAGAACGGCCCTTCGGTGACCTCGGGCGTGATGGCGCAGACGCCGGCACCGGCTTCGAACAAGGCAAGCCCGGTATAGGGCGAGACCTTCCCGGCCCTTGCACCGGCGGGCAGGAATATGCCGCCAGCGGTAACCGCAACGAGACGGAGCGCCTGCCGGCGGCTTAGTGGCAAGGACTTGTCGGACATCTGGCGTCTCTTCAATGCGAACAGCCCTCGTGAATGACCTTTGCCTGTCTAAGCCCACCGCCAACCCGCGCCAATGAAAGTTCGGCAATGTGAGGAAAGTTCGGCAATACCAGCCTCTCTTTGGTCCACCGGTTTGGCTCGTGCAAAAGCCGAGCACACATCCTATATGGAGCCGACAATCCCTATTCGAGGCACAATATGAGCGACGCACAGACGCAGATCCCCGTAACCGTCCTCACCGGCTATCTTGGCGCCGGCAAGACGACACTGCTGAACCGCATCCTTTCGGAAAACCATGGCAAGCGCTACGCGGTCATCGTCAATGAATTCGGCGAGATCGGCATCGACAACGAGCTGATCGTGGAATCCGACGAGGAAATCTACGAGATGAACAATGGCTGCGTCTGCTGCACCGTGCGCGGCGACCTGATCCGCGTCGTCGAAGGCCTGATGCGCCGGCCCGGCCGCTTCGACGCTATCGTCGTCGAGACGACCGGCCTCGCCGATCCCGTGCCGGTAGCGCAAACCTTCTTCATGGACGACGACGTGCGTTCCAAGACCAGGCTCGATGCGGTGGTGGCGCTGGTCGACGCCAAGCACTTGCCGCTGCGCCTCAAGGATTCCCGCGAGGCCGAGGACCAGATCGCCTTTGCCGATGTCGTCGTGCTCAACAAGACCGATCTCGTCACCCCCGAAGAGCTGAGCAAGGTGGAGGCAACGATCCGCGCCATCAACCCGGCGGCACGCATCCATCGCACCACGCGCGCCAGCGTGGCGCTGTCCGAGGTGCTGGATCGCGGTGCCTTCGACCTGTCCCGGGCGCTGGAGAACGATCCGCACTTCCTCGAGGCGCATGACGATCACGACCATCATGATCATGATCATGACCACCCCCATGATCACGACGGCCATGATCACCACGATCATGACGGCCATCATCATGCGCACCCTTCCGACATCCATGACGTGACCGTGCAGTCGGTGTCGCTGCGCGGTGGCGAGATGGACCCGAAAAAGTTCTTCCCGTGGATCGAGAAGGTCACCCAGATGGAAGGCCCGAACATCCTGCGGCTGAAAGGGATCATCGCGCTGAAAGGCGATGACGAGCGCTATGTCATCCAGGGCGTGCACATGATCATCGAGGGCGACCACCAGCGCGCCTGGAAGGACGGCGAGAAACACGAGAGCCGGCTGGTGTTCATCGGACGCGAACTCGATGCCGAGCGGCTGAAGACAAGCTTCGAGGCCTGCCAGGCCGCTTGATTTAGCTACCTTCTTCCTTTTCCCCCTTGTGGGAGGAGGGGCAGCCGCAACGCTGGCGCTCTCTACTCACGACGATCCGAAGCACGGGTTGAGACGCGCAGCTCAACCCCTTAAGGGTGAGGCAGCAAAAATCTCGAACGGAATTGTCTCTCATGCCCACAGTCGCCCCGCTCGATCTCGAAGGCCACTGCCTCGCCGCCGTGTTCCTCGGCGACGTGCCACACTTTGCGCTGGCTGACGGCACAATCCATCGGCTCGACCACGGCCACAAGACAGCGCAGGCCAATGACGGAATGCTCGCCGCCTTCCATGATGCGGCGAACGACCGGCTGATCACCGGTGGTGAGGACGGCAGGATCTTTGGCGTGACCGCTGGCGGCAATACCGCGGAATTGGCGACCGCAGGCAAAAAATGGATCACCAGCGTCGCCGCCGGGCCGCAAGGCGCTGTTGCCTATGCTTCGGGCAAGATTGCCTTTGTGCGCTTTGCCGACGGCAAAACCAGGGAATTCTCGCATCCGCGCTCGGTCGAGGGGCTGGCCTTCTCGCCCAAGGGCATGCGCTTCGGCGTTGCCCGCTACAATGGCGCGACGCTGCATTTCCCGGCCGCCGACGGCAAGCCGGTCGAACTTGAATGGGCCGGCGCCCACACCGGCATCACCTTCTCTCCGGACGGCGGCTTCGTCGTCACCACCATGCAGGAAAACGCGCTGCATGGCTGGAAGCTCGCCGACGGCAAGCACATGCGGATGTCCGGCTACCCCGGCAAGGTCAAAAGCCTGTCGTGGAGCGCCAAGGGCAAATGGCTGGCGAGTTCCGGCGCGCCGGCGGCGATCGTCTGGCCGTTTTCGGGCAAGGACGGGCCAATGGGCAAGGCGCCGCTGGAACTCGGCACGCGCGGCAATGCGATGGTCACCTCCGTCGCCTGTCACCCGAGCCAGGACGTCGTTGCTATCGGTTATGATGACGGCATGGTGATGGCGGTGCGTTTCGCCGACGCCAGGGAAGTGCTGTTGCGCCGGCCGGGCAAGGGCGCCGTCACCTCGATGATGTGGGACAGGCAAGAGCGCCGCGTCGCCTTTGGCAGCGCCGCGGGTGACTGCGGCGTCATCGATATTTCGGCGTAGCCTGTTACTTACTCGGCTCCGCAAGATACTTTGCCGGTCAATTCATCCGGTTTGCCGTCCTTTTCGGCATCAGCCGTAACATCATAGATTGAGAGCAAATAGCGGCCGTCATAGACGCCTTCGTCGCTGGCCTTGGTCAGGATCGCCAGTTCGACATAGCCGTAGGCGTTCTCGACCTGCCGTTCGTGGTAGACGAGCAGCCGCAGTTCCTTGTTGTCGAGCCAATATTGCGTGAGGTTCTGATCCCCGAACACCGTCTTGCGCAGACTGTCGGCAGCCGGCCTGCCCAGAATTTCGAGCTCGCCGCTAAAATTGAAGGTCGGCCCGCCCATGCCTCTGGTGACCCCGGCACCGACCTGAAATTTGACGGCTGCATCCTCGGCGGAACACCAGATGCCGCCCGACCCCAGAGCCGCACCAACCGACGACAGCAGCGTTGCTGCGCAGACGATCGCCCGCACCATCTTGTCCCCTCCGGCCGAAGTACCATTGGCGCCCGAAGGCGGCTCGCGGTCAAGCGCCTGTTTCCATTTAAATGACCGCTGACCCAATACAGGGCAGCCGCCCGGCCAATTGCGGTGGCGGATGCCGATTGTCTAAACTGCGACTGAGAGGGGCCGCCATGAACGTCATCGACCATGCAAAGACTTCCATCGGCGGCATCGGCCCGGCCCGGATCGCCGAGTTGTACGAGACCGAGGCAGAAGTCTTCCGCCAGGCGCGGCCGAAATCGATGGCCATAATCGGCAATGGCTTGCCCGGCTTCTTCGGCGGCGTGCCGATGCACTGGATGAACGACTGGCCGACGCCTTTCCCGATTCTGGTCGACAGCGCCAGGGGCGCCACGATCACCGACATCGACGGCAACCGACTGGACGATTTCTGTCTTGGCGACACCGGCTCGATGTTCGGCCATTCGCCGCCGCCGGTCGCCCGCGCCATCCGCCGGCAGGCCGGACGCGGCCTGACCTATATGCTGCCCAGCGAAGACGCACTGGCCATCGGACCGCTGCTGCAACAGCGCTTCGGCCTGCCTTTCTGGCAGATCGCAACGACGGCGACCGACGCCAACCGCTTTGCGCTGCGGATTGCCCGCGCCGTCACCGGCCGCGAGAAGATCCTGGTCTTCAACGGCTGCTATCACGGCTCGGTCGACGAGACGATGGTGCGGCTGATCGACGGCAGACCGGTCAACCGGCCGGGATTGGCCGGCGAGTTCCGCGACCTGACGCGGGCAACTGATGTCGTCGAGTTCAACGATCTGCCGGCGCTCGACGCGGCTCTCCGGGGCAACGATGTCGCCTGCGTCATCACCGAGCCGGTGCTGACCAACTCCTGCATGGTGCTGCCCGAAGCCGGCTTTCATGATGGGTTGCGGCGTCTTACTCGTGCGACCGGCACGCTGCTGCTAATCGACGAGACGCATACCATCTCGACCGGACCCGGCGGCTATACGAGGAAATTCGGGCTGGAGCCTGATCTGTTCGTGCTCGGCAAGCCGATCGCCGGCGGTGTGCCGGCCAGTGTGTGGGGGATGAGCGAGGACGTCGCGACCCGCTATGCCGCCTATAACAGGGTGAAGGAGCCGGGCTATTCAGGCATGGGGACGACACTGTCGGGCAATCCGCTGCAATTCGCGGCGATGCGCGCCACATTGGAAGAGGTGATGACCGACGAGGCCTACGGCCATATGGATCGTCTGGCGCGGCGGCTCGACGCCGGACTGACCGCCGTCATCGACCGCTACCGGCTGCCCTGGCATGTCTCACGTGCCGGCGCCCGCGTCGAGTTCATCTGCGCGCCCGGCCCGCTGATGAATGGCGGCCAAGCGGAAGCAGCCCATGCGCCCGAACTCGAAGCGGCAATCCATGTCGCGCTGGTCAATCGCGGCGTGCTGATCGCACCCTTCCACAACATGATGCTGATCTCTCCTGCGACCAGCGCCGCCCAGGTGAACCGGCTGATCACTGCCTTCGCGGCGGTTGCGGCCAGGCTCACGGCGTGAGACAAGCTTGCGACATGAGAGAAGCACGCAAGCCAGATTTGAGTTCCATAGTGACGTCACCTTCGGGTTCCACGCCGGCAGAGGCGCGAGCCTTTCTCGAGGCCCATCCCGAGATCGAAGCCTTCGATATCGTGCTGACCGACGCCAACGGTGTCGGGCGCGGCAAGATCGTGCGCCGGCACGAACTGATGAGCATCTTCGAGAACGGCCGGCACATGCCGATCTCGATCCTCGGCCTCGATATCACCGGCGAGGACGTGCACGAGACCGGGCTGATCTGGACGACTGGCGACGGCGATCTCCGGGCATGGCCGATCCCTGGCACGCTGGTGCCGCTGTTCGGCACCCAGCCGCCGCGCGGCCAGGTGCTGATGGCGATGTACCATCTCGACGGTCAGCCGATGTCGTCCGACCCGCGGCTGGCGCTCGCCCGCCAGGTGGAGATCCTCGCGGCCAAGGGCCTGCATCCGGCCGGCGCCTTCGAACTCGAATTCTTCCTGCTCGCCAACGAGCGCGATGCCGAAGGCAAGGTGCAGCCGGCGCACGCGGTGCTCGACGGACGCCGCTCGGCCAAGACGGAGGTCTATTCCGTCGATCATCTGCACGGCATGGAGCCGCTGTTTTCCGACATCTATGCTGCAGCCAAGGTGCAAGGCATCCCGGCCGAGACGGTCATTTCCGAATATGCGCCGGGCCAGTACGAATTGACGCTCAACTACCGCAAGGATGTGATGCGGGCGGCTGACGATCTCGTCATGCTCAAGCGTCTGGTGCGGGCGCAGGCGCGCCGTCATGGTGTCACCGCTTGCTTCATGGCCAAGCCGATCGAGAAATATGCCGGCTCGGGCATGCATTTTCATGTCTCGCTGCTGGACGATGCCGGCAAGAATGTCTTTGCCGAAACCGGCGGTGAAAGCTGGTCGCTGCCGCTGCTGCGCGGCCTCGGCGGACTGATCCAGACGATGGCGGAATCGATGCTGGTCTTCGCGCCGCATGCCAACTCGTGGCGGCGCTTCGTCTCGCAATCCTATGCGCCGGTGGCGCCGACCTGGGGCGTCAACAACCGTTCGGTGGCACTGCGTGTGCCGGCCGGCGACGCAAAAAATCGGCGCATCGAGCACCGGCCGTCGGGCGTCGACGCGAATCCTTATCTGGTGGCAGCAACGGTGCTGGCAGGCATCGTCAAAGGCCTTGACGAAGGCCTCGACCCCGGTCCCGAAACCACGGGCAATGGCTACGAATCGGCCGTCACGCGCACGACGATGCCGGTCGACTGGCGTGCCGCGATCGAGGCCGCAAGGGCGTCGAGCTTCCTCAAGGGCGCATTGGGCGAAGACCTGCACCGGACGTTCGTGGCGATCAAGCAATCGGAATATCTGCGCGTGGCGCGCACGGTCAGCGAACTGGATTATCACCTCTATCTGCACGAGGTGTAGGGCATCACATCGTCGGCCATCCGCCGTCGAAGGCGCATGCTGAATAATTTCAGCGGAACCTTCGGCGGGCTTTTCTCATTGCGTATCTGATTGCAGGAGCGAACAAGGCCGCCTTAGTCATGATCGCCAGGATGCAGACAACCCCGACGCCGCACCATGCCAAGGTGCAGGCAAGAAGCTTGCCTGCAAGCAAGTCTCCGGAAACGACAGAAATCGACGCCAGAACGATTCCTGAACTGCGCGAAACGGCCAAAATCTGCCGCCGCTGTCCCCTATGGCACGACGCCACGCAGACCGTGTTCGGTGAAGGCCCTGATAAAGCCAAGGTGATCTTCGTCGGCGAACAGCCGGGCGACCAGGAGGATCTGGCGGGCAAGCCTTTCGTCGGTCCGGCCGGCAAGGTGTTCGACGCGATCCTGGACGATGCGGGCGTCGATCGGCTGAAAGTCTACGTCACCAACGCGGTCAAGCATTTCAAGTTCGAGCCGCGCGGCAAGCGGCGCATCCACTCGAAGCCCAACGCCGGCGAGGTGCAGGCTTGCCGCTGGTGGCTCGACAAGGAGATCGATCTGATCAAGCCCAATCTGGCGGTTGCGCTCGGCGCAACGGCGGCGCAGGCGCTGCTCGGCAAGGTGGTGCCGATCATGAAGATGCGCGGGGCGGTGGTGGAGCGCGACGATGGCTTGCGTGTCTTCGTCACCATCCACCCGTCCTTCATCCTGCGCATTCGCGAGCCGGCGGATAAGCAGGCAGAACGCGACCGGTTCCTGCAGGATATGAGAGCGGTGAAAAAGCTGATGGCCGCCTGAGCTATTTGATCAATATCGCCCGGAAATCGTTGACGTTTGTGCCGGTCGGACCGGATACGAAAAGGTCGTCTACGGCATTGAATGCCGTCCAGGCGTTGTTGCCGGCAAGCATGGCCTTGGCATCGACGCCCGCCTTACGCATCCGCGACACGGTCGAGCCGTCGGCGAAGGCGCCGGCATTGTCTTCCGAACCGTCTATGCCGTCAGTGTCGGCGGCCAGTGCGTGCACGCTGACCATGCCGCTGATGCCAATGGCGAAGGTGAGCAGGAATTCTGAGTTGCGGCCGCCTTTGCCTTTTGCGCGCAAGGTCACTGTCGTCTCGCCGCCGGAGAGGATCAGAACCGGTTTTGCAAACGGCCGGTTGCGCGTCGCCACTTCGCGCGCGATCGCGGCGTGGACGCCGCCGACCTCACGCGCCTCGCCCTCGATGGAATCGGAGAGAATGACCGCCTGAATGCCTTGGCGCTTCGCTTCGGCCGCTGCGGCTTCCAGCGAGACGCCGGCGGAAGCGATCAGATGCACCTCGTTGCGGATAAAACGCGGGTCGTCCGGTCGTGGCGCATCGGCCGCCGGCGAATTGATATGCGCCATGACCGAAGCCGGCAGGTTCATGCCATAGGCAGCGATCGACGCCAATGCGTCCTTACGACTGCCTATGTCCGGTACGGTCGGACCAGAAGCGACCAGAGCCGGATCGTCGCCCGGAATGTCAGAAACAACCAGCGAGACCACCTTGGCTGGATATGCGGCGGCCGCCAGCCTGCCGCCCTTGATCGTGGAAAGATGTTTGCGGATGGTGTTCATCGCGGCGATCGGCGCGCCGGAGGCGAGCAGCGCCTCGCTGACGGCGATCTCGTCGGCCAGCGTCAAGCCTTCGGCAGGTGACGGCAGCAGCGCCGAGCCGCCGCCCGAAATGAGCGCCACGACGAGGTCGTCCGCAGTCAGTCCCTGGACTTTTTCGAGCAGCCGCCGGGAAGCTTCGAGCCCTGCGGCATCCGGCACCGGATGCGCCGCCTCGATGATCTCGATGCGCCGGCAGGTCGCGCCATAGCCGTAGCGGGTGACGACCAGCCCTTCGATCGGCCCGTCCCACACTTTCTCGAAAGCCGCCGCCATCTGCGCCGAGCCTTTTCCTGCACCGATGACGACCGTGCGGCCCTTCGGCCTTGCCGGCAGATGATCCTTGATCGTCCTCTGGGGATCGGCGGCGGCAACGGCGGCGTTGAAGATCGAAATGAGAAAGGACTTGGGGTCTACCTCTGTCATTTTGCTTCCGCCGGCAATGCCAGCTCGCGCGCGTCGATGCGGAGATGCTCACACAGCGCATCGACGACCACGCCATGGTCCTCACGCTCCGGCAGGCCGGAGACGGCGATCACGCCGATGACGCCGGCGCCCTTGACAGAGATGGGAAAGCCGCCGCCGGCCAGCACGTAGTCGGCAATATCCAGTCCCTCGCCTGGCTTGAAGCTGCGGTCGGGGCGCTGCTGCTCCAGCACCATGCGGTAGGTGCTTTTCAGGAACCGCCGCACCACGTTGATCTTGCGCCGCGCCCAATCCGGATTGGAAGCGTTCGAGCCGGGCATCGCCGCATAGAACAGCGGCCGGTCGAAGGTTCTGATATCGACGATGATCGGCAGGTTTTCCTTGAGAGCCCGGTCGCGGATCGCCGAGCCGATCTCGAAAGCGACGGCTTCATCGAAGCCCGAAAAGACAAGCGTGGCTTCCTGTTTCTTGATCAGAGCGATGTCGTCCGCAACGGCCATGTCGTTCCCCTGTCAACTTCGCCGCACGCTTTGCCGGATGGCTGCCGCACGGTCAAGCCGGTCGCATGCGACAGCTAAACCGCCATGTCCGTCTTGGCCGCGCGGCCGGCGACATAGACCTCGCGCACGGCGCGGTCGTCGCCGAGCGTCTGCAGCAGAAACAATTCCTCGGCGAGCGTGTCCGCCGTCTCCACCCGCAGCCGCATCGCCGGCGTGGCGCGGGCGTCGAGCACGACGATATCTGCGTCGCTGCCTTCCTCGAGGGTGCCGATCTTTTCCGCAAGCGACAGCGCCTCGGCATTGCCGCGGGTCAATTGCCAGAACGACTGGAACGGATTGAGCTTCTCGCCGTTCAGCGCGATCACCTTGTAGCCCTCGTCCATGGTGCGCAGCATCGAATAGTTGGTGCCACCGCCGACATCGGTGGCGGCGGCGATGCGAAGCGGCTTCTCGCGGCGGCGATAGCGCTGATAATCGAAAAGGCCCGAGCCGAGAAACAGGTTGGAGGTCGGGCAGAACACCGCCACCGAGCCGCTATCGGAAAGTGCGTCCGCCTCGCGTTCCGAGAGATGGATGCAATGGCCGAACAGGCTTCTGCGGCGGAGCAGCCCGTAATGCTCATAGACATCGGTATAGTCGCGCGCCTGCGGATGAAGCTGCTGCGTGAAGGCGATCTCGGCATGGTTTTCCGACAAATGCGTCTGCATGTGCAGATCAGGATATTCGCGGCAGAGCGCGCCCGCCATCTCCAATTGCTCAGGCGACGAGGTGATGGCGAAGCGCGGGGTGATGGCATAGTGCTGGCGCCCCTTGCCGTGCCACTCCTCGATCAGCGCCTTGCTGTCGTCATAACCCGATTGCGGTGTGTCGAGCACGCCTTCCGGCGCGTTGCGGTCCATCATCACCTTGCCGGCGATGTTGAGCATGTTGCGGTCATGCGACTCGGCAAAGAACGCTTCGGCAGATTCCTTGTGCACCGAGCAATAGGCTGCGACAGTCGTCGTGCCGTGGCGCAACACTTCATCCAGGAACAGCCTGGCGATACGGCGGCCATGCTGGGCGTTCTGGAATTTGGTCTCTTCCGGAAAGGTGTAGGTGTTCAGCCAGTCGAGCAGCTCGGCGCCGAAGGAAGCGATGACCTGCATCTGCGGAAAATGCGCGTGCGCATCGATGAACCCGGGCAGCAGCAGATGTGGCCTATGGTCGATCCTTTTTGTTCCCTCGCCCGCCTTTCTCTCGACCTCGGTATAGGCGCCAGCGGCAACGATCCTTCCGTCGCGCATCAGTAGGCCGCCATCTTGCTCGTAGCGCCAGGCGGAATGGTCGTCGATAGTTTCTGGCCAGCGCAAAAACGACAGCGTGCGGCCGCGCAGGAGCGTGCTGGTCATGCTATTTCCCCGCGCCTTCGAACCAGGCTACCAGCAGTGCCCGTTCCTTGTCGGTGATCTGGGTGACGTTGGCGGGCGGCATGGCGTGGCTGCGTCCGGCCTGCAGGTAGATCTCGCCGGCGTGCTCGGCGATACCGGCATCGGTATCGAGCATCACGCCCTTGGGCGCGTGGTAAATGCCCTCGTAGGACGGCTCCGCCGCATGGCACATCGAACAGCGGCCAAGCACCGTATCACGCACGGCGGGAAAATGCGCCGAGGCGACGTAGACCTGTGCCGCCGAGGACGTTTTGACCTCGCCGGTCAGCAGCTTCGGCGCCGTCGACAGCCAGATGATGACGACGAACAGGACGGCGGCGGCCAGCCAGGTCCAGGTCGGATTGCCTTTGCGCGCATGCCTGGTGTTGAAATAGTGCCGGATCAGCACGCCTATGATGAACACCAGCGAGGCAATGACCCAGTTGAACTCTGTGCCGAACGCCAGCGGATAATGGTTCGACAGCATCAGGAACAAAACCGGCAGCGTCAGGTAGTTGTTGTGCAGCGAGCGCTGTTTGGCGATCTTGCCGTATTTCGGATCGGGCTTACGGCCGGCGATCAGGTCGGCGACGACGATCTTCTGGTTGGGGATGATGACCATGAAAACGTTGGCCGACATGATCGTCGCGGTGATTGCGCCGAGATGCAGGAAAGCGGCGCGGCCGGTGAACAGGTGGGTCAGCCCCCAGGCGATGAACACCAGCACCCCATACAGCACCACCATCAGTCCGGTGTCGCTGTTGCCGAGCGGCGAACGGCATAAGAGATCGTAGACCACCCAGCCGACGCCGATCGTCGCCAGCGACAGCAAGATGCCTGCAGGCACCGACATGGCGAGCACATTCGGATCGATCAGGAACAGGTCCGCCCCGGCATAGTAGACGACGCACAGCATGGCGAAGCCCGACAGCCAGGTGGCGTAGGATTCCCATTTGAACCAGGTCAGGTGCTCGGGCATTTCGGCCGGCGCCACCAGATATTTCTGCACGTGGTAGAAGCCGCCGCCATGCACCTGCCATTCCTCGCCGAAGGCTCCGGCAGGCATGCCCGGACGCTGGCGCAGCCCGAGGTCGAGCGCGACGAAATAAAAGGACGATCCAATCCAGGCGATGCCGGTGACGACGTGCAGCCAGCGCACGGCGAAACTCAGCCAATCCCAGAATATCGCGAAATCCATCATGAAAAATCGTCCCTGCCGATCGGCTGACTTTACGGGTTGGAGCGCAAACGGAAAGGCCCGAGACGCACGATGACTTTCAAAAAAAATTGGAAAATACTAGGCTGATCATACGCAGCCACATGAGAGCCACGAAAGCCGCATGGCCTATCTCGATAACATCGCCGTTTTCGTCCGTGTCGTCGAGCTCGGCAATTTGTCGGCGGCTGGGCGCGACATGCGCATTTCGCCGGCGGTCGCTTCCAACCGGATCAAGGAGCTCGAGAAGCATCTTGGCGTCAGGCTGTTCAACCGCACAACGCGGCAATTGATGCCGACCGAGCACGGCGCGGTGTTCTACTCCGGCGCCAAGCAGGTACTGGATGCGGTCACCGAGGCGGAAGCGGCAGTCAGCGCGTTATCCGGCCAGCCGCGCGGCACCATAAAGGTGACAGCGCCGCTCGGCCTCGGGCGGCGGCTGGTGGCATCGGGCATTCCGGATTTCCACGACAGGTACCCCGATATCGAGGTGCGGCTCCGGCTTTCCGACCACAATGTCGACATCATGAAAGAAGGCATCGACGTTGCGTTCCGGCTGGGCATCATCGAGGATTCCAGCCTGAGGATGCGCGGCATCATGGAATGCGAGCGCGTGCTGGTGGCGGCCCCACAATATCTGGAGGCGCGCGGCGAACCGAGAGAGCCGCAGGAACTGATCGGCAAGAAGCACGATTGCCTGATGCTGCGCTATTCCGGCGCGCGTGAATATGTCTGGACGCTGCAGACGCCGAACGGCCCGCAAAAGTTCGAGGTGCACGGCCCTTACGATACTGATGATGGCGACGTGCTGACCGGCTGGGCGCTGTCCGGCCGCGGCATCATCAACAAACCGCGCTTCGAGGTCGAGCCGTTTATCCGCGACCAGCGGCTGAAGGTGATCCTGAGCAACACGCCGCCGACGCCGGTGCAGTTTGCCGCCGTCTATCCACACAAAAAGCTGCAGGATCCGAAGGTGCGGCTGCTGCTCGATTTCATGGCCGAGCGCTGCCAGCGGCTGATCCGGGATATTCTGGCCGGCAAATGATCGCCGGCTGGCCGGTTGCTTTCCGTCCGGCCGACGAGATAATTCCCAAGGAATCTCGCTCAACAGGGAAAAGCGATGGCCGACGGCGCCACAATGTGTCTCGCCGTTTCACTGTCTCCGGAAGCCGCCCCTTCCCATCCGCCCGGCGCCGGCCCGGACTTCAGTCTGCTGGCGCGGTTCGTGCAACAAGCCGAAGCGGCCGGCCTGGACATGGTGTTGCTCAGCGATTCCGCGCCGGTTGCAAGTGGGCCGAACCGGCAAATGCGCTTCGAAGCGACGACCTTGCTGGCAGCGCTGGCTACGGTGACAAGCAGGATCGGCCTCGTCGCGGCAGCGTCGACGGTCGCCCACCAGCCCTACAATCTCGCGCGTCGTTTCGCCTCGCTCGATATTATCAGCCATGGTCGCGCCGGCTGGAACGCGAGCATGACGTCCGAACCGCGCGAGGCGGCCAATTTCAGCCGGCCGGAAGGGTTTTCCGGCGACGATTTCCGCCTGCGCGCAGAGGAATTCATCGGCATCGTGCGAGGCTTATGGAAAGGCTGGGACGCAGACGCGCTGCTGTTCGACAAAGTTGGCGGCCGCTTCTTCGATCCCGAGAAGATGCACCTTCTCGACCACAAGGGGGAATATTTTTCCGTGCGCGGGCCGCTCAACGTAGCGCGGTCGCCGCAGGACACGCCGGTGCTGGTCATGTCCGGCCTGTCCGAGCCCGCCATGGATATTGCCGCCCGCACCGCCGATGTCGTCCTGCTGGATGAGCCATCGATCGAGCCGGCCAAGTCGGGCGATCTGAAGCGCCGTGCGCTTACTTTCGGGCGCAGGCCGGAGGCGCTGAAAGTGCTGATGAACGTTACCGGCAGCGCCGAAACAACCGCCGCGCCGGACCTGTTTGCGGACAGGCTCGAAGAGCGCTTTCGCTCGAAAGCCTGCGACGGTTTCAACATCGCCATGCCGTTCACATCGGCGCTCGACGATTTCGTCGGTCTCGTGCTGCCGGAGCTTCGCCGCCGGGGCCTTGTCCGGTCCGGCTACAGCGCGGCGACTTTGCGCGCCCATCTCGGGCTTGCAGGGGAGAATCGGCAATGAGCGCCGGTCGGGGCCAGATGAAGCTCGGCGCCTTCCTGTGGGCGACAGGCCACCACATCGCCGCCTGGCGCCATCCGCAGGCGCATGTCACGGCCGGCATCGACATCGATCATTACATCCAGCTGGCGCGGACGGCGGAAGCAGCAAAGTTCGACATGATCTTCTGCGAGGACGCCGCCGGCGTGCGCGAGGCCAATGTCAACATCGCCAGCCAAACGTCGCGCTCGATCGGCTTCGAGCCGATCAGCCTGCTTGCGGCGCTCGCGGTGCAGACGGAGCGCATCGGCCTCGTCTCAACGGCGTCGACGAGCTATAACGAGCCTTACGGGCTGGCGCGAACCTTCCTGTCGCTCGACCATCTGAGCGGCGGCCGAGCCGGCTGGAACCTTGTCACTTCGGCCAGCCAGATCGAGGCCGCCAATTTCGGCTCGACCGGACTGCGCCCACATGCGGACCGCTACGAACGCGCGCGCGAATTCGCTGCCGTGGTTGCTGGCCTTTGGCAAGGCCAGGGTGGACACGAAGGCAGAAGTTTTTCGGCGCGTGACCCGCTCGATCTGCCGCGCTCGCCACAAGGTGCACCGGTTATGGTCCAGGCGGGAGCGTCGGATGAGGGCCGCGATCTCGCCGCCCGGACCGCCGATGTGGTGTTCACTGCGGCGCAAACATTCGAGGAGGCAAAGGCCTTCTACGACGACCTCAAGGGACGGCTGGCGGCTCATGGGCGCGAGCCGGAGGACGTCAAGATCATGCCCGGCATCGCGCCGGTCGTCGCGGCAAGCGAAGCGGAAGCCCGGGCGAAACATGATGAACTGCAGGAGCTGATACCGGACGATGTCGGTGTCGCGCTGCTTTCCAGCTATCTCAGCATATCCGATCTCGCGCGCTATCCCATCGACGGACCGCTGCCCGAGCTGCCGGCCAGCGAAGGCATGCAGAGCCGGCAGGCGCTCGTCATCGAGCAATCACGCCGCGACAAGCTGTCCATTCGCCAGCTTGCCCGTCATTTCGCCGGCGCGCGCGGCCATTGGCGCGTCGTCGGAGCGCCCGCCCAGATCGCCGACGAGCTCGAGGCACGCTTCGAGGGCGGCGCGGCAGACGGTTTCAACGTCATGCCATCCTATTTTCCCGGCCAACTCGATGCCTTCGCCACACTAGTCGTGCCGGAGCTGCAGCGGCGCGGGCTGTTCCGTACGGATTATGAAGGCAGCACGCTGCGCGACCATCTGGGCTTGAAAAGGCCGGCGTAAACGACGAGCGGAACGAAAGTCGGAGATCGCCGTTTGGCATGCTGTGCCGCGCGGCGATGAGGGCGTCTGCGCGCATGTTCGATTGACCTTCCACAAACTTCGCCCTTTTAAAACCAAGCGGACGCAACCGCCACAGGAGCCGATCATGGATGCCATCGCCACCCGCAACGACCTGCAATCCAATGCCAAGAAAGAGTGTATCGATCTTCTCAATGCCCGCCTCGCCGACGCCATCGATCTGGCCTTGATCACCAAGCAGGCGCACTGGAACGTCAAGGGACCGCAATTCATCGCCATCCACGAGATGCTCGACACGTTCCGCGAGGAGATCGACGGCCATGTCGACACCATCGCCGAGCGCGCCGTACAACTCGGCGGGACGGCGCTCGGCACATCGCAAGAGGTGTCGAAGGCGACTATGCTCGAGGCCTATCCGACCGACATCCACAAGACCCGGGATCATCTGGCGGCGCTGATCGACCGCTATGCCGCAACCGCCAAGCGGGCACGCGCGGCGATCGACGAGGCGGCTGGCGCGGGCGATGCCGACACCGCCGACATCTTCACCGCCTATTCACGCTCGCTCGACAAATTGCTGTGGTTCCTTGAGGCGCACACGCAGGAGAAGGAATAGCCAAAACGTCAGCCGGCCATCGCCTTGCGGCGAGGGGCTTTGGACTGAGCGGACGGTGCCGCCGCATGGCCGGCCAACGCCGTCATAATCTCGGCTACGGCGAGTGCGGCGATCACCTGCGGGCGCTTGTCCTTAACGGCATCGCCGCCGATCGGCGAGACGAGGCGGGCAAATTCCGCCTCGCTTCCGTCCGCCGATTTCAGGAACCAGTTCCGGAACGTCGCCTTCTTGGTTCTGGAGCCGATCATGCCGACATAGGCGGCATCCCGGCGTTTCAGAGCCTCGGCAACGATCAGGAAGTCCAGCGCATGGTCATGGGTGAGGACGACGAAGGCCGATCCAGCCGGGGCTTCGCGCACCATCGCCTCAGGCATCGGCGTCAGCTTGGTTTCGACTGCTTCCGGCATGCCTTTGAGCGCCTCGGCTCGCGTCTCGACAACGACGATATGCACCGGCAGCAAGGCCATCGCCGAGGCCAGCGCTTGGCCGACATGGCCGCCGCCGAGGATGTAGACATGCGGTAGCTGCGCTTCCTCGGCTTCCGCCGCCGCAACCAGCTTGGCTTCAAGCGCGGGGTCGACCAGCTGGATCAGCAGCTCGACCCTGCCGCCGCAGCACTGCCCGATCTCCGGGCCGAGCGCGATGTCGAGGGTATCCCTCCCCCTTGAGGGGAGGGTGGCGGCGAAGCCGCCGGATGGGGTCGCCGCGGCAGTGCTCGACGCACCGGCGGTGCCTTCTGAGACGACCCCCTCTGGCCGCTCCGCGGCCATCTCCCCCTCAAGGGGGGAGAAAAGCATCTGCCGCGCTTTGTCGATCGCCATGTATTCGAGCTGGCCGCCGCCGATCGTGCCGAAAGTGGCCGATCCTGAGACGAGCATGAAGGCACCTGTCTCGCGCGGCGTCGAACCTTTTGTCCCGGCCACCTCAACTAAGGCGACCCGGCCGGCGCCGGCAAGAAAGGCTTTCAGGCTCTGCACTTTCGCGTTCATCATTTCGTGTTCCCTATCGGGAAATATAGAGTTTTTCGGCCTGAATTGCACGTTTTCCGGGATTCAAGCGCCGGTCTTGGCTTCCCGCTTCAGCCGTTCGATCGCCATCAGCACACGCTCCGGCGTGGCCGGCGGGTCGAGGCGTGGGCAGATCTTGTGGCCGGCAACGCTCGCCACTGCGTCCGACAGCGCATGCAGCACCGACATTGCGAGCGGAAAGGGCGGCTCGCCGACCGCCTTGGAGCGGTACACCGTCGGCTCGCCTGCTTGCGCCCAGTCGGCCAAAGTCACATTAAAAATCTTCGGCCGGTCCGACGCGAGCGGGATCTTGTAGGTCGATGGCGCATGGGTGCGCAGCCGCCCCTTGTCGTCCCACCACAGTTCCTCCGTTGTCAGCCAGCCCATGCCCTGGATGAAGCCGCCCTCGATCTGGCCGAGGTCGATGGCGCGGTTCAGCGAGCGGCCGGTTTCGTGCAGGATGTCGGTGCGCTCGACGATATATTCGCCGGTCAGCGTGTCGACAGAGACTTCCGAGCACGCGGCGCCATAGGCGAAATAGTAGAAGGGCCGGCCCTCGCCCTTGTCGCGGTCCCAATGGATTTTCGGCGTCTTGTAGAAACCCGCCGCCGAAAGCTGGATGCGCGCCATATAGGCCTGCCTGACGAGATCGGCGAAGGCGATCTCCTGGTTGCCGATGCGCACGCGGTTGGGCAGGAACAGTACCTGGTCGCGCGGCACCTGATATCTCTCGACGGCAAAATTGGTCAACCGGTCCTTGATCTGGCGGGCGGCATTCTGCGCCGCCATGCCGTTGAGATCGGAGCCGGAAGACGCGGCGGTGGCCGAGGTATTCGGCACCTTGCCGGTCGTCGTCGCGGTGATCTTGACCTGATCGAGGTCGATCTGGAACTCTTCCGCCACAACCTGCGCCACCTTGACATAGAGGCCCTGCCCCATCTCGGTGCCGCCGTGGTTCAGATGCACCGAACCGTCGGTATAGACATGCACCAGCGCGCCGGCCTGGTTGTAATGGGTGGCGGTGAACGAGATGCCGAACTTGACCGGCGTCAGCGCCAGTCCGCGCTTGATGAAGCGGCTATTGGCATTGAAAGCATCGATGGTGCGGCGGCGCCTCGCATAGTTGGAACTCGCCTCCAGCTGGGCGACTATGCGGTGGATGATGTTGTCCTCGACCGTCTGGTGGTAGGGCGTGATGTTGCGGTCTGAGGTGCCGTAGAAGTTCTTCTTGCGGATTTCGAGCGGGTCCTTGCCGACGGCAAACGCGACTTCGTCGATGACGCGCTCGGCGCCGACCATACCTTGCGGGCCGCCGAAGCCGCGAAAGGCGGTGTTGGATACCGTATTGGTGTAAAGCGGCGCCGATTGCGCGTGCACCGCCGGCCAGAAATAGGTGTTGTCGCAATGGAACAGCGCGCGGTCGGTGACCGGGCCGGAGAGGTCGGCCGAGAAGCCGCAGCGCGCCGCGAACATGAAATCTACGCCCAGAATATTGCCCTCGTCGTCGAAGCCGATCTCGTAGTCGACGAGGAAATCGTGGCGTTTGCCGGTGGCGATCATGTCGTCGTCGCGGTCGGGCCGGATTTTCACGGCCCGATGATGTTTCTTCGCGGCGATAGCGGCCAATGCCGCAAACTGATTGCCTTGCGTTTCCTTACCGCCGAAAGCGCCGCCCATCCGGCGGATTTCCACCGTCACCGCGTGGCTCGGAACACCGAGCGCATGGCTGACCATGTGCTGGATTTCACTCGGGTGCTGGGTCGAGGAATAGATGGTGACGTCGTGGTCCTCGCCAGGGATGGCCAAGGCGATATGGCCTTCGAGATAGAAATGCTCCTGGCCGCCAATGCGCATTTTTCCCTTCAGCCGGCGCGGCGCCGCATTGATCGCAGCCGCTGCGTCACCGCGCTTCAGCGTCAGCGGCGGCGTGACCAGCTTGTCTTTCCCGGGATTGAGCTCGCCGATATCGGCGACGAACGGCAATTCCTCGTATTCGACCTTGGCCAGCCTTGTCGCGCGGCGCGCCTGCTCGCGGGTTTCAGCGATGACACAGAAGATCGGCTGACCGAAAAATTGCACCTTGCCGTCGGCCAGCACCGGCTCATCGTGACGGCCGGTCGGCGAAATGTCGTTCTCGCCTGGCACGTCGCTCGCGGTCAGCACATCGACGACGCCGGGTGCGGCGCGTACCGCCGAAAGATCCATGCTGGTGATGGTGGCATGCGTCGCCGTCGAAAGCCCAAGGCAGCCGTGCAGCGTGCCGGCCGGTTCCGGCATGTCGTCGATGTAAACGGCCGTGCCACTGACATGCTTGTGCGCGGAATCATGGCGCTGGTCAGTGGCGACGCCGCCGGCGATTTTTTGCGCCTTCAGGTTTGGCGTGGCGTGCTTGTTCATCATGCCGCCTCGTGCCGTGATACCTGGATCGGCGCCCGGGTGCCGGTGGTTTCGGCAAAGAAGCGCAGCAGCAGGTTGCGTGCCGCCAGCGCCCGGTATTCGGCGCTTGCCCGCATGTCGGTCAGCGGGGTGAAATCGCCGGCGTACGCGGCCATCGCCGCCTCGACCGTCGCTTCCGTCCAGGGCCTGCCCAGCAATGCCTTTTCGACGCCAAAGGCGCGCTTCGGCGTTGCCGCCATGCCGCCATAGGCGATGCGCACATCCGCCACCGTGCCATCCTCGGCGAGCTTCAGGAAAAACGCGCCCAGCGCTGCTGTGATGTCTTCGTCGCGGCGCTTGGTGATCTTGTAGACTGCAAATTTCGTCTCGCCGGCCGGCACCGGGACATGCACGGCCTCGACGAATTCGCCGGGCTGCCGGTCCTGTCGGCCATAAGCGATGAAGAAATCCTCCAGCGGGATCGTCCGCCGCTTGTCGCCGCGGCGCAGCGTCAGGCGGGCACCGAGTGCGATCAGCGGCGGCGGCGTGTCGCCGATCGGCGAACCGTTGGCGATATTGCCGCCGATGGTGCCCATGTTGCGCACCTGATCGCCGCCGATGCGATCGAACAGCGGGCCCAGCGCCGGGATGCGTTTCGCCAGCGTCGAGAAGGCCTCGCTATAGGTGACACCGGCGCCGATCGAGATGACGCCCTTGTCCTCGGAAATCCCGCACAGACCATCGAGATTGCCGATGAAAATCGCCGGCGCAATATCGCGCATGTGCTTGGTCACCCAAAGGCCGACATCGGTCGAACCCGCGACGATGGTGGCGCCCGGCTCCTTGATCAGCACGCTGGCCAGATCGTCGGCATTGGCCGGCACGATCAGCCGCTTGTTGCCGGAGCCGATCTCGATGCGCGAACCGTCCTTCATCGCTTCGAGCTTGGCCGTGACTGCCTTGCGCTCCACCGCCAACGGATCCTTTGCCGCCGTGCCGTAGCTGGAGATGGCACGTGCGGCGCGCATGATCGCCTCGTAGCCGGTGCAGCGGCAGAGATTGCCTTGCAGCGCCTTTTCTATTGCCGCGTCCGACGGCTCCGGCGACCGCATCCACAGCGCATAAAGCGACATGATGAAACCCGGCGTGCAGAAGCCGCATTGCGAGCCGTGAAAATCGACCATCGCCTGCTGCACGGGGTGCAGCTTTCCTGCGCCGCCGCGCAGATGCTCGACGGTCACGACATGCGTGCCGTCCAGCGAGCCAAGGAAGCGGATGCAGGCATTGACGCTTTCATAGACCAGTCTGCCGGCCGAGAGCCTGCCGACCAGCACCGTGCAGGCGCCGCAGTCGCCCTCGGCGCAGCCTTCCTTGGTGCCGCGCAGCGAGCGGTCGAGCCGCAGCCAGTCGAGCAGGGTCTGGTCGGGTGCAACCGTGCCGAGCGCGACGTCCTCGCCATTGAGGATGAAGCGGATTTCGTTGCGTGTCTTGATCCCGGCCATCTCAGCTTCCCCGGTAGGTCGAATAGCCGTACGGCGACAGAAGCAGCGGCACATGATAGTGCATCGGCTCGGCCATACCGAAGCGGATCGGCACATGGTCGAGGAAGGCCGGTTCCGCCAGTTTTGTCCCTTGCCCGCGCAGATAATCGCCGGCCGCAAAGACCAGCTCGTATTGGCCGGTGCGGAATTCCGCGCCGGCAAGCAGTGGAGCATCGCAGCGGCCGTCATCATTGGTGACAACCGTTTTCAGATGCGTCCGGGCCTGCCCGTCAAGATGATAGAGCTCGATCGACAGACCGGCCGCCGGTTTGCCGGCCGCTGTATCGAGGACATGGGTCGTCAGGCGCCCGCCTTCGGCTTTCGACGTTTCCGCCACTGGCTGCTCCATTCCCTGAACGGTCGAACACTATTCATGAATTGTGCGCCAATTAAAGGCGATGCATAAGTCCCGGTCGAGCGGAGCGCGACAAAAACACTTTCAAAAATTTCGGGGGAATGCGCAGGCACTCCTTTCGACTATCCTGATCACAATTTCCGGCAGGAGCGAGAATGCGTTACGAACGAGACATGCGCGGCTACGGAGCCAATCCGCCGGATCCGAAATGGCCCGGCGGGGCGCATGTCGCGGTGCAGTTCGTCGTCAATTACGAAGAGGGCGGCGAGAATTGCGTCCTGCACGGCGACAAGGCTTCGGAGGCTTTCCTGTCGGAGATCGTCGGCGCCGCGCCCTGGCCCGGCCAGCGCCACTGGAATATGGAATCGATCTACGAATACGGCGCCCGAGCCGGCTTCTGGCGATTGCTGCGCCTGTTCAGCGAGGCACAGGTGCCGATCACCTGCTATGGTGTTGCCACGGCCCTGGCGCGTTCGCCCGACCAGGTTGCGGCGATGCAGGAGGCCGGCTGGGAGATCGCTTCGCACGGGCTGAAATGGGTCGACTACCGCGACCATACCGCGGAAGACGAGCGCCGCGACATGGAGGCGGCGATCCGGCTGCACTATGAGGTCACAGGGGCGCGGCCGACCGGCTGGTACACCGGCCGCACCTCGATCAACACGGTGCGGCTGGCGGCGGAAGAGGGCGGCTTCGACTATGTGTCGGACACATATGACGACGAACTGCCCTACTGGTTCGAGCATGTGACACCGGACGGGTCGGCGAAGCCGCAGTTGGTCATCCCCTACACGCTCGACGCCAACGACATGCGCTTTGCCACGCCGCAGGGCTTCAATTCGGGCGACCAGTTCTTTGCCTATCTCAGGGATAGTTTCGATACGCTCTATGCCGAGGGCAAGGCAGGGCGGCCGCGCATGATGAATATCGGCCTGCACTGCCGTCTGGTTGGGCGGCCGGGCCGGGTCGCGGCACTGAAGCGCTTCATCGACTACGTCAAATCACACGACAAGGTCTGGCTGGCACGGCGCATCGACATTGCAAAACATTGGCAGGAGACGCATCCGTTCCGGTTGCCGGCGCTGCGCCCGTCGAAAATGGAGTTCGAGGCCTTCGTCCACACATTCGGCGGCGTGTTCGAGCATTCGCCGTGGGTTGCCGAGCGCGCTTATGGGCTGGAGCTCGGCCCGGCCCATGACAGTGCCGGCGGCCTGCACAATGCGCTCTGCCGCGTGTTTCGCGCAGCAAGCGAGGCCGAGCGGCTTTCCGTGCTCAATGCCCACCCCGATCTTGCCGGAAAACTGGCGCAGGCTAGAAGGTTGACGGACGAATCGGCCAAGGAGCAAGCTTCGGCAGGGCTCGACGCGCTGACCGAGAAGGAGCGCGAGCTGTTCGCAAAACTCAATGCCGCCTACGTCACCAGCTTCGGTTTCCCCTTCATCATCGCGGTGAAAGGCAGGACCAAGGCGGAGATCCTGGCCGAGTTCGAAGCGCGTATCGGCAACAGCCACGACGTCGAATTCGAAACCGCCTGCAGACAGGTCGAGCGCATCGCGCTGCTTCGTCTCAAGGACATGCTTCCGCAATAGGGCTTTGGCTGCCGCGATAGGCCTTGGCTTCCGCAACAGGCTTGAATTTATGGATATGATGAAAATGGCCGAGCGAACCTATTATGCGCCGCAAGGCGGACATCCCGGCCAGAGTGAATTGCTGACCGGCCGCGCTGTGTTCACACAGGCCTATGCCGTGATCCCCAAAGGCGTGATGCAGGACATCGTCACCAGCGCTTTGCCGTTCTGGGATGGGACACGCGCCTGGGTGCTGTCGCGGCCGCTGTCGGGCTTTGCCGAGACGTTTTCGCAATACATCGTCGAGCTCGCGCCCGGCGGCGGCAGCGACCGCCCTGAGCTTGACGCCGCCGCCGAAGGTGCGCTGTTCGTGGTCGAAGGCGAGCTGTGCGTTTCGCTTGCCGGCAAGAAACATAGCTTAAGGCCGGGCGGCTTTGCCTTCCTGCCGCCGGCGAGCGGGTGGACGGTGCGCAATGAAAGCGGCGGCGCCGTCCGCTTCCACTGGATCCGCAAGGCTTATGACGCAGTCGACGGCATCGATACGCCGCAAGCGTTCTTCGCCAACGAACAGGACATCGCGCCGACGCCGATGCCGGGTACCGAAGGCCGATGGGCGACGACGCGCTTCGTCGATCCGGCCGACATGCGCCACGACATGCATGTCACCATCGTCACGCTCGAGCCTGGTGCGGTCATTCCCTTCGCCGAGACGCATGTCATGGAGCACGGGCTCTATGTGCTGGAGGGCAAGGCGGTCTACCGTCTCAACCAGGACTGGGTCGAAGTCGAAGCCGGCGACTATATGTGGCTGCGCGCCTTCTGCCCGCAGGCTTGTTATGCCGGCGGGCCAGGCAAATTCCGCTACCTCCTCTATAAGGACGTCAACCGCCACGCCAAGCTTGGCAGCGCCGGCGTCGCGAGACCTACACCATGACCCGCATCGTCGCGCGGCCGCTGACCCGCAAGAATTTCGCCGAATTCGGCGACGTCATCGATATGGGCGGCGACAACCATTATCCGATCAATGGCGGCAAGGCCGAGCGCTACCACGACCTCGCCACCGCGGAAGCACGAGGGCCGAATGCGCGCGTGCTGATCTCGATGGTGCGTGGCACGCCCTATGAGCTGCCGTTGAAGCTGACCATGGTGGAGCGACATCCGTTCGGTAGCCAGGCCTTCATCCCGCTGTCACCACGGCCGTTCCTGGTCGTCGTCTGCCATGATGGCGAGGAAGGACCTGGCGAGCCGCACGCCTTCATCACCGCGCCCGGGCAAGGCGTCAACTACCCGCGCAATCTGTGGCACGGCGTGCTGACGCCGATCGGCGATGTCCAGGATTTTGTGGTCGTCGACCGCGGCGGCGACGGCTCCAATCTCGAAGAGTGCCATTTCTCCCACCCTTACGAAATCCATCTTCCCGACGGGAGCCGGTGATGACCGACATTTCGCTGATCGATCGCCTGCTCGATGTCATCGAGCACGACATCGTGCCGAAGACCGTCGAAGGCGTCGCGCACGGCAACAAACTGTTCGGCGCGGCGATCCTGCGCAAGGACGACCGTTCGCTGGTGCTCGCCGAAACCAACAACGAGATCGAAAATCCGCTCTGGCACGGCGAGATGCATTGCCTGAAGCGCTTCTACGAAATGCCTAAGGCCGAACGCGTCGATACCAAGGACGCGATCTTTCTTGCCACGCACGAACCCTGCTCGCTCTGCCTGTCGGCGATCACCTGGACCGGCTTCGACAATTTCTACTATCTTTTCAGCCATGAGGATTCGCGCGACAGCTTCGACATCCCGCACGATCTGAAAATCCTGAAGGAGGTCTTCACCCTCGATCCCGGCGGCTACAATGCCGAGAATGCCTACTGGAGGAGCTTTTCGATCCGCAAATTGGTGCGATCGCTGCCTGAGACCGAACGCAAGCGGCTGGAGGCGCGGATCGGCACAATATCAGCGCGCTATGACGAGTTGTCCGCCGCCTATCAGGCCGGCAAAGACGAAAACGACATTCCGCTGAATTGAATGCCGCAAAGTTCAATGGCTTGAATTGCCACCTTTATGGTGGCATATTGCGTTATGGAGAAACGCAGACCCACTTACGATCTTGATGCAATCAAGGCCGAGATGGGTTCTGTCGACACGCTGGCAATCACGACGTCCGCCCTGCGGGATGCCATTGGGCTGGGCTTTGATCGCGCCGGTATTGTCGAGGTGATCGGCGGCATCACGCGGAAGATGTTTGCAAAGTCGATGACGACGTTCGCCGACCATCGTGTCTGGCAAGATGTCTATTACGTGCCAGCACGCGACCTGGTTCTCTACGTGAAATTTCAGGCGGACGTCGTGACCGAATTCACAGTCATGTCGTTCAAAGTGACTATGGCGATGAAAGAAAATCATGAAACGAACAGCATGACCTCCCCCGAAACAGGAGAAACGCTGACGCGTGGGGTGCGTCCGTTCACTGTGACTTACAAGGGCGAGAGCATGATCGTCGACCTTCCGGGTTATTATCCCTCTTCGGGAAGTGAGGGCGTGCATGTCGGAGACGACATGACCGTCGTCGATGCAGCACTCCGCATCCTCAAAGAAAAGATCGACGGCGTTCCGGCACCGGCCACCATCCGTCGCGTGCGCACAAAGCTCAAACTGTCGCAGCGCGAGGCAGGATCCTTATTCAAGGTCGGCGAGAACGCTTTCGACAAATACGAACGGGGTCTGATCGAGCCGAGTGGCCCAACCATTCAGCTGATGACGCTGTTGGAAAGACACCCGGAGTTGGTGCACGAGTTGCGGTAACTGCGTGGCACCGGGACAGGTCGCATAATTTGCTGCTCCAGTCGCGAATAGCGATTGAAAGTCGTCTCGCTGCGGGGCGTTATGCCCCGCATGAAGATCGTCACTGAATTCCCACGAAAGATCGTCGAATTTCCGGATATGGGGATCATCATGCCGGACGGCTGCCGGCTGGCGGCGCGGGTGTGGATGCCGGCCGATGCTGCCGACGATCCGGTGCCAGCAATCCTCGAACACCTGCCCTATCGCAAGCGCGACGGCACGATCTATCGTGATCAGCTGACGCATCCCTATTTTGCCGGCCACGGCTACGCCTCGATCCGCGTCGACATGCGCGGCAATGGCGATTCCGAAGGGCTGATGGACGACGAATATTCCGAGCAGGAATTGCAGGACGCTTGCGACGTCATCGCCTGGGCGGCGGACCAGCCCTGGTGCAACGGCAATGTCGGCATGATGGGCATTTCGTGGGGCGGCTTCAACTGCCTGCAGGTAGCGTCTAAGCAGCCGCCGGCGCTGAAGGCGGTCATCAGTCTCTGTTCGACGGTCGACCGCTATGCCGACGACATCCACTACAAGGGCGGCTGCCTGCTGATCGAGAATTTCGGCTGGGCCTCGACCATGCTGTCCTATTCGTCAAGGCCGCCGGATCCGTTGCTGGCCGGCGACAACAGATGGCGCGACCTGTGGCTGACCAGGCTGGAGAACCAGCCCTTTCTGGCACCGCTGTGGCTGAAGCACCAGCATCGCGATGCCTATTGGAAGCGCGGCTCGATCTGCGAGGACTATTCCGCCATCCATGCCGCGGTGCTGTCGATCGGCGGCTGGCATGACGGCTATCGCAATACGATCTCCCATCTCGCCGCCAATATCGAGGCGCCGGTCAAGGGCATCGTCGGCCCGTGGATCCACAAATACCCGCATTACGCCGCGCCCGAACCGCGCATCGGTTTCCTGCAGGAGGCCTTGCGCTGGTGGGACCGCTGGCTGAAGGACATCGACACCGGCATTGAGGCCGACCCCGCCTACCGCGCCTATGTCATGGACAGCGTGCGCCCGGCGCGTTGGCATCCGGAGCGACCCGGCCGCTGGATCGCTGAATCGGAATGGCCGTCACCCAACATCAAGACGCAAGAGGTTGAGCTTATCGCTGAAGGCAAGCACGCTATCGTCGCTTCGCCGCAAAACTGCGGCCTCGCCGGTGGCGAATATTTCCCCTTCACCTTTGGACCGGAACTGCCGGGTGACCAGCGTCCCGACGACGCGCTGTCGGTGTGTTTCGACCAGCCGGTGCTGACCGAAGCGATCGACATCGTCGGTGCTCCCGAAGTTTTGGTCAGAGTCTCGGCGGACCGGCGCCAGGCGAACATCGCGGTTCGGCTGTGCGACGTCCACCCGGACGGAGCGTCGGAGCTGATTTCCTACGGCGTGCTCAACCTGACGCATCGCAACTCGCACGAATTTCCCGAAGCGCTGGTGCCCGGCGAAACCGTCAGCGTCCGGGTGGTGCTCGACCAATGCGCCTACCGCGTGCCGGCCGGCCACCGCTTGCGCGTTGCCGTTTCGAACGCCTACTGGCCCATGATCTGGCCGTCGCCGGAACCGGTCCGGCTCGACCTGTCGGCCGCGACATTGATGCTGCCGCTGCGCCCGCCGGCGACAGGCGATGAGGTCACCTTCCCCGCCTCCGAAGGCGCGACGCCCTGGGCAACGGAGACACTTCGGCCCGCCAATTCCGAACGTCATGTCGATCGCGACGAAAAGACCGGACTGATCACGCTTTTCATCGTCGACGATTTCGGCGAAGTGCGCGACCTGGAGCATGGCCTCGCCCACGGGAGCATCGCCAGAGAGACATGGGCGATCCATCCTGACGATCCGGTATCAGCGTCGGGCAAGACGCATTGGACCCAGACGCTGTCGCGAAATGAATGGTCGGTGCGCACCGAAACGTTCGCCGAAATGCGCTCCGACGCGCAAAGCTTCATGGTTAGCGCCAGAATTGAAGCTTATGAAGGCGAGAAACTGGTCTTCGAGCGCAACTTCAAGGAGAAAATCCCGCGCGTACTGCTTTGAGCGCTTATAGCGATTGGTCCAATTGCGACGCACGATTTACGCCACGGCATGTCGCATTCGGTCTTGCTTACCGCTTTCCCTTACGGTCATTATTCTCCCGATCGAAATGAGAAAAAACGACCATAAGGTCGGACCAACAGAGTGAGGAACTTAACATGTCGAACGAACTGGAATATCTGAGCCGGCGCGTTGTGTCCGGCAAGCTGAGCCGTCGCGATTTTCTCGGCCGGGCAGCAGCGCTCGGCGTCACCGCAACCTTCGCCAATTCGCTGCTATCCAGCGCCTCCCGCGCGGCGGGTCCGGTCAAGGGCGGCACGCTCAAGGCCGGCCTGGTCGGTGGCGAGTCCACCAACAGTCTCGATCCGGCGCTGTTCATGACGCAGGTGCCGTTCGCCTTCGGCAAGATGTGGGGCGAACTGATCGTCGAACTGTCTCCTGAAGGCAAGCTCGAGAACCGCATTGCCGAGGAGATCGGGTCGTCGGACGACGCCAAGACCTGGACGCTGAAGATCCGCGATGGCGTCGAGTTCCACAACGGCAAGAAGGTGACCGCAGAGGACGTGGCCGCCACCCTCGAACGCCATTCGGACGAGAAGTCGAAGTCCGGCGCGCTCGGTTATATGAAAGGCATCGAGAGCATAAAGGCCAGCGGCAAAGAAGTGGTGCTGACGCTGAAGGAGCCGAATGCCGATCTTCCCTATCTGCTTAGCGACTATCACCTGATCATCCAGCCGAACGGCGGCAAGGACAAGGCTGATGCCGGCATCTCGGCGGGTCCTTACAAGGTCACCACCAACGAGCCCGGCGTGCGCCATGGCGGCGAGCGCTTCGCCAATTACTGGCAGGGCGACAAGATGGGCCATGCCGACCAGATAGAGATCATCGTCATCAACGACGCCACGGCGCGTACGGCGGCGCTGCAGGGCGGCCAGGTCCACATGATCAACCGCGTCGAGCCGAAGATCGTCGACCTGATCAAGCGCGTGCCCGGCGTCACCATCCGCAACCATTCTGGACCCGGCCACTACGTTTTCATCATGCACTGCGACACCGCGCCGTTCGACAACAACGATTTGCGCATGGCGTTGAAGCTGGCGATCGACCGCGAGGAAATGCTGAACAAGGTGCTGCGTGGCTATGGCTCGCTCGGCAATGACTTCCCGATCAATGCATCGTACCCGCTATTCACCGAGATCGAGCAGCGCAAATACGATCCCGACAAGGCCAAATTTCACTACAAGAAGTCGGGCCATGACGGTGCCGTCCTGCTCCGGACGTCGGATGTCGCCTTCCCCGGTGCCGTCGATGCCGCACAGCTGTTCCAGCAAAGCGCGGCCAAGGCCGGCATCAAGCTGGAGATCAAGCGCGAACCGGGCGACGGCTACTGGTCGGAAGTCTGGAACAAACAGCCCTTCTGCGCCTCCTACTGGGGCGGCCGGTCGACGCAGGACCAGATGTACTCTACCGCCTATCTGTCGACGGCCGACTGGAACGACACACGTTTCAAGCGTCCGGATTTCGACAAGATGGTGCTGGCGGCCCGCGCCGAGCTCGACGAGGCCAAGCGCAAGGCAATGTACCACGACATGGCTGTGATGGTGCGCGACGAGGGCGGCCTGATCCTGCCGATGTTCAATCAGTTCATCGACGCGACGGGCGCCAAGGTTGCCGGGTGGGTGGATGATCCGCATCAGGAGTTGATGAACGGATATGCTCTGGCGAAGTGCTGGCTCGAAGCCTGAGCCCGGCCTTGCGGATATGTCCTCACCCATCGTGAAACTGGTGGCCCAGCGCATTGCGCTGGGCATCATCCTTCTATTGGCCGTTTCGGTCCTGATCTTCGCCGGCACCCAGATCCTGCCCGGCGACGTCGCGCAAGCCATTCTCGGGCAGTCGGCGACACCGGAGTCGCTCGCTAATCTGCGCGAGCAGCTCGGCCTCAATGATCCCGCCTACATCCGTTATTTTCGCTGGCTCGGCGGCATCCTGACCGGTGATCTCGGCACGGCTATGTCGAGCGGTCAGGATATCGCAACCTCGATCAAGGGAAGGCTGTGGAACACGCTGTTCCTCGCCTTCTGGGCGGCGATCGTCGCGGTGCCGCTGGCGATCATCCTCGGGCTGATCGCGGTGCGCTACCGCAATGGCTGGGTCGACAAGCTGATCTCGGGACTGGCGCTGGCCTCGACATCCTTCCCGGAATTCTTCGTCGGCTATGTGCTCGTCTTTTTCTTCGCGGTGCAACATCAATGGTTTCCCGCCATTTCCACCGTCTATGAGGGGATGCCGTTCGGCGAACGCATCCAGGCTATAGCACTGCCGGCGGCGGCGCTGACCCTGGTGGTGCTCGCCCATATGATGCGCATGACGCGCGCCGCGATCCTCAACGTCATGCAGTCGGCCTATGTCGAGACCGCGGAGCTCAAGGGGCTTTCGGCCTTCGCGGTTATCCGCAGGCATGCCTTCCCCAATGCGATTGCGCCGATCATCAACGTCGTCATGCTCAACCTTGCCTATCTGATCGTCGGCGTCGTCGTCGTCGAAGTGATCTTCGTCTATCCGGGTATGGGGCAATACTTGGTCGACCACGTCACCAAGCGTGACGTGCCGGTGGTGCAGGCGGTCGGGCTGATCTTCGCCGCCGTTTATATCAGCCTGAACATCATCGCGGACATTGCGGCAATCGTCGCCAATCCGCGCCTCAGACATCCGAAATGAGGGGGTCGGGTATGCTCGTCATCAAACGCATCCCCATCCCGGCGCTGGTCGGACTGGTGTTGACGGCGCTGTTCGTGCTGGCGGCGATCTTTGCGCCGTGGATCGCGCCGCACGGCAATGCCGAGATCGTCAGCGACGTCCCTTGGGAGCCAATGTCGGCTGCGCATTGGCTGGGCACCGACAATCTCGGTCGCGATCTGTTGTCGCGCATGATCTATGGCGCCCGCATCACCCTTTTCATCGCGGTGCTGGCGACCGCGCTGTCGTTCTCGCTCGGTGCCATCCTCGGCTTCTCGGCGGCGGTTTTCGGCGGCTGGTTCGACACGCTTCTGTCGCGTCTCGTCGATCTCCTGATGTCGATCCCGACACTGATCATGGCGCTTGTGGTGCTGTCGGTGCTGCCATCCAATCTGGTGACGCTGATCCTGGTCATGGGCGTTCTCGACTCGACCCGCGTCTACCGCCTGTCGAGGGCGGTCGCCGTTGACATCAACGTCATGGATTACGTCGAGGCGGCCAAATTGCGCGGCGAAGGCAGCGGCTGGATCATCTTCCGCGAAATCCTGCCCAATGCGCTGTCGCCGCTGGTTTCGGAACTCGGCCTGCGCTTCATCTATGCCGTGCTGTTCCTGTCGACGCTGTCCTTCCTCGGTCTTGGCGTGCAGCCGCCGGACGCCGATTGGGGCGGCATGGTCAAGGAAAACAAGGATGGCATCGTCTTCGGCATAGGCGCCGCCCTCATTCCGGCGGCGGCGATCGCAGCGCTGGCAATTTCCGTCAATCTCGTCGCTGACTGGGTGCTCAACCGCACGACAAGCCTGAAGGGAGGACGCGGGTAATGGCCGACAAGCAACCGAAGCCCGGGCAACCGAAGCCCGGGCAACCGAAGTCCGGGCAACCGAAGTCCGGCGTGCTGCTCGACATCCGCAATCTGCGCATCGAGGCCACGGTATATCCGCCGGGCGAGGCGCCGAAGACCATCGTGCTGGTGCACGATGTCTCGCTGACGCTCGAAAAGGGCAAGGTGCTCGGATTGATCGGCGAGTCCGGCGCCGGCAAATCGACCATCGGCCTGTCGTCGATGGGTTACGGCCGCGGCGGCGTGCGCATCACTGGCGGCGAGGTCATCCTCAATGGCCGCGACATCCTGAAGGGCGGCAACGAAGGGTTCCGCAAATTGCGCGGCCGCGAGGTCTGCTATGTCGCGCAATCGGCGGCAGCGGCGTTCAATCCGGCGCACAGGCTGATGGACCAGGTGGTCGAGGCAGCACTCCTGCACGGTACTGCGACGCGGGCCGAAGCCGAAAAGCGCGCCGTGGCGCTGTTCAAGAAGCTCAGCCTGCCGAACCCCGAAAGCATCGGCGAGCGCTTCCCCCACCAGGTGTCGGGCGGTCAGCTGCAGCGCGTGATGACGGCAATGGCGCTGTGCTCGGAACCCGACCTGATCGTCTTCGACGAGCCGACCACGGCGCTCGACGTGACGACGCAGATCGACGTCTTGGCGGCGATCAAGGATGCCATCCGCGACACGCATGTGGCGGCACTCTACATCACCCATGACCTTGCCGTCGTCGCCCAGGTCTCGGACGAGATCATGGTGCTGCGCCACGGCCGGCTGGTCGAATGGGGCGGCACGCGCCAGATCATCAAGGAGCCGCGCCAGGAATACACCAACGCGCTGGTTTCGGTGCATGAGATCGAACATCAGGAGCAGAAGCCCGGCACGAGCCCGTTCCTGTCGGTCAAGAACATCACCGCCGCCTATGGCCGCAGCCACATCAAAGTGCTGAAGAACGTCTCGGTCGACATTTTCCCGGGCCAGACGCTGGCGGTGGTCGGCGAGTCCGGCTCCGGCAAATCGACGCTGGCGCGCGCCATCACCGGCCTCCTGCCGCCCGAACAAGGCACCGTCACCTTCGACGGACGGCCGCTCGCCAACCGGCTTGCCGACCGGCCGAAGGAGGATCTGCGCCAGTTGCAGATGATCTATCAGATGGCCGATGTCGCGATGAATCCGCGCCAGACGGTCGGCACCATCATCGGCCGGCCGCTGGAATTCTATTTTGGGATGCGCGGGCGCGAGCGCGACAAACGTGTCGCCGAACTGCTCGACAAGATCGAGATGGGTAAAGGCTATGTCGACCGCTATCCGGCCGAGCTTTCGGGCGGCCAGAAGCAGCGCGTCTGCATCGCTCGTTCGCTCGCCGCCAAGCCGAAGCTCATCATCTGCGACGAGGTGACATCGGCGCTCGACCCGCTGGTGGCCCACGGCATACTGGAGCTGCTGCTCGAGCTGCAGAAAGAGGAAAACGTCGCTTATCTGTTCATCACTCATGATCTCGCAACAGTGAAGTCGATCGCCGATTCGATCGCGGTGATGTATCGCGGCGAGGTGGTGCGCTACGGCCCCAAGAGCAAGGTTCTGACGCCGCCGTTCGACGCCTACACAGACCTTTTGCTGTCGTCGGTGCCCGAAATGGAGATCGGCTGGTTAGAGAAAGCGATCAAGGGACGGCGCATGGCCAGCGCGGGGAACTAGCGGGCTGCCCCTTGCGCCCGACGATCCTGTCCGGGCGTGGATTGAACGGCAGGCCCGCCCTGACTTTCCGATCAAGCCGCATGGAGGCGCCCTTGGCGCTCAACACAAAACTTCTGCTCATCATCCTAGACGGCGTGCCTTACCGGAACTGGCGACGGCTGATGGGCAATCTCGAAGGGTGGGTGCAATCCGGCGACGCGCGCGTGTGGAAGATGCGCTCCGTGCTGCCGTCGACCTCGGCATCCTGCTATGCCTCGATCCACACCGGCGTGCCGCCTCAAGTGCACGGCATCCTGTCCAACGAGAACCGGTTTCGCGTCGAACAGCCGGACATCTTTTCCGAAGTCAGCAGGGCCGGCGGCAAGACGGGTGCGGTCACCCATTCCTACTGGTCCGAATTCTTCCGGGCCTATCCGTTCGACCTGGTCGAGGACATAGAGTTCGACCAGCCGGGCAGGCCGATCAGCCATGGCCGGTTCCACACCATGACCGGCTACAACGCTAGGAACCAGATGACGCCGAGCGACGTCGACCTGTTCGCGACGTTGACCATGCTGACCAGGCGCTACGGCATTGACTACGGCATCCTGCACAGCTGCACGCTGGACTCGATGGGCCACCGGTTCGGCCATGACTGCCGCGAGATGGATCATGCCGTCTATGCAATAGACGCCATGCTCGCCGGCTTCCTGCCGCGCTGGCGGGAGGCCGGCTACGAGGTGATCGTTACCGCCGATCATGGCCAGACCGATCGCGGCCATCATGGCGGCCACGACGAAGAGATGCAGGATTTCGCACTTTATTACTTCGGATCGGGCGAGGGCCCGGAGGCCAATACGCTGCTCGATCAGCTGCAGCTCGCGCCGACAGTGCTTGCGCGCCTCGGCGTGCCGGTGCCGGTCACCATGAAGGCAAAGCCGTTCCTGAGTTGAGCGCGCGCCCTCTTCTCCCTCTGGCAACGCTCCCGCTCTTCAGTTAGCCTCCGCAAATATACCGGCGGATGCGGTGAACCTTTTTGGGCCGATCAGCGACAGAGCAGGCAGGAGCCAGGCGGCTCGACCGGCGATGACTGCCGCGGAGACCGATCGCGCGCTCGTCGAGCGCGTCGCGAAGGGGGACCGTGCCGCCGTGCGGCTCCTGTTCATGCGCTACCACGCGCGGGTCTACCGCTTCGCGGCACGCCAGACGGGATCGGAACTGATGGCCGACGATATTGCGAACGAGGTATTCCTTGAACTCTGGCGGCAGGCGCCGGCCTTCGAGGGCCGCTCGGAGGTCTCGACATGGCTGCTCGGCATTGCCCGCTTCAAGGCGCTGTCCCTGTTGCGCAAGAAGAAGGAAGACTGGATCGACGACGATGACGCGGCCCAGGTCGCCGACGGTGCCGACACGCCGGAAGTCGTGACGATGAAAGAAGACAAGGCCGCTGCCTTGCGACGCTTCATCGATGCCATGCCGGAAGAGCACCGTACGGTGATCGACCTTGCCTACTATCACGGGCAATCGGTGAGCGAGATCGGCGAGGTACTCGGCATCCCGGTCGCCAGGTCAAGACCAGGATGTTCTTCGCCCGCAAGGAACTCGGCGAAGCCCTCAAGGCCGCCGGTTACGACAGGGGGTGGCCATGAGCGCCGCTGAAAAGATGTCGCGCCGCGACGAAATGGAAATGCTGCTGCCGTTTTATCTGAACGGCTCGCTGGAGGGCACCGAGCTCGAAGCCATCGAGGAATGGCTGGCAAGCGATCCGGCGGCGATGGCCGCACTAGGCGAGGCCGAGGCCGAATTCTCCGGCACCGCTGCCGCAAACGAGGCAATCCGCCCGCCTGCCGATGCGCTCAGCCGCTTTGCCAAGGCGCTCGATGCCGAGGCCGGCCCCGCCCGCGGGCCGGCGGCATCGTCCTGGCTGGCGCAGGCCTGGAGCCGCCTCATGGCGTTGCCCGCCGGCATTGCCTGGGCCGCGGCCGCGGTGCTGCTGGCCCTGGTCGTCACGCAATCCTTTGTGCAGACCGGCAACAGAGATGGCGATTTCGAGATTGCCGGATCGGATGACGATCTGGCCAAAATGCCGTTTGCCCTTGTGAAGTTCAAACCGGATGCGAAGCTGTCCGACATCACCGCTTTTCTCGACCAGAACCAGTTGACGATCGCCGGCGGGCCTACCGCCGACGGCGTTTTCCGGCTCGGCGTTCCGGCCAAGACCGCCGCCGACTATCAGAAACTGCTTGGCCTTATTGCCGCCCAGCCTTTCACCGAAGCTGCCCTGGAGGGAAGGAAACCGGCTGATGGCGGCTAAGGCGGTCATTCGATTGACGGCGGCGATGACAATCTTCGCCACGTCTGCCGTTGCACAAACCAACGATCCTAACCTCACCCAGGCGGAGATCGACTGCCTGAACCGGGGAAGTGCCGCCAACGCCGACTGCGCCAAGGATGGCGGCGGCGTGAAGGATGGCGGAAAAGCGCAGGCTCATGGAACGACGGGCGCGGTGTTCTTCCGGACTTGACGCTTGGGCATTCCGGATGGCTGCCCGGTCGGCGTCATGGAGGCACAGCTTGCCGCCGACGGCCGCATTTTGCGGCGTGAGGCCAACCATGTCTACTCGCTGCAGCAGGCGGCCAGCACCGTCAATTATGCGTTCGAACGCATCGCGCTCGACGCCAACGAAGCCAGCGGCGAGAATGTGCGCGTTGGCGTCATCGACACCGGCATCGACGATAAGAATCCGGCGCTCTCCGGTATCAGGCAGTTCAATGCCATGCCCGAGGTGCCGATCAAGGCGCGCGACCACGGCACTTCGGTCGACGGACTGATCGCCGGCCGGCGCGTTCAAGGGCATGGCGCCTGGCGCCAGGATCTATCACGCCCGCGCCTTCGAGGGCGGCAAGTCAACCATGGACGTCATCCTTTCGGCGCTCGACTGGGCAGCGGAGCAGGATGTCCGCATCATCAATATGAGCTTCGTCGGTCCGAAGAACGACCTGCTCGGCATCGCCTGCCGCAATGCGCGTGCGCTTGGCATCGTGCTGGTCGCGGCCGCCGGCAATAACGGGCCGAAGGCGCCTATGGTTATCCGGCCGCCTTCGACGGCGTGATCGCGGTGACGGCCACCGATGCCCAGGGACGGGCTGATAGCGCAGGCCAATCGCGGCGCCTACGTCTTCATCTCCGCCCCTGGCGTCGAGATGGTGGCGCCAAGCGGCGCCGGGTCGGATGTCGTGACCGGGACATCCTGTGACCGGCGCGGTCGCCAATCTGTTGCATGCGGCGCCCGATCGCTCCGCCGACTGGGTCGAGAAAGCGCTCGCCGGCACGGCAAGGGATCTTGGCCCCAAGGGCCGCGACAATGATTTCGGTTTTGGCCTGCTGGACACCAAAGCGGCCGAGGCGGTCAAGGAATAGCCCGCTCAAGTCGCATTTTGCCGAGGACGTGCCAGAAAATAGAACGCGGCGATGTGTGTGATCATCAGCAGCGGTACGTAGATGATCGGGATCGCGTAGGCGGCGCCCAGTTCCCCCGCGCGTGCAGGAAGGCCGATCTGAATGGCGTGATAATAGTCGACGACGAGGTCGACCGTCCCTACGACGTTGAAGGCGACGACCAACGGCCAGAAGAGCGGGGATATCCTCAGCGTGAGCAGCGCCAGCATGGCCAGCACGCCAGTCGCGAAATCGCCGTAGGCGGCGAACACAGCGAAATTGGCGGGCAGATTGGGGCATACGACGCCCGGAACGAGGAAGACGAGCCCGAAGAATCGGAAGCTGTGCAGCGTAGCGATAGCGCGTTGCGCCGCGACCCGGTCCATCGACCTGAGCCAAGGCAGACCGTACGCGCCGAAGCAAAGTAGCCACGCGACGTAGCCGAGAACAAGATGGGTTTGGAACACCATTTCCGTGGACATTTGGCCTTCTCTCAACAGTTGGTTCACGCGGCTTTAAGCCCGCTACCGAAATTCGACTATCCGGTGTAATCACAACAACCTATGAAGCAGAACTACACAGTCCGACATGGTGCGCTGGAGGGCGTCGAGGTGTTCCTGGCTGTCGCCAGGCACCGCAATTTCCGCCGTGCCGCCGCCGATCTCGGCGTGACGCCGTCCGCCGTGAGCCAAGCGGTGCGCGCGCTGGAAGCTCGTCTGGGCACGGCGCTGTTCGTCCGCACGACGCGGAGCGTTGGTTTAACCGAACCTGGCCAGCGGTTCCTCGACCGTGCCGGCCCTGCATTCGAGGAGCTCGTTGCGGCCGGCGCGGCGGCTCGCGATATCGGCCAACGGCCGACCGGTCTACTGCGCCTGTCTGTACCCCGCGCCATCGTGCCGCTGATGCTGGAGCCGGTGCTCGCGTCGTTCTGCCAAGCCTATCCTGAGATCGAACTTGAGATCGCCGTGAGCGACCAAATGGTCGATCTCGCGACCGGTGGGTTCGACGCCGGCATCCGCCTCGGGCAACTCATCGCCGCCGACATGGTCGCGGTGCGGCTGACCCCGCCGTTCTCGTTCGTAGTCGTCGGCAGCCCTGACTATCTTGAGCACCACGGTCGTCCCGAGCGTGTCGACGACTTGCGCCACCACTCCTGCTTACGCTTGCGCCGCTCGAATGGCGCCATCGCGCCCTGGTTGTTCATCGACGGCAACGGCGCCATCGAAGCGATCGTCTCAGGCCCGCTGATCGCGCACGACTATTCGACGTTGGTCGGGGCTGCGATGCGGGGCGTTGGGCTGGCGCAAACGCCGCGACCACTCGCCGAAGGTCCGATCGCCGAAGGAAAGCTCAAGTCGGTGCTGGACAGCATCGCCACGACGACGCCGGGTGTCTTCCTCTACCATCCTGGCAAGCGCCAAGTCCTGCCGAAGCTGCGCGCCTTCATCGATCACCTCAAATCCGCGGCCTGAAACCAGGACGCACGCCAAATGCTCGCGCTGGCTAACAGCCGCCAACGACCTCGCCCGTATTGAGCTATGCCTCTAGGCCGGGGCGCCGGCTACCGATCCCCTGACCACCAGGTCGACCGGCCAGACCTCGCCGCGAGCGCCCTCCTCCAGGCCGGAAATCCGCGCCGCCAGCCGTTCGGCGATGCGTGCGCCCGCCAGGCGGATCGACGAACGTGTCGTCGACAGCGGCACCGAAAAGTTTTCCGGCTTCAGCCAGGGAAAGACGTCGTCATGGGCGATCAGCGACAGGTCGCCCGGAATGGTCAGGCCGAGATCGCGCACCGCGCGCACCACGCCGAGCGCCATGATCAGGCTGGAGCAGGCGATCGCCGTCGGCGCGTCGCTTTGTTCCAGCAGACGCCTGGCGGCGCGATAGCCGTTCTCCTCGGTCATTGTCAGGGAACAGACATGCTGATCACGAAGCACCAGGCCGCTTGCCGCAAGCGCGCGCCGCACGCCGCGCTCGCGATGTATGGCGAAGGTCTCGCGATCGTCGCCATTGATAAGCGCCAGACGCCTGTGACCGAGCTGGACGAGAAGCCGCGCCGCCTCGTGGAAGGCGCCCTCATTGTCGATGTCGGTGAAGGGATAGTCGAAATCGAAGCCTTCGCTGCGGCCATGGACGATGAAGGGAATGCCGAGCGTGTTGACGAGCGCCACCCGCCGGTCGGCCGGCCTCGGCGAGGAGATATAGACCGCGTCGACCTGCCGGTTGGCGACAATGCGGCGGTAGGTCGTCTCCTGGTCGTCGGCATCGGCCGGTGACAGCACCAGGTCGAGCTCGTGCGAACGGGCATAGTCGCCGAGGCCGGACAGGAACTCGACGAAATGCGGGTCGATATCAACGGTCGCTCCCGTCGGCAGCACATAGCCGATCATGCCGGTCTTGCCGGTCGCCAGCCGGCGGGCGCTCGGATTGGGGCGATAACCATGACGCTTGGCGGCATCGACCACCCGCCGGCGCGTTTCCTCGTTGACTTCCGGGTAGCCGTTCAATGCGCGGCTCACCGTGGTCTGCGAAAGCGCTAGCATGTGGGAGAGCTGCTTGAGGTTCACCGGAGGCCTCCAAACCTCAAAGCGCTTTTAATTTGAATCGATCTGGCCCTACGAACCGCGTTGCCGAGCGCAATGACCATACGCACGGTTGGGACCAGTTTGAAGCCGAATCTGCTGCTGCATCGCCAGAAAACTGTGCTGCAGCGCACTTCTCGGCACCCGGTCGCAAAAATTAAATCGATTAGCCTGGCTTGCTATTGACTCGCGGTCAATTCAGTGGCGAGATCAAAATGACCAAAGCGCTTTGGAAGACTCCCCGAAAGGTTGCAGTTCCTTTCCGACTGAGTCACAGTCCTGCGGCGCCGGCGGACGGAATGGAGGTTTCGTTCGGTGTTTGTCACCACTGGGAGGGAATACCGATGAAAAAAATGCTTCTGCTGGGCGCTGCGTTTGCCACGCTCGCCTTGGCCATGCCCGCGCAAGCCGAACTGAAGTTCAAGCCGGGCGAAGATCCCCGTTTCAACTGGGCCAACTACGAAGAGCTCAAGAAGGTCGACCTCAAGGGCGAGACACTGACAATCTTCGGGCCGTGGCGCGGCGAGGACGAAGGGCTGATCCGCACCGTTCTCGATTATTTCTCCGAAGCCACCGGCGCCGAGATCAAGTATTCCTCGTCGGAGAATTACGAGCAGCAGATCGTCATCGACACGCAGGCTGGCAGCCCGCCCAACATCGCCGTGCTGCCGCAGCCGGGCCTGATCCAGGACCTGGCATCGAAGGGCTTACTGACGCCACTCGGCGACGACACGGCCAACTGGGTCAAGGACAATTACGGCGCGGGCCAATCCTGGGTCGACCTCGGCACCTTCAAGGACAAGGACGGCAGGCCCGGCTTCTTCGCCTTTCCTTATAAGGCCGACGTGAAATCGCTGGTCTGGTACTCGCCGGACAATTTCGAGGAAGCCGGCTACAAGGTGCCGAAGACGCAGGAAGAGCTTGCCGAGCTCGAAAAGAAGATCATCGCCGACGGCGGCACGCCATGGTGCATCGGGCTTGGTTCGGGCGGCGCCACTGGCTGGCCGGCGACCGACTGGGTCGAAGACATCATGCTGCGCACCCAGACGCCCGAGACCTACGACAAATGGGTGAAGAACGAAATTCCGTTCAACGATCCGGCCGTGGTCAACGCCATCGACATTTTCGGCAAGATCGCGACCGACGACAAGATGGTCGAGGGTGGCGCCAAGGCGGTTGCGGCGACCGATTTCCGCGACAGCCCGAAGGGCCTCTTCTCGGTGCCGCCGAAATGCTATCTGCACCACCAGGCATCGTTCATCCCGACCTTCTTCCCGCAAGGCACCAAGATCGGCGAGGATGCCGACTTCTTCTATTACCCGCCCTACGCCTCCAAGCCCGAGCTCGGCACTCCGGTGCTCGGCGCCGGCACGCTGGCCATGATCACCAAAGATAGCAAGAGTGCCCGCGCCTTCATCGAATTCCTGAAGCTGCCGCTCGCTCATGAGATCTGGATGGCACAGGGCGGCTTCGTGACGCCGTTCAAGTCGGTCAACAAGGACGCCTATGCCAGCGACGCGCTGAAGAAGCAGGGCGAGATCCTGGCCAACGCCTCGACCTTCCGCTTCGATGGGTCCGACCTGATGCCGGGCAAGATCGGCGCCGGCGCGTTCTGGACCGGCATGATCGACCTGGTCGGTGGCAAGTCCGCCCAGGACGTCGCCACCGACATCCAGAAAAGCTGGGACGCGATCAAGTAAGCGGCCGGCTCGAGTCCCATGTGATGCGGTCCGGGCCTCAAACGGCCCGGACCTTCTTCGGTGCCTGGCGTCGCGTCGATTGTCGTGAGCACGACGCATTCCGGCATGACGCGCGCCCAGTGACCTGCTTTTCGGCTGGTCGCGCTCCAGACAACTGAATCGGCGCATGATCCCGTCGCCAAAGCCATTCTCGACTGGCGGATCCGTGCGCAGGGGGAGGGACCCATGGCGGCTCAGATTTTTTCGGCGATATTCGTCATCATCATCGGCGTGGGCGGCTGCGTCGCCTATTTCTGGGGTGCTAACAAGGCACTCGACACGATCTTTCCGGCACGCGGCGTTTCCGGCAAGGCGGCGATCAACAATCTGCGCCGGCAGGGGGTGATCCGGCCCTGGCTGTTCGTCGGCCCGGCGATGATCATCCTCACTATCTACCTGATCTACCCGGTGGTGGAGACGCTGAGGCTGTCGTTCCTCGATCGCGGCGGCGCCCATTTCGTCGGCTTGGCCAACTATCAATGGGCGTTCGGCGACCGTGAGTTCCGCAATTCGATCCTCAACAACATCATGTGGCTGGCGGTGGTGCCAGCCGCCTGCACCTTCCTCGGCCTGATCATCGCCGTGCTCACCGACAAGATTTGGTGGGGCACCATCGCCAAGAGCCTGATCTTCCTGCCGCTCGCCATCTCCTTCGTCGGCGCCAGCGTCATCTGGAAATTCATCTACGAGTATCGCGGCGAGGGCCAGACACAGATCGGCCTGCTCAACGCCATCATCCAGTATTTCGGCGGCCAGCCGCAGGTCTGGATATCGCTGCCGTTCTGGAACAACTTCTTCCTGATGGTCATCCTGATCTGGATCCAGACCGGCTTTGCCATGGTCATCCTGTCGTCGGCCTTGCGCGGCATTCCGGAAGAGACGCTGGAAGCCGCCGTGATCGACGGCGCCAACCCCTTCCAGATCTTCTGGAAGATCATGGTGCCGCAGATCTGGGGCACCATCGCCGTCGTCTGGACCACCATCACCATCCTGGTGCTGAAGGTTTTCGACATCGTGCTGACCATGACCAACGGCCAGTGGAACAGCCAGGTGCTGGCCAATCTGATGTTCGACTGGATGTTCCGCGGCGGCGGCGATTTCGGCCGCGGCGCCACCATCGCCATCATCATCATGATAGCGGTCATTCCGATCATGGTCTGGAACATCCGCCAGGCGAACAAAGAGACGGAAGGGCATTGAGATGACTGTCTCGACCGGAAAGTCCTTTGTCAGCCGTTTCGGCGTCCACATCGCCGTCTTCATCTTCGTTGCGATCTGGACGATCCCGACGCTCGGCATTCTGGTCTCGTCGCTGCGCGACAAGGACCAGATCATCGCTTCTAGCTGGTGGAACTCGTTCACCAGTTCCAGCCAGACGGAAGCCGGACGGCTGCCGCCCGCCTCGGCGCAGGTCGAGAAGGACGGCAAGTTCGTTCTGCAAGGCAATATCTTCGGCGACGGCCCTGCCCGCAACATCAGCGCCTTCGGCGTCAAGTCGGCAGCGCCGACGCAATATCCCGCCGGCACGACAGCCGATCTCGGCGACGGCGTGACCCTGCAGCTCAATGCCGACGGCAGTTTCGTCATGACCTCGCCGAAGGCTTTCGAAGGCGAACGCGGCCAGCGCGTCTATTACGCCTCCTCGGCGCCGCCGAAATTCACCACCGATAATTACGACACGGTGCTGTTTTCGGAAGGCATCGGCCGCTCCTTCATGAACTCGCTGACCGTCACCATTCCGGCCACCGTCATCCCGATCCTGATCGCCGCGTTCGCAGCCTACGCGCTGGCCTGGATGCGCTTTCCTGGCCGGGCTCTGCTCATCGCCGTCATCATCGGCCTCCTGGTCGTGCCGCTGCAGATGTCGCTGATCCCGCTGCTGAAGCTCTACAACGGCGTCGGCAGCTTCTTCGGAGTGCCGTCGAAGACCTATCTCGGCATCTGGCTGGCGCATACCGGCTTCGGCCTGCCTTTCGCCATCTATCTGTTGAGGAGCTATATCGCCGGCCTGCCACGCGAGATCATGGAGTCGGCGCGCATCGACGGGGCCAGCGATTTCGAGATCTTCGTCAAGATCGTGCTGCCCTTGTCGTTCCCGGTGCTGGCCTCGTTCGCCATCTTCCAGTTTCTCTGGGTGTGGAACGATCTGCTGGTGGCGATGGTTTTCCTTGGTACCGAGGGCGACCAGATCGTGCTGACCGCCAAGCTCAATGCGTTGCTCGGCTCGCGCGGCGGCGACTGGGAGATCCTGACGACATCGGCCTTCGTTACCATCATCGTGCCGCTGATCGTGTTCTTCTCGCTGCAGCGCTATTTCGTCCGCGGGCTGCTTGCCGGCTCGGTGAAAGGAGGTTGAGATCATGCAATCCGCTTTGAAGGCCACTCCGAAGCCCGATCTTGCTATCGATCGCGACTGGTGGCGAGGTGCCGTGATCTACCAGATTTACCCGCGCAGCTACCAGGATTCGAACGGCGACGGCATCGGCGACCTCAGGGGCATTATCGGCCGGCTGCCCTATATCGCCTCGCTCGGCGTCGACGCCATCTGGATCTCGCCGTTCTTCAAATCGCCGATGAAGGACTTTGGCTACGACGTGTCGGATTATTGCGATGTCGATCCGATGTTCGGCACGCTGGCGGACTTCGACGCGCTGACCGCCGAGGCGCACCGGCTTGGCCTCAAGGTGATGATCGACGAGGTGCTCTCGCATACTGCTGACGTCCATCCCTGGTTCAAGCAGAGCCGCTCGAGCCGCAGCAATCCAAAAGCCGACTGGTATGTCTGGGCGGACGCCAAGCCGGACGGCACGCCGCCCAACAACTGGCTCTCGATCTTCGGCGGCTCGGCCTGGCAGTGGGACACCAGCCGCCAGCAATATTACCTGCATAATTTCCTGGCCGAGCAGCCCGACCTCAATTTCCACAGCCGCGCCGTCCAGGACGCGCTGCTCGATGTCACCCGCTTCTGGCTGGAGCGCGGCGTCGATGGTTTCCGCCTCGATACCATCAATTTCTACGTCCACAGCCAAGGCCTGGAAGACAATCCGCCGCTGCCGCCCGAGCAGCGCAACGACCAGACGGCGCCGGCCGTCAACCCCTACAACTACCAGGACCATCTCTACGACAAGAGCCGGCCTGAAAACCTCGGCTTCCTCGAACGCTTCCGCGCCTTGCTCGACGAATATCCGGCGACGGCCGCGGTTGGCGAAGTCGGCGATTCGCAGCGTGGGCTGGAAGTCGTGGCGGCCTATACGGCCGGCGGCAAGCGCGTCCATATGTGTTACTCCTTCGACTTCCTGGCGCCGGAGAAGATCAGCGCGGCAAAGGTGCGCTCGGTGCTGGAAACGTTCGGCAAGGTGGCCAGCGACGGCTGGTCGTGCTGGGCCTTCTCCAACCATGACGTGATGCGCCCTGCCTCGCGCTGGGCAGCCGGCGAGCCGGACCCGACCGCGTACCTCAAGGTCATCTCGGCGCTTCTGATGTCGTTGCGCGGCTCGGTCTGCATCTATCAGGGCGAGGAGCTCGGGCTCAGCGAGGCCGAACTCAGCTTCGAGGATCTGCAGGACCCGTACGGCATCCGCTTCTGGCCGGAATTCAAGGGCCGCGACGGCTGCCGCACGCCAATGGTTTGGGACGGCGCTGCCCGCAATGGCGGCTTCTCGACGGCAAAGCCCTGGCTGCCGGTGCCGGCCAAGCACCTTGCGCAAGCGGTCAATGTGCAGCAAGGCAACGACGGCTCGCTGCTCGAGCACTACCGGCGCTTCCTGGCTTTCCGCCGCGCCCATCCGGCGCTGGCCAAGGGCGATATCGAGTTCATCGAAAGCGACGGCGACACCGTCGCCTTCACGCGCCGCGAAGGCAACGAGCAGATCGTCTGCGCCTTCAATCTCGGCGCAAAGCCGGCCGAGGTCGATCTTGACGGCCGCTCACTGCAGCCCTTGCCGGGACACGGGTTTTCGGGACAGACTGGCGCCGGCACTATCCGCCTCGGCGGCTACGGCGCCTGGTTCGGGCGTATCGACTGAATTCAAGGAAGAACTGGAGAGTACCATGGCCGATGTCACGCTAAGGCAAGTGAGGAAATCATATGGCAATCTCAACATTCTGCACGGCGTCGACCTCGACATAAAGTCGGGCGAATTCATCGTCTTCGTCGGTCCGTCTGGTTGCGGCAAGTCGACCTTGCTGCGCTGCATCGCCGGGCTGGAGGAGATCACCTCAGGCGAGCTCAAGATCGACGGCGAGATTGTCAACGACGTGCCGCCGTCAAAGCGCGGCATCGCGATGGTGTTCCAGTCCTATGCGCTCTATCCGCACATGACCGTCTACGACAACATGGCGTTCTCGATGAAGATCGGCAAGGAAAGCAAGGCCGAGATCGACAAGCGGGTGCGCCAGGCGGCCGAGATCCTGCAGCTGACCAAATATCTCGACCGCCTGCCCAAGGCGATGTCGGGCGGCCAGCGCCAGCGCGTCGCCATCGGCCGCGCCATCGTGCGCAATCCCAAGGTCTTCTTGTTCGACGAGCCGCTATCCAACCTCGATGCGGCGCTGCGCGTCGCCACTCGCATCGAGATCGCCAAGCTCAAGGAATCGATGCCGGCCACAACGATGATCTATGTCACCCACGACCAGGTCGAGGCCATGACGCTGGCCGACCGCATCGTGGTGCTGAAGGAAGGCCATATCGAACAGGTCGGCACGCCGATGGAGCTCTACAAGCGGCCCGGCAATCTGTTCGTCGCCCAGTTCATCGGCTCGCCGGCGATGAACATCCTGCCGGCGACGATCGACAGGACCGGCAACCCGACGGTCGTCAGCCATGTCGGCGGCCGCAAGGCAACGGTGCCGATCGCAACGCCTGCCTCGGCGAAAGGCGCTACGGTGAGCTTCGGGGTGCGGCCGGAGGATCTGATGATTGCCACCGGCGCCGACTATTTGTTCGAAGGGACCGTCGATTATGTCGAGCAGCTCGGCGAGGTCCAACTCGTATATGTCGACATCGGCCGCGCCGACCTGCCGCTGGTGACCAAGCTGCCGGGCAATGTCGAGGTCAAGCGCGGGGCGTCGATGCGGCTGACGGCGGATGCCGGCGACCTGCATATTTTCGACGCGGACGGACACTCCTTCGCGCTCCATGAAGCAGAAGCAAAGGCGGCTTGAGGCAGGCGTTTTTCCGCCACGCAAAAGACAAGAGCGGCGGGGCCGGCCCGCCGCGGGTTTGTGGGATTGCGGTTGGGCTGTTAGAGCGGTTAATAGTTTTAAAGGAAAAACCCGCACCGCGATATCTATTTTGATTATACACATG
>NZ_JAMYMW010000017.1:0-98627 GCF_040318745.1 Mesorhizobium sp. M1027 | reverse complement strand
GGCGGGCCAAAAGGATGTGCTCGCGGGTCTGCGGCATCGGACCGTCGGCGGCCGACACCACCAGGATCGCGCCGTCCATCTGCGCCGCACCGGTGATCATGTTCTTCACATAGTCGGCGTGGCCGGGGCAGTCGACATGGGCATAGTGGCGGTTGGCGGTCTCGTATTCGACATGCGCCGTCGAAATGGTGATGCCGCGCGCCTTCTCTTCGGGCGCCGCATCGATCTGGTCGTAGCGCTTGTATTCGCCAAAATACTTGGTGATCGCCGCCGTCAGCGACGTCTTGCCATGGTCGACGTGACCAATCGTGCCAATGTTCACATGAGGCTTAGTGCGCTCGAATTTACCTTTTGCCATAGTCTCTTTCCTTGGACGGCCTGGGGACGGCCTGGACCTTCAGTTCAGTCGAATGCGGGGCGATTAGCGACTAAGGCCGAAAAACACAAGTGCCTTGTCGCCGAGCGCGCTCGCCCGCCCGAACGCGTGATCCGGTTTCGGAGAATGTGGCGCGGATATAGGAACGAACAGGGGCAAATGGAATGGCTACGGCGGCGGCTGACGGCTTTGACGGATTTACAGGCGGATCTGGCCCATTGCCGCTTTGGCGCCGGTCTGATTTCGTGGGCCGATGCATTTCATCCCGACTGCCATACGAGGCCCGCTGTTCATGGTCGTTTCGACCGGGTCCTACATCGTCAACGACACGATGATGAAGCTCGCAACCGCGGGACTGCCGCCCTATGAGGTGCTGTTCCTGCGCGGCGCTGCGGCAACATTGTGGGGCATTCCGCTGCTCTTCATGCTGGGCTATGGCAAGCACATCCCGCTGATCCTCGACGCCAAGGTTTTGCGCAGGAACCTGCTCGAACTGGGTGCGATCCTTTGCTACGTGGTTGCGCTCGCCAACATGCAGATCGCCGATTCGACCGCGCTCGGACAGATCACGCCCTTGCTGATGCTGGTCGGCTCCTCGATGCTGTTTGGCGAACGGATCGGCGGGGTACGCCTGGCGCTGATCGGGCTCGGCTTTGTCGGCGCGGTGATGGTGGCACAACCGACGATGCAGGGGATTTCGGTTTACGCCCTGCTGGCGCTCGGCAATGCAGCCCTGTCCGCGGCGCGCGATCTGGCCGGGCGCAAGGTCGCCGCCGACGTGCCGGGAATGGTCGTGGCTATTTCCGCGGTGATTGTGGTGCTCGCCGGCGCCGGCGTTGCGCATCTGGTTTCCGAGCAGTGGGTGGTGCCTGAAACCCGTCACCTGCTGCTGATGGGCGGCGCCGGACTGTTCCTGATCTTCGGCCACTTCTTCATTTTCATGGCCTATCGTGTCGGGCCGACCAGCGTGGTGGCGCCGTTCTACTATTGCTTTACCGTCTGGGCGGTGATTTCAGGCCTGGTGGTTTTCCGGCAGCTCCCGAATGCGCTGGCCATCTGCGGTATCCTGCTGGTGGTCGCCAGCGGGTTGACCATTGTCTCGCTCGACGAGCGCAAGCGCCGGTTAACCGTCGTCGCCTAGAGCTGGAGAGGGTGTAGGGACGATCGCCTGAGTGGAGAAGCGTATGGCAAGCCCGGAGAACGGAAACAACCAGAATGCAAGCAACCGCATGCTCGCCGGAAAGTGCCTGTGCGGCGCCGTTCAGTACGCGGTGGCGGACGCGTTCATCTATGCCGCGAACTGCCACTGCTCGAACTGTCGGCGCACCACCGGCTCGGCGTTCAAGCCATTCGCCGGCATCGAACGCGACAGGCTGAGCCTGACCAAGGGCGAGGACAATCTCATGATCTTCGGCGACGAAACCGGCCATGACGCGCACTGCCGGACTTGCGGCTCGTTGCTCTATTCCGTGGTCCGCGACGGTGCCTTCGTGCATGTCGCCATGGGAACCCTCGTCGACGAGCCGACCATCCGCCCGACGCAGCACATCTTCGTCGGCTCGAAGGCGAAGTGGTTCACGATCACCGACGATCTGCCGCAATACAGAGAACACGCGGTCGCCGGAGATGCCGGCGAATAGCTGACCGTTAGAAAACGCTCAACCAAATTATCGTTTCGTTTTCGCGTCGGCCGCCAACGAAACTATACTGTGCTCCGTCACTGAACTTATGTCGCGGGGATTTCTGTGGCGTTGCCGCCCGACTGATTGCCCAATGTTGCGATGAGGCGCGTCATTTGCCATTGGACGGCCGGCTCGCATTCGGCCGGCGATACCGACAGGGATGCGTATCACATACTGGTCGAGGGGAATGGCCGCCTGGTCAGGGGCCGGCCTTCGATCGCGCTCAATTCGAGCCGGGTAAAACCGGGATATGCCGCGCACACGCTCAACTGCAACGGCGGCTCGATCGGGGTTTCGCTCTGCTGCATGGCCGGGGCGGAGGAAAGGCCGTTCGATGCCGGCCGCTATCCGATGACCAGGGCGCAGTGGGACGCGATGACCACGGTTGTCGCCGAACTCTGCAAATATTACCGCATCAAGGCCACGCCCAAAACGGTGCTGTCGCACGCCGAGGTCGAAAGCAATCTCGGCATCGAGCAGCGCGGAAAATGGGATTTCACCCGGCTGCCCTTCGATCCGACGATCAGCGGCGCAAGCGCCTGCGGCGACCGGCTGCGCCGCGACGTGACGGCGGCAATGGGCGCGATGCCAAATCTGCCGGTGAGGAACGGGCGCGATGCCGCATGGCAGCGACTGCTCGAGGAATTATGGCCGATCATGGTGGGAGGGCTGGAAGCCGGCCTCAACACGCTGATCCGCGAAATCCTCAAAAGGATCAGATAGGCGGTCGGCATTCGGATGAATGCCGACGCAATTGCCGAGCGGCTTCTACAGAGCCCGCCTGCCGCTGAACTGGTGATAGGCCCACAGGACAACCACGGCACCGACCACGGCTACGATCAGGCTATAGATGTTGAGCCCGGTAACGCCCGACGCGCCAAAGGCGCTGAAGATGAGCCCGCCGACGATGGCACCGACAATCCCGAGCACGATGTCGAGCACAAGGCCTTGCCCGCTTTTATTGACGATCTTGCTGCCTATGAAGCCGGCGATGACGCCGAGAATAATCCAGCTTAATATTGACATTTTTCCTCTCCGTTCCCCGCACCCGATTACTTCCACATTATTAAGCAAAGCTCAAGCCAACTTGAAAATCATGATTACGGAAAGCTCAAACCGGCTTGAAATTCGCCATGGATGCGTCATTGTTGGAGACGGACGGGCAATTTGACATGGAGATCCACAATGGGACTGTTTGACAATGCCGTTCCCGGCGGCAACGTCGCCAAGCCGCTGATGATCGCGCTCGGCGCACTGTTGGTGGGAAAAATGCTGAGCGGTGGAAGTTCCGCCCAGCCGGAGGCAGCGCAGAGCCCTGCCCCCGTCCCGCCTGATACAACCGCATCCGCCGACGGCGGACTGCTTGGCGGTCTGGGCGGCCTGCTCGACAAACTGAAGGACGCCGGCCACGGCAACGTTGCCAATTCGTGGGTCGGTACCGGTCAGAACCAGCCGATCAACCCCAGCGATCTGGGCAGTGCTCTCGGGCCACAAATCATTCAGGAGATCGCGCAAAGGACGGGCCTGAACCAGCAGGATCTGCTCAAGCAATTGTCCGCGGCCTTGCCCGGGCTTGTCGACCAGCTGACGCCGAACGGGCAAGTGCCGCAGCAGAACCAGCTCGCGTCCATATTCAGCAAATTCGCGAGCTGACGCCTGTCGCCCAACGCCGCCTGCGGTTCGGGACAACGATAACACAGATTAAGATGCGCGTCCGTCTGGACGCGCAACGAATACTTTGAACTATCGGCAAAGCGCTTCGCTTGGGGCTGCCTGCTTCGGCATCGTGCGCGAGGTGCGCTGCGGCTGCGGGAAATCTGGAGCGGGTAGCGGGAATCGAACCCGCATATTCAGCTTGGAAGGCTGCTGCTCTACCACTGAGCTATACCCGCGCCTTTCAGTCAAGCATCGGATCCGCTCCGACGCTCGCTCTGCGTTTCAGGGCTTCCGGGCCGGCAGTGGTGGAGAGGGTTGGATTTGAACCAACGTAGGCATAGCCAACGGATTTACAGTCCGTCCCCTTTAACCACTCGGGCACCTCTCCAGTCTGCCGCCGGAGCCATGCAACGAGGCATCGACGCGTCGCGGCTGCCAAAGCAGCCCTTCCGCGAAGCGCCTTATGGCGGCAGCGCCCAAAACTGTCAACCGCAACAGCCCGGCAAAAAGCGCTGAATCTCACGCCTCGCCCGACAAGCAGCTTCTGCGGCTGTATCCATGACCGGACGACACGGCTATAGAAGCCGGCCATGAGCAACGATAACAAATCCAAGACCCCTAAAGACACCCACTACGCCAAGCTGCGCCGCGCGCATCGCGACGAGAAGAGCGGCGGCGCGCCAGCGTTCAGGCCGCGCCAGCCGGTGCCGCCCGGCGAGAACCCGGCGGATGGGCTGGTGCGGCTCTACGGGCTGCACACGGTGCGGGCCGCACTCGACAATCCGCGCCGCAAAATCAAGAAGATGCTGGTGACGCGCAACGCTGCCGAGCGACTGGCAATCGCCGATCTCGGCGCTTTGCCCTTCAAGGCGGAACTGGTCGAACCAAGGGACATCGACAAGGTCACCGGCTCCGATGCCGTGCACCAGGGCGTGCTGATCGAGGCCGAGCCGCTGAAACCGAAACGCCTCGATGCGCTCGGCGACACCAGGCTGGTGCTGGTGCTCGACCAGATCACCGATCCGCACAATGTCGGCGCGATCCTGCGCTCGGCGGTCGCCTTCGGCGCCGGCGCACTGATCACCACGGCGCGCCACAGCCCGCAGGAATCCGGCGTGCTGGCAAAGTCGGCTTCCGGCGCGCTCGAACACATCGATCAGATCGAGGTGAAGAACCTCGCCGATGCGCTGGAGCAGCTGCACGAGGCCGGATTCCAGACGATCGGCCTGGATTCAGACGGGCCGGCGGAGCTCGAAACGAGCTTTGCCGGAGAAAAGATCGCGTTGGTACTTGGCGCCGAGGGCAAAGGCCTGCGCCAGAAAACGCGCGAGACGGTGACGACGCTGGCCCGGCTCGACATGCCCGGCGCCATCCGCTCGCTCAACGTGTCGAACGCCGCGGCGGTGAGCCTTTATGCGGCAAGGAAATTTTTGAAAGAGTGAATGGTGAGACTGCACGTAGGTCGTGACCAACTCATTACCAACTCATTACCAACTACTCACTGCTATTTACTACTCACTATTCACTATTTACTATTCACCCACTTCACATCCCGCCATCCGCTCCAGCGCCCTGACCAGCGCCGAGTGATCTTCTTTGGCCCCGCCATTGGCCGTGCAGGAGTTGAACAATTGCTGCGTCGTTGAGGTGTTGGGCAGGGCGACGCCGAGCGCGTTGGCGCCTTCGAGAGCGAGATTCAGGTCCTTCTGGTGGAGTTCGATGCGGAAGCCGGGCGCGAAGCTGCGCTTGATCATGCGCTCGCCATGCACTTCCAGGATGCGCGAGTTTGCGAGCCCGCCCAGCAGCGCCTGCCTGACCTTGGCCGGGTCGGCGCCGGCTTTCGATGCAAAAACCAGCGCTTCGGCGACGGCCTCGATGGTCAGCGCGACGACGATCTGATTGGCGACCTTGGTGATCTGGCCGACGCCGTTGGGTCCGACCAAAGTGATGTTCTTGCCTATCTTCTCGAAGATAGGCCTGGCGCGTTCGAAGGCTGTTTCCTCGCCGCCGACCATGATGGTCAGCGACGCCGCCTTGGCGCCGACCTCGCCGCCCGACACCGGCGCATCGAGATAGTCGCAGCCGACATCGTTGATCTTTTTTGCGAATTCCTTGGTCTCGATCGGCGAGATCGAGCTCATGTCGATGATCAGCTTGCCTCTTGTCAGCCCGGACGCGACGCCGTTTTCGCCGAACAGCACGTCGGCGACCTGCGGCGTATCCGGAACCATGGTGATGACGATGTCGGCCGCGCGGGCAACGGCATCATGGCCGGTGACGGTCTTTAATCCCCTGGCGACGAGATCGGCCGGCGGCTTCGAGCGGTGGTCGCTGGCGACGACCTGATAACCGGCGTCTAGCAGATGCCCCGCCATCGGCGTGCCCATAATGCCGAGGCCGATGAAGCCGATGATTTCCATTTTAGTTCTCCGTCGTGTTTCCTTGTTAAGGCCGAGTTCTTTCGCGCCCCCCTCTGGCCTGCCGGCCATCTCCCCCACGGGTGGGGAGATCGGCAATTTCGGCGTCGGCTTGTAACTTTCTAAACCTCGAAAATTGGCGAAAGCGGCGGTGACATCCGATCTCCCTCCTTGTGGGGGAGATGCCAAGTTTTGGCAAAGAGGGCAGGCCAGAGGGGGGCGCGCAGGAACGCGACGTGCGATACGTAGCGTCTACGCCGCCGCGCTGCCCTGCCCGGCCAGGTCCCGAAACCACCCAAGCCCGGCTTCCGTTCCGCCCTTCGGCTTGTACTCCGCCCCGACCCAGCCGGAGTACCCGATGCGGTCGATGTGGTTGTACAGAAAAGGAAAATTGATCTCGCCCGTCCCCGGCTCATGACGGCCGGGATTGTCCGCAAGCTGGATATGCGCGATGCGGTTGAGGTTTGCCTCTATGGTACGGGCGAGATCCCCCTCCATGATCTGCATGTGATAGATGTCGTATTGCAGGAACAGGTTCTTCGATCCGACGCGGTCGATCAGGGCCAGAGCCTGGTCCGAGTAATTCAGGAAGAAGCCCGGAATGTCGCGGGTGTTGATCGGCTCGATCAGCAGCCTGATGCCGGCCTGCTCCAGCTTTTCGGCCGCGAAAGCCAGATTTTCGGCGAAGACGTCTTCCAGCACGGAGCGATCGACGCCTTGCGGCGCGATGCCGGCGAGGCAGTTGACCTGCTCGCAGCCGAGCGCATGGGCATAGGTGACGACCTTGGCAATGCCCTGCCGGAACTCCGGCACGCGGTCGGGCAGGATCGCGATGCCGCGCTCGCCCTTGGCCCAGTCGCCGGCAGGCAGGTTGAACAGGACCTGCGTCAGCCCGTTCTTCTTCAACCTGGCCGCGACGACATCCGGCGCATGGTCATAGGGGCCGATATACTCGACGCCCTTGAAGCCCGCGCGGGCGGCGGCATCGAAGCGGTCGAGGAAGTCACGCTCGCCAAAGAGCATCGAAAGATTGGCTGAAAACCGTGGCATGGCAGTAGTTCCTCATATGCGGCTTAGTCGAGCATGACGATCGCCGTGGGGGCATCTTCGTGATGTTCGGCAAGCTCCTCGAATTCGGTGATCTTGTCGATTTCGGTACCCATCGAAACGTTGGTGACGCGCTCGAGGATGAATTCGAGCACCACCGGAACCTGGTGCTCGTCCATCAGGCGCTTTGCCTCTTCGAAGGCACCGGCGAATTCCTCCGGCCGGCGCACCCGGACCGCCTTGCAGCCCATCGCCTCGGCAACGGCGACGTGGTCGACGCCGTAGCCCGCCTCAGGCTCGTCTTTCCGGTTGACGTTCTCGAAGGCCAGGCTGACTTCGAAATCCATCGAAAAGCCGCGCTGCGCCTGGCGAATCAGCCCGAGATAGGCATTGTTCACGACGACATGGATGTAGGGCAATTTGTGCTGTGCGCCGGCCGCCAGTTCCTCGATCATGAACTGGAAATCATAGTCGCCGGACAATGCCACAATTGTGCGGTCCGGATCGGCGGCGCGAACACCGAGGGCTGCCGGCAATGTCCAGCCGAGCGGGCCGGCCTGGCCGCAATTGATCCAGTTGCGTGGCTTGTAGACATGCAGGAACTGCGCCCCGGCGATCTGGGACAGGCCGATCGTGGTGACATAGGTGGTGTCGCGGCCGAACGCCTTGTTCATCTCCTCGTAGACGCGCTGCGGCTTCAGCGGCACCTGGTCGAAATGCGTCTTGCGCTTCATTGTCTTCTTGCGCTGCCGGCATTCGCCGGCCCAGCCCGACCAGTCGCGCAATTTCCCGGCCATCCTCCACTCGGTGGCGACGTCGAGCAGCATCTTAAGCGCCGCACCGGCATGCGAGACGACGCCGAGGTCCGGTGCGAAGACGCGGCCGATCTGCGTCGGCTCGATATCGACGTGGATGAATTTCTTACCCTTGGTGTAGACGTCGACCGAACCGGTGTGGCGGTTGGCCCAGCGGTTGCCGATGCCGAAAACGAAATCGGCTTCGAGCATCGTGGCATTGCCATAGCGGTGCGAGGTCTGCAGCCCGCACATGCCAGCCATCAGGCGGTGATCGTCGGGGATCGCGCCCCAGCCCATCAGCGTCGGAATGACAGGCACGCCGGTGACCTCGGCGAACTCGATCAGCAGATCGGACGCATCGGCGTTGATGATGCCGCCGCCGGCGACGATGACAGGCTTTTCCGCCGCGTTCAGCATCGTCAACGCCTTCTCGGCCTGGGCGCGCGACATTGCCGGCTTGAACGGCACCAGCGGCTCGTAGGCATCGATGTCGAACTCGATCTCGGTCAGTTGCACATCGACAGGCAAATCGATCAGCACCGGCCCCGGCCGCGACGAGCGCATCAGATGGAACGCTTTCTGCAGCGCCATCGGCACCAGATAGGGTTCCATGACGGTGACCGCCCATTTGGCGACGGGTGCGGCGATCGCCGCAATATCGACGGCCTGAAAATCCTCCTTGTTGAGACGCGCGCGCGGCGCCTGCCCGGTGATGCAGAGGATGGGAATTGAATCGGCAGCGGCCGAATAGAGGCCGGTGATCATGTCGGTGCCGGCGGGACCCGAAGTGCCGATGCACAGACCGATATTGCCCGATCTGGCGCGGGTAAACCCTTCGGCCATATGCGAGGCCGCCTCGACGTGACGCGCAAGGATGTGGCGGATACTGCCCCTCGCCTTCAGTGCCGAATAGAGCGGGTTGATCGCAGCACCCGGCACGCCGAAGGCACAGGAGATGCCTTCCTTTTCGAGAACGAGAACCGCTGCGTCGACTGCGCGCATCCTGGCCATGTCAGCCTCCACGGAATTGTTGATAGCCTATGATGCCAGCGCACCAATGATTTTTCAATTTTTTCAGAATATTTTTTCATTTCTAGAAAACGGCTCTTGTGAGTTGAATTGATTTGACTTTCTGTTTTCCACGAATTCGCTTGGCAAATCGGTGAAAAACTTTTTCATTGCTTGTTGGGCGAACAGAGCGAAGAATGGCCCGATGGAGACCACCGAAAAACGCCAGCGCGGCCGGCCGCGCGCCTTCAACGGGCCGGCCGAGGCCGCCTCGGTGCAGTCGCTGGACCGGGCGCTGCGCATCCTGGCAATCGTCGCCGATGGCAGTGGCCTGTCGCTGAGCGAGATCGCCGCCAGTTCCGGTCTGCCGGCATCCACCGCCTACCGCATGCTGACGACGCTGGAAAACCACGGCATGGTCGAGTTCGACGGCCCTGACCAGCTGTGGTCGATCGGCGTCGAGACCTATCGCATGGGCGCGGCGTTCCTGCGCCGCCGCAAGCTGGTCGACCGCGCCCGTATCGTCATGCAGGAACTGATGGAGAAGACCGGCGAGACCGCCAATCTCGGCGTCGCCGAGGACGATTGCGTCGTCTTCGTCAGTCAGGTCGAGACGCACCAGGCGATCCGCGCCTTTTTCCGGCCGGGCACGCGCAGCTCCTTCCATGCCTCGGGTATCGGCAAGGCGGTGCTGGCGCATCTCGAGCCGGAACGCGTCGCCACCATCCTGCGCCGGGCCGGGCTGGAGCGCTTCACCGAAAACACGCTGTCCGACATCTCGGCGCTCGCCCGCGACCTGGTGACGATCAAGCTGCGCGGCTGGTCGGTAGACGACGAGGAGCGGCATCCGGGCATGCGCTGCGTTGCCGCCGCCATCTTCAATGAATTCGGCGAGCCGATCGGCGGCGTCTCGGTCTCCGGGCCGACGGTACGGGTCACACCGGAGCGGCTGGCCGAAATCGGCCCGCTGGTGCGCGATGCAGCAGCGCAGGTGACTAGGATGATCGGCGGCCTGCCGACCCCTCCCGGCCTTGGCAGCGAACCGAGCGCATGGCAGCGCTGACCAGCGCCGAATGGTGCGACATCTGCCAGGATGGCCAGAGCTAGCCCCCGGGCACCGCGCTCTTGGTCGACAGGTCGTAGAAATCAAGCAGCATCGCCAGCCCAACTCCGCAGGCGGTGAAGATGAGGCCGGCAATGAAGATACGATTGGCGCGTTCATAAACGCGCCGTTGTAGAGACGTTATGTCGAGCAGCAACCGCAGCGCTCGTATCTGCAGGGCAATGCCGATCAAAATCGGCACGACGGCAGCCAGGTGATAGATTCCCCATGGTATCGGGTTGGCGGCCCAATGCGTGATGAAGCCCAGCGAGAACGCCAGCAGGATGCCGACGGTGGTGATTGTGCCGTTGCGGAAAACCGTCTCGATCGGCTCTTCGTTCGGATCGTGCTCGCCCAAGCGCCCTCTCTCCCTGTTTCGGCTCGGCAGTAGATTAGGCTGTCGGGAAATCCCTGTACATCGGCAAGAGTGTTGGTGAATGCTGAAGCGGCATCCGATCTCGCCTTAAGCGATGTTCGACAGGACAGAGAGGCTGACGGAGCGCGACTTTATTCCAGCTTGGGTTCCTCGCCCCACGGAGGTGGGGAGAGGTGGCGCGGCGAAGCCGCGACGAAGAGGGGACCGCGCCCTACGAAGGCCCCTTTCCGGCCGCTTCGCGGCCTCCCCCGCTTCGCGGCGGGCGAGGAACCCAGGTCCTAAGAGGTCGGAGGAACAACCCCTCTGCCCTGCCACTCAGACACGCAGAAAAAGGGGGCAGTGGGGTGCCAGTCTGATATTGTCAGCCGCGACCACGAACGGTCGCGCTGGTCGACAGTCACCGGAACAATCGGCAGGCCTCAGCCCATGCCGGTGATATGGCGAAGCCAGAACGCGAGCGCGATGAAGCCGATGATGGTGGTGACGCCGGTCCAGTCGATATTGGCGCGCTTCAGATCCTTGACGAGTTTCACCAGGAGAACCCAGGCCACGACGACGAGCGGGAGAATGATGACAAACCTGATCATGCGAATGCCTCGCTGATGCGATTGCACCTTGCATCAATATAGGGAGCGAATTGGCCGTTTTCAGGACGCCCTGGCGGCAGAACCGGCGCGGTCGCCGGGAACCGAAAAACGGAGTTTTGTCTTTACTGGCGCAGCAAATATGCTAACCGGAGCGCCGTGCCCTTGTAGCTCAGCTGGTAGAGCAGCGGTTTTGTAAACCGAAGGTCGGCGGTTCGATCCCGTCCGGGGGCACCAGCACGGGCTTCTTGAGACCTCCGGGGCGCTTGATATCTGCTCATCCCCGATATCCACAGGCCGGGGTCGTCAGGATCGGTGGCACATCAGCTTCAAAGCATATATTCCCTAGCGGAAACCATAGTTCCCTAGCGGAAAAACCCCAGGGGTAAGCCATAGGAGTCTTAGTTGGAGCAGAGACGCACGACCGCCCCCTTCATCAGCGGCATGTTTGGTGGCGTTGTCGTCTTCGCCTTGGCGTTCGGCTTCCGTTTCCTGGTAAGTCCCGATCCTGATCCTGCATCAAGAGCAACCACAAGCCTTTCGGTACTGGCATTCGCCATTTGCTTCGGCGCGGCATTCCTTCGCGAGCATCGACGCCAGATTGCCGCCGCCAGAGAATTCTTAAGCCGCCCAAGATCGTATTAGGCTGAGGACTCGTAAGCGAAGCGACGATCTGATGATCGCCAAGGCCATGCTCGACAAGAAGGCGCCGCCGGCACTTTCATCGGTATTGACGGGCTTTGGCGCCAGCGGCCTGGCGAAGAAACTCTACGAACATTTCAATATGTCGCAAAGGCGATAGTGAAGGCAGCTTGGAGGCAAAGCCTCGCGCAGGCGAGGAGAATCGCCAGCGCCGAATGTCGGAATTGGGCGCCAGCTCGGCGCATTTCGTGGCGCCTTTCCTCACGCCCAGGCATGAAGCTGTCCTTGTTGACTCTAGGAGTATTTGCATGCGTGGTCATTGCGTATGTGGCGCTATTGCTTTTGCAGTCGATGGTCCGGCACAGGCCTGCGTGGTCTGTCATTGTGAAAGTTGTCGGCGGCAATGTTCTGCGCCGATGACCACCTATATTGGCGTCTTGAACGGCCAATGGCGATGGCTGGGCAAGCTACCGAAGGTATTCAACTCTTCTCCCGGTGTGGAAAGAACATTTTGCGATCACTGTGGTACGCCGCTGTCCTTCCGCTCAAAGAACATGTCTGATGTCATGCATTTTTTTGCGGCGGCGATGGAGGAGCCAGAAAAATTTGCACCTACGCTGCATGTCGCTTTTGAGGAGAAGCTCCCTTGGTTGAAACTCGCCGACAACCTGCCGACCCGTTTTGGGCCTGACTATACGACAGATTAGGACGGTACGTACCGGAAGCGTCGGGATCGCCAGAAAGTTCCCGTGAAATTGCCGGCTTAGCCTGAACCAGATCGGGCTCAAGCATCTCCTACTAGGAGACGCCGAGCTCATTCCTGTCTTGCTTTTTGCTGGGCCATACGTTCGTCCCGCCTCCCGACGGCCACTTAACAGCATTCGATTAAATTGCTCCAGTGTATATTAGCACTCACTCAATTAAGCGCGCCGACAATGCCCGTGCGGCGGGCCAAAAACCAAAGGTGTTGTCATGCGTAGTGATTTCGCCGCGGCGCGCGAGCTTTTGGAGTGCGCACAAAACCGCCTCTGCGGCGTGGATGAAACGAGCCAACGCGTCAACGAGGCCCTCGACGCGCTGATTGAAGAAATAGCCATCGCGGAATTCCGCAAGGCGCCACTGACGGTCGTGCCGTTTCCACGAGCGCGCCCGCCTAAGCATGTCCGGTAGAGAGCACCGGTCGCGCCCGTGTCGACGAGCCGGCGCAGGAGTTTCACAACCGCTCGTTCGAGCGGCCGTTGAACCGCCAACCCTTTAACCGTAAGCTTGCCGGCAGCGGTGCTCTGAAACCCGGAGCTGATCCATGTCACGCTGTGGAGATGTCTACGAGAACAAGGTGACCGGCGAATATGCGGTCATCCTGCGTGGCACCGAAGACCGCGGCCAGGGACCTGGCATCGCTCATCTGACCGCCCGACCGGGAGCCGCAGTGGTGGGCGAGCACTACCACCCGAACCTGACGGAACGGTTTGCCGTCCTCGGCGGCCGGCTCGACGCTCGCATCGCCGGGGAGACTTTGTCCCTGGGGCCAGGCCAATCCGCCACGGTCGAAGCAGGCGTCGCACATGATTGGTGGAACAGCAGCAAAACCGAAGAAGCGCATGTGCTGGTCGAAGTCGACCGGGCGCCAGGTGCAGACAATGTCGACCCGAACCGTTTCGAACTGCTGATTGGCATGCTCTTCGGCCTGGCCAATGGCGGCAAGGTGGACAAAAAAGGCAGGCCTTCGCCGCTTCAGGCGGCAGTTATCGCCAGAGAATTTGCCGATGTAATCGTCTTCACGCACCCGCCACCTGCGATTCAGCGAGTGGCGCTGGGGATCCTGGCGCCACTCGGCCATCTGTTTGGCTATCGCGCGATCGACCCCGGCTACTGCAAGCCGCACGGACATGTCACGCCGGCGCCTGAAATCCTCGCTCGAGCAGGCCTACAGGCCGGGTGATCCGGGTCGATGCAGCGCGCCCGGCATTTTTTGTCGGCTGCCATACATAGGGCTCGCGGCAAGCTCAGGAAGCACTCGCGACCCGACCGGATATCGCGGCCCGGTCGAACGTGTTTCTCACCCTGACCGACTTGTAGACGTAGGCGACCCAGATCCCGGTCAGGACAAAAGAAACTGCGGGCATTACCAGCGCATCCCCTGCAAGCACCAAGCTCACAGGAGCGCTCATAACCGCTGAGATCCATGTCGTGTCCAGAATAAACACGATTGGTATTGCAAACCACTGATACAGGAACAGCTGCTTGAAACGGGAACTCCGCCGGAGCATTGCAACGAACACAACCAGCTGGAGCACCAGAAACGCCAGCAACAGGGCGACCTCGCCGTAGACCGCCAAGGCGCCGTTGGGGAGCGTCATTAGCTGTCGATAGCCCCCGCTCGAAGAGAACAGCTCAGCCAGCGTGCGGAAAGGTGCCAAGCACTGTCCAATCGCCAGCAGCATAAGCCAGCCTCCAAAACCGACGAGAGCCGAAGGATCCTGTAATGGCTTTGCGGCTGACCGAACGGCAAAGAAAACGGGCACGCCGATCAGCAGCAGCAGTATAGCCCAATGCCAGATAGAAATCCGCATCCAATCCCTCCCTTGATGCCCGTTAAGGTTGTAGCAGATTTCAATCTCAACTCAAGAGGCAATATCGAGTGGAAGCGCTGCTTGCAAGATCCGTCAACACTATATTTCTGGCACGACACTTTCCGGCAGGATGCCATGTCGCGAACTCTGATCGTCGTTGGTCTCAGCATAGTCGCCATAGGCCTGCTGTGGCCTTGGTTGGCCCGCTCCGGCCTTGGCAGGCTGCCCGGCGATATCGTGATCGAGCGTGAGAACTTCAGGCTTTATGTCCCTATCACCACGGCGATACTGGTCAGCATCGTGCTCTCGGCCATTCTATGGCTGATCAACCGTTAGGCGATACTCCGGCTGCGGCGATTTGTGTTGCTGGTCCTACTCGCCCTTGATCGTCTTACACCCCAATCGCCGCCACCAATATCCGGTTCTGCCTGCGTATCGCCGTGCGCAATTCTGCAATCCTCGCCTCCTCGCGCTTCACGAACTCGAGGAACATCATGTTCATGTTGTTGAAGATGAGTTCGCCGAGCGCGGGACCATCGATGTCGCGGCGCACCAGGCCGAGCGCCTGTAGCCTGGCGATCAGCGCGCGAATCTGCTCGGTCAGTGCCCGGTCGAGCGCCGTGTAGGCCTGGCCGAACGGGCTGTCCGGCAGTTGCGTCGAGATCGCCATCGCCTGCCGCCACATCTCCTTGCTGAGATAATGCAGCGAATGTTCGATATAGATGCCCAGCAGCGTATCGAGAGCGTCGCCGACATTGGCTGGCGGGTTGGCGACGACGCCGCGCCCGGCATTCAGCACCTCGTTGACCTCCATCGAAACGATCGCGCCGAGGATGTCGCCCTTGTTCTGGTAGTAGTTGTAGATCGTGCCGACCGAGACTTCGGCCTGCGCGGCGATAGTTTCGATCTTGGCGCCTTCATAGCCGGCATCGCGGAAAAGCGCCGCCGCCGCCTCGATGATGCGGCGGTGCCGATCCGCCTTCTGCCTTGCCCGCAATCCGCTCATAGCGGCTGTTTGCCACAAAAACAGAATTGACTCAATTTTAGAATTGGTTCAATTTTTTGCTACAAGCCAAAAAGGCAAGGGAGAACACTCGATGTCCGTCAATCCAAAGACCCCCAATCCAACCGTCAGGAATCCGCTTTCCGTTCTGAAGAGCCAGGGCGCGTGTGCCGCGGCAGCACTGCTACTGGCGGCGGGCAGCCTCGCTCAGGCGCAGGACCTCAACGCGCTGATCTGGTGCGATCACGCCGATCCGGCGCTGTTGCAGCCGTTCGAGGAGGCGAACGGCGTCAAGGTCAATGTCAAGGAGTTCGAAGGCACCGGCGCCGGCCTGGCGATCGTCGAACAGTCGCAGCCGGGCGACTGGGACGTGATGGTGATCGACAGCATCGACATACCGCGGGGCGTCGAAAAAGGCCTGTTCGAACCGCTACCGGAAGATAAGCTGCCGCTGGCCGATCTGTTTCCGCAGGTGAAGATGGATAGCTCCACCGTCGTCGACGGCAAGCGTTACGGCATCACCGAAAAGTTCGGCTACAACACGATCGGCTACAACAAGACCAAGGTCGACCCGGCCGACATGCAGTCGCTTGCCGCGCTGACCGGCGACAAATACAAGGGCAAGATCGCCATCTACGATTATTACCTGCCGGTCATCGGCATGGCCGCACTGGCGATCGGTAAGAAGACTGCGGAACTGACGGAAGCCGACCTTCCTGCCATCAAGGAAGAGCTGCTCAAAATGAAGGCCAACGCCAAGCTGGTCGGCGAAGTGACCGCCAGCCAGACGGCGCTGGCGACAGGCGAGGTCGACATACTGGTCGGCGGCGGCGAATGGGTGACGGCTGGGCTGGCCAAGGAAAACCCTGCCCTCGACTTCTCTATTCCGAAAGAAGGCGCGGTGCTGTGGTCGCAGTCGCTGGCAATGTTCAAGGATTCCAAGAACAAGGATCTGGCGCTTAAATTCATCCAGTACATTATGAGCCCCGAAGGGCAGGCGCGGCTCGCCACCTCGTCCTGCTATTGGGGCATGCCGGCCAACAGCAAGGCGGCCCTGAGCGACGAGCAGAAGAAGATCCTGCGCTTCGACGAGCAGCCGGAATTCCTCGCCCGCGCCCAGGCCTATCCGGCGCCGAATGCCGATCTCGACAAGAAGATGCAGGACGTCTGGACCGAAATGCTGCAGGCGCAATGACCGGCTGCCGGTCGTGAACGCCGCCAACAGCGGGCGCGCCCTGCCCTGGGCGCTGGTCACGCCGGCGCTCGGCTGGACGTTGCTGTTCTTCGTGCTGCCCTTCGTCGCCATGGCGGTATCTAGCCTGACGGCGCACGAAGGCGGCGGCTTCACGCTGTCCAACTACAGCCAATTCTTTGCCAATCAGTCCTACTGGCAGGCGATGGTGAACTCGCTACAGGTCACAGCGATCGTCACCATTATCTCGGTGCTGCTTGCCTATCCCTTTGCCTGGATTCTGGCCGAACAGGTGCCGGAGCGCTGGCAGCGGCTGGCGCTGATGCTGGCGGTGCTGCCCTTCTGGACCTCCTATGTCGTGCGCTCCTATTCGTGGCTGCTGGTGCTGGCACAGAACGGCGTCGTCAACCGCGCGTTGACCGGCTCCGGCCTGTTCGGCGAACCGCTGCAACTCGCCAATACGCGTTTGGCCACCATCACCGGCTTCGTGCATTTCTTCGTCATGCTGTTGACGCTAACGATCTTCGCCAATCTGAAGCAGCTCAGCCCCAGCTACCGCAAGGCCGCCGCCGACCTCGGCGCCGGGCCGCTGCGGACTTTCCTGCATGTCGTTCTGCCGCTGACCTTGCCTGGCATCATGGTCGGTGCCTTCCTCACCTTTGTGCTGTGCATCGGCGACTACATCACGCCGCAGATCCTCGGCGGCAACAACGAGCTTTTGATGCCGCAGCTCGTCATGATGCAGATCGGCCGGCGCGGCGACTTTCCGCTCGCCTCGGCGCTGTCGATCATCCTGATGGCGGTGGTCACCATCGCCTACCTCGCCTGCGCCCGCTGGCTGAAGATCGAGCGGGCCTGACCATGCGCGCTTTCATCCGCCTCGTCTCCGGCCTTTACGCCATCGCAATCTACGGCTTCATATTTCTGCCGGTCGTCGTTCTGGTGCTGTTTTCGCTGCAGGCAACCTCGTTTCCGATCCCGCCCTTCACCGGGCCGTCGCTGCGCTGGTACGAGGCCGTGCTCGCCGACACGCGGCTGACTTCGGCGCTGGTCAATTCGCTGCTGGTGGCGGTCGTCTCCTCGGCTGTCGCCGTCACGCTCGGCTTTCTCTCCGCCTGGGGTTTTGCGCGCTTCGCCTTGCCGGGCTCGGGCCTGATGCGCGGGCTGATCACCTTGCCCTTGACCGTCAGCTATCTCATCATCGGCATGGGGCTGCTGGTGCTGTTCAACTGGACCGGCATACCGAAATCGCTACTTGCCGCCGGCATCGGCCATGTCGTGATCAACCTGCCGCTCTGCTTTGCCATCATCTACAGCCAGATGGGCGACCACCAGATCAATATCGAGCGCGCCGCGCGCGATCTCGGCGCCGCCGAATGGAAGGTGCTGCTTTTGATTACCGTACCCGTTATGGCGCCGGCGATCTTCGCCGGCTTCTTCCTGTCGATGACCTTCTCCTGGGACGAATTCGTCATCTCGTTCCTGCTGACGCGCTTCGACACGACGCTGCCGGTCGAGATCTGGAACCTGCTGCGCTCCGGCCTCAATCCCAAGACCAACGCCGTCGGCTCGCTGGTCTTCGCCGTCTCCATCGTACTGGTGGTATTGTTCGAGCTGATGCTGTTGCGGAGGAAGCCGGGATGAGTGCGCCACTGGTCGATATAAGCTCGGTCTCGCATCGCTTCGGCCAGCTCACCGTGCTGAAGAACGTCTCGCTGACGATCGAGCCGGGCAGCTACACGATCCTGCTCGGGCCATCCGGCTCCGGCAAGACGACGCTTCTGTCCATCCTCGGAGGCTTCGTCACGCCGAGCGAAGGCAAGGTGCTGATCCGCGGCGAGGACTGCACCGCCGTCCCACCCGCGAAGCGGCCGACGACGACCGTGTTCCAGGATTATGCGCTGTTTCCGCATATGAGCGTCGGCAGCAATGTCGGCTTCGGGCTGCGCATGCGGGGTGTCGATGGCGCAACCCGGGCAGCAAGGGCGCGCGAGGCGCTGGCGCTGGTTGGGCTGGCCACTGCCTTCGACAAGAAGCCGCATCAGCTTTCGGGCGGTCAGCGGCAGCGCGTGGCGCTGGCGCGCGCCCTGGTGGTCGAGCCCGCGGTGCTGTTGCTCGACGAGCCGCTCGGCGCGCTCGACCTGAAATTGCGCCGGCAGATGCAGGATGAATTGAAGGCGATCCAGAAACGCGTCGGCACCGCCTTCATCCACGTCACCCACGACCAGGAAGAGGCGATGGCGCTGGCCGACCATTGCGTGGTGATGAATGACGGGCGCATCGAGGACGAAGGACCGCCCGAGCGTGTCTATGCACGGCCGGCGACGCGCTTTTCCGCGACCTTCATGGGCGAAAGCACGCTAATATCGGGAACGGTGACCGAGGCGAAGAGCGGCGAGATCACCGTCACCACGAAGCTTGGGTCGCTCTCCGTGCCCGGCACATTGCCGGCCGGCTCGACCGTTGCGCTGGCCGTCCGGCCGGAGCATCTTGTCCTCGGCGCTGCCGGCGGTGCTGTGGCGCTCGGTACGGCCAAGGTCAGCGACGTCGTCTTCCAGGGCAGCTTCAAGCGTGTGCTGGGGACCTCCACGACCGACCCGGCGCTGCATTTCATCGCCAAGGTTCCCTCGGCATCGGCAGTCCGGCCGGGCGACGTGGTCGCGGTATCGTGCGATGCTGGCGACATCATCCTGCTTGCGGACTGAACATGAGCACGCTTCCAACCATCGACGCCGGCCACTGGTACGAAACCATCCGCATGGGCGATGGCGTGACGCTGATCCACGAGCCGTGGATCAAGCCGTTCTTCCGCTGCAACATCTGGCATGTGCGCGGCCGCGACCGCGATCTTCTGTTCGACACCGGCCTTGGCCATTTCAGCCTGCGCCGCCACGTGCCGCTGGTCACGGAGCGCAAGCTCACCTGCGTGGCCAGCCACACGCATTTCGACCATATCGGCTGCCATCACGAATTCCCCGACCGCTGCGTGCACCCGGCCGAGGCCGGGATCCTCGCCGACCCGCGGAACGAATGGACGGTTGCCGACCGCTATGCCACCGACGAGATGTTCGACGGCATGCCGCACGGCTGGGACACGAAGCGCTACCGGATCCTGCCCGCACCAGCCGGCCGGTTGCTCGAGCAAGGCGATATCCTCGATCTCGGCGACCGTGCCTTCGAGGTCATCCACACGCCCGGCCATTCACCCGGCGGCATTGCGCTCTACGAAAACAGGACGGGCATCCTGTTTTCCGGCGACATCATCTATGACGGCCCGCTGATCGACGACGTCTATCACTCCGATATCGACGATTATGTCGAAACGCTGCTGCGCCTGCGCGATCTCGATGTCTCGGTCGTGCATGGCGGCCATTTCCCGAGCTTCGGGAGAGTCCGCTATCGCCAGCTTGTCGACGAGTATCTCGCGCAAAAGCGCCAGGCCGGCTGTCATCTGCTCGCCCGTTAAGGACCAGCGTAGTAACGTCAAAGCGCCCTTTGCGGACAGGGTGTCCCCGCCGCGTCGCCGCAGCGTGAGGCCGTCGGCTCGGGTCTGAAACTCTTTTCCTCCGACTGACGCACCAGTTCCGCGAAAGCCAGGGCAAAACTTGCCAGCATCAGGAAGACAATAATCAAGCGTGCCAGCGGCAATAGATCGGCCTCGACTGGTTAGCCCCCACGCCGCCCGTCCGCTGCCGGCTAACATGATCGATCCGGCTTTACGAGAGTTTAAGGCGGGTCTTAACCATCACATCATTTTGTCCTCCGACATGATGCGCGAGTGCGCCCTGTTCGGCGCCATATCAAGACACCTCCCTCCCTTTGCAGAAATGCCCACCCATGCTAACCCGGCGCTGGCGCGGCCCAGCAACCGGTCGCCGCCAATCGGTCGCCAAACGGTCGTCGCCAATCGGTTGTCGTTGAGAGCCATGAGCAAAACCGCCAGCCGTTTCGCCTTCGTCTCATCCGGTACAGCCGACGCCAATGCGGCGCTGGAAAGCCTTTCTGCGCGTTACGGCCAGGCATCCGTCGAAGAAGCTGGGATCGTCGTGGCGCTCGGCGGCGACGGCTTTCTGCTGCAGACCCTGCGTGAGACGATGAGCACGGGAAAGAAGGTCTACGGCATGAACCGTGGCACCATCGGTTTCCTGATGAACGAATACCGCGCCAGCGGCTTGACCGGGCGCATCGCGGCGGCCGTTGCCGAAACGATCCGTCCGCTGGAGATGCAGGCAGTTACGGCGGAGGGCGAGACGATTTCGGCGCTGGCGATCAACGAGGTCGCGCTTTGGCGCCAGTCCTACCAGACCGCCAAGATCCGCATCACCGTGGATGGGCAAGAGCGGCTGGAGGAATTGCACTGCGACGGCGTGATGATTGCGACGCCGGCCGGCTCGACCGCGTACAATCTGTCCGCGCACGGGCCGATCCTGCCGCTCGACGCTCCGCTGCTGGCGCTGACCCCGGTCAGCCCGTTTCGTCCGCGCCGCTGGCGCGGCGCGCTGCTCTCCAACAAGGCGAGCGTACGTTTCGACATTCTGGAGCCGGAAAAGCGGCCGGTGAACGCCGCCGCCGACCACACCGAGGTCAAGGCGGTGACGACGGTCACGGTAAGGGAATCGCCGACGGCAACGGCGACGCTGCTGTTCGATCCCAATCATTCGTGGAACGAGCGCATTCTCGCCGAACAGTTCAGGTATTGAGCGGGCGCGGCAGCCACTGCGTAAATTAAGCATCGCGATTAAGGTTACGACTTCACAATCGTGCCAATGCCGCCCGTTTGTGTTGACAAATCGTGGGCTTGCGCCTACCTGCAATACCAATCTTGCAGGCGCGCGGCGCTTGCCGCGACTGCTTACGTTGCGCCCCCGAACCAGCCAAAGACCGCCAAACTTGTCCTCAGACACCCAGATCGCTCAAGAAGCGTTGACCTTCGCAGACCTCGGCCTGTCGCCGAAGGTCCTTTCCGCAGTTACCGATGCCGGCTACACCGAGCCGACGCCGATCCAGGCTGGTGCTATCCCGCACGCCTTGCTCGGCAAGGATGTGCTGGGCATTGCCCAGACCGGCACCGGCAAGACGGCGTCCTTCGTCCTGCCGATGCTCACCCGGCTGGAAAAGGGCCGCGCCCGCGCCCGCATGCCGCGCACGCTGATCCTCGAGCCGACGCGCGAGCTCGCCGCGCAGGTCGAGGAAAACTTCGTCAAATACGGCAAGAACCACAAGCTCAACATCGCGCTGCTGATCGGCGGCGTGTCCTTCGACGAGCAGGACAAGAAGCTCGAGCGCGGCGCCGACGTGCTGATCGCGACGCCAGGCCGCCTGCTCGACCATCGCGAACGCGGCAAGCTCCTGCTCAACGGCGTCGAGATCCTCGTCATCGACGAGGCCGATCGCATGCTCGACATGGGCTTCATTCCCGATATCGAGCGCATCTGCGAAATGATCCCGTTCACCAGGCAGACGCTGTTCTTCTCGGCGACGATGCCACCGGAAATCACCAAGCTCACCGAGAAATTCCTGCACGCGCCGGTGCGCGTCGAAGTGTCGAAGGCAGCATCGGCCGCCACCAACATCACCCAGCGGCTGGTGAAATCCGGGCCAAAACCCTGGGACAAGCGCGAGACGCTGCGCAATCTGATGAAGGCCGAGGATGCCGAGCTGAAGAACGCCATCATCTTCTGCAACCGCAAGGTCGAGGTGTCGGAGCTGTTCCGTTCGCTGCTCAAATATGATTTCGACGCCGGCGCTCTGCACGGCGACATGGACCAGCGCGCGCGCATGCAGATGCTGGCCAATTTCCGTGACGGCAAGCTGCGGTACCTCGTCGCTTCGGACGTCGCGGCGCGCGGCCTCGACATTCCCGACGTCAGCCATGTCTTCAACTACGACGTGCCGATCCACGCCGAGGATTATGTCCACCGCATCGGCCGCACCGGCCGCGCCGGACGCTCCGGCAAATCCTTCACCATCGCGACCAAATCGGACACCAAATACATCGACGCCATCGAACGGCTGATCGGCACCAAGATCGAGTGGCATGACGGCGACCTGTCGACAGTCGTCGCCAGCGAGGGCGGCGAGGACGAGGCCCCGCGCCGTGGCCGTGGTGCGCCACGCCGCGCCGGGCGTAAGGACGACGCCAAGGACAGGGGCGAGCGCAAGCCGCGTGAACGCCACGCCAAGCGCAGCGAAGAAGCAGCGCCGGAAGCGGTTAGCGAGGAACAGCCGGTCGTGGCCGAAGCCGCCGTCGCCGATATTGGCGAGCGGCGTACCCGCAAGGAGGCGATCCGCTCGGAAAACAGCGAGCGCCAGGCTTCACCTGAACGGAAGGCTTCCCCCGATCGCAACGAACGGCGCGCGCCCGAACGCGGCGACACCAGGCCGCAGCGCGAGCGCCCTGCCCGCCAGCGCCAGGAAGACAATGACGCGACCGTCGGCTTCGGCGACGACATGCCGGCCTTCATGCGGATCGTCGCCAAGGTCTGATATCCAGCTTGCGCGTCCCACGGCCGCGCGAAGCGTTGCCGCGAGTCAGTCCGGCAGGCCAGCCTTGCGAAGACCTTCGATATATCTGCTGCGATCGTCCGGTCGATAAAACGGCGGCAGCACCTCGGCGAGATTCGAGAGCCGCAGCGAGGGATCGACCTCGCAGACCCGGGCCATAGTCTGCTGCGCTTCCGACAGGCGTCCCGCCAGGGCATGACTCGCCGCCACTACACGCATCGCGCTCACGTAGTTCGGTTGGTACCGTAGCGACTTTCCCGCCCAAGCGGCGGCGTCATCGTAGTGGCCGGCACAAAAATGAGCGAGCCCGGTGTTGAATTGCCAAGCGAACAGACGTGGATCCAATGGGCTTAGGCGCATGGCAAGCGCGGCGTGCTCGACGGCCTTGCCTGGCTCGCCAAAGCAAGCCTTGACCCAGCTGCTTAGGCCCCACGCGGCCGCTAGATTCGGGTTGAGAACGAGCGCGCGATCGATGCAAGCCGCACTGTCGTCAAGGTCGCCACCTACGTAGCCGAGGACGTATCCACCGAAGGAAAGCGCAATCGCATCGTCCCTTCCGAGTTCGACCGCTCTCCTGGCCAGTCGAGTAGCCTCGGCATTCTCTTTCGCGCGGTCTGTCATCCAGCCGTTGCTTTTTCGGGTGGCGTAGCACCGCGCCGCCCGCGCATAGGCTGCGGCAAACTCCGGGTCACGGTCGATCGCTTTCATGAAGAGGCGCAAGGCATCGTCGATGGCCGATCTACTAGTGATCGTCCGGTCAAAGGCCGCCAGCCCGCGGAGGTAGTAATCATAAGCGTCGAGGCTTTCTGTCGGCTTGCGTTTGGCACGCTCGATCTCAGCCTCCTCCATTTTCGGTGTGATTGCGCCGACAATACTCGAGGCGACCTGGTCCTGCAGATCGAAGACTTCGGCGAGCGTCCCGTCAAAACGGTCGGCCCAGAGATAGGCCTCCGTCGAGGTGTCGATGAGCTGCCCGGCGATGCGCAGGCGGTCGCCCGCCCGGCGAACACTTCCCTCGACCACATAGCGCACGCCCAGCTCACGCCCGACCTGCTTTATGTCTATGGACCGTCCCCTGTAGGTGAAGCTCGAATTCCGTGCGACTACGAACAGGTGCCGAAAGTGAGCCAAGGCGGTGACAATGTCTTCCACCATGCCGTCGGCAAAATATTCCTGCTCGATATCACCGCTTAGGTTCTGAAACGGCAGCACCGCAATCGATGGCTGGTCGTCGCGCCTCGTCGGGACTGCCAGAACCGGCGCCAGTGATGCGGCGCCAGAGCTTGGCTCCGGCCGCTGATGTTCAGGTCGTTCACGGGACTGCAGGGAAGCCGCCAGCGAGCTTGTCTGCTCTTCAGGCTCGGCGTTCAGATGTTTCCTTAAAGCTGCCCGACACAGCTCGAACTGACGCAAGGCCGCGTTTTCGTGGCCTCGATGAGCATGGATGCGGATCAGCGCCCGATGGGCTGCCTCCGCCGTCGGATCCGAGGCGAGCAATCGCTCCGCGAGCCCTTCGCAGGCCGTCTCTTCGGCTGAGCCGGGTGCGGGCAGCGCCAGGCTCAGCCGGTCGACCAATTGCAGCGCCTTGCGCTGATACTTGCTCAGATACGGTCCAAACCACTCGTCCAGTTCGTCAGGGATGGCTTGCCCGGCAAGCAGCTCACCGCGGTAGAGATCGGCGGCGAAGGCGAGATCGGCGGTTCGGCCCTGCTCCAATTTCCGGTCGAAGATCGAGATGTCCGCCTCATCCGGACCGGCAATAAGCGCAACGGTTTCCTGATCCCCATAGATGTAGACGGCTGCATCCGAGCTGGCGGGGAACGTGCGCCTGATGTCGACCAGCGCTTGCCGCAAACTATTGCGGGCCTGCCCGTTGCTTCCCCCCGGCCAAAAGGCTTCGGAAAGCTGCTCGCGACCATGGCCGCGGCGGCCCGCGAGAACCAGGGCAGCAAAAAGGAGCGAAGTCTTGCGTGTGGCGAACCGGACAGGCCGGTGCTCCGGGGAAGTAACCTCCAGGCCACCAAGCAACCGGATGCGCACAAATCGTCTCCAGACTTTGACCGCGGCGACAGAATAGCATCTCGGTGGATCGATTTAACACCGATTTAACGGCGGATCGCCGGACTTCTCCCAGTTGTTCACGCCCAGCCGAACAGGCCGAAAACGTCTGCGTGGCACGCTCCCATGCGCAAACTCGAAATGGGAGACCAAAACAATGGCTCACTCGGAAACTCGCGCCGCCCGCAGCATGTCCAAACGCTTGCTTGGGTCTAGCTTGAAAGGCGCAGCAATGATGATCGCTGCCTTCACGGGATGGCGGCGGACCGCCGCAAGACGGAGGGCACTGGCAGATTTGACGACCGATCAGTTGAAGGACATCGGTCATTCGGAGGTCCATCAACCCGCACTCGATGCCGCCACGGCTGTTCTAGTCACGAACTTGATGTCAATGAGGTAAGCTCGGCGTTGAGTTTGGTCTGCGCCTAAAGGTTCTTGAGTTCCAGGCGGGATGCCAACAGGTCCAGAAAAGCGCGGACTTTGGCCGAGGATGATCTGCCTTCCGGCCACACGGCGTGTATCGGCACCGGCACTGGCTCGAATTCGGTCAGAGCCAGTTCCAGGCGGCCGTCGTCCACCAGGTGTTTTACCTGCCAAAGCGGCGAGTAGCCCAAACCCAATCCGTGAACCGCGGCTGCATAGATCGATATCATCAAATTTGACCGGAAGGTGCCCGCGACCTTCACCGGCCGGGGCTTGCCTTCTATCTGAAACATCCATTCGCCTGGGCGGCCGTCATCGGTTCGTACGATGCATTCTTGCTCGCGCAATTCGAGCGGATGGGCCGGTCGGCCGTGTTGCTGGAAGTAGGCAGGTGCGCCGAACACCACGCGCCGCAGTGCGCCCAGGCGCTTCGCACGTAAATTGGAATCCGGCAAATTGCCGATCCTTACCGCCAGATCGAGACCCTCGGCATCGAGATCGACAAATTCATCGGAAAGCTGGAGGTCAACCTCGACCCGGGGATATGTCCGCATATAGTCGGCGATAACCGGCACGAGGAAGTCCGGGCCGAACAGAACCGGGGCGCTCATGCGCAGGATGCCGGACGGCTCGGATCGTCGGTTGGCCGCCTGAAGCCTGGCTTCGTTAATCTCCTCGACGGCGGGTTTGATGCGCTGGAAAAAGGCCGCTCCGGCTTCGCTCGGCGTCGAGCGGCGTGTGGTCCTGTGCAGAAGCTCGACCCCGATCGATTCCTCCAATGTCGCCAGGGACCGGCTGACCGACTGCAGCGAACGGTTCAGCCGGCGTGCGGCAGCCGTCAGGCTGCCATGCTCGACAATGGCAATGAAGGCTTCGAAATCGTCTATCCGGCTCATCGCCTATTTCTCCCGAAAATCGGGATAAACTATCGCAAAATCGATGAATTGTAACGCAGTCCGCTAGATTTTATCTTCCCTGCACAGGCCGAAAGGCAGACTCGAGGGAAGGAGATCGTCATGCGAACACCCAGTCCAACCGTCCTGGTCGTAGGCGCCGCAGGCCGCGTTGCCGGTTTGGTGGTGCCTGAACTCGTCCGCCGCAATGCCAGGATTCGGGCGCTTGTTCGTGACGCCGCGAGTGCCGAAAAAGCCCGGAAAGCCGGCGCATCCGAGATCGCGATCGGAGATCTGCGCAACCATCAGAGCCTTGAGCAGGCCGTGAAAGGTGTCGACGGTGTCTTTCACATCGGACCGGCCTTTGCTGCCGACGAAGCCGCCATGGGGGTTGCCATGGTTGAGGCAGCGGCGCGAGCGGGCGTTCGAAAGTTCGTCTTTTCGTCGGTGATCCAGCCGACCAATACGAGGCTGGAAAACCATGCAAGCAAGGTACCCGTCGAAGCTGCCCTCTATTCGACGAACATGGAATACACCATTCTGCACCCGGCCAATTTCATGCAAAATATCGCGGCGGCCTGGCCGTCCGTCGTCGAGCACGGCGTTTTCGCCGAGCCGTTTCCAAGGACGGCGAAGCTCGCCCGCGTCGACTATCGCGATGTGGCTGAAGTGGCGGCAATCGCATTGACCGAAGCGCGTTTGTCCTATGCGACCCTCGAGCTGTGCGCCGACGGTATGCACAGCCGCGAAGAGGTCGTCGCCATGATGAGCGAAGCGCTTGGCCGGCCGGTTTCGGCGGGCGAGCCGACATTTCAGGACTGGGCGGCGAAGGCCCGCCTTCCCTATACCGACAGGCAGTTGCAGATGCTGGCCAAAGTACACAGCCACTACGCCAAATACGGCCTCGGCGGGAACAGCCTGACGTTGCGTGCCGTGCTTGGCCGCGAGCCGCGTTCGCTGCGAAGCTTCATTCGGGAACTGGCGCTGCAGACGGCATATGCCGCCTGATCGTCCTCACAATAACGCCTACGCATATTTTCTGATTAGGAGACTTCGATGCAAGCATCACCGGACCAAGCCTTCAAGTTGAAAAAGCTGCCGCCCTCCTACGGCGCGGTGGTGATGCCGTTGGTTCTTTCGATTCTGATGTCGTCGATTGTCTCGGCGGTTTCGACGGCAATCGGCGCAGGCTGGACCAACGGGTTTATAGCGGCCTGGAGCTATGCATGGGGCGCTTCATGGCTTGTTGCGTTTCCCAGTCTGCTGATTGTGCTTCCGATCGTGCGCCGGATCGTTGCCTCGATTGTCGATCAACCGGCCCGGTCCTGACATCACGAATGAAGGGTGCCGGCGGCCATAGGGCCGGCCTAGCCATTAGAGCGGCCCCTTGCGAGGCCGCTGCCGGTTTGTGCGCTTGCCTCAGGTAAGCGGCGACAGCTGGATCTCGACGCGGCGGTTCTGAGCCCGGCCGGCAGCGGTCGCGTTGGAGGCGATCGGACGCGTCTTGCCGAAGCCGGTGACGGCGAAGCGGCGGGAATCGACGCCCTGTCCGGACAGATAGTTGGCGACCGCCAAAGCACGGCGCTGCGACAGGTCGAAATTGTGCTCGTCGCTGCCGGTCGAGTCGGTGTGGCCGAACACGTCGACCGTGGTCTGGCGGAACTTTTTCAGCACAAGGGCCACTGAATTCAGCACCGGATAGAAACCGGCCTTCACCGCGTCCTGGTCGACGTTGAAGGTAATGTCGGACGGCATATTGAGGATGATCTGGTCGCCGGTGCGGGTGACGCTGACGCCGGTGCCCTGAAGCTGTCGGCGCAGTTCGGCCTCGTTCTGGTCCATGGTGGCACCGATGGCACCGCCGGCAAGCGCGCCGATGCCCGCGCCGATCAGCGCGTTGCGGCGGTCGTTACCGCCGGCTAGCATGCCGAGCCCGGCACCCGCCAAAGCACCGAGACCGGCGCCGGCAGCGGTGTTGGAAACCTTCTGTTCCCCGGTGTAGGGATCGGTGGTGCATGCGCTCACGAGCACAGCCGTCGCCACGACGGCGAGCACAATCTTTTTCATATGGTGGTCCCTCTCCATTCCACGGCCGCGCAACGGCGCACCGCATCAGCCCTTCCAGCGACTTGTAACATGAAATGCGGCGAAAAGCGGAGCAGCAAAAGCCGTTGCCGCGGCTTTTCCCGGCCCAATTCCACACGCCTGCGGCGGCTCGTGCGACCACCGCAATTCGACCGGCTACCAGAGATTCTTGCCGTCGATGACCACCACTTCGACCGTGTCGAGATCGAAATCGTCGAACAGCCGCGAGTTCACGCTGATCTTCGGATTGTCGAAATTCGGCTCGCCTGTCGACCAGTCCGGCGTCTCGGTGAAGGTGCCACAGCCGCAGGTGGCGCAAAAACCGTGTTTTATGGTTTTCGATCCCCACAGGTAGAACGAAACATTCTCCGGCGGGCTGGTGAGTCTGAATTGCGATGGGGTGTAATAGGCCCACAACGAACCGCGTTTCGAACAGAAGGAACAGGTGCATCGCGTCACTGTCTGCGGCGCTTGCGAAACCTCGAATGTCGTCGCCTTGCAGTGGCAGCTTGCCTTGATGGTCATGAATTGGTCCCTCACAATGCCGCCGCCCCGTACGGCAAAGGCAGCATAAAGAAACGCTCCTGACAACTGCCGGTCAGCAGGCCTGTGAGCCTGCGATAGGCAGGTTAAAAGTGCTGGAGTGCCGATCGAAGGCTCATCGAGCCAAAGCCGGCGCACCTTCGGGTCAGCCCGTCGGCAAGCTTTGGGCGTCATGCGCTAATAGGACGATGGCGGCACGAACAGGCAGATGGTCTTTCCGTCATTGGCACCGGCAACGGAGCACCAATGATATTCGCCGTCGGGCGAATTCTTGATCCGCTTGTCGCTATAGGCCACGACCTCCCCGGTTCCTTTGATGACATAGCCCTCCGGACGTTCGCTGATCGATGTCTGAGAGACCTCGCGGCAATCATAGCCCGAGCAGCAGGAGAACGGATAGCTCCAGCCTTGCGGCATGGCCGCGGTCGGTTTGGCATCATGCGCCAGAGCAGGCGCCGCAAATGGAATGGCGGCAGCAATCAAAACCACTGCCGCGACAAGTGAATTCAGGAGTCGGCGCGCCGTGCGGGCGACTGGGGCCGGTCTGGTTGTGAGAGCAAGCATGAGCGCAGTTCCTATCAACGGTTGTCAAGCATCTCGCTTGCCCGTTCCCGGAACGTGTCTTCCCAGTGGCCGGATCGTCAGGTCGCAGATACGCCGCGTCCGGCCATAAATGCTTTTTTCCTCCCCAGCGCATGAATGCTGGGCTGATTCCTTGGTTGGCGCAAGCAATTGCTGTCGCAACCGAACGCCGACCTCTGCAGTCGGAACCAACCTGCCGCCCTGATTGACGAAACCTGGTCAAGCCCGGCAACGGGATCGCCAATAACGGGATTTGGCTCGCGCTGGTTCCAGGCTTGGCACCGGCGGCCCGAGACATCCGCGTCAAAAGCGGAAATCGATTTTGAAGAATCCGATGAAAAACAAAGTTGTAGAACGACAGGTAAGTGCGAATTGAGAGCTCGTCACTCTCGCGCGATGGCCGTAACGCTCGCGTGATGAACCCACATTCCTGCCGGATTGGTGCCCGGCGCCTCAGTCGATATCGGCCACCGTTTCGCCGGCGCCACCTTCGATCCGCTGCGACAGCGAGGCTTCCATGAAATCGTCGAGGTCGCCGTCGAGCACGCTCGACGGGCTGGTGCTCTCGACGCCGGTGCGCAGATCTTTCACCAGCTGATAGGGCTGCAGCACGTAGGACCGTATCTGGTGGCCCCAGCCAATATCGCTCTTCGACGCTTCGGTGGCGTTCGCCACCGCTTCGCGCCTCTTCAGCTCTTCCTCGTAAAGCCGCGAGCGCAGCATTTCCCAGGCCTTGGCCTTGTTCTTGTGCTGGGAGCGCTCGGCCTGGCAGGCAACCGCGATGCCGGTGGCGAGATGGGTTATGCGCACCGCCGAATCGGTGGTGTTGACGTGCTGGCCGCCCGATCCCGACGACCGATACGTGTCGATACGGACGTCGGATTCGGAAACGTCGATGTCGATCGTATCGTCGATGACGGGATAGACCCAGACGCTGGCGAAGGAGGTGTGGCGGCGCGCATTGCTGTCATAGGGCGAAATCCGCACGAGACGATGCACGCCCGATTCCGTCTTCAGCCAGCCATAGGCGTTGTGGCCCTTGATCAACAGCGTGGCGGACTTGATGCCAGCTTCTTCGCCGTCATGCACTTCAAGCACCTCGACCTTGAAGCGCCGGCGCTCGGCCCAGCGCGTATACATGCGCAGAAGCATCGAGGCCCAGTCCTGGCTTTCGGTGCCGCCGGCGCCGGCATGGACTTCCAGATAGCTATCGTTGGCGTCAGCCTCGCCCGACAGCAGCGTTTCGATCTGGCGCGCCTTGGCCTCGCCGCGCATCGAGCGGATCGCCGCTTCGGCCTCCGCGATGACGCCCTCGTCGCCCTCTTCCTCGCCAAGCTCGATGAGGCCGATATTGTCTTCCAGGGCCTGGGTGAGGCCTTTGACCGCGCCAATGCCTTCCTCGAGGCCCTGACGCTCGCGCATCAGCTTTTGCGCTTCCAGCGGCTCGTTCCAGAGGCTCGAATCCTCGGCACGGACGTTCAGGTACTCAAGCCGCTTTATGGCTTGGTCCCAGTCAAAGATGCCTCCTCAGCAGGGTGATTGCCTGCCTGATCTCGTCGACAATGTTTTGCGTTTCCGCGCGCATGGCTGGCTGTTCTGTCCTGTTGCTGGATGGCGGTTTGGTGGCGCGATACATAGGGACGGCACGGTCTCCTGTAAAGCGCCGGCCCCTGTAATGTACCGGCCCCTGTAAAGCGGAATGGACCGGCTCGACCATCATCGTCAAGCCGGCCAGACCCGATGCAGCGATTGTCAGTAGAGCCCGCCGCCGCCCGACTGGATGGCCTGGTTGGCCTGCGGCGACAGCGCCCCGCCGGTAGCGTTGGAGCCGTCCGCACCCATGCCGATCACCCAATAACTGTCGGCGGGACCGGTACCCGGCTTGAAGGCTTCGATGATGGTTCCGGCGTCGCCCGCGTTGGCTCGCATGCCGGTCTTGCGATTGATCGCAATCAGCTTCATGCCTTCCGGAACCTTGAAGTCGACATTGGGCGTGCCGTCCAGCGCCACGCGCATGAAATCCTTGAAGATCGGCGCGGCGAGGCCGCCGCCGGTCGCGCCCTTGCCAAGGCCTTTCGGCTGATCGTAGCCCATATAAAGGCCGACAACGAGGTTCGGCGTATAGCCGATGAACCAGGCATCCTTTTCGTCGTTGGTCGTTCCGGTCTTGCCGGCGATGTGACGGCCGAGCTCGTTGATGGTGGCGCCGGTGCCGCGTTGCACGACGCCCTCCATCATCGATGTGATCTGGTAGGCGGTCATCGGATCGAGCACCTGCTCGGAATTGTCGACCAGCTCCGGCTCTGGCTGGTTCTGCCACTCGGCGGCGTTGCAGTTCGAGCATCCGCGTTCGTCCTGCCTAAAGACGGTCTTGCCGTAGCGGTCCTGGATGCGGTCGATCAGCGACGGCTTGATCGACTTGCCGCCATTGGCCATGATCGAATAGGCCGACACCATGCGCATCACCGTCGTCTCGCCTGATCCCAGCGCCATCGGCAGATACGGCGCCAGGTGGTCGTAGACGCCGAAACGCTCGGCATACTCCACGACCAGCTTCATGCCCATGTCGTTGGCAAGCCGCACCGTCATCAGATTGCGCGATTTCTCGATACCGGAGCGCAAGGTCGCCGGGCCGGCAACCGTTCCGTCGTAATTCTTGGGCGTCCAGGTCGTGTTGCCGCTCTGGATGGTGATCGGCCCGTCCATGATCACGGAGGCGGGCGTATAGCCATTGTCGAGGGCGGCCGAATAGACGATCGGCTTGAACGACGATCCGGGCTGGCGCATGGCCTGCGTCGCCCGGTTGAACTCCGACTGCGCGTAGGAGAAACCGCCGACCATGGCCAGGACGCGTCCGGTATGCGGATCCATTGCGATCAGGCCGCCTTCCACTTCGGGAACCTGGCGCAAGCTGTAGCTGTTGTCCGAGCCCTCGTTCTTCTGCACGAAAATCACGTCGCCCGGCTTCAGCACGTCGGCCGGCGACTTCGCCTTGACGGTCCTGCCATCGACGACGTGGCGCATGGCGAAGCTCATGTCTTCCTTGCTGACGGTGCCTTCGACGCGGTCCTTGACGATTTCACCGGAGATCTGGCGCGTCGGCTGCAGGCCGATGGACAGGCCGGTGGCAGAGCTGTCGAGCACGACGGCGAGCGACCATTCCGGCACGTCTTCCAATCGCTTGACGTTGCCCAGCGGCACGCCCCAGTCGCCGGAAATGTCGATGCTCGTGACCGGCCCGCGGTAGCCGCGCAGCGTGTCAAACTTCATGAGACCGTTCTGCATGGCCTTGCGGGCAATCAGCTGCATCTTCGGATCGAGCGTCGTGCGGACGGAAAGGCCGCCTTCGTAGAGCGCATTCTCGCCATAGCGCGCGATGATCTGGCGACGCACTTCCTCGGTGAAATACTCCCCGGCGAAGAGATAGTTGCCGGTGCGGCGCGGCGTGACGCCGAGCGGCTCGGCCTTGGCCTTCTCGCCTTCTTCATGCGTGACGTAGCCGTTCTCGACCATCTGGTCGATGACCCAGTTGCGGCGCTCCAAGGCGCGATCGGCATGCTTGAAGGGATGGTAGTTGTTCGGCCCCTTTGGCAGGGAGGCGAGATAGGCGGCTTCGGCAACGGTGAGCTCGTTCACCGATTTGTCGAAATAGGTGAGTGCAGCACCGGCGACGCCATAGGCGCCGAAGCCGAAGAAAATCTCGTTGAGATAGAGCTCGAGAATGCGATCCTTCGAATAGGCCTGCTCGATGCGGAAGGCGAGGATCATCTCCTTGATCTTACGCTCGTAGGTCTGATCCGAAGACAACAGGAAGTTTTTTGCCACCTGCTGGGTAATCGTCGAGGCGCCGACCTGGCGCTTTCCCGAGCCAACATTCTGCAGGTTGACGACAATGGCGCGGCCAAGGCCGGTCACGTCGATGCCGGGGTGATTGTAAAAATTCTTGTCCTCGGCCGACAGGAAGGCCGCCTTGACACGATCCGGGATCGCCTGAATCGGCAGATAAAGCCGCCGCTCACGCGCATATTCGGCCATCAGCGCGCCATCCGACGCGTGGATGCGGGTCGTCACCGGCGGCTCGTATTTGGCCAGCACCTCATAATCGGGCAGGTCCTTCGACAAATGGCCGATATAGATCGCCACGCCCGCCGCGACCAAAAGGGCCAGCGTCGTGCCGATGCCGAAGAAATAGCCAATGAGACGAATCATACCCGCTCCAGTCCTTGGTTCGGGAATTTCCTAAACGAAGCCGCCCTTCACGCAAGCTTTCGGGACGATCCCAAACCGTAATCGCAAAATCCATGTCGCGACCATGTGGGCAAAATACGGCGGCGCGGGATTTCGGTTTCGAATGCCGGAAATAAAAGCACAGGGTGTTGTCGCCGTGCAACGCTGCTTCAGGTTGTGGGCGCCGGTGGGCATTTCAGCCTCCGGCCCCCGTTCCGCTTCTGGCCGAAGCAAACAGGGCAACGGCATTGGTTATGCTCTGGGTCGCCTTGTTGCGCCAATCGGCGCTGAGCAACTGCGCTTCGTCCTTGGCGTTCGACAGATAGCCGAGTTCGACCAGCACGGATGGAACGTCCGGCGCCTTCAGCACCTTGAAGCCGGCAGAACGCTGCGGGTTGTTGATCAGACCGACGCTGGTGGAAAGCTGGCCGACGAGAGTATGGGCGAAGCTCATCGAAAAATTATGCGTCTCGCGGCGGATCAGGTCGATCAGGATATCGGTCACTTCCTTGCTGTCGTCCTTGATCTCCATGCCGGCGAACTGGTCGGAAAGATTTTCACGGTCGGCAAGCGCCTGCGCCTCGGGATCGGAAGCCTTGTCGGACACGGTGTAGACGGTTGCACCGCGAATGCCCTTGAGGCTGATCGTGTCCGCATGGATCGAGATGAGCAGGTCGGCCTCATGCTGGCGGGCAATGCGCACGCGGTCGTCGAGCCGCAGGAACTCGTCCGTTTCGCGCGTCAGGAACACGTCGTATTTGCCGCTGGCGGCGAGCTTGTCGCGCAGTTCCATGGCAAAGGCGAGCGTCACGTTCTTTTCGACCGTACCGTTCAGGCCCTCGGCACCGCCGTCGATGCCGCCATGGCCGGGATCGACGACGACGGTGAAACGATGGCCCGGATTGGAGACCGGCCCGGTACCGACCCTGCCGGCCTTGTCGGCGGAGACCGTCGAGCCGGTCGTCAGCGCCTGATTGGCGAGCGCTGCGTCGAATTCTCGCTGCGACGCTGCCGACATGTCGATGGCGATGCGGTAGCCGTTGCCGTCACCGTTCTTGAGCACGTCGAGATTGTCGACGGCGAACGGTCCCTTGCCGGTGAGAATCAGCCGCGATTTCCCCTCGCCGAGCTCGCCGTAACGCACGGCGCGGACAAGCCCGCGCGGCTTTACGTCCTTGGCATTGAGGGCGAATCTCGTGGCCGGCAGATCGATGACCAGGCGATCGGGGCCGCGCAGCAGGAACCATTTGATGTCGGGCTCGCGGTCGAAATTGATGACGATGCGCATCTTGGTGGCATCGCCGGCCATCTTGTAGCTTGTGGCAGCAAGCGGTGCGTCGGCAGCACGCGAAAGCGGCGAAAAGACCAGGCAAGCCAGGATCAGCGACAGCAGGCAGGCGGTGCGGAAGAACCAGCCTCCATGATGACGGCCCTTGTCTGCGAAGCTTGCCAGTCCCATCTTTCTACCAGTCGCTCCCGTTTTGGCGTCATGCCCGACCGCTTGTCGAAGGGCCCTGTTGCTTGTCAAAGTGCCGGCAGGCCGCGAACTCGATTAACGATTGGTATCCAGAGAAGGTTAACCAAGCCTTTTCATGGAAGGCTTGGGACCTGTGCTTCCGCTGCGGAACGGCTTTTTGCCGGCATCGGGAATCGGGGTTGCCTTCCAACCCGCCAAATCATAAAAGCGATGGTGGATCACTGCAATCCTGGAACCGTCCTCCTCCGCAGCTTCCTGCTACAGGTCAGACGCAAGACGGCTCCTTTCGCTTCAGGCGAAGAAGGCATCGGTGATCGCGACGATTTTCGCAGGCGTGCTCCCGTGGCGGGGGAATCGCCTGCGTGAGCAAAACGGCCGGGATTGTCCCGTGCCGGCTCTGTATGAGCAAACAAGCTGGTCCGGTTTTTCCCGGGCTTTGGTTCAAAAGGTTCTGCTGGTGACGATGGCTTCAAGCGCAATCATGGAAAGGTCCGCAACAAACCGCGCCACTACGGCTGCGGGCGGCACCGCCATGGCGCTCAGGCAGCGGCCGGCGGACGTTCAATTGTCCGGCACTCATGTTCCAGGTCCACGGCAGCGGGCATTGCCCCGCAAGCTGCGGCCGACGGCTGCCGGGAGGAAACGAAATAATGCCCAACAAAATGCTGATAGACGCCTCCCACCCGGAGGAAACACGCGTTGTCGTCGTTCGCGGTAACCGAATTGAAGAATTCGACTTTGAATCCCAGGACAAGAAACAGCTCAAAGGAAATATCTATCTCGCCCGCGTAACGCGCGTCGAACCTTCCCTCCAGGCAGCCTTTGTCGAATATGGCGGCAACCGTCACGGTTTCCTCGCCTTCAGTGAAATACATCCCGACTACTACCAGATTCCGGTCGCCGACCGTCAGGCGCTGCTGCGTGCGGAAGCACAGGAAGCCCAGGACGAAGAGGACGAGGAAGCCGCCGAAGGCGAGGACCGCCAGAGCCGCGACCGTGGCAAGCGCGGACGCCGGCGCGGCGGCAAGAGCCGTGACCGCGGCGAGCACAGGCACGAGGCAGGCGCGTCCGACGGTGAGAGTGGCGAGAACGGCGAAGGTGCCGTCGCAGAAAAGCTGGATGCCGCTACCGACAATGGCGAAACCATGTCCGACGTTGCTGGACAGAGCGAGGGTGCCGCCGGACAGAGCGATGAAGTCGCCGATCGCGGCGAGACCGAGCCGTCCGAAGGCGGTTCCAGTTCCATCGCTGCCAGCGTCGATGCCGACGTAATCTCGGAAGCCGTCCCGCAAGTCGAGACAAGCGGGGCCGAGACCAGCGGCGAGGCAACCTCCGAAGACAATGATCGCGGCATGCTGGAAGAGGTGCAATCCTCGCATTCGGACGATCATGAGGTCGAATCGGTCGGCGCCGAAGACGCGCTGGAAGAAGTGCGCAACCGCCGCAAGCCGGTGCGCCGCCAGTACAAGATCCAGGAAGTGATCAAGCGCCGGCAGATCCTGCTGGTGCAGGTCGTCAAGGAAGAGCGCGGCAACAAGGGCGCAGCGCTGACCACCTATCTGTCGCTGGCCGGCCGCTATTCGGTGCTGATGCCGAACACGGCACGCGGCGGCGGCATTTCGCGCAAGATCACCAATGCGCAGGACCGCAAGCGGCTGAAGGAAGTGGTCGCCGATCTCGAAGTGCCGCAGGGCATGGGTGTCATCCTGCGGACGGCCGGCGAAAGCCGCACCAAGGCAGAGATCAAGCGCGACTACGAATACTTGATGCGGCTTTGGGAAAACGTCCGCAATCTGACGCTGCAATCCACGGCCCCTGCCCTGGTTTACGAGGAAGGCAGCCTGATCAAGCGCTCGGTGCGCGACCTTTACAACAAGGATATCGACGAGATCCTGGTTTCCGGCGAAGAAGGCTACCGCGAGGCCAAGGACTTCATGCGCATGCTGATGCCGAGCCACGCCAAGGTGGTTCAGCCGTTCCGCGACACGACGCCGATCTTTGTGCGCAACGGCATCGAAGCGCAGCTCGACCGCATGCTGCAGCCGCAGGTGACGCTGAAGAGCGGCGGCTACATCATCATCAACCAGACGGAAGCGCTGGTCGCCATCGACGTCAATTCGGGCCGTTCCACCAAGGAGCACTCGATCGAGGACACCGCACTTCACACCAATCTGGAAGCTGCCGAGGAAGTCGCCCGGCAATTGAGGCTGCGCGATCTCGCCGGCCTCATCGTCATCGACTTCATCGACATGGAGGAGAACCGCAACAACCGCTCCGTCGAGAAGCGGCTGAAGGATCACCTCAAGAACGATCGTGCCCGCATCCAGGTCGGCCGCATCTCGCATTTCGGCCTGATGGAAATGTCGCGCCAGCGCATCCGTGCCAGCGTGCTGGAATCGACGATGAAGCCTTGCCCGCATTGCGGCGGCACCGGCCATGTGCGCTCCGATTCGTCGGTCGCGCTGATGGTGGTGCGGGCAATCGAGGAATTCCTGCTCAAGGATTCGCGCAGCCACATCACGGTGCGGACGCCGGCAGCGACCGCACTCTATGTGCTCAATCACAAGCGCGGCACGCTGGTGGAATTCGAGCACCGCTTCGGTGTCACCATCACCATCGAAGCCGATGATACGGTCGGTGCACAACACTATGCCATCTTCCGCGGTGCGCTGGCCGAAAAGCCGGAAGGCTTCGTCGAGGCGCGCACCTTCCCGGCCTATGTCGAGCCGGAAGAACCCGAGGACGAGATCGTCATCGAGGAGGAAGACGAGGCACCGGTGCAGGCCGAGCAGCCACGCCTTGCGCAGCCGCCGCAGCAGCCAAGGTCCGGCGAGGACGGCGAAGGCCGCGATCGCAAGCGCCGCAAGCGCCGCAGACGGCGGGGCGGCAAGGATCGTGAACACGGGGATCGTGAACACGGGGATCGTGACCACCGGGACCGCGAACATGGCGCTGCTGTGGAAGGTGCTTCCGTTTCGGCGCCGACAGACGATGCGTTGGTAGCCGCCGGCGACCAAGGCGCCGAAGCGGGCCGTGAAGCGCCGGCCGGTGTTGCCGAAACGGCGGAAGCGGCGGACGACGGTCACGGCAAGAAGCGCCGGCGCGGCAAGCGCGGCGGCAAGCGCAATCGCCGTGAAGACGGCGAGGACAGCGTCGAAGCCAGCGCCGGCGAGCCAGCCGCCATGACGGAAGGTGCCGTGTCGGAAGCAGAGCCCGTGACCGGCGAACCGGAAGGTGCCCCGCCGGCCGAAGAGCTTGCGGTGCTTGCTCCGGCGAACGACGACATGCCGAGCGCCGAAAAGCCGAAGAAGCCGCGCCGCGCCGCCAAGCCGAAGAAGGTTGCGGCGGAAGCAGTTGCCGAGATTGCGGGCGCCGAGACATCGGCTGCCGAGGCCGCCTCAGTGGCTTCCGGCGAGACCCCCGCGCCGGTGTCGCCGGAGACCGAAGTGGCGGCTGCCGAGGAAACGCCGAAGGTCCGGCCGTCGCGGCGCAAGCCCGTACCGGTGGATGCTCCGGTCGTCCCGGTCGTCTCCTCGATCGTTCCCGACGAGGCAAAGACCGAGGAAGCAAAGGCCGAAGACAAGCCAAAGCGTGCCGGCTGGTGGCAGCGGAAGGGTTTTTTCTAAGCCTTTCCGTGCATTAGCCAGACTTTCTGATTAGAAAAGTCCCGCGTCGCCGATCGGCTGCGCGGGATTTTTTTTGCCCCAATTGCAGGCGACGACACTATGGTGCGAAGATCGACCAGTTCATTATCTTCGCCAGTTTTTCCAGCGCGATCGAGCCCAGCCTGGAATTGCCGTTGGCATTGAGGCCAGGCGACCAGACGGCAAGCGAGGCGACGCCCGGCACGATTCCCAATATACCGCCGCCAACGCCGCTCTTGCCGGGAATGCCGACGCGGAAAGCGAAGTCGCCGGAGCCGTCATAGTGGCCGCAGGTCAGCATCATCGCGCCGATGCGGCGCGCGCGCTCTGCCGAGACGACGGAATGCCCGGTCGCCGGGTTCTTGCCGCCATTGGCGAGGAAGCGGCCGGCCAGGGCCAGTTGCCGGCAGCTCATGGCGATAGCGCAATGGTGAAAGTAAACGCCCAGCGCCAGTTCCGGCGCATGGTGGAGATTGCCGAACGATTTCATGTAATTGGCAAGCGCGAAATTGCGAAAGCCAGTGGCGCGTTCGGACGCCGCGACCTCACGGTCGACGATGATCGTGTCGTCATCGGCCAGGAACTGGATAAAGCGCAGGATCTCGCCGATCGCCTCGCGCGGCTGATGGCCGGCAAGCAGAATGTCTGAGACCACGATGGCGCCGGCATTGATGAATGGATTGCGCGGAATGCCGTTCTCGTGCTCGAGCTGGACGATCGAGTTGAACGGATTGCCCGAAGGTTCGCGCCCAACCCGCTGCCACAGCGCGTCGCCGACATTGCCGAGCGCCAGCGTCAGCGTGAACACCTTTGAGATGCTCTGGGTTGAAAACGCCTCGTCGGCGTCACCCGCGGTCAGCACGCGGCCGTCATTGGTCACCGCGGCGATGCCGAATTTTTTCGGATCGATCTTGCCGAGCTGGGGAATATAGCTGGCGACGTCGCCGCGATCGGTACGCTCCGCCATTTCGGTGGCGACCTCGCGCAAGGCCTGTTCAAGCTGGGGCGCCTGTTCAAGTTGAGACGCCTGTTCAAGCTCCGGCATCGTCGCCCCCGCTACTTCAGCCAGCGTTCGATGCGCGCCATCGCCTCGACCATGTCGTCGTGGCTACCGGCGTAGGAAAAGCGCATCGTGCGATGGCCCTGCAGCGGATCGAAATCGCGGCCGGGCGTCGCTGCCACATGCGCCTCGGCCAGCATCCGGCGCGCAAACGCCATGCTGTCATTGGTGTGCCTGGTGACGTCGCAGAAGGCGTAGAACGCGCCGTCCATGGGCGCGGCCAAAGCAAAGCCGAGCTCCGGCAGGCGTTGCATCAGGAGCTCGCGGTTCCAGGCATAGCGCGCCTTCACCGCTTCCAGCTCTGGCGTCGCCTTGAACGCCTCGATCGCGGCAATCTGGGACAGCTCGGGCGGCGAGATATAGAGGCTCTGGGCGATGCGCTCGACCGGCCGCACCAGTTCCTGCGGCTGCACCATCCAGCCGATGCGCCAGCCGGTCATGCAATAATATTTCGAGAACGAATTGATCACCGTCACATCCGCGCCGAAAGAAAGCGCGGTCGTGTCGGGCGCCGCATAGGCCAGCCGGTGATAGATTTCGTCCGAGATTACGGCGATGCCGAGCTCTTGCGCCGTCTTGACCAGCGTCTCGAGATCGCCGGCGGGAATGACCGCGCCGGTCGGGTTGGCCGGGCTGGCGAACAGCACGCCCTTCAGAGGTTTTTCGCGATGCGCGGCTTGCAGGTGCTCGGCATGGAGATAGGCGGCGCCGTCGAGCTCGATCTCGGCGATGTCGATGCCGAGGGCGGCCATGATGTTGCGATAGGCAGGATAGCCGGGGGCGGCGATGGCGACGCGGTCGCCTGGATCGAACATTGCCAGGAAGGCGAGATTGAAGGCAGCCGACGATCCGGTGGTGACGGCTATCCGCTCGGGCGAAACGTCAAGCCCGTAATGCTCGCCATAATGCGCCGCGATCGCCTTGCGCAGACCGGCGAGGCCCAGCGCGTCGGTATAGCCGATGCGGCCTGCCTTCAAGGCATTGGCCGCCGCTTCGCGAACCCCGGCCGGCGCCGGATCGGAAGGCTGGCCGACGGCCATGGATACGACTGGCAGGCCCTTGGCTTTCAGCCGATTCGCCTCGGCCAGGATGTCCATGGCGTGGAACGGTTCGACCGCGCTGCGGCGCGAAAGCGAAACAACCATTTTTCAATCCACCACACTTGTCGCGCGTGCCGGCCATGCTGGCCGCGCCGCACAAATGCCCGATTGGTGTGGGGATCACAAGTTCGGTAAGTTTAGGCTGCCGACTTTTCATCCTTCGCCCACTCGTCTACCAGTGGACCTGCCATGTTGAGCCGACCCAAATCGACGATCGCCAGGACAGCGCGCGCTTTCGCGACGGTTGCGCTTGCCGCGGTGGTCGCCATGGCCGGCTCGGTCGATGCATTTGCGCAGAATGTGCCGGTTGTGCGCGATGCCGAGATCGAGGCGCTAGTACGCGACTACGCGCGGCCGATCTTCAAGGCGGCCGGCCTATCGGGCGACGCCATCAACATCGTGCTGGTCAACGATCAGAGCTTCAACGCCTTTGTTGCCGGGCGCCGCATGTTCATCAATACCGGCGCGCTGATGACGGCCGAAACGCCCAACGAGATCATCGGCGTCATCGCCCACGAGGCCGGCCATATCGCCGGCGGGCATCAGCAGAAATTGCGCGAACAGCTCGAGCGTGCCAAGACGATGGCGATCCTGGCGACGCTGCTTGGCGCCGGCGCCGTGGTTGCCGGCGCCACCAGCAACAGCCGCGGCCTCGCTGGGGCCGGCATGGGCGTGATGGCTGGCGGCGGCGAGATGGCGCAACGCAGCATCCTCGCTTATCAGCGCACCGAAGAGATGACCGCCGACCGCTCGGCGATAGCTTATCTCAATGCTACCGGCCAGTCCGGCATGGGCATGCTGAAGACGTTCGGCCGTTTCCAGAACGCATTGTCGCTCTCGGGCGCGCAAGTCGATCCCTATCGCATCAGCCATCCGATGCCGCAGGAGCGTATCGCCAATCTCGAAGTGCTGGTGAAGCAGAGCCCTTACGTCGACAAGGTCGACCCGCCGGCACTGCAGCAGCGCCACGATATGATGCGCATCAAGATCGCCGCCTACATGCAAGGCCAGGCGGCGGCGTCACGATTGATGCGCAAGAACCCCGGCAGCCTCGCCTCGCGCTATGGCGACGCGCAGATGACCTATCTTTTCGGCAATCTTGCTTCGGCGCTCACCAAGACCAACGCGTTGATCAAGGAACAGCCGAAAAACCCGTATTTCCAGGAATTGCGCGGCGACATCCTGATGAAGGCGAACCGGCCGAAGGATGCTGCCGACGCCTATGCCAAGGCGGTCAGCCTCGATCCGGCGCGATCCGGGCTGCTGCCGGTCTCTTACGGCCAGGCGCTGATGGCCATCGGCACGGAGGATTCGCTGAAGAAGGCAGTGGCGCAGATCAACACCGGCCTCGGACGGGATCGCGAAAACGCTGACGGATACCGCTATCTGGCACAGGCTTACGGGGAACTCGGCAACATCCCGGCCGCCGAGCTTGCAACCGCCGAAGGGCATTTCTATTCCGGCGACTACAAGAATGCGAAGATCTTCGCCATGCGGGCGCAGCAGAGCATGAAGCGGGGCGAGCCGGGCTGGCTTCGCGCGCAGGACATTATAAACTACGCACCATCAGGTAAGAAGAAGTGAACCTTTCGGACGCAGGCTGCGACACAGCCAAAGCGAGCGGACCGGAACACGGGCAAGAGGATCGAGGATCATGACCAAGGCAATTCTGCTGGGCACTACCGGAGTGGCAGCGGCTCTCGCCATGCTGGCGTTCGGCTTCGTCGCCGGCAATCCGCAGACGGCGAAGGCCGGCACGGCGCAGCTTGCCCAGACGGCGTCCTCGGGTACCAAGCTCGACCGCACCGAAGTCGAAGGCATCGTCCGCGACTATCTCCTGAAGAACCCGGAAGTGCTTCTGGAGGCACAGCAGGCACTTGAGGCCAAGCAGAAGGAAGAACAGCGCGTCGCCAGTCTCGGTGTCATCAAAGACGCCAAGGACCAGATCTTCAATTCCTCCTTTGACGGTGTTGTCGGCAATCCCAACGGCAAGGTCACCATCGTCGAATTCTATGATTATAATTGCGGCTACTGCAAACGCGCCATCGACGACATGCGCGCGCTGACCAAGGCCGATCCGGACCTGCGCTTCGTGCTCAAGGAGTTCCCGATCCTTGGCCCGGATTCGCAGAAGGCAAGCGTCGTCTCGATGGCCTTCCATTTGATGAAGCCGGAGAAATACGGCGAATTCCATAATGCGCTGCTCGGCGGCCAGGGGCGCGCCACCGAGGCGGCGGCAATCAAGGTGGCGCTGTCGCTCGGCGCCGACGAGGCGGCGCTGCGCGAAAAGATGAAGGACCCGAGCATCACCGAGGCCTTCTCCAAGACCTATGATCTCGCCACCAAGCTCGCCATCACCGGAACGCCGTCCTATGTGGTCGGCAACGAGGTTGTGTTCGGCGCGCTTGGCCAGGAAGTGCTGGCCGAAAAGATCGAGGCGGCGAAGGCGGCGCTCTGATTAGCGTTCGGGTTTCGATTGGGGCTGCGGGTTTCCGGCGCGGGCCGTTTTCCGGCTGTTGTGGACGGCGAAAGAACGCACTTGCGCTCTTTTCGCCAGCGTCTATGCCCATTATAGAGGGTCCGGCGCGCCGGCTTAGCCGCGCCGGGAAAGGTCGGCATTTTTTGAAAACGGTTTTCGTCCTGAACGGCCCCAATCTCAACGCGCTCGGCAAGCGCGAGCCGGGTATCTATGGCGGCAAGACGCTTGCCGCGATCGCCGACGACTGCAAGCAGGCAGGTGCCGCACTTGGGCTGGAGATCGATTTCCGCCAGTCGAACCATGAGGGCGACCTCGTCGACTGGATCCAGGAGGCCGCCGACAAGGCCGCCGCAATCGTCATCAATCCGGGCGCCTACGGCCATACCTCGATCGCCATTCACGATGCCATCCGCGCCGTCGCGCCGCTGCCGGTGGCTGAGGTGCATCTTTCCAACATCCACGCGCGGGAACCATTCCGCCACGTCTCCATGGTCGCGCCGGTCGCCGTCGGCATGATCTGCGGGTTCGGGCCACTCGGCTACACGCTGGCGCTGCAGGCGCTGGCTGCACGCCTATGACCGGCCAACAAACAGAAGGCTCGAAAATGTCGATAAAGAAGAACGGTGTTGACCAGCAGCTGATCCGCGATCTGGCGGGCATACTGAACGACACCAACCTGACCGAGATCGAGGTCGAGCTGGGCGATCTGAAGGTGCGCGTCTCGCGGCAGGCGCCGGCCGTCCATGCTGTCGCCGCAGCGCAGCCGGCCCACGCGCCGGCAGCCGCGCAGCCGGTGGCAGCCGCCGCGCCGGCGGCGCCCGACGTGTCGAAGAACGCCGTCGCCTCGCCGATGGTCGGCACAGCCTATCTGGCGCCGTCGCCCGACGCCAAGGCGTTCATCGAGGTCGGACAGAAGGTCAAGGAAGGCCAGACGCTGCTGATCATCGAGGCGATGAAGACGATGAACCAGATCCCCTCGCCGCGCGCCGGCACGGTGACGGCGATCCTGTTCGAAGACGCGCAGCCGGTCGAATATGGCATGCCGCTCGTCGTGATCGAATAGGGCCGGGAACAGGCGAAAGATGTTCCAGAAAATCCTCATCGCCAATCGCGGCGAAATCGCCCTCAGGGTGCTGCGCGCCTGCAAGGAGCTCGGCATCCAGACGGTGGTGGTGCATTCGACCGCCGACGCCGACGCCATGCATGTGCGTCTCGCCGACGAGAGCGTCTGCATCGGCCCGCCTCCGTCGCGCGACAGCTATCTCAATATCCACCAGATCGTCGCCGCCTGCGAGATCACCGGCGCCGACGCAGTGCATCCCGGCTACGGTTTTCTGTCGGAGAACGCCAAGTTCGCCGACATCCTCGCCGCGCACAACATCACCTTCATCGGCCCGACCGGCGACCATATCCGCATTATGGGTGACAAGATCGAGGCCAAGCGCACGGCAAAGCGCCTCGGCATCCCCGTGGTGCCCGGCTCCGAGGGCGCGGTCACCGAGGACAGGGAAGCCAAGCGCATTGCCGCCGCGATCGGCTACCCCGTGATCATCAAGGCGTCGGCCGGCGGCGGCGGGCGCGGCATGAAAGTGGCGCATAGCGAAGCCGACCTGGAGGTGGCGCTGCAGACGGCACGCTCGGAGGCGGGTGCGGCCTTCGGCGACGACGCCGTCTACATCGAGAAATATCTGCAGAAGCCGCGCCATATCGAGGTGCAGGTGTTCGGCGATGGCGCCGGGCGCGGCGTGCATTTCGGCGAGCGCGACTGCTCGCTGCAGCGCCGCCACCAGAAGGTCTGGGAAGAAGCGCCCTCGCCTGCGCTCAATGCCGAGGAGCGCGCGCATATTGGCGGCGTCTGCGCCAGGGCGATCGCCGATCTCGGCTATTCCGGCGCCGGCACCATCGAATTCCTCTATGAGGACGGCGAGTTCTATTTCATCGAGATGAACACGCGCCTGCAGGTCGAACATCCGGTGACCGAGGCGATCACCGGCATCGATCTCGTGCACGAGCAGATCCGCGTCGCCTCGGGCGGCGGGCTTTCGGTGCGCCAGGAGGATATCCGCTTCCACGGCCATGCCATCGAATGCCGCATCAACGCCGAGGATCCGCGCACCTTCACCCCCTCGCCAGGCACCATCACCCACTTTCACACGCCGGGCGGCCTCGGTATCCGCGTCGATTCCGGCGTCTATTCGGGCTACAAGATCCCACCCTACTACGACAGCCTGATCGGCAAGCTGATCGTGCACGGCCGCAACCGCGTCGAGTGCATGATGCGGCTGCGGCGCGCGCTCGACGAATTCGTCGTCGACGGTATCAAAACGACGCTGCCGCTGTTTCGCGACCTCGTTGGCAACGCCGACATCGCCAATGGCGACTACGATATCCACTGGCTGGAAAAATACCTGGCCGAAGGCGAGTGATACAGGGGCGAAGCGATGACCCGTCCCTACGCACCCGGTTATCGCATCCCGACCGACCTTTTGCTCAAAGCCTATGCCTCCGGCGTCTTCCCGATGGCCGAAAGCGCCAATGACCCCGAAGTATTCTGGGTGCGGCCGGAGACGCGCGGCATCATTCCGCTCGAGGGGTTCCACATACCGAAAAGCCTGAGAAAGACGATCCGCAAGAACCTGTTCGAGTTCCGCATCGATTTCGACTTCGAGGCGACGATCGAGGCCTGCGCCGAAAGGCGCGAGGAACGTCGGTCGACCTGGATCAACGCGCCGATCCGCGAAGCCTATATCGAGCTGCATCGGATGGGCCATTGCCATTCGGTCGAGGCCTGGCACAACGACCGGTTGGTCGGCGGGCTCTACGGCGTATCGCTCGGCCGCGTGTTTTTCGGCGAGAGCATGTTCGCCAGGGAGACCGACGCGTCAAAGGCCTGCCTGGTTCACCTCGTCGAACGCCTGAAGGCGCGCGGCTTTGCACTGCTCGACACCCAGTTCACCACCGAGCATCTCAAACGCTTCGGCGCAATCGACGTGCCGCGCGGCAAATACGAGAAGATGCTGGCCGAGGCGCTGAAGGGCGAGGCTTCGTTTTTTCCATAACCTGGAATGGTTCATCATTTCAAAGAAACGCAATTCCGGACGGAAAGCCGTTCACACTCTTCCTGGAATTGCTCTATCGGCCGCTCAGCCTTTTGCTGGCGTCGGCAGCGGCGTCTGTGCGTGAAACATCATTTTCCAGCCATTGACGCGGTGGACATAGCCAGTACTGACCAGCGCCGCATAGGCTTCGCCATTTTGCCGGGTCGCACGCGCCTCGTAGGTCAGCATGACGATGTCGCTGCCCGGCTCGATGATGCCCTTGAGGTCGATGTCGAGATCGCGCCAGCGCTTCGGGTCCGTGGCGGTTTCGGCCAGATCGGTATTGCTCATCACCCGCGCCATCTGGGGGAAGGCCACCAGGCATTCGGTATCGGCATTGGCCTTGAAGTAGTCGGCGTCGCCGCTCCAGAATCCCCTTTCGATGTCGAGAAGTTCGTTCTTGTTGGCCATCATCATGGCAACCTCCTCCGTAGAGAGGCACCAACGCTCGGGCAACGCGGCGGTTCCGCAAGGCGCGGGTATCCACCGCGCGCTGACAGATTCTAGTTGGTTTTGGGGGCGGCGGGTGCCGGCACGTCGGACTTCTGCTTGCAGCCCTTCAGCCAGATATCATAGACGGCATGCTCGACGGCGTTGATCCCGGGGCTTTCGGCAAACATCCAGCCGGTGAAGATACGGCGTATCTTCCGGTCGAGCGTGATCTCGTCGACCTCCACGAACGAATCCGTCTTCGGCTCTTCGTTTTCGGGCCGCGAATAGCAGATGCGCGGCGTCACCTGCAAAGCGCCGAACTGCACCGTCTCGTCGATATAGACATCGAAGGTGATGATACGGCCGGTGATCTTGTCGATGCCAGCGAATTCAGCGACGGGATTGGTGAGGCGTTCGGATACTGCCGGTGCTGCAGGCGCCACCGACGCGTCAGGCGCGGGCGGCGCCAATTCCTGCGCAGCAGCAAGCGTCACCATAGAAGCGAGAACGACCGCGGTTAATCCGCCCGTCAAAATTCGGCTGAACATGCTCATGCAAGGTCCGGTGGTTTGCGCCCGGGTGATTCTCTTAACGCCAAGGCTAGTTGCTGCTGTCGGATCAGCAAACAGCTAAACAGTAATTGTGGCGACAAAGGACCGCCCCGTGGGGACCGCGCCCTTGGGGACCGCGCGCCTGTCGCGGCGATCGATCACGAACCGGGCGTCCAGGCGTCGTAGTCGCCCGTCACCTGCGGACGATGCCGGTTGGTCAGCACCGAGCCCTTCGGCCGATAGGCTGCGGGGCTGCCGGTGAGGTTCGGCACATGCGGCTTTTGCCAGTCGCGTGGCTTGTAGTCTTCGCTTGGCGGCGGAACGTCTACACGGTGATGGATCCAGCCATGCCAGCCGGGCGGAATCGCCGAGGCTTCCGAATAGTCGCGGTAGATGACCCAGCGGCGGGTGCGGCCTTCCGAATCGACGCCGCCTTCATAATAAACGTTGCCGACCTCGTCCTGCCCGACCTTCTTGCCATGCCGCCAGGTGTGAAAGCGCGTTCCCAATGTCTGGCTGTTCCACCAGGTGAAAAACTGCAGAAGGAAAGTCTTCATCCAAATCCTCGTGGCAAGTCCTTGTGGCAAGTCCTCGCGGCGGCTGCGGCGCCTGTTCCTGCTTATGGCGTCACGGCATTGCGAAGGCAAGGGTCTTGCCGCAACCGGCGAGCAAATGGCTGACGGAAAAGCGATACGTTCATGCTATTTTCGCGGCCGTCCGAAGCAGATGAAATAAGTTGTTGGCAATCTTACGCAGCGTTATTCTAACAGTTGATGCTTCGTTGCCTAGGACGGCAAATGAGAGGGGTTTATGTCATCGCTGGCGCGCACGGCCGGTCGCGCATTGCCGCAGGTCGTTGAGGCGATCTACGATTCGATTGCCGACGTCGACCGCTGGCAGGCGACACTCGAGGCCATCTGCAATCTGGCGGAAGGCCGGCTTGCCATGCTCGCCGTCATCGACACGATCAGCAGCTCTGCGCGGTTTTCGGTGTCCTGCGGCGATCCCGCAGTTCTTGAGCCGTTGAAGCATGACTACGGCTCGCAAGTACCGTTCTATGCGGCGGTTCCCAAGATGGAGATCGACGTGCCCTTCACCGTCGATTCGATCTACGCCCTGCAAGGCCCGGATACACGACAGAGATGGCTCGAAAGCCGCATCGTGCGCGAATGGGTACAACCCAACCGGCTGGACGATTTCTTCTGGGTGGCGTTGATGAAGCGGCCGACCCGGATCGGTACGCTAATGGTGGTGACCGACAAGGACAGACGCCAGATTTCCCGCGAGGATCTCGAGCTTGTCTGCCTGCTGGCGCCGCATGTGCGGCGCGCGGTGACCATCGGCGACCTGTTCGAGGCCGAGCGGCGCAAGGCCGAAATCTTCCGCTCCATCATCGAAAGCCTCGACCATCCGGTGCTGATCGTCGCCGAAGACATGACCATCATCTTCGCCAACCCGTCAGCCGAAGCGCTGCTCGCCGAAAACATTTCGGTCGCTTGCGTGCGTGGCCAGCTGTCCTTCACCTATGCCAATGCCAACGCCGCGATCGGCCGTGCCGTCCAGCTCGGCACGCGCGACGAATTCGCACTCGGACCTTGCGGCATCAACATTCCCCTGGCCAAGACGGCCGTTCCTGCGGTGGCCCATGTTATGCCGCTGGCGCGGCGTGAAATCTCGGCGCGCATCTCGCAGCGCGCCGCCGCAGCGATCTTCATCGCCGCGGCCGGTTCGACACCGACCCAGGCGCTGGACGCCATTGCGGCGCTGTTCGGACTGACCGCGGCAGAAAGGCGAGTCGCCGGTCACGTTGCCGCCGGCCTGACGCGAAAGGAAATCGCCGCGGCCGGGGGCGTCTCGGACGGCACCGTCAAGTCGCAGCTGGCGACGATCTTCGACAAGACCGGTACCGGCGATCAGCGCGAGCTCGAACTCTTGATGCGTGAATTGTCACCGCCGTTGCGCTCCAGTTGATTTGCGCAGATTCTCGAACCGGCGGTGGTCCAAAGGACTCGGTCGGTAAGTTTTTCAACCTTTGACACCATCGTCCGCAAAATCTGGGAAACGAAACCGGCATCGTTGCAATTCGACCAAAATCGTGGTGCGGTCGTTCGCGGTCCAGAAACGCAGCACTCTGCTCGGCTGGAAAGAAAATGGTTTCTGGCGCGGATCTCAATCTTTGACACCGACATCTACCGAGCGGCTGCTCCCCTACCTCTTTTTGCTTGGGCTGATCGTAATCGCAGTCGCTTTCCGGCCACTGCTGCCCGTCGACGAAACGCGATATCTCAGCGTCACCTGGGAAATGTATCTGAGCGGACAGATCTTCGTCCCGACGATGAATTTCGCGCCCTATCTGCAGAAGCCGCCTCTGCTGTTTTGGCTTATCGACCTTGTCTGGAAGATTTTCGGCGCCAGCCGGCCGGCCGCGATGCTGGTCATCTTCGCCGCCTCCTCGCTCGTCATCTGGCTGACGACGGCTTTGGCAAAGACCCTGTTTCCGGGCCGCGACGACATCGCACGGCGCATCCCCTGGCTGGTTGCTGGAAGCAGCGTGTTCGTCATCTATTCGACGCTGATCCTATTCGACCTGTTGCTGACGGTGTTTGTGCTCGCCGCGCTGTTGTCGTTGATTGCCTTTGCCCGGAGCGGCAATCGCTGGCAGGCCGTTCTGGCCGGGCTGTTCATCGGCATGGGCGTGCTGACGAAAGGCCCGGTGGTGCTGATCCATATCGGCGCGCCCATCCTGTTCTACCCGTTCTGGCGCGACCGACGGGCGGGACTGACGACACCGAACTTCCTCGCTGGAGTGGGCCTGGCGGTGCTTGCCGCGCTGATTCCGGTGGCGATCTGGCTGGTGCCGGCGACGATCCTGACAAAGGGCAGTTTCGTCTATGATCTGGTCTGGAACCAATCGGCGGGGCGCGTCACCGGCAATTTGCGCAATTCGCACGGCCGGCCGTTCTATTTCTATCTGCTGCTGCTGCCGGTCATGTTCATACCGTGGATCTTCATACCCGAGGTCTGGCGGTTGAAGCTGCGCACGCGGATACGCAGCCTGATCGAGACGAAGTCGCCGGATCTGCGCGCCTTGCGCCTGCTGTCGTTCTCGTTCGTTGCCGTGTTGCTGGCGTTCAGCGCGATATCCGGCAAGCAGCCTCACTATGTCGTGCCGATGTTGCCGTTCGTGACCATCCTGTTCGGGTATTTCATGGCGGAGATCCCGCTCGCCAGGCTGAAAAGCTCGGCCGTCGTCATGCTTGTCATTTTCGGCATCGGCCACGCGGTGGCATCGGCAACCGCGTTCAAACGCTATGACCTGACGCCGCTCGCCAACTTCATAGACGAGCGAAAGGATGCGGACTGGGCCGTGGCTTTCGACTATCAAGGCGAAGTCGGCTTCCTGGCCCGGTTGCAAAGGCCATTCGAAAGCACCGACAAACCGGAAGAATGGCTTGGCTCGCATCCCAGCGGCTATGTCATCGACAAGGTTTCCAAGGATCCCGGCACTGCAGGGCAAATCGCCTTCCGGCTTCGCGTCGAACGCGGTTATCTCGTCGTGCTGAAGGGACAGCATTGACGATCGTCACCGGTATGCGAGTTCGTCCCCCGCGCGGGAGATGAAAGCGTTGCTGCTTCGTGGTTCCATCGCTCGATAGAACCGGGAGGTATTCATGCGCAAGCTCATCTCGACGACGCTTTTTGCCTTATCGCTCGCTGTGGCCGGCCTTGCCGCCGATCCGGCATGGAGCTTCAAATGTCAGTCCGGAACGATCGGGCAAGGCAGTTGCTCCTGCTCCGGGACCGCCGACTGCACCGATATGCGGCACTCCAAAATGTGCAAGGGCGACCTGAACTGCGGTTCGGGCAAGTGCTCCTGCACGGCTGCATTGGTAGTCGACCCCGGCCCGAAAACCCCCAAGCCCAAGGTCGTCGCGCCGAAGGCGACAACCAAAGGCGTCGTGAAGCAGTAGATGTCCGATCCGAAAGGACGGCGGCTCGACGTCGCTGGGCCGGCCCGACGTTTCGCGGTTCATCCCCCGTGCGGGCGATGAACCGCCATCGAAGAAGTGCTGCTGTCTAGCCGGAGGGTGGTTTCCAACGACAGAGCGAGGATACCATGTTGAAAACCTGCATGATGCTGTTCTTCTGCCTGATGGCGGCCACCGCGGCCGCCCAGCCGCCGCCTTCGGGGCCGCCGGTTCCCAGTGCGGCACTTGCCCCATGCAACGCCACACAATCGAACAAGCCGTGCAAAGCCGAACTCGGCGTGTTCCTGATCACCAACACCGTCCGCAACCTGGCGCAAGCCAAGGTCGACGCCACCAACGCACAGCTGGCCGCCCAGGGACGATCGTCACGCGCATCGATCGAATCGCTGAAGCAATGGCGGCCGTCGCGCTTTGCGACGCAGATGCTGAACCAGCCGAACAGCTGGTTTGTCAAAGTTCCTTACATCCTGACCATCAAAGTCTCGATCCCGGTGACCTCCGACCGCCACATCGGCATTCCCATAGACGTCAACGTCTTCTGCAGCGGCTGGCAGACCGATTCCAGCCAGGTCATCATCCGCTCGCAACCCGGCCCGGCGAGCTTCGAGGGCGGCAACATCCTCGAGGACGTTTTCAACGTCGGCAATTACATCGACGCGCAGGTACGCAACTCGTTTTCGGCACCCCTACCGGTGACGACGCCGGTTCCAAATTCGAAATGCTCGGCAATAGACGGCTCCGATGCCGGCACGCAGGCTACCGGCGATGATCTCATCTTCTGGACGGTGCCGCGGCGCAACCTGGTGGTGACGGACGCCATAGCCAAGCCGACGGTTGAAGTCACCTTCGACAGCCTCACACGCCTGTCAGCCCGCGACTTCCACAGCAATGTCGTCTATGCGGAATCCGAGGCTATAAACCTCAACGTCTACGCCAATGAGGACGGCCTTCAGAAGGCGCTGACGATGCGCGAAGGCGACGTGGCTGCGCTGAACCTTCCCGCAGTACGGCTCGACGCGCGAAAATACGATTCGCTGGTGGTCATCGGCAATGTCGACCAGCCGCCGAACGATCCCAGAGACAGCGCCTTCGCAGTAGCGGCCAAGACTGCGGGATTCGGTGCCGGTTCCAAGATCATGCAGATCCCGAAGTGGTATTCGAGGCCTCCGGACCAGTTCAATCCCAAGCCTACATGGATCAGAGTTCCCGCCTATGAGCTGCACTATACGGTACGCTATCTCAATAGCGGCGAGCTGGCCGTCGATGGTGGAACCAGTACGGTCCGGCCTCCAAAAGTCGCCGTTCCGATAAAGACGCTTATCAAGCCGAAAACGCGCTGACGCGGCCGCTCGCGGATCACGGCGGCAGTTCCCGCCATCCCCCGCGCGGCCGATGCGGCAGCGCCGGCGTCATGGCCTGATCTTGCGGAAACAAACGCGCCGCTGCGCCGCGAGCGAGCGGCGCCATCGATGGAGACGCACGATGCTGCACTCGCCCCACACCATGCCCGCCGTCCGGATCATTGCGGCAATCTCGCTGCTTGCCTTCCCGAACTTCCTGCCGCCGGTCACGATCCCGGCGAACGCGCTGCCGGTCAGCCAATCCTGCCGGATCACCACCTATTACAAGACGGCGGCAAAGGCGACGGAGGTTGGCGTGCGCTCGACGTGCCAGGGCGTTAAAAAATGGGGCGTCACCTCGAAATATTACGAGGTCGAAAAGATCGAAGCCGCTACGCCCCCGCACACGTCGGGCGGCGGCGGCAGCCTGCCGTGCGAGTTTCTCGCCGCCGGCTGCTTCAACCTGCCCGTGAAACGCAACTGAGCGCCAGGCGAACGAGCTAGCCGATCGCCTTCTCCAAAACCAGCGCCGGCAATCCTGAGGCGCCGCCGCAATCGGCCGTGTTGCCGGCGGGCGTGAACCCTCTCGAGCGGTAAAAGGCAACGGCCGGAGCATTTGCTTCCTCGACCTCGACGCGCAGCGTTCGGGCCTCCGGAAAGCTGGCCTCGATCTCGTCCAGCAGGGCCTGGCCGATGCCTTGCCTCTGCCAGGCCGGATGCACGTAAAGCTGGTTCAGCATGACGACCCCGGCATCCGTCGTGGCGGCCGCGAAAGCCATGCCACCGATGCTTTTGCCGTCGTCCGCGACCAGGAATTCCGAGTTCGGTCGTGTCAACCGCGCTTTGAGCGCGGCGATCGAATGCCATTCGTCGGTGATTTCGGTGACCCGCGCCGCGCCGTAGATGGCGTCATAGGTGGCGTGCCATGTCTCCACCAGCAATGCGCGCACCGCCGCAAGATCGCGCTCGCTGGCGGTGCGGACGAACATCCTATTCGATCCCGAGCTTGGCCTTGACCAGCTCGTTGACCACCTGCGGGTTGGCCTTGCCGCCGGTCGCCTTCATCACCTGGCCGACGAACCAGCCGGCCATGGTCGGCTTGGCGCGCGCCTGTTCGACCTTGTCCGGGTTGGCGGCGATCACCTCGTCCACCGCCGTTTCGATAGCCCCGGTATCGGTGACCTGCTTCATGCCGCGGCTTTCGACCAGCTGACGCGGATCGCCGCCCTCGTTCCAGACGATCTCGAACAGATCCTTGGCGATCTTGCCGGAGATGGTGCCCTCCTTGATCAGATCGATGACCGCGCCGAGCTGATCGGGCGAAACCGGAGCATTTTCAATACTCTTGCCGGCTCTGTTCAACGCACCCAGCAAATCGTTGATGACCCAGTTGGCGGCAAGCTTGCCATCGCGACCAGCGGCCACCTTCTCGAAATAGTCGGCGACCGCCTTTTCCGATACCAGGATCGAGGCGTCGTAGGTCGACAGGCCGAGCGAGGAGATCAGCCGTGCCTTCTTGGCGTCCGGAAGTTCAGGCAGGTCCTTTGCCAGCGCATCGACATAGGCCTGGTCGAATTCCAGCGGCAGAAGGTCGGGATCCGGGAAATAGCGATAGTCGTGCGCTTCTTCCTTGGAACGCATCGAGCGCGTTTCGCCCTTATTGGGATCGAACAGCCGCGTTTCCTGGTCGATCTTGCCGCCGTCCTCCAGGATGGCGATCTGGCGGCGCGCCTCGGAGTCGATGGCCTGGCCGATGAAACGGATCGAGTTGACGTTCTTGATCTCGCAGCGCGTGCCGAATTCACCGCCAGGCCGGCGTACCGAGACGTTGACGTCGGCGCGCAGCGAGCCTTCGTCCATGTTGCCGTCGCACGTGCCGAGGTAGCGCACGATGGTGCGCAGCTTGGTGACATAGGCCTTGGCTTCATCGGCGGAGCGCATATCCGGCTTCGAAACGATCTCCATCAGCGCCACGCCGGAGCGGTTGAGATCGACATAGGACATCGTCGCATGCTGGTCGTGCATCGACTTGCCGGCATCCTGCTCCAGATGCAGGCGCTCGATGCCGACCTCGATATCCTCGAACTCGCCCTGCCGGTCGGGGCCGACGGAGACGATCACCTTGCCCTCGCCGACGATCGGTTGCTTGAACTGCGAGATCTGGTAGCCCTGCGGCAGGTCGGGGTAGAAATAGTTTTTCCTGTCGAAGACCGATTTGTGGTTGATCTGGGCCTTCAGGCCCAGACCGGTACGGATCGCCTGCTTGACGCATTCCTCGTTGATCACCGGCAGCATGCCAGGCATCGCCGCATCGACCAGGCTGACATTGGCATTGGGCGCGGCGCCGAAAGTGGTCGAGGCGCCGGAAAACAGCTTTGCCTGCGAGGTCACCTGCGCGTGGACTTCGAGGCCGATGATGATCTCCCAGTCGCCGGTGGCGCCGGGAACCAGGCGCTTGGCGTCGGGCGTGCGGGTATCGATGATGCTCATAAGGGCCTGCATATTGGAATTGCGGATATGCGGAACGCATATTTTGGTGTGCAACTTCGCTAGTGCAAACCGCTTCGCGAGACAAGCGCCAAGCCGCAGGTGCCGACGCGGCACAGGCCCGCAGCTGCCGCGATGGACTGCTATAGCAGCTTGAAAAATTCAAATGGCCGGCAACCCGGCCGCCGCCGCCTCATGCCGTGGCGATATAGGCCCTGATCTCCTCGGCCTCGCGCTCGACATCCTCGATGCGCCGCTTGACCACATCGCCGATCGACACGATGCCGTCGAGCAGCCCGTTCTTTTCAACCGGCAGATGGCGGAAGCGACCCTTGGTCATGATCTCCATCACCTCGTTGACGGTGTGGTTCTCATTGCAGATCTTCACCTTGGGCGTCATCGCCGAGCGGATGGCAAGGTCGAGCGCCGCGGCTCCCTCCTTGGCGAGAACCCGCACCACATCGCGCTCGGAAAGAATGCCGACGATCTTGTGATCGCCGTTGGTGATGACCAGCGCGCCGATCCTGTGTTCGGAAAGCATGCGGATGGCTTCGCTGAGCTTTTCGTTCGGCCCGAGCGTCACCACGTCGTGGCCTTTCGCCTCGAGAATTGCCTTAACAGTCATGGCGTCCTCCTCTGCATTTCCTGCCGGCTCCTGCCCTGGCCGGCTTTCCCTGGGATGAACATGGTGCGCCGCGATCGGTTGCTTTTCAAGTGCGGAGGTCTCAGCTCTCCGGCTCCTCCGTCTGCCGGGGCACCTGCTCTCGCCGATCAAAAAACCGCAGGCCGAAGAAGCCGGCAACAAAGCCGCCAATATGGGCTTCCCAGGCGATCTGGCCGTCAATGCCGGGCGCCAGGCCGAAGAGGCCGGTCGCCAGGTTGATCACCATCCACATGGCGAGAAAGGTGACGACGCCGCGCGAGCGGAGGACCGCCGCCATCGGTAAGGGCCGGCCAGCGAAGGCGGCCCTGCCCGACGAGCGGTCGATGCGGAAGCCGTAGCGCGCCGCCGCGCCCATCATGCCGGAAATCGCGCCGGAGGCGCCGACCAGCGGTGCGTCGCCAAGCGGGTGCATGGCCCAGAACAGCGCCACCGCCGCCAGTCCGGTGGCGGCGAAGAACAGGCTGAAGCGCAGCGCGCCGAAGCGGTTGGCCAACGGTGAGCCGAAGGCCGCAAGCCACACCATATTGATGGCAAGATGGGCAAAGCCGCCATGCAGGAAGGCATAGGTAAAAGGGCTTGAAAACGCGAAGAAATCCAGGTCGAAGCGGCCGGAATAGCGAATCGGCACGAAGGCAGCCCGGACAAGCAGTTCGAAGTCCTGGTCGTCGGTCAGCCAATAGACCCGGATCAGATGGACCGCGACGCAGATGCCGATCACCGCCAGCACCACGGGCGGCAGGTTGAACACCGGCTCGCGGCGCTGCTCCGGTTCGCGGGCGACAGGCCCACCCTGGCCCTGCTCGATCTCCGGTGGGCTTTCTGGGTCACTCATATGGCTTGCACTCAGTCGCTGGATTGGACTTCGCGAGCATGTAGATCACGGCCAACCGAATCACAAACGGCGAATCAGCAGGCCCGAATCGAAAAAGAAGCCGTCCAAGGTTTCCCTTGAACGGCTGGTCGAGCCCCCTTGCTCCCCCTGAACTCTTGACTGAAGTGCTGCCGATCGTCGCAAAACGACCGCTTCTGGAGTGGTTTTTGTGTGCCACAGGGCTGGCAGGCGCGCAACGTAAACTAGTTGTTAACCTTAACCGCCCCGACCCGTGAACAAGTATTAACGATGCTGGCACGCATCCTGCTCCGCAACGCATGTAGGTCTTCGGAGGGCGCCCTTCTGTTCACCGATGGGACATCTGAAGACAGAATGCGCGGAGCAGCATTAGCATGAACCAGACCGGATCGATCACGCTGTTCCATTATTGGAACCGGTTGCGTGACGGACGCCCTGCCCCGAAGCGCTCGGAAGTCGAACCGGCCGACATCAAGTCGCTGCTGGCCGACACGTTCATCCTGGAAAAGGACACGCGCGGCGAAGCGGTGTTCCGGCTCGCCGGCACCAGGCTTTGCGCAGTCTATGGCCGCGAATTAAAGGGATTTTCATTCCCTTCGCTGTGGCGCGAAAAGGACCAGCGGCTGATCTCGAAGCTCACCGACGGCGTCTTCGACCTGAAATCGGCGGCCCTCATTACCTATGAGGGTTTCAGCCGCAATGGCCGCTCCAACAGGTTTGAGCTGCTCGCGCTGCCGCTCGACGGCGGGGTCGAGAGCCCGCGCTGCCTCGGCGTGATAAGCGCCGTCGAAAAGCCCTTCTGGCTGGGCGCGGACCCGGTTTTCGACGCGTTGATCGATTCGATCCGTGTCGTCGATCCCGACAAGGAGCCGATGTTCCTGAAGAACCGGCCGGCGATGGAGGTTCCCTCGCTCGCCCCGTCGGAATACGACCCGCCCGAGACGATTTCGGCGCTCGGCCAGGCCCGCCGCATCCGTCACCTGGTCGTCTTCGACGGCGGACGCGAGGAATGATGCCCAAAGCTTAAAGCAACAGCGCCGGATTTTCCCCTTTGTTAACCTGCTTTGTTGTAGTTTTCCGCTGAAATTCCCCGCATCCATGCGCGGAATGCCGAACGGGGTATGGCAGTGATGAGGTCAGCGGCGGTCGACCATGCACCGTCCCAAGCTGAAAGGCGTAACTTTCAGCGCGTCCGCGTGAAGATTTACGGACGCTTCATGCTGGAAGACCGCACCGAACATCCCTGCCAGGTAGTCGACATGTCGCCCGGCAACGTTTCGCTGCGCACCGAGCGCGCCGGCCTGGCTGGCGAAAAGGTCATTGCCTATATCGATCATATCGGACGCATCGAGGGCGTCATTACCCGCACTTTGCAGGATGGCTTTGCGATGACCGTCATCGCGTCGGAGCGCAAGAGGGACAAGCTCGCCGCGCAACTGACCTGGCTTGCCAACAAGCACGAGCTCGACTTGCCGGAAGACCGCCGCCATGAACGCGTCGCGCCGCGCAACCCGACGAGCGTGCTGCAGCTTGCCGACGGACGCCAGTACCAGTGCCGCATCATCGACCTGTCGCTGTCGGGCGCGGCGATCGAGATCGACGTCAAGCCGGCCATCGGCGTCCAGGTGACGCTGGGCACCATGCGCGGCCAGGTGGTGCGCCATTTCGAAGATGGCATCGCCATCGAGTTCGCCGTCATCCAGCGCCCCGAAACGCTTGATACCGAATTCAGCTCACCGCGCGGCTGACGCGGAAGCGTTAGCGCCATCGGGAAGCGAGGCTGGCGACCTTCGCGCCCCCTCGTCCCGCCATCTTAGCTGTTCGAACGGGGCGACGAAGCATGGGAACGCACCCGGCTAGAATCCAAAAACAATTCTATACTCAATTGCATCAAATTTTATGTTTATTCTATTGCTGTTTTACTTAATGTCTACTTCGCGCTTTTGCGTCAAATAAATCCAGCCGTGTCATTGTCTCCTCAAACGGGGAGACGGAATAATGAACAGGATGAGGGGCAAGCTGTTGCTGGCGGCAATAGCGATGCAGCTTTTCGGCTGGGGGACTGCAAACGCGGCGGAGCCGGCCTTCATGCACACCGGCGGCCGCACCACACAGCCGGTCGGTCACTACGAATTGTGCCAGCAGTTTCCGCGGGAATGCAATCAGAGGACGCCTGGCGGGGCACCGGTCGAGCTCACCCGCAAGCTGTGGGCGACAATCGTCAAGGTCAACAATTCGGTCAACAGCAAGGTCACGCCGCGCACCGACATGGAAATGTGGGGCAAGGAGGAAGTCTGGTCCTTTCCCAATAACGGCTTCGGCGACTGCGAGGACTATGCGCTGGAAAAGCGCCGCGAGCTGATGAGCATCGGCGTGCCGGCCGGCGATCTGCTGATGACGGTCGTGCGCCAGCGCAACGGCGACGGCCATGCTGTGCTGACCGTGCGCACCAGTCTTGGCGAGTTCATCCTCGACAATCTCCAGCCCAAGGTGCTGTCCTGGACCAATACCGGCTACACCTACCTGAAGCGCCAGTCCGAGCGGAATTCCGGCGCCTGGGTGACGATCAACGACGGCCGCTCCGACGCGGTCGCCAGCGTCCGCTGAGGACGCGACGCAAAACCCGGTCGAGTCCCCACCCTCCCCGTCCCCAACGACCGGGTTTAAGGAGCCGGCCCCGTCCCCGGGCCGGCTCCACCATTCCCAAGCAAGCGGTTGGCGCTAATTGCAAAACGGCGCAACATCGCCGTGAGGCCTCTGAAACGTGTATGGTGTTGAGATCACCATGTGCAACGCTGCATGATAGTGATGGGGGTCTCAATGGCGGTCACGATCGCGGTAGCTGTAACGGATGGCGACTGGTTCAATCAGCTGCGCCGTCAACCGGAGCTTACTGAAGTCAATTTCTGGTCGCCTTCGCCAAAATCATTCCGAGCTTTGGAACCGGGCGAGTTGTTCCTGTTCAAACTGCATTATCCTATCAACATGATCGTTGGTGGTGGCATCTTCGCTTCATCGACGATCATGCCGCTATCACTCGCCTGGGACGCCTTCGGGGTAGCGAATGGCGCGACCGGCCTTGCCGAAATGCGAACTCGCATTCTTCGCTACCGAAAAATGGACCCGGCTACAGCAGGGCCGGTGGAGATCGGTTGCCGAATACTGACACAGCCCTTTTTTCTGCCCGAGAGCCGGTGGTTTCCTCCCCCTTTGTCTTGGGCAAGAAACCTTGTGTCATTTCGAGGATACGGTACGGACGAAGCAGAAGGCAGGGCCCTTTGGGAAAGCGTTCAAGATGCGATGGCACCAGCTATTGAATCCGCGGGCTTCTCTGAACCCGTACGCTACGGGGAGCCGACGTTGATCCGACCACGGCTTGGTCAGGGAGCATTTCGCCTCGTTGTGACAGACTTGTACGGAAGACGTTGCGCCATAACCAAGGAGCGCACGTTACCAGCTCTGGAAGCAGCACATATTCGCCCTTACGCGGATGGCGGCGAACACTCTGCAAGCAATGGAATCCTCATGCGAAGGGACATCCACAGCCTCTTTGATCAGGGTTATGTCACGGTGTCGCAAGACCACCGATTTGAGGTTAGCGGTCGGATCCGAGAGGAATTTGAGAACGGTCGGCACTATTACGAACTGCACGGATCAGAGATCTCACTCCCGGCCAACAAGAGCCAGCAACCGGATGCGGCGGCGCTGCGCTGGCACAATGAGAGCCGATACCTCGGCTAATGAGCATCATACTGACGGGCTCGATCATTAGGCGCGCTGTCTCACGATCGTTTGTGGGATACGAGCTGCCGTTTGCCGTCGAAACGCTGTTACTTGCCCCTGATACGGAACGCGTCGACAAAGGCGGAAAACGCCGGAGAGGCATGGCGTCGGCTTGGATAGTACAGGTGGTAACCCTGGAACGTCGGGCACCATTTGGTCAGGACTTCCTGAAGAAGGCCACTCTCAATATGTGGCAGGACGAGTTCGCGCGGTAGATAGGCCAAGCCCACTCCGTCAAGCGCGGCCTGGATCGCCGGCCCCATGTTGTTAAGCGTCAGTTGCCCCTCGACCCGAGCACTGAACTCGCGCGCTCCTTCCCGCAATTCCCATGCATAGACCGATCCTGACGTCGGCAGCCGGTAGTTGATGCAGTTATGGTCGGTCAGCTCCTGCGGCGTCTGCGGCGGTGTCCGGTGGGCGAAGTAACGGCGTGAGCCGACGACAGTGTAGGTCACGTCGGCTCCGATGCGCACGGCTACCATGTCCCGGGCAATGGACTCGCCCAGCCGAACACCGGCGTCGAACTGGCGCTCGACGATGTTGGTGAAGGCGTTATCGACCACCAGCTCGACATTGATATCGGGGAAGTCGCTCAGGAACTTTGGCAGCCGGGCGCGGAAGACAATGTCGACCGAATCGTCGGTGCACACCAGGCGAATGTTGCCGGACGGCCTGTCGCGCAGGACGCCGAGAGCGCTGACCTCAGCCGCGATGCCTTCGAAATGCGGTTCGATGCCTTCCTTGAGGCGTTGACCGGCCGCCGTCGGGGCCACGTCGCGCGTGGTGCGAGACAGAAGACGGACGCCAAGCCGCGACTCCAGCGACTTGATGGTGTGGCTAAGAGCCGAAGGAGTGACGCCGAGCTTGGCGGCTGCTCGGGTGAAGCTCCGCGTCCGGGTGATCTCCAGAAACGCGCGCATTTCGGCGAACTCGTCGCGTGGCATTGATGAGCCTCATTCACAACCACATCAAAATTATACCCGCTAGTCGCATTTGGCCAGCCCGACTACTTAATTCGGGAACGGACAGGAGACTGCCTTATGACCATTGAACTCGCGCTGGGCGAGGCCGCCGCTGCTGACAGCACGACGACCCCATGGTCTGCGGTGGTCTGCCTGTCGCTGCTGACCTTCCTTCTAGTCGGACTGGAGTTCCTGCCGGTGAGCCTGCTCACCCCGATCGCTCAGGATCTGGCCGTCTCCGAGGGTCAGGCCGGCCAGGCAATCGCGGTATCCGGATTCTTCGCCGTGGTTACCAGCCTCTTCGGCAACTCGCTGTTGCGAAACGTCGATCGACGGACGGTGGTTCTGCTCCATACGGCAGTGCTGGCCGCATCGAGCCTGGCGGTGGCGGTTGCTCCCAACTTCCTGGTCTTCCTGGCCGGGCGGGCGCTGGTCGGCATCGCGATCGGCGGTTTCTGGTCACTGTCGACGGCCATTCTGGCCCGCTTGGCCCCGGGACCCGACCTGCCCAAGGCCATTGCCTTGCTCCAGGGTGGCACTGCGTTCGCATTGGTGATCGCCGCGCCCGTCGGCAGCTTCCTCGGATCGCTGATCGGATGGCGGGGAACCTTTTTCGTCACTGTCCCCATCGGCCTTGGGGCGCTCGTGTGGCAGTTGGCCGTTCTCCCGAAGATGCCACCGATGGAGGCCGCCTCGGTGTCGAGCATGTTCGGCCTGCTGCGGAATCGCAGATTCGCCATCGGCATGGGCGCAACCGGGCTCGCGTTCATCGGGCAGAACGCGCTCTCGATCTACCTGCGGCCGTTTCTGGAAAACGTGACGGGCCTCGAGGTCAACACCCTCTCAATGGCTCTGTTGGGCGTCGGCCTCGGCGGCCTGGCGGGACTGTCGATCATCGGCCTCATACTCCGGCGGCACCTCACAGCCGTGCTGATCGGGCTGCCGAGTGCACTCGCGGTCTTCGCTCTACTGCTGATTGCCTTTGGACCGTTTGCACGCGCCACGGCCGGCCTGCTGGTTCTTTGGGGACTGTTCGCGACCCCGATCCCGGTGGCGTGGAACACCTGGATGACCACGCTCATCCCTGAAGACCTGGAGGCCGGGGGCGGACTCCAGGTCGCCCTGATCCAGTTCGCGATCGCGGGCGGCGCTATCGCGGGAGGCCTGCTGTTCGACGCGGCCGGCTGGTGGAGCGCCTTCCTTCTCGCCGCCGTCCTGCTCACGGGTTCGGCCTTGCTCGCCGCCTCGGCCGGCCCCCGCACCCGAACTCTTTCAATTCTTGTCTAGGAGAATCTCATGTCCGAAGGAATCGAGAACAAGGTCGTCGTCATCACCGGTGCCAGCAGCGGCCTCGGTGAAGCGACGGCACGCCATCTTGCCGCGCGAGGCGCTTCCGTGGTCCTAGGTGCACGCCGGTCACACCGCATCGACGCCCTTGTCCAGGAACTGACCGCCGCTGGGCTCAAAGCCAAGGCCGTCACTACGGACGTCACCGACGCCGGCCAGGTCCAGAACCTGGTGAACACGGCGGTCCGGGAATTCGGCCGCATCGACGTGATGCCGAACAATGCGGGCCTCATGCCGTTGGCCCCGCTCGAACGGCTCAAGATTGACGAATGGGACCGGATGATCGACGTCAACATCAAGGGCGTCCTTTACGGCATCGCGGCCGCACTTCCGTACATGAAGGAACAGCGATCGGGGCACATTATCAATGTCTCGTCCGTATACGGCCATGTGGTCGACCCGGGTGCGGCGGTCTATTGCGCCACCAAGTTCGCCGTGCGTGCGCTGTCCGAGGGTCTGCGGAAAGAGGTGAAACCCTACAACATCCGCACCACGGTGATCTCGCCGGGCGCTGTCAGCACAGAGTTGCTCGAGCACATCAGCGAGAAGGATATCCAGCAGGACACTAGGGACTTCGTGAGCAAGATCGCCGTGGGGCCGGATACGTTTGCCCGCACGGTCGCCTTCGCGATCAACGAGCCCGACGACGTCGATATCAGCGAGATCTTGTTCCGGCCGACCGCCCAGCCGGTTTGACTTGGAAGGGGCTATGCTTTCGGTATCCCAAGGCCGGCTCCACCATTTCTGGATCGGCTAGACCTTCTTCAGCCCAGCCCTGAATCGCCTGCCGTTGGCCACATAATGCGCGGCCGAGGCGCGCAGCCTGGCGATTGCGGCTTCGTCGAGCGTCCTGACGACGCGCGCGGGCGAGCCGACGATCAGCGAATTGTCGGGGAATTGCTTACCTTCGGTGACCAGCGCGCCGGCCCCGACCAGCGAGTTGTTACCGATCTTCGCGCCGTTCAGCACGATGGCGCCCATGCCGATCAGGCTGTTGTCGCCGATCGTGCAGCCATGCAGCAAGGCACGGTGGCCGATCGTGCAGCCTTGGCCGACGGTCAGCGGAAAGCCGGCGTCGGTGTGCATGATTGTATGCTCCTGCACGTTGGTGTCGGCGCCGACGACGATCGGTTCGTCGTCGCCGCGGACGACGACGCCGAACCAGAAGCCGGCATTGCGGCCGATCCTGATATTGCCGATCAGCGTGGCGTCGGGCGCGATCCAGTTGCTGTCGGCGTCCTCGAAGGCGGGCGCTTTTCCGTCAATCGCGTAGATCGGCATTGCTGTCTCCAGATCGTCTCACACCGACAAGCTGCCAGACCCTAGAAGCGAAGCCGCCCAGGACGCAATGGCGATCACCACCATGCCCAGCGCCAGCGCCCAAATGGTCGCCGTACAGCCGCAGGAGATCAGCGCCAGCACCGAAATGCGACGCTCGCGCCAGGCGTCCAGCGCCTCATTGGCGAACATCCGCGGTCCGGCGCAAGCCGTCGCGGCGAGCGAGCGCAACATGTGCTTCGACGACACATAGGGCTGGACGAAGGCAAGCTTGCGGCCGGCGATCAGCTCCATCGCCGATCCGGCCAGGCCGCAAGCCGTCAGCCCAGCCATAAAACTGAATATGATTTGTTCGACCGGCCCCATCTTTACTCTCCGTTTACCATGAAATCGCACAGTCGTCCGCAAAAGCTGCGAAGCAAGAGCCGTGCCGCGCCGAGATGTGCCGCTCAGGTACACCCGATGAGACGGCAAATGAGGGTCGCGATGAAGCAGGCAACCGCCACAGAGGGCCCGCAACTCAGCGTCGTCGATTCGACGCTGATGAAGCGGGTGTTTTATGCGTTCGCGACGCTGGCGCTGCTTTCCGTGGCGATCAGCCTCGGCGGCAAATGGTTCGGCCGCTCGATCGCCATGGCCGGGTACACCGACGACACCACGGTCCACAAGGTCGCCATCGGCAACAACGTCATCGCCGTGCCGGCCAATGTCATCCGCTTTGCCCAGGCCCGGCGCGACGGCATCGCCTCGCGGCTCGACCTCTATCTGCGCTATCCCGAGATGGACGGCTACAGCGAGGCTGCCCGCGACGACTTCAACCACACCGGACCCAGCAAGGACATCGTCTTCCTGTCGTTCGAGCCGCAGATGATGTCGCGCGACATGAGCGGCCGCTTTGCGCCGATCTACAGTGCGCTGATTGCCAAGCCGGGTACGCCCGGCCCTGGCGGCACGACGCTTTACGCCTTCAGCGAAAAGTCAGGCTATCTCAACGAAGTGCTGGCGGTCGCCGACCGCCCCGGCAAGGATCCGTTTGTCGCACGCTGCCTGAGCGGCCCGAGCGCGGACGAATCGCTAGCGCCCTGCGAGCGCGACATCCTGATCGGCGAGAATCTCAGCCTCACCTACCGCTTCCCGCGGGAATTCCTGGGCGACTGGCAGGCGCTCGACGCGGCGATTTCGGGCGAGGCAGCGCGTGTGCTGAAGACCGGGCGGTAAGCAACGAAACGAGCCGTTCCGTAGCGATCCTTCGCGCCCCTCTCTGTCCTGCCGGACATCTCCCCCACGAGGGGGGAGATCGGCCGTCATCTTGGCTTTCGCCAATCACCAATGTTGCAGGAAGAGCGCAGCGCCGAGGCTGCCAATCTCCCCCCAAGTGGGCCCAAGTGGGGGAGATGGCCGGCAGGCCAGAGGGAAGCGCTGTCCCGCCGGCGTCTTGCAAGGTTCCGTACCCGCCGCTGCGCTTGAGGCGTAGCGGCCAGCTAAATCTCCGGCTCAGGCCAGATCGATGTCGAGGATCGCCATCGAGAAATTATAGTCCCCGTCGTCCTCGTCCTTGAAGACGATGCCGAGGAACTCGTCGCCGACATAGACCTCGGCCGAATCTTCCTTGCGCGGCCGCGCCTTCACTTCGAGTTTTGGGTTCTGGAAGGTGCGCTTGAAATAGGCGTCCAGCTTTCTGATTTCGTCCGGCTTCAACAGTCTTCTCCGATCGTCGCTTGCTAAAGTGCGTCGCGTCTGAAGAGATCGATGCGACGCGCTTTGAATCCTTCTTCATGCATGTCGCTATCCCAAAACCGCTGGGCACTTTTGGGCGACATGCATTGGTGAGCGCGCTTCTGGCACGTCGACAATGGCCATGTAAAGGCAAGCCAGCATAAGGGGCAGGAATTCAGCCCCTGCCCGAGCACTCAGATGTCGAAGCTGACGACGTGGTCCATCGTCTGTGATGGCAACAGCTGGTCCATCTGCCGCGAAGGCTGATCGCAGCCGGTCTCGCCGACGACGCGGGCCGGCACGCCGGCAACCGTCTTGTTGTGCGGCACCGGTGACAGCACCACCGAGCCGGCCGCGATCTTCGAACAATGGCCGATCTCGATGTTACCGAGGATCTTGGCGCCGGCGCCGATCAGCACGCCGTAGCGGATCTTGGGATGGCGGTCGCCGCCGGCCTTGCCGGTGCCGCCCAGCGTCACGCCGTGCAGGATCGACACGTCGTCCTCGATCACCGCCGTCTGGCCGACGACGAGGCCGGTGGCGTGGTCGAGAAAGATGCCCTTGCCGATGCGGGCGGCCGGATTGATGTCGGTCTGGAACACCGAGGACGACCGGCTCTGCAAATACAGCGCAAAATCCTGGCGGCCCTGGTTCCACAGCCAATGCGCCAGCCGGTGCGTCTGGATGGCATGAAAACCCTTGAAGTAGAGCACCGGCATGATGAAGCGGTCGCAGGCCGGATCGCGGTCGTAATAGGCCTGGATGTCGACGCGCACCGTCGTCGACCAATCCTTGTCGTCGGCCGCCATTGCCTTGAATGTCTGGCGAATGAGGTCGGAGCCGATGTCCTGGTGGGCGAGGCGCTCGGCCAGCCGGTGAATGACCGCTTCTTCCAGGTTTTCCTGGTTGAGGATGGTCGAATAGAGGAACGCCGCCAGCAGCGGATCGCGGTTGACCGCTTCCATCGCTTCGTCGCGGATCGAACGCCAGATCGGATCTACCGGCTGCACCATGGTGGGACGAGAAATCGTAACGCTGTTCATCTGATGTCTCCGGCCATCCAATGTCTCGGCCATCCACTGTCTCGGTTGGCGGCTTGCCTATTCTCCGGCCGCACCTATAAGCCAGATCATAGCACGGGTGAACTCAATTTTCCTTAGTGCTTCGTCAAATGGATTTGGTTGGCGGAATTTCAAGCAGCCATGGAAAACGCAACCTTGATGGACGAGACCCTGAAGCGCGAGCTTTCCGCGCTCTATGCGGCCGAAGATCGCCACTACCACGACCTTGGCCATATCGAGGCGATGCTGGCGCTAGCCAACAATTACAAGGCATTGCTGCATGATCCTGAAGCAGTCGAAGCGGCGATCTGGTTCCACGACGCGATCTACGACAGCCGCGCCAAGGACAATGAGGCGAGGAGTGCCGCACTTGCCGAGGAGAAGCTCGCCGGCCGCGCCGACGCACGACGCCTCGGCCACATCGCGGCGATGATCACTGCCACTGCCAGCCACGAATTGCCGCCCCTTGGTGACCAGCATTCGGTTCGTGACGCGGCGCTGTTCCTCGACATGGACCTGGCGATCCTGGGTGCTGCGCCTGACATGTTTGACGCCTACGAACAGGCGGTTCGCAGCGAATACCAGTGGGTCGACGAGCCGATGTGGCGGGCCGGCCGTGCCGCCGTCCTAAACGGCTTCCTCACCCGCCCGCATATCTTTCACAGCGAGGAGTTCCGCCGGCGCTTCGAAACGCGGGCCAAGCAAAACATTGCACGCTCGCTCAGGGCGCTTGGATCGTAGTTCGCGTCACTCGCGTGCGTCCGGGATATTTGCCCGAAATCAGGTGAATGCGCCAAAAGTCGATGCCATTCCCCACAACATGAACACCCCAGCCGCCAGCGACGCACCATTGACCACGATGCCAGCCAGGCCGAGCACACGATTGTCGTTTGGGCGACCAACGGCCATCAACCCGAAGACCACTCCCGTAAGATGTGCCAAAGGCCCGGCCAGAAAAAATACCGCAGCGAAGAAGCCCGTCGCACTGTTCTGGAGCAGCGGAGACGCGTCGCTCGGCATTGCTATCAACGCGGTGATCGCTATCGCCCCTGCCGCTAAAGCAGCCAGCGCTAGAACAACGGACCATTCGCCGAACGTGCTTTTTGCAATGACGCCCGGCAAAGCGGCGTCGGTCCTTCCCCATTGTGCCATGATACCCCCTGCCCTCCGTTCAGCGCATGGCGGGTTTGAATCGATCCACACGTCGCGCTTATTTACTCCTGTATCGTTGCAAAACCGCTATGGACCCCAGCTTCAGGCGCAATGGTCGCTTTGGGAGCCGTCCATCAAAGCGGATGCTCGGCATAAAACTCCAGCACGCGCTGCTTGAAGGCCTTGTCGCCGACCGCCAGCATATGGTCGCGGCCTTCGATGTGAAAAGCCCTGGCGTTGGGCATCAGAGCGGCGAGTTCATCCGGCGAGCCGCCGATGTCGTCCTTGGTGCCGACGGCGATCAGCGTCGGCTGGGCAATGCGGGCAATGTCGGCCTCGTTCAGCAATTCGCGCGAGGTGGCGATGCAGGCGGCGAGCGCGCGGCGATCGCTGCGGGTCTGATCGGCGAAGGCGCGGAACGAGCGGCCGCGCGGGTCGCTGGTGCCTGCCGGGTCCTCGGCCAGGAGGGCGTCGGCTATAGGATCCCAGTCGCCAACGCCGTCGACCATGCCGATGCCGAGACCGCCGAAGACCAGCGTCGCCACCTTGTCCGGGTTGGAGAGCGCCAGGAACGCCGATATGCGCGCGCCCATCGAATAACCCATGACATGGGCGCGTTCGATGCCGAGATGGTTCAAAAGCGCTGCCGCGTCGGACGCCATTTTTGCCGGCGTGTAGTCGGCTTCGTCATAGCTCTTCGACGACGAGCCATGGCCGCGATTGTCGAAGGCGATCGCACGGTAGCCGGCATCGTTCAGCGTCTTGAACCAGCCGGGCGACACCCAGTTGACGTAATGGCTCGAGGCAAAGCCGTGGATCATCAGCACCGGATCGCCCTGCCCCGATGCCGGTTGGCGATCAAGGAAAGCAAGGTCGAAACCATCATGGGAGAAGAACTGCATCGGCCGAAGATCCTGCCCGTTCGTTCAGTCGGAATCGACACTCGGCGCGTCGCCCTTGTCGGGCGGCGGCATGGCCGGCCCCGGCGCCGTGCCGATGGCCGGATGGCGCAGCAGGTCGCCGTCCTTAATGCCCTTTTTGGCGGCGGTGCCTGCCTTGAGCTCGAGCACGAAGCGCACCGGTTCGCCCGGCGAGATGATCGCCTCCGACTGCGGCTCGCCTTGCTCGATCGCCCGGATCCGGCCGTCCTGGCCGACGAAGATCAGGTCGAGCGGCATCGGCGTGTTCTTCATCCAGAAGCTCACATCCTGCGGCGCACCGAACACGAACAGCATGCCGTGATTGTCGGCCATGTGCCGGCGGAACATCAGGCCGGCCTCGCGCTCGGCGGGCGTGTCGGCAATTTCGACGGAGAAAGAACGCTCGCCGGCCTTCGTCACCGCGACAAGCGGCGCCGGGTCGACGGGAAGGATCATCGCCTTACCGTCGGCCGAACTCGGTTGCTGAAAATAGAAGAAGGCGCTTGCGGCGACGATGAGGAAAATTCCGGCGCAGAGCGCGCCCGCCGTCAGCCGGTTCCTGTGAGCCATATGAAATCCTCGACCGGAACTAATGCGAGACCGGCAAGGTACCCATATCGGGGTGAATTTCGGCAGCCATAAGGCCTTTGTCGCCGCGTCCGAAGCGGACCAGCACCACCTGGCCCGGGCGGAGTTCGGTGATGCCGTAGCGGCGCAGCGTCTCCATGTGGACGAAAATATCCTCGGTGCCCTCGCCCCGGGTCAGAAAGCCGAACCCTTTGGTGCGGTTGAACCATTTCACCAGCGCCCGTTCGAGGCCGCTTTCCGGCGTCACCGCGACATGGGTGCGCTGCTCCTGCATCTCCGCCGGATGGATCGCCGTGGTGACATCCATCGAGAGCACGCGGAAGGCCTGCAGCCCACGCTCGCCCTGCTTGACCAGGCAGACGACGCGGGCGCCTTCAAGCGCGGTCTGAAAACCGTCCTTTCGAAGGCATGTCACGTGGAGGAGGATGTCGCCCGAAGTACCATCATCGGGAAGGATGAAACCGTAGCCCTTGGCCACGTCGAACCATTTGATGGCGCCGGCGATTTCGACGAGATCGGCCGTATCGGCGCTCTCATCCCGCTTCAACGCATCGTTACCGGCCCCGTCCCGCCCCATGAAAGAGGCCTTTTCCCCCATAAGAACGCCCCCTTTTTTCAAGAAACACTGCAACTGATTCTTGGTATCAGATTAACACCGCGGCTTCCGGTGTGTGCAAGACCTGACGTGCCTTTTTTCACGGTTCCGTACAGGAATAGCGGATTTGCCGTTTGCCGGCGCTGGCAAGCGTGGCCGATTGCCCTTTGGCCGGGCCGCCCCTATGGTGCGCCGCAACGCAACATAAGGAGGAAATCATGCGCTATCTGCACACCATGGTCCGCATCGCCGACATCGATGCTTCGCTCGATTTCTACTGCAACAAGTTTGGCCTCAAGGAAGTGCGCCGCCATGAAAACGAGCAGGGCCGCTACACGCTGATCTTCCTCGCCGCGCCCGAAGACGAGCAGAGCGGCATCTCCGAAAAGGCGCCGCTGATCGAGCTGACCTACAATTGGGACCCGGAAGACTACAAGGGCGGCCGCAATTTCGGCCATCTTGCCTATGAGGTCGACGACATCTATGCCACCTGCCAGCGGCTGATGGACAATGGCGTTACCATCAATCGGCCGCCGCGCGACGGCAACATGGCGTTCGTCAAATCGCCGGACGGCATCTCGATCGAGCTGTTGCAGAAAGGTCCGGCCAAGCCGAAGGCCGAGCCGTGGGCGTCGATGCCGAACACCGGCAGCTGGTAACCGATCACGCTATCTTGAGCGGACGCAGGCGGCGCCCTGGTTCGGTTTTCGCGTCCGCATTCCCAAGGAGAATTCATTCATGCCGGCCAGCCATGTCGACGTCGCCACCGAACATGCCAGCCGCTATCTGCAGCAGCTGTGCAAACATTGGGCGCACAAGTTTCCCGTCGAATTCGACCCGAACCACGGCACCATCGATCTGACGCTCGGCCGCACGGTTCTCGATGCGGACCCGGCTGCGCTGCACATTGCGGTGACGACCGATGAAGCTGGCTCGCTCGAGCGCCTGGAAACGGTCGTCGCCGAGCACATCAAGCGCTTCGCCTTCCGTGAAGAGCTGGCATTCGACTGGAAACGCGCTCCGGCCGCGTAGACGACCTGTCAACCGCCGGCCTTGGCCATCTCGAGCAGCATCAGCACGGTGCGCCAGTTGCGCGCCGTGCAGGGCACCTTCAGAACGCGCGGGATGAGATTGGCAAAGACCGATTTGCCGAGGCCGTCGGGCGAATGCAGGTAGAGCACGTCGCCCTTGATCTCGAAGCGTTCGGGCCCGGTGCATTTTTCCGCCAGCCGGGCGATTTCCTCGGCGGTCGGCCGGCGCTCCAGTGCATAAGCATGCAGCTTGGTCGGCTCGCCGGCCGCTTCCGGATAGGGATTGTCCGCCGCCAGCCGCTCGAGCCAGCCGAAATCGCGCACCATGATGCGTGAATGGAAGCCCCATTTCTTCTCGAATTCCGCTTCCAGCCGCTTGGTCAGCGTCGCCGCATCGCCATCTGGCGACCGGAACACGGCGTTGCCGCTCTGCACATAGGTGGCGACATCGGAGAAGCCGAGCTGCTCGAAAAATGGCCTGAGTTCCGCCATCTTGACGATGCGATTGCCGCCGACATTGATGCCGGAAAACAGCGCGATAAAAACGTTCGCCGGGGCGTTCGGAAGATCGTTGCTGCTCATATGATGAACCCGGCGAGCGTCTCGTTGTCGGTGATGTCCTGGTAGTGGACGCTCTCGGCGTCGAAATTCGCCTTGAGCAGGTCGAAATTGCGGCGGTCCTTGGTTTCGATGCCGATCAGCACCGAGCCGAAATTGCGCGCCGATTTCTTCAGATATTCGAAGCGGGCGATGTCGTCATCGGGGCCTAGCAATTCGAGGAAATCGCGCAACGCGCCGGGCCGCTGCGGAAAGCGGATGATGAAGTATTTTTTCAGCCCCTCGAAGCGCAGCGCCCGTTCCTTCACATCCGGCAGCCGCTCGAAATCGAAATTGCCGCCGGACACCACGGCGACGATGGTCTTGCCCCTGATTTCCTTTTTGGAAAAGTCCTTGAGCGCATCGATCGCCAGCGCACCGGCCGGCTCGAGCACGACGCCTTCGACATTGAGCATTTCGATCATGGTCGCGCAGAGCCGGTTTTCCGGGATCAGCCGCACCGCATCGGCAGCAAACTCCTTGAGGTGGCGCAACGGCTCGCGGCCGATCTCGGCCACCGCCGCGCCGTCGACGAAATTGTCGACCTTGGCGAGCTTGACCCGCTTTCCGGCGGCAAGGCTCTCGCTCAGGCTCGGGGCGCCGGCCGGCTCGCAAAAGACGAAACGTGTTTCACGCAGCTGGTCGGCGAAATAATGGGTGACGCCGGCGGCCAGGCCGCCGCCGCCGACCGGCAGCATGACGATATCAGCCATGTGCGCGCCGGGCATCTGGCCTGATATCTCGTAGGCGACCGTCGCCTGCCCCTCGATGATGTCCTTGTGGTCGAAAGGCGGCACCATGTGCGCGCCGGCAGTTTCGGTGAATTCGAGTGCCGCGCGGTAGCAGTCGTCGAAAAAATCGCCGACCAGCCTGATCTCGACGAACTCGCCGCCGAACAGCCGCGTCTTGTCGATCTTCTGCTGCGGCGTGGTCACCGGCATGAAGACGACGCCCTTCTTGCCGAAATGGCGGCAGACGAAGGCAAAGCCTTGCGCGTGATTGCCGGCCGAGGCGCAGACGAACAGCTCGGCAGCGTTGCCGGCGGCAAGCGTCTTGCGGAAGAAGTTGAAGGCGCCGCGGATCTTGTAGGAGCGCACCGGCGTCAGGTCCTCGCGCTTCAGCAGCACCCGCGCGCCGCTCTTCTTCGACAGATAGTCGTTTTCCTGCAGCGGCGTTTCCGGAAAGATCTCGCGGATCGCGGCAGCGGCGGCAGCGACGCGAGAGGAGAAACTGGTCATGGCAAGAGCACCCCACAGGCTAGCCGAATTCGGTCCCGCTATTGCATATCCGGCTTCACGAAGCCATTGTCCGGCCACCCTGAAAGGGTGTTCCCAAAACCTCGTTGGCCGTTAGGAGCGTCTGTTCATGCCTGTCGCATCGGTGGCCCAGAAAACCGTGTCGCTGCCGGAGTTCGGCGAGCCGACGGTGATGCCGCTGGTCCCGCGCGCCACCTATGAGGCCCGCATCACGGCACTGGTTGCACGCGGCGGCGAAGCGGGGTTCGACGCGTTCGTCGTCTATGGCGACCGCGAACATGCCGCCAATGTCGCCTATCTCTGCGGCTACGATCCGCGCTTCGAGGAGACGCTGCTGGTCATCGTTCCCGGCAAGCCGCCCAAACTGCTGGTCGGCAATGAGGGCTGGGGCTATGCCGAGATCTGCGACGGGCCGTACGAGCGCGTGCTCTACCAGACCTTTTCGCTGCCGGCGCAGCCGCGCGACCGCTCGCCAGCGCTGGCCGACATCCTTGCCGATTGCGGCCTGAAAGCCGGCCAGCGCATCGGCGCCATCGGCTGGAAACCGTTCGGCCCCGGCGATGCCGGTTTTGGTGAAACGACGCTCGACCTGCCGTCCTTCATCGCCGACACGCTGCGCACGCTTGCCGGCGACAGGGGTGTGATCGTCAACGCGGCAAACCTTTTGATGAACCCTGCCGACGGCCTGCGCGCCATCAACGAGGCCGACCAGCTGGCCGCATTCGAATTCGCCGCGACCTATTCCTCGCAAGGCCTGCGCAATGTCCTACAGGTCATCGAACCCGGCATGACCGAATTGCAGGCGGCGCGGCTGATGGGCATCAACGGGCTGCCGCAATGCTGTCACCCGATGCTGTCGGCCGGCAGGCGCGCAGCCTATGGCTTGCCTAGCCCCCGTCTCGACGTCATCAAACGCGGCGACCCGATCACCATGGCCTATGGCATCCAGGGCTCGCTCAACGCCCGCGCCGGTTTTCTGGTCGAGGACGCGGCCGAGCTTCCGAGGGGCATCCAGGACTATGTCGAGAAACTGGTCGCGCCCTATTTCTGCGCCGTCGTCGACTGGTATGAGACGGTCGGCATCGGCGTTCCCGGCGGCGCGCTGTGGCAGGCGGTGCACGAGCGGATCGGCGATCCGTTCTTCGGCGTGTCGCTCAATCCCGGCCATCTCATCCATATCGACGAATGGATGCATTCGCCGTCATTCTCCGGCTCCGACATCAGATTGAAGTCTGGCATGGCCTTGCAGGTCGACATCATCCCGGCGACCGGCACCGATTATTTCACCACCAACATCGAGGACGGCATCGCGTTGGCAGACGACGCGCTGCGCGAAGAGATCGCCGCGCGCTATCCCGAAGCCTGGCGCCGCATCGAGGCGCGCCGCGCCTTCATGACCGACGTGCTTGGCATAAGGCTGAAGCCGGAAGTGCTGCCGTTTTCCAACATCCCGGCGTTCCTGCCGCCGTTCTGGCTTTCGCGCAACAGTGCGATGGCCGTTGCGAGGCACTGAACGCATTTCGGCATCCGCGACTTACTTCTGCCGCACTTCGCCTGTCCGGGAGGGGCGGCGGAGGTGGATGGGCCTTTGGTCAGGCCGGAGTGGAATTGCTTAAGTGCCCTTGAAGACGATTTGCATCATTGTCCTTGCCGCGCTGCTCGCCGGCTGCGGCGGCCGCCAAACCGAGGAACTGCTCGGCAGCGCCATGATGGCGGTGCCGGTGACGGAAATCGCCGGCAACCACTCGATCTTCATCGCAACCACCCGCAAGCGCTCCGACGATCCCAACAAGGTCTTCGACGGCGAGCGGTCGGCGACGCTGAACTATGCCCGCGTCAACGTCACCGTCCCCGGCATCCACAAGACAGGCCAGATCGAGCGGCGCTCGCGCGGCAAGTCGGACGATCCGGCCAAATACTTCATGGCTTCCGAGGTCGTCGGCTACGACACCCAGCCGAAATTCTCCAGTGCGCTCAGCGCCGACATCGCGGCGCGCGGCGGCCGCGTCATGGTCTTCGTCCACGGCTACAACACCGGCTTCGACGATGCGGTCTACCGCGTCACCCAGATCACCCATGATTCCGGCTATCCGGGCACGCCGGTGCTGTTTTCCTGGGCGTCGGGCGCCAAGACCACCGACTATGTCTACGACAAGGAAAGCGCCAGCGTTGCCCGCGACCAGCTGGAAGTAACGCTGAGAATGCTGGCGCAGACCGGCGCGCGGCGCATCGACATCGTCGCCCATTCGCTGGGAACCTGGGTCACCATGGAGGCGCTGCGCCAGCTCGCCATTACCGGCGACCGCGATCTCGGCGGCAAGCTCGGCGACGTCGTGCTGGCCTCGCCCGACATCGACGTCGACGTGTTCAAGAGCCAGATGCGCCGCTACGGCAAGCCGGACAAGCCGTTCATCCTGCTGCTCTCCGACGACGACCGGGCGCTGCGGCTCTCCGGCTTGATAGCCGGCGCGCGGCCGCGCGTCGGCGACTACAAGGACGCCGCCGACCTCGCCAGCTATGGCGTGTCGGTCGTCGATCTCTCCAGCGTCAAGGGAGCCGACCGCTTCAACCACACCAAATTCGCCGACAATCCGGAATTGGTACAGTTGATCGGCCAGAAGCTGCGCGAGGATGACGGGTTTGCCAGCGACCGCGAAGTGACGGACCGCATCGCCTCGGTCGGACAATAGCTGCGTTGCGCGGCAGTAACTGTTGACCATCGCCGCACCCATCGGAACAGTTTGAACTGGACCGTGCCTACCTCTGCCTCTATCGAATAGGCCAAGACGTCTCCGGCTCGACGTCGCCTTTGCGGGAGCCCGCGTGACCGTGCCTTCGAAGATCTTTCTCGTCGTTGCGTTCGCGCTCGCGCTGGCAAGCTGCGCCGGCCAGAACACGCACGACTTGCTCAACAAGACGACGATCACCGTGCCTGCTTCCGACATTGCGGCGACGCACAAGATCTTCGTCGCCACAACCCGGCAAAAGGCAATGAAAGCGCCCCGGCAGGTGTTCGACGGCGACCGTTCGCCGACCACCAGCTTTGCCAGCGTCGAGGTGACGGTGCCCAAAATCCACCAGCTCGGCGCCATCGAGCGGGTCAAGGGCTCGGCCAACAGCAATCCGGCGAAGGATTTCACGGCGACCGGCGTCACCTTCTACGAAGGCGCGCCGCAATTCGCCAAGGCGGTCGGCGCCGATATCGCGATGCGCGGCGACCGCGCGCTGGTTTTCGTGCACGGCTTCAACAACGGCTTCGACGACGGTATCTACCGGCTGACGCAGATCGCGCATGACACGAAATACCCAGGCACGCCGGTGCTGTTTTCGTGGGCGTCGAGCGGCAAGACGACCGGCTACATCTACGACAAGGAAAGCGCCAATGCGGCGCGCGACGATCTCGAAGCGACGCTGCGCATGCTCGCCAAGAGCCGCGCCAAGAGCATCGACATCATTGCCCATTCGATGGGGACCTGGGTGACGATGGAAGCGTTGCGCCAGCTTGCCATCACCGGCGACCGCGACCTCGGCGGCAAGCTCGGCTATGTCATCCTGGCCTCACCCGACATCGACGTCGACGTGTTCAAGAAGCAGATGATCCGCTACGGCAAGCCCGACAAACCGTTCGCCGTGCTGCTTTCGGGCGACGACCGGGCGCTCAGGCTGTCGACCCTGATCTCTGGCGACAAGCCGCGCGTCGGCGACTATGGCGACGCGGCCGACCTCGCCAGCTATGGCGTCTCGGTGGTCGACTTGACCAAGACCAAGGGCGGCGACCGGCTGAACCACGCCAAATTCGCCGACAACCCGTTCCTGGTGCAGCTGCTCGGCGACCGCCTGCGCGCCCCGGCCGGCCTCGCCTCCGAAGAGACCGCGCCGGCCCAGCTCGACAATCTCGGCCAGGGCCTCGGCAAGGCCGTCGGTTCGGTCGCCGAAATCGTCATCACCACGCCGTTCAAGGTGCTGACCATCGCCACCGGCGGCTGAAGAAGCGCCCCGGCGGCGTTCAAACGAACAAATCAACCTTCTGGAAGGTCGTCACGTCGATCAGGCCGACGTCGGAAATCCTGAGCTCGGGGATCACGACCAGCGCCAGCAGCGAGTGCTGCATGTAGGCGTTGTTCAGCGAGCAGCCCATCTGGCGCATGGCGTCGCTGAGTTTGTCCGCCTTGGCGGCGACGATTTCCGCCCGCTCGTCCGACATCAGCCCGGCGATCGGCATTTCGACCAGCGCCAGTTCCTTGCCCTTGGAGAACAGCACGACGCCGCCGCCGACCTCACCCAGCCGGTTCACCGCCAATGCCATGTCCTGCTTGTTGGTGCCAACGACGATGATGTGGTGGGCATCATGCGCCACGCTGGAGGCCATGGCGCAGTCGCCGATATAGCCGAAGCCGGAGACGAAGGCGTTGGTGACGCCGCCGGTGCCCTTGTGGCGTTCGACCAGCGCGATCTGGCAGACATCGTTGCGGCGATCCATGGCAACCAGCCCGTCCTCGACGGCAAGATCGGCCTCCAGCGCCCGCGTCGGCGCCTGGTTTTCGATGACGCCGATGACCCGCACCCGCACTTCGTTGGCGCCCATGGGTGCCGCGATGTCGAAATCGCCTGCCTTGAGCTTCCTGCCGAGCTTGACGGTGTTCTTCGCCGTCCGCGGATAATTGTAGGCTGGAATGTCGATTTCGAGCTTGCCGCCCTTGGCCAGCCTGACGCCGCGGCCATAGACCTCGTCGATGGTCATTTCGGCGAGGTCGGAGACGATCAGCAGATCGGCGAGCCGTCCCGGCGCGATCGAGCCGATCTCGCGCTCCAGCCGGAAATGCTGGGCGGTGTTGAGCGTCGCCATCTGGATCGCCGTCACCGGCTTCAAGCCCTGGCTGATGGCATGGCGCACGACCCGGTCCATATGGCCTTCGTGCACCAGCGTACCGGAGTGGCTGTCGTCGGTGCACAGGATGAAGCTGCGCGGGTCGAGCCCGCTCTCCGTCACCGCCTTGATCTGCGAGGCCACGTCATACCAGGCCGAGCCCAGCCGCAGCATCGCCTTCATGCCCTGGCGGACGCGGGCGATGGCATCCTCGGCGCGCGTGCCTTCGTGGTCGTCCTCGGGGCCGCCGGCGACATAGCCGTGGAACGGCAGGCCGAGATCGCGCGAGGCATAATGCCCGCCGACAGTCTTGCCGGCCCTCACCGTCGCCGCGATCTCGCCCGACATCACCGGATCATTGGCGGCGACGCCCGGAAAATTCATCACCTCGCCGAGCCCGATAATGTTCTCCCAGGTCATCGCCTCGGCAACATCGGCGACGGTCAGCTCAGCGCCGGCATGCTCCAGCCCCGGTGCCGACGGCACACAGGACGGCATCTGCACGTGCACGTTGACCGGCATGGCGACCGCCTCGTCATGCATCAGCCGCACGCCCGGCAGGCCGAGCACGTTGGCGATCTCATGCGGATCGATGAACATCGATGTGGTGCCGTGCGGGATCACGGCGCGGCAGAATTCCGTCACCGTCACCATGCCGCTCTCGACATGCATATGCGCGTCGCAAAGCCCCGGCACCAGATAGCGGCCGCCGGCATCGACCACCTTGGTGCCCTGGCCGATGGCGTGACCAGCATTCGGCCCGCAATAGGCAAAGCGGCCGCCGGCGATGGCGATGTCGGTGCCGGCGATGATCTCGCCGGAATGAACGTTGACCCAGCGCCCGTTGCGGATGACGAGATCGGCGGGCTTGCGGCCCATGGCGACATCGACCAGTTGCGTCGCCATCTCGGCCCAGGGTTTTGGTTTTGTCGCATTGGCGGTCTTCGGCATCAACAGGCTCCTCTTTGCCCGACTGTGCCAAGCCGCGAGGGTTTTGACCAGCGAGGAAGTCAGCGCGGACGGCGAAGTTGCAGATCTCCCCCCTTGAGGGGGAGATGTCGCCGGAGGCGACAGAGGGGGTCGCCGATCCACGCGCGACGACCCCCTCTGGCCTACCGGCCATCTTCCCCTCAAGGAGGGAGATCGATGCGCCACGGCTTTCGCCAATCGCCAAGGGCATTTTGTGTCGGCCGCAGCAACTTTGTTCTTGCTTTGTGCCGGCAGCTATGCTACTAATTTGGCTATGGTGCCAAATGGCTCCAACGACCCGCCTGCTAAGGCGGGTTTTTTGTTTTAGCGCAGTTCATGGCAAAAATGGCCCAAGCGGAATACGATTCCGTTGCGGCCAATCAGCTTTCGCCCGTTAGCGGATCTCACCGAATCGACGGTCGCGGAGTGTGACGCACTCCATCGTTCTAGCCTTCGGTCGGTTCAATCAATTCGATCCCGAACTGTCACTTCTTGCTCGGGTCGTCTGCCGGGTTGACGTAGGTGATCTTGAATGGGCCCTCGCCATGAACCTCTACGATCGTATCGCTTGTCGTCCAGGCGAAGTGATTCATTCCGGCCGGTGCGACGCCGAAGCCGCCAGCAGTCAGTTCGACGCCTTTCGCCTCGTCGAGCTTATCGCCCATTCCAAAATGGAAGTTGCCGGAAAGCACCGTCATGTATTCCGTGGTGGGATGATTATGTGCGGCAATTTTGTAGCCGGCGGGTGCCTTCAACCGCAGCACAAAGGCGCCGTCCTTTGAGGGATCTCCAGCGACAACAGCCATTTCCGCCCCAGCCGGAATGACAGCAGGAGCAGGACCCCATTTGATGTCTTTGGCGTTCATCGGCATCTCGTCAGCAGACAGAGGCGCCGTCCCAACAAGCAGCAGTGCCAGGGCAGAGGCAAGCTTGAGCATGACAATCTCCCAGTGTCTGTAGACGACGGCGTCGAGTATCGGCGCGCCGATCCACTTGCCGATTGGAGTCTATCAGGCCAGAGCGCCCGAACGCATCCTGCGAACGGGGGACACGCATTCGCGGTAGCCTCGGAAGCTGTCGCTAAAAAACATCTCCAGGTGAAACGATTTTGTTTGTATCTCCGTGGGTGATTGGCCCTCGCTAGCTTCCAGTGCCAGATTTGTCGACGGCAGAAGACGGCTTGACGGCCTTTGGCTGGCGGCTGAAAAGGGCTGGCCTGCGGACGTGGCGGAATTGGTAGACGCAAGGGACTTAAAATCCCTCGATCTCTGATCGTACGGGTTCGATTCCCGTCGTCCGCACCAGATTTGGATTTGAAAGGACAGATCGAGAGCGGGTCATTTCGCGGGACTGCAATTGCCGACCGCTCGCTTATTGAGCTTGCCAGCCTTCAGGTCTGACAGTTGCGGAATGGATGCATCAAATCCAGCGTATTTTTCGTGGACGTTCCTGTCCAACGAGATTTGCCGTCCGGCGGCGGTAAAAGCGACCATCCCTGTACTACCGACATAAGCTTGCGCTGCTCGCATTCTGCAGAAATATTTTTTCTCGCCGTTGGAAACGAACCAGCCCAGTGAGCCTGACGCACCTCGCGACAGCTTGCCGGTCTTGTATCCTTTGCCCTGCAGGTTGGAGTAGGATTCAGCGTGTGAGGGGGCAATCGATGCCAAGAGAAGGACAGCCGTCGAAGTCGCGCCCAACCACTTCGGCAAGTTTTTGATAATCATGGATCTGTTCCCCTCAGTTGCATCTCAGCCCGTTGCGGCAAGGAATTAAAGCCGTTCACCTCCCGATCGGGTTCAGCTTCAAATACTGGATTAAAATAATCGTCTTGGCGTCGATGATCCGACCGTCGTGGATGGAGGCCAGCGCCTCGTCGAGCGGCATTTCCAAAACCTCGATGTCCTCGCCTTCGTCATGCGCGCCGCCGCCGTCGGAAATGCGGTCGGCGGGCGAATAGCGGGCGACGAAGAACCAGAGCCGCTCGGTCACGCTGCCGGGGCTCATATAGGGCGAAAACAGCCGCTGCACGTCCTTCAGGCGGTAGCCGAGTTCCTCCTCGGCCTCCTTGCGGATGCAGGTTTCGGGATCGTCTTCGTCGAGCAGGCCGGCGCAGGCCTCGATCAGCGGCTCCTTGTGGCCGGTGACGTAGGCCGGGTAGCGGAACTGCCGCACCAGAAGCACCGTCGAACGCTCGGGATCGAAAGGCAGGATCACCGCACCGTCGCCGCGATCGTAGGTCTGGCGGGTGTGCGTTTCCCATTTGCCGTCGCGCCGGCGATAATCGAAGACGGTCTTTTTCAAAACCGCCCATTCGTCGGAAAGGATTTCCTCAGAGCGGATGCGAATGCGATCTTCCATGGTGGACTCTCTGCTGCCGCGGCAAGGCGTAGCCGCGAACGGCCGTTCGTGCAATCGGTCCACCAATTGGTCCAGCGGCCGTTTCACCGTCTCGTGTCTGGCGCTGGCACAGTCGGCTGCCTAAATAGCGGCAACCCTTTCCGGAGTTTTTTATGACCTCATCGCTTTTCCAGCCGATCACCCTCGATGGCCTCACCTTCCCCAACCGCATCGCGGTCGCGCCGATGTGCCAGTATTCGGCCGAGGACGGCTCGGCCAGCGATTGGCATCTCTATCACTGGATGAACCTGGCGATGTCGGGCGCCGGCATGGTCACCGTCGAGATGACCGATGTCGAACGGCGCGGCCGCATCTCGCATGGCTGTCTCGGCCTCTATTCCGAGGACAACGAGGCGGCGGCGCGACGCACGCTGGATGCAGCCAAGCGCGTCGCCGCGCCGGGCACGAAATTCGGTACGCAACTTGCCCATGCCGGACGCAAGGCCTCCAACCGAAAACCCTGGGAGGGCGGCGGCCCGCTGCACGCCGATCAGGACCCGTGGCCGATCGTATCGGCCTCGGCTATCGCCTACGACACCGGCTGGCAGGTGCCGCGGGCGCTGGAGGACGACGAGATCCTGCAAATCATCGAACGCTTCGCCGACGCGGCGCGGCGGGCCGAGCGCGCCGGCTTCGACTTCATCGAGCTGCATGCCGCGCATGGCTATCTGATCTTCCAGTTTCTGTCGCCGCTTTCCAACCGGCGTACCGACCGCTGGGGCGGCTCGCTGGAAAACCGCATGCGTTTCGCCGTCGAGATCGCCAAGGCGGTAAAGAAGGCGGTGCCCAGGCTGATGCTGGGCGCGCGTCTGTCGATCAAGGAATGGGTCGATGGCGGCTTCGACGTCGAGGATGCGATCGAAGTGACAAAAGCGCTGAAGGAAGCCGGCGTCGCCTATCTCTGCTGCTCGAGTGGCGGCAATTCGCCGTTGCAGAAGCTGCCCTCTGGGCCCGGCTACCAGGTGCATCTGGCCGAAGCGGTGCGTAAGGCCGTCGGCATCCCGACGCGGGCCGTCGGCCTGATCGACGATCCGAAACAGGCCGAGGCGATCGTCGCTGACGGCCGCGCCGACATGGTGGCGCTGGCGCGCGCCTTTCTTGCCGATCCGCGCTGGGGCTGGCGCGCCGCGGCCACCTTCGGCGAAAAAATCCACCCGGCGCCGCAGCTTGCCCGCTCGGTGACGACGATGCAGCACTGGATGAAGGCGGCGAACTGACGGCGGGTTCGTCTCGCTGGGCGGGCCAGCACAGCTTCGCACTGATCCTCTGCCGGTGTAGAGTGGCCGGGGCCGCGGCTGGGCGCGGCGGGTTGGGGGAGCAGAGATATGTCGTTCAGGGGGATTTCCATTGCGGCTGCCGCCGCGGTCGTGGCCGGGCTGTCGTTCGCCGCATCGACGCCGGCCGGGGCGCAATATTGCGAAGGTACGGTTCACGGTCTTTCCAAGCACTACAATCTGGCAACCGGAAGTGGCTTTCTCGCCGTTCGGGCCCGACCGAACTCGTCGTCACGCATGATCGGGCAATTGTTCAACGGCGACCAAACCGAGATCTTCGACCGGCGCGGAAACTGGTACCAGGTCGATTTCGGCGGCCGCACCGGCTGGGCGAATGCGCGCTGGCTGCGCAATGGCTGCGGCTATTGAGCTATTTTCGCCTGAGCTAAAATAGCAGTTGCAACCAAATCGGCCGCTCCGCGTTGGCGGCGATGATGGACAGCAAGCCATTTGAAAAGCCGGTCGTGGTCGAACTCGGCCATGTCGGCAAGTATCGCCACATCCGCAGCGCCCAGGAGGCGGCGGAGTGCCTGATGACGGTCTGGCCACTCAATCGCGGGCCCCGTCATCGTGATGCCCTCGACACTTGCCTAAAAGTGCTGGAAGGTTATCGTTCGACGGCGGATGCGCGCCGGGCACTGATCGAAGCCGCCAGGGAATCGGACGTGCTGGTCGCAGACGACAGGCTGCCAGACGACAGGCTGGCCGACGACAGGCTGCATTGAGGCAACGGGCTTTCAACCGGAGGGTTTCATGGCGAAACTGACCTACAAGATCGTTGAGCATGACGGAGGCTGGGCCTACAAGGTCGGCTCGACATTCTCCGAAACGTTCCCCACCCATCAGGATGCCTTGCGCGCCGCCGAGATCGCTTCGGCCGAACAGCAGGTCGCCGGCAACACCGACGGCATCCAGTACGAGGACGCCGACGGCAACTGGCACGACGAGCTCGCCGACGGCCGCGACCGGCCGCAGACCGAGGTTTCGGATTAGGGCGTGTCGATATCCCAGTGATGCCGGCGTGCTTTACAGGTCGGTTTGGTAGCGCTACCGTCTTACATCGCGCGTGACCGGGGAGGAGCCTGGGCGTCGCCGCGGGCCAGGCAGAAAGCGGTTTCCTTCGAAGTCGTTGCAGGAATCAATCGGGAGGAGATCGATGGCGTCTGTCGCAATCGGCGATGTCTACAAATCATTTGGGACCGTCGAGGTCCTGCACGGGGTCAGCGTCGATATAAACGACGGCGAGTTCGTCACGCTGGTCGGACCTTCGGGTTGCGGAAAGTCGACCCTTCTCAGAATGATCGCCGGCCTGGAAAAGATCTCGCGCGGCCAGATCGCGATCGGCAAACGTGTGGTCAACAACGTTGCGCCAAAGGAGCGCGACGTCGCCATGGTCTTCCAGAACTATGCGCTCTACCCGCATATGACGGTTGCCGAGAACATGGCGTTCTCACTGATGCTCAAGGGCGTTCCCAAGACGGAGAGCGATGCCGGCGTGCGGCGTGCGGCCGAGATCCTGGGACTGGTGCCATTGCTCGACCGTTATCCCCGCCAGCTTTCCGGCGGCCAGCGCCAACGCGTCGCCATGGGCCGGGCGATCGTGCGCGACCCGCAGGTTTTCCTGTTCGACGAGCCGCTGTCCAATCTCGATGCCAAGCTCCGGGTGCAGATGCGCGCCGAGATCAAGGAACTGCACCAGCGCCTGAAGACGACGACGGTCTACGTCACCCACGACCAGATCGAGGCGATGACCATGGCCGACAAGATCGTCGTCATGCATGACGGCATCGTCGAGCAGATCGGGCCGCCACTCGAGCTCTATGACCGGCCGAACAACCTCTTTGTCGCCAGCTTCATCGGGTCGCCCGCCATGAACATGCTCAGGGGCGAGATCGTAAGCGACGGCTCGCCGTCGTTTCGCGGCGCCGGAGGGATTTCGGTCCCGTTGGCCTCAGCACTTTCCATCGGCAATGGTGAGCCGGTCGTGCTGGGGATACGGCCCGAGCATTTGCGGCTGTCCGACCATCAGGGCATTCCGGTCACCGTCGCGGTGGTCGAGCCGACAGGGTCCGAAGTGCAGCTCATCGGCCGAACCGCCGGCGGCGAGGAGATCGTCGCCAATTTCCGGGAACGGCATTCCTTCACGCCGGGCGAAACCATCCGGCTTACGGCCGAGCCTGGCCTCATCCATCTCTTTCACGGCAAAACCGGACAGCGGTTCGAAACACCCATCGAGCAGTAGGACGGCAAGGACAATAAGCAGGAGGAAGCGAACATGAAACTCACCAGACGTGACGTGATCCGCACCACCGCCGGCGCGGCGGCGGGAGCCTTGGGAAGCCGGTTCATCGGCTCTCCCGCCTTTGCTCAGGAGGGGTTGAAATACAAGCCCGAGGACGGCGCCAAGCTCAGGCTGCTGCGCTGGTCGCCTTTCGTGCAGGGCGACGAGGATCAATGGCTGGCCAATACCAAGCGCTTCACCGAAGCGACCGGCGTCGAGGTCCGCGTCGACAAGGAAAGCTGGGAGGACATTCGCCCCAAGGCGGCGGTCGCCGCCAATGTCGGCTCCGGCCCGGACCTGATGTTCGTCTGGTTCGACGACCCGCACCAATATCCCGACAAGCTGCACGATGTGACGGAACTAGGCGAATATCTCGGCTCGAAATATGGCGGCTGGCACGATGGACCGCACCAATATGCGACACGGCAAGGCAAGTTCCTCGGCCTGCCGCTGGCGACCATCGGCAATGCCATCGTCTATCGCGAAAGCTGGGTGAAGGAGGCCGGCTTCTCAGAATTTCCAAAGGACACGGCAGGCCTGCTCGAGCTTTGCAAGGCATTGCAGGCGAAGGGGCACCCGGCCGGCTTCACGCACGGCCACGGCGTCGGCGACGGCAACAACTACGCCCACTGGCTGCTGTGGAGCCATGGCGGCCAGATGGTCGACGAGAACAGCAAGGTGACGATCAACAGCCCGGAGACGCTGAAGGCGATCGAATACGCGCAGCAACTCTACAAGACCTTCATTCCCGGCACTGAAAGCTGGCTCGACGTCAACAACAACCGCGCCTTCCTGGCCGGCGAATTGAGCGTCATCGCCAACGGCATTTCCGCCTACAACACGGCCAAGATCAACAAGGACAAGGATCCGAAGCTGGCTGAAATAGCCAAGGACATCCGCACCACCAACCTGCCGATCGGCCCGGTCGGGAAATCCGTCGAGCTGTTCCAGGTGACCACGGCCGTGATCTTCGACTACACGCCCTACCCCAACGCGGCCAAGGCCTACCTGCAGTTCATGTTCGAGGATCCGCAAATGTCGCAGTGGATCACGTCGTCGGCAGGCTATTGCTGCCAGACGCTCAAAGCCTTTGACAACAACCCGGTTTGGACGGCCGATCCGAACAATGCCGCTTACGCCAAGGCCTCGGCGACGCTGCGGCCCAACGGCTATGCCGGCCCGCTCGGTTATGCCTCGGCGGCGACCATGGCCGACTATGTGCTGGTCGACATGTTCGCCAAGGCGGTGACCGGCCAGGCGACGCCGCAAGAGGCGATGGAGGAGGCCGAAAAGCGCGCCAACCGCTACTATCGCGTTTGAGCCGGCTCGGCCGGGCAGCCATGCTGCCCGGCTTCGAATCGCGCATGGCCGCCCGGCCGTTTACGAAACCTTAGAGGAGCCGACCCATGGCCGTGACCTCCGCCGCCGTTCAGCCGCGTCCCTCGATCTTGTCTCGCATCCTGGCGACCTTGGCCGATAGCCGAAACGCGCTTGGCTTCGGCTTCATGCTGCCGGCGGCGGCACTGCTGCTGGTCTTCCTGACCTATCCGCTCGGGCTCGGCGTCTGGCTCGGCTTCACCGATGCCCGCATCGGCCGCCCCGGCATCTTCATCGGCATCGAGAATTACGAATATCTGTGGGACGACGCCGTCTTCTGGCTCTCCGTTTTCAACACCTTGCTTTATACGATCAGCGCCTCGATCCTGAAGTTCGTGCTCGGCCTCTGGCTGGCGCTTATCCTCAACCAGAACCTGCCGTTCAAATCGTTCTTCCGCGCGATCGTCCTGCTCCCCTGGGTGGTGCCGACGGTGCTGTCGGCCATCGCCTTCTGGTGGATCTACGATTCGCAGTTCTCGATCCTGTCCTGGGCGCTTATGGAAATGGGCCTGATCGACCATCGCATCAATTTCCTCGGCGATCCCGAGAATGCGCGGGCTTCGGTCATCGCCGCCAACGTCTGGCGCGGCATTCCTTTCGTGGCGATCACGCTGCTTGCCGGCCTGCAGACGATTCCGCAGTCGCTCTACGAGGCCGCCACGCTCGACGGCGCCAGCCGCTGGCAATTGTTCCGCTATGTGATGCTGCCGCTGCTGACGCCGATCATCGCCATCACCATGACGTTTTCGGTGCTGTTCACATTCACCGACTTCCAGCTGATCTATGTGCTGACGCGCGGCGGGCCGGTGAATGCCACCCACCTGATGGCGACGCTGTCGTTCCAGCGCGGCATTTCCGGAGGCCAGCTTGGCGAAGGCGCCGCGATCGCAGTCGCCATGATCCCGTTCCTGCTGGCGGCGATCCTGTTCAGCTACTTTGGCCTGCAACGGCGCAAATGGCAGCAGGGCGGCGGAGATTGACATGACCGCGATCGAAACGAGCAAACGCCCGGAACTCGACGAAGGCGGCATGGGCTACCTGCAGAGCGTGCCGCGCCGCGTGGTGACGGTCTATCTGCCGTTGCTGATATTCGTCATCGTGCTGTTGTTTCCGTTCTACTGGATGACGATCACGGCGGTTAAGCCCAATCTCGAGATGACCGATTACGCCAATTTCAACCCGTTCTGGGTGGTGCATCCGACGCTCGAGCATATCCGCTACCTGCTCTTCGAGACGTCCTATCCGGGCTGGCTGCTCAACACGATCATCATCTCGACCGCCGCCACCTTCCTGTCGCTGCTGGCTGCGGTGTTCGCTGCCTATGCGATCGAGCGCTTGAGGTTCTCCGGGGCGCGTCAGGTCGGCCTCGCGGTGTTCCTCGCCTATCTCGTGCCGCCTTCGATCCTGTTCATTCCGCTGTCGGTGATGGTGTTCAACCTTGGGCTTTACGACACGCCCTTCGCTCTCATCCTCACCTATCCGACCTTCCTGATCCCGTTCTGCACATGGCTGTTGATGGGTTATTTCCGCTCGATCCCGTTCGAGCTGGAGGAATGCGCGCTGATCGACGGGGCGAGCCGCTGGCAGATCCTCACCAAGATCGTGCTGCCGCTGTCGGTGCCGGGCCTGATTTCCGCCGGCATCTTCGCATTCACGCTGTCATGGAACGAGTTCATCTACGCCTTGACCTTCATCCAGTCGTCCGAAAACAAGACTGTGCCGGTCGGCGTGCTCACAGAGCTGGTGCGCTCGGACGTCTATGAATGGGGGGCGCTGATGGCGGGAGCGCTGATCGGCTCGCTGCCGGTGGTGGTGCTCTATTCGTTCTTTGTCGAGCACTATGTTTCCTCGATGACCGGAGCCGTGAAGGAATAGCCGATATCCTGATTAGGTTCGGAGGTATTCCCGGCGGCCGGGATGCTCGGCACCCTGCCGGCCGATACCGCGTCCGGGAGGGTGTCAGCTGCCGGTGTCGGACTTCGGCGCAAATGCGCGGTCGGCAATGCGTTCGATGAAAGCGACGACCCGTTCCGGCTCGACGAATTGCGGCATGTGGCCAAGCCCCTCGACCGGCTCGAAATCGAGCCCGCTGATCTTTTCCATCACCGGCCAGCCGTGGATATCGATGCCCAGCACGCGGTCGGAAGCACCAAACAGAATGCCGGCCGGCATGGTGATCTCACCATAGCGTTTCTCGATGCGGCCAAGGTCATGCGCGATGGCCACGACATCGGTCGATGTCGCGTAGAAATGGCTTGGCCTCAGCCCGCACCAGCCGCCGCCCTCGACCATATAGTCGGCCGGCGCCGTCTGTGGCGCGAAGATGAAGGCCAGCGTGCGTTCTGCATATTTGAGAGCCGCCGGGATCGCCACCGTATGAGCCATGATCCGGCGCCGCAGCGGCGAGTTGATGTATAGCGGGCCGAACTTCTCGCGCGCGTCCGGCTCCCTATGGGTCAGCGGCGCCAGCAAGGCGACACCGGAAATCGCCTCGGGATGCTCGACAGCCAGCGTCAGTGCGATGGCGCCGCCCAGCGAATGGCCGACGATCAGCGGCTTTTCCAGTCCCAGCATTTCGATGAAGCGCCGCACGATTTCGGCCTGCTCGGGCAACCGCCCGCTGGCGCCCCTGGCCCGCACCGAATAACCGGAACCCGGACGGTCGAGCGCGATCAGCCGATAGTTCGGGCCGAAAATTCCGAACAGCGTGTGGCGGAAATGATGAAGCTGCGCGCCGAGGCCGTGCAGGAAGACGATCGGCCGCCCCTCGCCCGTCTCGACATAATGAATGCGGTCGCCGTCGATCTCGATGAATTTCCCGCTGGCCGGCACCAGCCTTTCGGCTTTCGCCGCGATCCGCCGTGTCGCCAGCAGAGGATAGGCTGCCACGACGAGCGCCAGCAGAACCAGCGCGCCGGGCAGCCATAGAAGAATCGGTACCGGCATGTCTTGCTCAAGGCTCCAACCGGCACGCAGCATCACCCGCCGAAGGGTCCACTACAAGGGAGGTGGCACAGGTGGATCCGTCGTTTGGCGGCATTGCCGCCGGCCGTCCACCGCGCTATCTCAGGCGACCCGTTTGCCGGAGCCTGCCATGACCGAAATCGTCACCGCCGCCATGCTCGTCATCGGCGACGAGATTCTGTCCGGCCGCACCAAGGACAAGAACATCGGCCACCTCGCCGATATCATGACGGCGATCGGCATCGATCTGAAGGAAGTGCGCATCGTTCCGGACGAGGAAGACGAGATCGTCGCTGCGGTGAATGCGCTGCGCACCCGCTACACCTATGTCTTCACGACCGGCGGCATCGGCCCGACGCATGACGACATCACCGCCGATTCGGTTGCCAAGGCCTTTGGTGTGCCATGCGAATACGACGCCAGGGCCTACGCCCTGCTGCAGGCAAGCTATGCCGCCCGCGGCATCGAATACACGGAAGCGCGCAAGCGCATGGCGCGGATGCCGCGCGGGGCAGACCACATCGACAACCCAGTGTCGGTTGCGCCGGGCTTTCGCATCGGCAACGTCCATGTCATGGCCGGCGTGCCGGCGATTTTCCAGGCGATGCTCGACAATGTCGTGCCGACGTTGCGGGCCGGCACCAAAATGCTGTCGGCCACCGTGGAATGTCCGTTCGGCGAAGGCCTGATCGGGGGGCCGCTGGGCGACATCCAGAAGGCGCATCCGGACACGATCATCGGCTCCTATCCGAAATATGGCGACGGCAAATTCTGGACGGAACTGGTGGTGCGCGCCCGCAGCCAGCAGGCGCTGGACTCCGCACGCGCCGACGTAGAGGCTATGGTGGCGGGTTTGATCAAGGCAAACAAGGCGGGCTGATCGGCGTGACGGAACCAAGCATCGCGCGGTGACGTTTGTCACGATGGGATCGCCGTAAGGAGTGAGGGACTGCCATGCGATTCAAGACCATCGTCGCCATACTGCAGAACGAACAGGACGCCGAGCGCGTGCTCGACTGCGCGATCCCGCTGGCCAGCCGGTTCCAGAGCCATCTGATCGGCATCCATGCCGAGGCGCTGCCCGTGCCCTACACCTCGGCCACCGGCTTTCCGGACACCGAGTTCCTGCAGGTTTCGGCCGACATGAACCGGGAGCGCGCCGAGAAGTTGCAGGCCGCCTTTCACAATCGCGTCGAGAATTCCGGCCTGTCGTTCGAATGGCGCAGCCTCGAGAGTTTTTCCGGCGACAGCGCGCTGACCGGCATCTCGACCGTTCGCACCGCAGATCTGATCATCGCCGCCCAACGCGAATCGGGCAGCGACCCGAGCGCCGACGTCGACACGCTGGTCTACGACGCCGGCCGGCCGGTGCTGGTGGTGCCGCATTCGGGTCCGCTGGTGACCAGCTTCAAGCATGTGCTGCTCGCCTGGAACGGCAGCAAGGAAGCCGCGCGCGCGGCCTTCGATGCCCTGCCCTTCATCATCGAGGCCGAGAAGACGGACATCGTCGTCATCGACCCGCCGGATACGCTCGACGAGGCGCCGGAAACGGCCGGCGCGGAAATCGCCGCCTCGCTGTCCAGGCACGGCGCGACCGTCAGCGTCTCGGTGCTGAGGTCCGGCGGCGCCTCGGTCGACGACATCATCCAGACCAGGGTCGCCGAAACGGGTGCGGATCTGCTCGTGCTCGGCGCCTACAGCCATTCCTGGCTGCGCCAGCTGCTGTTCGGCGGGGTGACGCGGACGGTGCTGCGCACCGCACCGGTGGCGGCTTTCCTGTCGCGGTAGCTTCACAGGCATAGCTTTCCACTCCCCTTGCCAAGGCCAAGCCTTTCCAGTTAATTCCGCGCGCATTCCATAGTGTCTGCGCGCGATGCGCGCTTTGCGGAGTGCGCGAAGATGTCCCTGCCCGAAAAAGCCTTCCCGGTCTCCTGGGACCAGTTCCACCGCGATGCGCGCGCGCTCGCCTGGCGGCTTGCCGGCGCCAACAAGGGGCAATGGAAGGCGATCGTCTGCATCACGCGCGGCGGCCTGGTTCCGGCCGCCATTATTTCGCGCGAGCTTGGCATCCGCATCATCGAGACGGTCTGTGTTGCCTCCTACCACGACTACACCAGCCAGGGGCAGTTGCAGGTGCTGAAGGAGGTCACGCCGGCGCTGCTCGCCGATGACGGGGCTGGCGTGCTGATCATCGACGACCTCACCGACACCGGCAAGACGGCCGGCATCGTGCGCGCGATGATGCCCAAGGCGCATTTCGCCACCGTCTACGCCAAGCCAAAAGGCAGGCCGATGGTCGACACTTTCGTTACCGAGGTCAGCCAGGACACCTGGATCTATTTTCCCTGGGACATGGGCTTTACCTACCAGAAGCCGATCGCCGACGACCACGCCGGCTGATTCGCGGCACCGCCGCTCATTGCAACCAGCCAGCCCAAGGCATCATCCGCAGCCGAGAAATGCCGACTTGATGCTCGCGCGGCCGCCCCATTTGGGCGAGACCGGCGCAAATCGGCAGAATCTCGCTGGTCCATGAAACATTTTTTACTTTTATTGCTTATAATTAGCCGTAAGATTCATGAGACGGCAAATGATTCTGGAAGCTGGGGCAAGCTTCTCCGATGTTGACGAGGCCAACGACGCACAACCATCTGGCCGAAAGGGTCCAGCGACTCTTCGGCGCGGTGCCGTCGCGCCTGCAGGTTGCAGCGTTGCCCTGGCGCGATAGCGGGGACGGCGTCGAAATCATGCTGATCACCAGCCGCGATACCGGCCGCTGGGTGCTTCCCAAAGGCTGGCCGGAAGCGAAGGAGCCGCTTTGCGAAGCGGCGGCGCGCGAAGCCGGCGAGGAGGCCGGGCTGCGCGGCACGATCTCGCATCACGAGGCCGGCCGCTATTTCTACGCCAAGGTGCTGGATTCCGGCGAGGAAGTGCCGTGCGAGGTTCTGGTGTTCCCGCTGCAGGTCGACAAGGTCGCCGACCGGTGGAAGGAAAAGCGGGCACGCACCCGCAAGTGGGTCAGCGCCGCCGAGGCTGTGGGCATGGTGCATGAACCGGACCTTCGCCAGATCATCGCCCATTTCTGCGCCGATCCACGCCGGTTCTCCTGAGCCCGGGCGGCGCATAGCCGCGGTCAGGTGCCGCGAACGCCATCGCCGAAGCACCTCCGCGCGGCGCCGAACCTTCCTCGCCGCGCTCCGCTTCTATCCCCGTTATCCACATGTGTGACACACAAGATGTTGGGGTCATAAAAGCTACGCAAACGAATCCTTGACGGCGCAAAACGAGTCGCCTTTTATAGGCCATGCGCTCCTGTTGAGAGCGCGACCGGAAAAGTTTCGAGGCCGGTCTTTTTCCCGGAATATGTGCGTTTTGATCCGCATTCTCGCCTGTTTACGAGGCCGGCGAAGGCGTGGGATTTTGAAGCCTTGGGGGGCGAAAGGGGAGGATTGTCGGGCTTGAATAAATTGTCTGTTAACACTATATTTAGTGTTTGCAGATAGGTTCGACGCTAGATAATGTGAATTTCCCTCGACCGAGGGTGTTACAAAAGTTTTCAGTTTTGAGGGACCCACAGGGTCCGTGAGCGCGTCGGACAGCGGCCTCGCAAGAGGTCCGACCGGCAGGGCGGCGGAGACTGTGACGATGAGAGCCGGGGTTTTCGAACGCCGGCAGACGGCGGCCATGCGTGTTTCGTCAAGAGGGCAGAAATCCTCTGGGAAAAGCGCTATATGTAGACAAAAGGGACCGGACCAATGCGCATCGAGCGTCGTTTCACCAAGCCAGGGCAATCAGCCTACGCGGAGATCGAATTCCGCAAGGCGCTTTCCGAGATCAAGAATCCGGATGGCTCGGTGGTGTTCCGCTTGGACAACATCGACGTGCCGGCGCAGTTCTCCCAGGTTGCCGCCGATATCCTGGCGCAGAAATATTTCCGCAAAGCCGGCGTGCCCGCACGGCTGAAGAAGGTCGAAGAGACGCAAGTTCCCTCCTTCCTGTGGCGCTCCGTCGCCGACGAGGCTGAACTGGCCAAGCTGCCGGAAGCCGAGCGCTACGGTTCCGAGACCGACGCCCGCCAGGTCTTCGACCGGCTTGCCGGCACCTGGACCTATTGGGGCTGGAAGGGCGGCTACTTCAAGTCGGAGGAAGACGCGCGCGCCTTCCGCGACGAGCTCGCCTATATGCTGGCCACCCAGCGCGTCGCGCCGAATTCGCCGCAATGGTTCAACACCGGCCTGCACTGGGCCTATGGCATCGACGGTCCGAGCCAGGGCCATTTCTATGTCGACCCATTCACCGGCAAGCTGACCAAGTCGAAGTCTTCCTACGAGCATCCGCAACCGCATGCCTGCTTCATTCAGGGCGTGCAGGACGACCTCGTCAACGAGGGCGGCATCATGGATTTGTGGGTGCGTGAGGCGCGCCTGTTCAAATATGGCTCCGGCACCGGCTCGAACTTCTCGTTCCTGCGCGGCGAAGGCGAAAAGCTGTCGGGCGGCGGCCGCTCGTCGGGGCTGATGAGCTTCCTCAAGATCGGCGACCGCGCGGCGGGTGCCATCAAATCGGGCGGCACGACGCGCCGCGCCGCGAAAATGGTCATCGTCGACGCCGACCACCCCGATATCGAGGAATTCATCGACTGGAAGGTCAATGAGGAGCAGAAGGTCGCCTCGCTGGTCACCGGCTCGAAGATCGTCAAGAAGCATCTCGAAGCGATCATGAAGGCCTGCATCAACTGCGAAGGCAATGGCGACGATTGCTTCGACCCGGCGGTCAACACCGCGCTGAAGCGCGAGATCAAGGCGGCCAAGAAGGACGCGGTGCCGGAGAACTACATCTACCGCGTCATCCAGTTCGCCAAGCAGGGCTACACCTCGATGTCGTTCAAGACCTACGACACCGACTGGGATTCGGACGCCTATCTCACCGTTTCGGGCCAGAACTCCAACAATTCGGTGTCGCTGAAGGACGATTTCCTGCGCGCCGTCGAGCAGGACGGCGACTGGCATCTCACCGCCCGCAAGGACGGCAAGGTGCTGAAGACGCTGAAGGCGCGCGATCTCTGGGAAAAGATCGGCTATGCCGCCTGGGCATCGGCCGATCCGGGCCTGCATTTCAACACGACGATGAACGACTGGCACACCTGCGCCTCGGCCGGTGCGATCCGGGCGTCCAACCCGTGCTCGGAATACATGTTCCTCGACGACACCGCCTGCAATCTGGCCTCGATCAACCTACTGCCCTATCGCAACGCCGACGGCACCATCGACATCGCTGCCTACGAGCACACGGTGCGGCTGTGGACCATGGTGCTTGAAATCTCCGTCATGATGGCGCAGTTCCCGTCGAAGGAGATCGCCAAGCTTTCCTACGAGTACCGTACGCTCGGCCTCGGCTACGCCAATATCGGCGGCCTGCTGATGACCTCGGGCATTCCTTACGATTCCGACGAGGGCCGCGCCATTTGCGCCGCCCTCACCGCGATCATGACCGGCACCGCCTATGCCACTTCGGCTGAAATGGCCGCCGAGCTCGGCGCCTTCCCCGACTACGACCGCAATGCGCAGAACATGCTGCGTGTCATGCGCAACCACCGCCGCGCGGCCTACGGCGAAAGGGACGGCTACGAGAAGCTTGCCGTCAACCCGGTGCCGCTGGTCGCCTCGGATCTCAGACAGCAGGAGCTTGCCGACCATGCCAAGGCTGCCTGGGACCGCGCCATCGAGCTTGGCGAGGAGCATGGCTACCGCAACGCACAGGCAACGGTGATCGCACCGACCGGCACGATCGGCCTGGTGATGGATTGCGACACCACCGGCATCGAGCCCGACTTCGCGCTGGTGAAATTCAAGAAGCTGGCCGGCGGCGGCTATTTCAAGATCATCAACCGCGCCGTGCCGGAAGCGTTGCGCACGCTTGGCTATTCCGAGAGCCAGATCGCCGAGATCGAGGCCTATGCCGTCGGCCACGGCAATCTCAACCAGGCGCCCGGCATCAACCCCGGCTCGCTCAAGGCAAAAGGCTTTACCGACGAAAAGATCGCCGCACTCAATGCCGCGCTGAAGTCGGCCTTCGACATCAAGTTCGTCTTCAACCAGTGGACGCTGGGCGCCGACTGGGTGAAGGAGACGTTCGGCTTCACCGACGAGCAGCTCAATGATTTCTCGTTCGAGATGCTGCCGGCGCTGGGTTTCTCGAAGAAGGACATCGAGGCCGCCAACATCCATGTCTGCGGAGCGATGACGCTGGAAGGCGCGCCGTTCCTGAAGGCCGAACACCTGCCGGTGTTCGACTGCGCCAGCCCGTGCGGCAAGATCGGCAAGCGCTCGCTGTCGATCAACAGCCACATCATGATGATGGCGGCGGCACAGCCCTTCATTTCCGGTGCCATTTCCAAGACCATCAACATGCCGAACGACGCGACGGTGGAGGACGCCAAGGGCGCCTACATGCTGTCATGGAAGCTGGCGCTGAAGGCCAACGCGCTCTATCGCGACGGCTCGAAGCTGTCGCAGCCGCTCAACGCCTCGCTGCTTGCCGACGTCGAGGACGACGAGGACGAAGCGGTCGAGCAGCTGATCGCGGCACCGGCCGCGCAGCGCGCCGTGCAGGTGACAGAGAAGATCGTCGAGCGCGTCGTCGAGCGTCTCTACCGCGACCGCGAGAAACTGCCGAACCGCCGCAAGGGCTATACCCAGAAGGCGGTCGTCGGCGGCCACAAGGTCTATCTCAGGACCGGCGAATTCGATGACGGCCGCCTCGGTGAGATCTTCATCGACATGCACAAGGAAGGTGCCGCCTTCCGGGCGATGATGAACAACTTCGCCATCGCGATCTCGCTCGGCTTGCAATATGGCGTGCCGCTCGAGGAATTCGTCGAAGCCTTCACCTTCACCAAATTCGAGCCGGCTGGCATGGTGCAGGGTAACGACGCCATCAAGAACGCCACGTCGATCCTCGACTATGTGTTCCGCGAACTTGCCGTCTCCTACCTCGGCCGCCACGACCTCGCCCATGTCGACCAGTCGGATTTCGACAAGACCGCACTCGGACGCGGCATCAACGAAGGCAAGGCGACGCCCTTCTCCAAGGGTCTCACCCGCGGTGCCTCGCCGGTCAAGCTGGTGTCGGGCATGAGTGCCGAGCCCAAGGGCTTTGCTGGTTCGGGCTCCGGAACTCCGGCCCGTACCGCCCCGACCGCCTTCTCCGGCTCCAACGTGCTGACGCTGAAGCCGGCCAGTGACGAGGCCATTGCCTACAAGCGCGACTACGAGGAGCGCGCCAGGGAACTGGTCGAGGACATCGTCTACGCGGAAGCCTCCGACCCGACGGAGCTGTTCACCGATGAGGCCGCGAAAGAAGCAGCCGAAGCCAAAGCGCTCGCCGCCAACCGGCGCCAGCAATCATTGATGCAGGGCTACACCGGCAACGAATGCTCGGAATGCCATAACTTCACGATGGTGCGGAACGGGACTTGCGAGAAGTGTGATACTTGCGGGGCTACGAGCGGATGTAGCTGAGATAGCTGATAGGCAAGTTCATCGCTTGGAGGTGGGTTGACGGCAACCCACCTTTAACGGCCAAGCTCGCGACGTTGCTCGTGCGGTCGTTCAAACGCTGTGCTCGGCCCTAACCCAATACGCGGGTCAGTAGTCCCAGACAGCCGGCACGCAACGAAAGACATCGCCGTCCACCGCCACATGGCAGATAGACGGGAACGGCAGGTGAGTGGCCACCAGCGGCTCGCGGGTCGCCGCCAGCTCCCGCAAAAGATTGATCCGGACGCGGGCCGCCTCCTCGGGGTCGTGTTCGAAGCCGTTGTGCCAGTCGGGTTGGTCGAACCCGACCTGGAACACGGCGTCGCCGGCGAAGGTCAGCCGATCGCCGCCGGACGCTAGGCGGACCACGCTGTGCCCGGGGGTGTGGCCGCCGGTGAGCGTGACGACCACCCCCGGCGCCACCTCATGCTCCGTCTCAAACGGCCGCAACTGGCTGTGGTAGTCGTTCACGAACCGCTTGGCCGCCCGCCGCAGCGCATCCGGGAACCCCGTTGGCATGGAGACGCGGGAGAAATCGGGCGACTCCCAGAACTTGAGCTCGGCGGCCGCCACGTGAATCCGCAGATCCGGACGCAGCCGGTCCTTCACCCCGTCGATGAGCAGCCCGCCAATGTGGTCCATGTGCATATGGGTCAGCACCACGTCGGTGACGGATGCGAGATCGATGCCGGCGGCCTCCAGTCGCGAGACCAACCGCCCGGCCCTCGGCAAGTGCAAGTCCGGGTCCATCCCCAGCCCGGCGTCCACGAGTATGGTCCGGTCGCCGCTGCGTACGACGACCACGTTCAGCGGCCACTCGAGCACGTCCGGCGGCAGGAACATGTCGTCCAGCCAGGCCGCCCGGAGGGCCGGGTCGACGTTGTATGCCATAACCGGCGCTGGTATCGGCAGCACTCCATCGCTGACCACCAGCACGTCGATGTCGCCGACCTGCAGCGCGTAGCGCGACGGAACCAATTCGGGCTCCGGTCTACCGTTGCTGTGCTTGGCGTTCAGGCTGTCGGCGCAGTGCTGGATCGAGGGGTGTGAAATGTTGTCCAAGCTCATGTTTGTCTCCTGCTGACCAGTCGTGCGGGTTTTTGTTTCTGCCTGCGACATGATGCGCTCCTGTTTTGCGTGATCGAGACGTGTGGGTCACAAGCCACGTCGGGGACCCTATGGGGAAGCGTGTCGGCTATCGAGCTACACCTGAGGATGGGTCAGACTGTGCTCTCAGTGGACCGCAGCGAGGATTTGGTGGTGAAGAGGCTGGCATGAGGGAGTAGACGCTCTCGCCCACCGAACCGCGCCCCGCGCTCAGCGTTGACTCGAAGCCGTCCTCAATATCCGTGACGATGTGCTCATTAGAGCAGGAAAGATCTCAGGAGGAGCTGCTGTTCAACTACGTCGGTGTAGATGATCGGCCGCTGGCCATAATGACATTTCCAACCGAAGAGGTCGCGCAATGCGTTACGTGGCAGTCATCGAAAAGCCGGAAACAATTTTTCCGCTTAGCTGCCGGACCTACCCGGCTGCATTGCGATCGGTGCTCGAGGTGGAAAAACCGAAATTCGCGACGCAATACGCTTTCACATCGAAGGCCTCGCGCGCCGATGGACTGGATGTGCCCAAAGGTGTCAGCCTGGCTCGTCTTTGTGAGCTCCGCCCCCTTGTTTGGGGTTTCGGCGGCGGTTTCGGCCCGGGCGGCCGGGCTGCGGGCGCACCTATCC
>NZ_JAMYMW010000016.1:0-135146 GCF_040318745.1 Mesorhizobium sp. M1027 | reverse complement strand
TAACTTCGCTCGTAAGGGCGACCTTAAGAGCGCAGCCTCGCTACCGTGCCGTCCTCTCGCAAGGCGGCCTTCGCCGGAGGGTATCGTCATAGCCTTGTTGAATTATGTTTCAGGGTGGCATATCCGGGCAATATTCCGATCTATATAGTATTTCGGTAGAGGTATTCCCAATAGACGCTCCTCAAAGGGGTAGGTTAGCAATTTATACCCGTTGGAGGTCACAAGCAGCTGCTTCTCCAGCTTTACCCCGTCTCTTTCGCCGACAGCGCCAAAATGGCTTTCAATGCATATCAACATTCCTGCTTCGAGTGTCGCGTCGTACGTGACCGGGCCACGGAATGATGATTTAACTTGCGGATATTCATCGCACATCCCAACTCCGTGGATAACGCAGCTGTAAGCTTGCTCTCGAAATTCTTTGGTCAGGCCAGGCAGACGCTTGTAGATCCTTCTCTCTGGGCCACAAGAATCTGGAGCAAGCGCCCCGCCAATTGAATTAAGGCAATCACATTGCTTTGGCCGCGACGAGGCGTCGCCGGAAGAATTCCGCAAACCTTCTTTGTTTGAAGTTGGACACAATGTCGGAAGCCCAACCAAAAGAATGGGGGCCGGGCCGGCGCTATGGTCAAGCGGCGTGACCTGCCCCAAGATCGCATCGACGTTTTCGCGCGGCCGAAACGGTCGGGCGGGCGGCCTGTCGATATGGACGAGTGGTGCAACTCAGAACGGTCCGCCACCCGGCACGCAACTTGCATGGGTCACGGCGGACGGCCGAGTTACGTCACGGAGCCAGCTGATGACCATTCAGTCCCTCGGCTTTAGCGCGTGCCGACGCGCGGCAGTCCTTTATGGGCCAGAGGACGACGGATACCCGGTCGTTCGGTTCGCGATTGCCGATTGATTGGAGTGTTCAATGGCCCATCGCTATTATGATCTCCTGTCCCTCACTGTCCTCACTGCCCTTGAGGTATTCGAGGCATCGGCACGCCATCTTTCGCTTGAGCTTGCAGCGTCCGAGCTGAACTTGACATCGGGAGAGATCAGTCAGCAGATCAAAGTCATTGAGGACGCGCTTGGTGTTCCGCTGTTTGTAAGGCGAGGAACCGGCGTGGTGCTTACCAGCGCGGGCCAAGACCTCTACACCGAGCTCGCAAGCATTTTTTCCAAGGCGTCCGATGTCGTCACGACCATTAAACACAGCGGTCGTTCCCGGATGTCACGATTGCCTCCACCGATGCATTCGCGCCGATCTGGCTGATATCGCGCGCATGTCGCGCTTTGGGGCACAGCACGATGATAATTCCAATGGATTATGTGATTTCCGAAAGTTCGCGCGACTATAGCCGCGCTGAGGTAGAGTTGCGCATCCGCTATGGCTCATGGCCTAACGAGAGCGCGGACCTATTATTTGGCGACATCATCTACCCGGTCTGCGGTCCCGCCTTCGCCCAAGAGCACCACGACGCGACGGACAAGTGCTTGCCCGAACTTCCCCTCGTGTCGAATGGATCGAACCGGGCTGGGCCGGCTGGCAGGAAGTTCTATGCTGCGCCCGGAGTCGCCAGGAGTAATTTTGCAATCCCCCCAGGCTGGTCAGGGCGTTGCCGTGGGCTGGCACTGACTGGTGCGAACTTGGTCGAAGAAAGCAAGCTCGTGAGGATTACTGACCTCGACCTGAACGCCCCGGCAGGATATTATCTGATGGAACGCCAACCGGTCGTCGTCGCGCGGGGGGGCGAGCGGGTGCGTGAGTACTAACGGAAGATCTCGGCCGAAGGGCGGACGCTGCAGTTACGGCTCGCGCCCGGCGCGCCCTTGCATGACCCGGAGGCATAGCGGTGCGGCTGTCGCCATCACGGGTTCGGGATAATGTTTGCTGGGCTTGGATTGTTCAGAATCCTCGATCTCAAATGGGAGCTGGGGCGCTCGAAGGCGCGGCATTTGCTGTGCGGCCGGTCGGCCTGATGCTGGGACTGAACGCCGTGATCCCGATTCAAAGCGAGCACGCAGCGCGGCAAGTGCCACTGTGCATGCAAAGGGGGGGCGCATAGGTGCCCGCGAGTCCGCCCGGCGGCACGGCGTCCATGGTCACCGCCTCGCTGATGACAGCGGCGATTGGGAGTCCGCCGCCGAAACTCTTTCCCAGCGCTACCGCCTCCACCCCCTGAATGACGAAAACCCGGCCGGTGCGAGTCAAGCCGGACGGGACCTCATCTGCGATCAGGACAATACCGTGCGCATCGCACAAAGCGCGCTGACCGCGGATGAACTCCGGCGGCGCGCGGGGCGCCTTACGTGCGGCCCAATGAGAGCCGAGATGGTCTGGAAGTCGCCTGAATTGCCCCCCGATTGATTCGGGATACAAAATCGACAGGGCGTACCAAAGACACCATCTTCCGTTCTCCGACTGTGCCGGGGTCCGCTTCTTAACCACTCACGCCTGCGCGAATTTCATCGTCGCTTCCAGTAGTCTGGTGCCCCTCTACGCCGCCTGTCGACAAAGCACGTCTGCAGTCGCAGTCGAGCTATTGCCGCGCCGCCCGAGACGGTGACGCTCGACATCGATGATACGCTCGATGTCGTCCAGGGCTATCAGCAGCAGTCGCTCTTCAACGCCCACCCCGCGCTCGAGTGCAAGCATGCGCTGCGTTTCTATGCCGAGACCCGCTATAGGCGAAGCCCTGGAAGCTTCGCATTTACGAACCAGACCGCTTCCACCCCCTCCAGCGCGTTCACAACTCCAGACACAGCCGCGGTGAAAAATACCGCCGCGCTGCCATCTGTCCGCCGCTCAGCGCCCACCAAACCAGATGCTCAATAGACGGGCTAGAATCTTTCATCCCGTGAGCCGTAGGATTGAAGGAAGCCGCTGACGCGGCACATGCTGCGCAGGTTTGGCGCCGCGTCGCTGAAGGACGAGTTGGCCGCACGCGGGGTAACTGTCTCGAACAACGCGGTGTGGCTGTTCCTGCGACGTGAGGGCCTGAGCTCTAAAAGAGCTGTTCGCATTTGAGCAGGCCCGTGCCGAAATGGCTCGCAGGCGCCAACGATAGCGGTCCGGCAGGCTAGCCTCGACGCGCGATCCCTGGGCTTCATCGACGAGAGCTGGATCAATGCCAACATGGCTCCACTGCGCGGTTGGGGACCGAATGCGGCGCGGCAATCAACGTGAGAGCACAGCGTCAAAATCAGGATGAGAATGCCGGCGGCTTGAGACGCAGGGAGGGCGTAGCCCGACCGGAGTTTCAAGCCGCCGGCGGCGATCCCTTCCGGGCATCGTCTTGTGGTCACGGTCGACCGGGTATGCCGGTGGTTTTTCCGATTCAGATTGTCGCGCTACAACCGAAGCACAAGCGGCTGCGCAGCCTGCCTTTTGCACGGCTATTGGCGCACGCTGCCCCTCCCCAGCACATTGCGCTGGGTGGCTCGCCGCACCTTGCGTCTTCGACGGACCGATTAACGACCATTGCTCCGCGCTTATGTCGAGCAGCACCTCCTCACCGTGCTGATGCCGGGCCGATATCGTCATCATGGACATGTGTGGACGCCCCGTTGGTGCAACAAGAATTTTTTCGAAGGGCACGGAGCGTGGTCGGCTGCTGACATGTGTGCGCGAGAGCCAAGGACCCGCCGTCCTCTCCCGAAGGCATCGCGACATGCCAATGTACTTTCCAGGTCGCCGCCGTGGCATCATCGGGACATCTCTTGCAGTTTGCCCCAGAGCTCGAAAACAGCATCTGAGATTGACGCGCAAGGATACTGACTTACGCTCCCAAGTCTCCTGGCGGGCTCCCCTGCGGATTGCCTTTCAATACAACGTCTTCAAGCGGAAGGATTGCGACAGTTTTGTTGCCGATGGATGTCAACGTATTTTCGGAAGATGAACTTGTCGTACCACGTATATCTCAAAATTGTAATGTAACGTCACGTAAAATTCTCAAAAATCAACTTCTTTCTCCTGCATGCCGCTGGTACAGTCGTCTCTAGAATACCAAAACGTCTTCTTTTTCTGCTACCCATCTTGAGTGACGTCGATGCAGGACTGGCAGCAGCCAGGTCAGGAATTGCTGAGCAATCCCGCCGGGCGGTCAAGCCGAGAGGGTGGACGTTTCCGCTAGAGGACGTCGAACCGATTACCTTCTGTCCAGGCGCCTTCGCATGGTCAAACAACCATGCTTCCGCATAGTGGCAAGGAAGAGTTCGTAGTTTCAGCCGCGGCCACATTGCGCGCCCATGAAGGCGGTGCCGCACCCATCTGCCCTTACACGGAGGAACTGTTATGAACACCCTGGATCAGCAAACAGCACCGGAGCAAGCCGTACAAGAGCGCATCAAGGCATCCCATGCCCTCGATGGCGACGCCGGTCGCTTGGCCGACCTCTATCGCGGATGGGCGAGTGCCTTCGATCTGGATGTGGGTCGCGTTGGGTACTGCGGGCCAATGATCGTGGCGGAACTGGCAGGCGCCGTGCAGACGGCCTATTTGGCCGGGCAGCGAAATGCCATCGCAATCCTGGACGCTGGCTGCGGAACAGGGCTCGTCGGCGTGGAACTGGAACGCCTCGGCTTCCGGTTGATTGACGGGTTCGATCTCTCCGAAGAGATGGCCGAAAAGGCCCGGCAAACCGGTGTCTATCGCCATGTCCGAGGCGATGTCGACCTTAACGGGCTGCTCTCCGACCACGCAAGCGCGAGCTATGACATCACGGTCTGCTGCGGCGTCTTCACGCTCGGGCATGTCCAACCGGATGGGTTGCGCGAGCTGGCTCGCGTCACCCGCCCGAACGGCTTCGTCATTATAAGCGCCCGCAAGAGCTATGCGGAGACGACATCCTTTGAAGACCAGGTGCGGCGTCTGCAGGAAGAGGACGTCCTCATACCGGCACAGTGTCTAAGGGACGGCAGATACGTCGCCGAAGAGGACGCACACTATTGGGTCTTCCAGGTACCCAAGAAGACCAGCGCACCAGAGGAACCGAGGCTATGACGACGGTACCGCAAATCTTGCTGTCGAAACTGGCAGCCGATACAACGCATCAATCTCATCCCGGACGGCCCGGGCGAGTTCATGCGCCAGGAAGGCTGACCCTATATCTTTCGTCACAAAACATCCTTGAAAACGCCGCGGCCGTTAACGCTGAGGCCGCAAAGCCGCAATTCTCGTAAATCCTATTACCATCCAATCGCGCCGCCCGCTAGTTAATCGGCGGGCTCTTGTGCCGGATGTACGAAATAACCAAGGAGCGTGCATGAATAATAGGGAAAATTAGAACCCGCGCTATGCCACCTCAGGAGGGGCTCATTTACCGTTATATTGGAGCATCGTTTGGATCATGAAGCTAAACCGTGATCAGAGACTAGAAGCTTATCGGCGGATGCTTCGCATTCGTCGTTTCGACGAAGAGGGTATGCGCCAGTTCAAACGTGACAAGATCCCTGGTTGGTTCCACTCGAGCGTGGGTCAGGAAGCCGCTGTCGTAGGGGCATGTCTCGCCCTTCGGGACGATGATGCCATGACGGGGACGCATCGTTCGCACGGCCATCCGATCGGGAAGGGTGCGCATCTGGATGGGCTCATGGCCGAGCTGATGGGAAAGGAGGGCGGCATCTGCAAGGGGCGCGGCGGTTCAATGCACGTTGCAGACAATTCGGTCGGGATCATCAGTGAATCGGGTATCGTCGGAGGAGGCATTCCTCTCGCCACAGGGTGTGCGTTCAGCGCCAAGGTGCGAGGCGTCGATCAGGTTAGCCTTTGCTTCTTCGGCGATGGAGCGGTGAACCAGGGCACTTTCCATGAGAGTCTCAACATGGCATCGCTGTGGAAGCTTCCAGTCATCTATCTCTGCGAGAACAACGGCTATGCAATGACCACCTCGGTGGCACAAAGCCACGGGCAGCCGGACATCGCGCTGCGGGCAGTGGGCTACGGCATGCCAGGGGCCACGGTTGACGGGCAGAGCATGAGCGCCGTCTATGAAGCTGCGGCGCAGGCCGTCACGCGAGCACGTGCCGGCGAGGGGCCGACTCTCATAATAGCCAACACCTATCGGTTCGATGAACACAATTTCGGCTTGGTGATTCCGGGAGAGCCCTATCGATCGGTTGAAGAAGTCGAGGCTCACAAACGCGACCGCGATCCGATTTTGCTATATCGCACTGTGCTCCTCGAAGAAGGCGTTAATGAAAACAGTTTGAGAGCAATCGAGGACGAAGTCGCCGAAGACGTCAAGCAGGCTGTACAATTTGGTTTGGCCAGCCCCATGCCTCGGCCCGAAACCTTACCCGATTACATGTTCAACTCGCCCCTTGCAGGCCATCACGGCTTCGTGGCTGGGCTGGAGAGGAATTAATTCCACATGGAACCTGATGACCAGAAACTCGCCGCGACGCCCGGCCCTCATATTCAGATGACCTATTTTGAAGCGCTCGTGCAGGCGCAGATGGAGGAAATGGATCGTGATGAGCGCGTCGTCCTGATCGGAGAGGAGCTCTCGGTTCATGGCGGCGCCAAACTTATTGAGCGGTTCGGCAAGAACCGGATTTGGAGCACGCCGATTTCAGAAGGCAGTTTCACCGGCCTCGGAATCGGGGCTGCCATCAACGGATTGCGGCCGATCGTAGACCTCTCAGGTGCCAGCTTCGTCTATCTCGCCTCGGATCAGATCATCAACCAGGCCTCGAAATTGCGATATATGACTGGAGGCCAGATCGACATTCCGATTGTGTTTCGTTGCTGTATGTCCTCGCTGGGGTCCCTGGCGGCGCAGCATGCCGATCGGCCTTATCCGTTTTTTATGAATGTACCTGGCCTCAAGATCATCAGCCCGACCAGCGCTGCCGACATCAAGGGGCTTATGAAATCGTCCATTCGCGACGGCGATCCCGTAATGGTCTTCGAAGACACCCGCCTGTGGCCGCTCAAGGGCGATGTGCCCACAGATCCGGACCATCTAATCCCGATTGGCAAAGCGGATGTGAAGCGCGAAGGAGAAGACGTAACGCTTGTCGCTATTGCCGGTGTCATTCGGCCGACGATGGAAGCTGTCAGCGCGCTCGCCGAGGAAGGGATTTCGGTCGAAGTGATCGATCCACGTACGTTGAAGCCGCTCGATCATGAGGCCATCAAAACGTCAGTCGCCAAGACCGGGCGGCTTGTGATCGTCGAGAACGCGCACCGTGTCTGCAACGTCGGAAGTGAAATCGCCGCGGTGATGGCGGAAGAGGCTTTCGATCTGTTGAAGCGACCGATCCTCCGCCTTAGCGCTCCGGACATTCACGTCCCCTTCAGTCCGGCCCTCGAAAAGGATTTCTTCCCGACGCAGGACCACATCATCGCTGCCGTACGGCGGCTGCTCTGACATCGTCGAAGACTCCGACACAATGGAAAGCAAAAATGACAATCGACATCTTCCTATCCTCCAGTGAAATCCGGAAGCTAAGATATTCTTTGGTTGAATGTCGGAGATGAGGTTCATGAGCCACGTTGTAGTCATATTCCGTGGGGTTTGCCGCCGTCGCTGCCATCAGGTTCCGTTGCGCGGCAACAGCTGCCGACCTCGAAGCTCCGGAGTAAGCTCAGCTCCGTCGGTCAGAATGCACGGTGTTTACCCCTTTCGACGCAGAATCTTAGCTTTGCCGCTATCGGCTATGCGACTGCCTACCCTATTCCGCGCAGGGGCTGCCGTGCCGCAGCCAGCAGAAGTGAAAAAAGGCCGAGGCTGATCTATGATCTATGAATTGCGGCATTACGTACCGACCTTGGGGATGAAGGATAAGATGCGAGAGCGGTTTGCTCGTGATAGCTTGCCGCTCTTCAAGAAGAGAGGAATTGCACTTATCGACTTTTGGGAAGCGCCGGAGAGCGGCGAAATCTGGTATGCCGTCGAGTGGTCTGACGAGAAGGCGGCGAGCATCAGTTGGCAGCAGTTTGTCGAAACGCCTGAATGGAAAGAAATCGCGGCACGCACCGAGCAAGACGGTCCGCTGTCAACGAGCCGGTCGATTGCGTTGAAGCGCCCAGCTTTCGTCAAGTCCGAGTGGCTCATACGGTAGTGCAGGCGAGCTCACGCTCTGATCTCTGTCACGCTCGCGCAATTGGCGCTGCAGCTGGAGGATCTAGCAGGCCGTTGAAGAAGTGTCCCGTTTGGCCTTGAGGATTGCCTCGTCGCCGTTGTGATAGACGAAGGTGATCTCGATGGAGCCGTCGTCGAGCAGTTCAGCATGGCCGTCGCCTGTGACCTCGTCCATTTCGTCGAATCCGACCCATGTGAAGAAGACCATCGACGGGCCGTAGCCGAGTTCGAGGGATGCCTGCATGGCGCCGAAGGCGATCTCGCCGTGGTTGCCGGCGCTGATGGTGATCGTGGCGGGTCCATCGAGGTCGAGATAATCGCGATCCCACAGATCGGCCTCGACGATGCGCCAGCGGCCGATCAGTTGGCAGCCTGCGGGCGTGGTCATATTGGCACCACCAACAACTTCGGCAGCCGCACCAGATTGTAGGCGGCGGCCGCGAAGGTAAAGGCCCAGCCGACGCGGTCGCGGCCACGGAACCGGGATTTGTCCTGTCCGGCGACCGTCTTGATCCAGCCGAACGCCTCTTCGATGCGCTTTCTGATCCGCTGGCTGACGACAAAGCCGCCATGGCGCGTGGTGCGCCCGTCAATTGCCGAACGACGTCCGCTCGTGTTCTGCGCCACATGCGGCGTCACCTTCATCGAGCGCAGTTCGTTGACGAAGTCTTCCGCATCATAAGCCTTGTCGGCGCCGAGCGTGATGGCCCGCGGCCGGTCCGCAGGCGGCTCGATCATGTGCAGTGCCGCCACCCGCTCGGCATGGCCGTTGGCCAATGTCAGGCAGGCGTCGACCAAAAGGCCGTGGCGGTTTTCCATCAGCCCGTGTCCCATGAAGCACAGCTTCGCCTCCTTTCCTTTCCCCTTCTTGTAGAGCCTGGCATCGGGATCGGTGGTCGAGGCATGCGTCTCGTTCGTCCGCTTCTGGCCATGGAAATCGGCTTCCGCATTGCGGCCGCCGCCATTTTCCGGCGGCTCGCCCGCCCCATCCCTCGGCTTGACACTCTTCATCGATGCCCAGGCCTCAATGAGAGTGCCGTCGACGGAGAAGTGATCGCTCGAGAGAAGCTTTTTCACTCTGGGCTGCGCCAGCACCGCGCCTAAGAACTTCGCCGCGATGTCGCCTTCCAGCAGCCGGTCCCGATTCTTCGAAAACACCGAGTGATCCCACGCCGCATCATCGACGCCGATGCCGATAAACCAGCGGAACAGGAGATCGTATTCCAGCCGCTCCATCAGAAGCCGTTCCGAACGGATCGAATAGAACGCCTGCAGAAGCATCGCCCGCAACAACTTCTCCGGCGGGATCGACGGTCGCCCGATCGGCGAGTAAAGCGCCGCAAAATCGTCCGCCAGCGCCAAAAGCGCCTCGTTCACCATATGGCGGATCGTGCGCAACGGATGGTTCTGGCGAACCCGCACCTCCAGATCCACATAGCTGAAAAGCGAGCCGGTCCGATCGTCGTTGCCCCGCATGCGCCATCCTCCGAATCCCTTCGGAGCAAATGAATCATGATCGTCACTCGACGGCGAGCGGCTTTTTCAACGGCCTGCTAGAGGCGGCGGCCACTGAGGACCAGCTGACGACGAGAAAGCGGCGGCAAAGAGGAGAGATGTCAAATTTTCGAGCGCAAGCCGCCCTCGCGCAAGCCGTCCTCGCGCAAGCCGCCCCGAGCAAAAACCGCGCGAGTCGGGCCGAACCTGCTGGCGATCCTGTTCGAGGAGGTCGGCCAGCATCAGCCGCTCCATCAAACCACCAGTGCGAACGCTATGCCCGCGAAGGCATCCGTCTCAGCGTATCGGCGTTGGCCGACCAAGGCGGGGCCTCCACGGCCGTTCTGCAACCGCTTCACGCTCTTGATCCAGGCCAATGTGCTGTGGCCGCCAGCGGCGCGGGCACGGCGACGATACCACCGTGCCGATCCAGGCCGGCGGCAAGACGTCGCCGGCCACATTCATGACCCGCCACCCAAGGAAATTGCGAGCTTGACAATGTTTCTCGCGAGCGAGCAAGCTAGGCACATCACGGGCGTTGCTGTTCCAATCGATGGCGGATTCACGGCAGGATAGGAGGGATCTGTGGGGAGTCGGCTTTCAGGCAAAGTCGCGGTCGTCACCGGCGGCAATCGAGGCATTGGGCGGGCGATTGCCGAGAGGCTCGCTGAAGAAGAGGCAGTTGTTGTCATCGGCGACTTGATTGACGAGCGCTCCCCTCCTGTCAGCAGCCTTAAGAGTCTCGCGATTTTGCCTCTTGATGTCACGAAGGAGACCTCGGTTCGTGCTTTCGTTGACGAGGTCCTGCAGAAGTTTGGCAGGATCGATGTCCTGGTCAACAATGCTGGTATCGTCGTGCATAAGTCCATTGACGAGCAGACTGTCGACGATTGGGACCGGCTCATGGCGGTGAATCTCCGTGGACCGTTTCTTATGGCCAAGTATGTGGCTCCGGAAATGAGACGCATCGGCTCGGGCGCGATCGTCAACATCGGGTCGGTCGAGGGCTTTATGGTCAACCCCTGGCATACAGCCTATGCCGCCACCAAGGCCGGCGTGCACGGTCTCACGCTGGGCCTAGCGGTAGGGTCGATCTAATCGTCGCCGTGACATTCGTCGTTCGTCACGGAGGGCGACGACGTGAATCGGTTCGAGAGCCCATGCCAGGTCATGGGCACTCGGTCTTATTCCTGGCAAGTGCTCGAGTGACAAGACAATCAGGCGCGGCGCCATCACCAGGACCGGCCACGGACGAATGCGCCACACTAGTAATAGAACCAAAGGCACCATCTTCATGGTAGGGCATCTCACAAAAGGGCTGGACTGTCAGGAGTTGCCAAAGTTCATTTTGAAGCGTTGAGAAACTCAGCCGACGGAAAATTCGGGCTCTCCGAACATGCCATCTTCCGGCACGACCCCAAGGCCCGGCCCTTCGGGCAGTTTGATGTGGCCGCCCACGACCTTTACGCCCTCGCGGTCATAGGTTCCCTCGATATAGGGCTCGGCCAGCCAAACGCCTTCCAGCAGTCGGGGTTGGACCGTGGAGCCGATATGGGTGCAGGCGGCGGCGATGATATCCCCACCCCAAGCGTCGTCGCAGGTATGGGGCATGCTGCGCGCCTCGCAGATGTCACGGAAGGTGGCCATGGCATGCAACCCGCCGATCCGCGTGACCTTCATGCCGAATCCGTCGCAAAGGCCCGTCCCCGCGGCACGGATGACGATGGCCAGATCCTCGCCATTCTCGTCGATATAGATGCCGTGATGGACCTTCCCCCGGATCGCGGCGATCTCTTCCAGAGTGTTACAGGGCTGTTCCATGATGAAGGGAATGTCCGGGCATTCCCGGGAAAGCCGCAGCGCGTCACGAGTCGTAAGGCCGCGATTGGCATCGGCGGCCAGACCCACCCCCTTGCCGCGGATCACCTCCCAGACCTTGCGGAGGACGGCGATATCCGCCTCCACCGGACGGCCGCCGATCTTGATTTGCAGGCGCGGATAGCCCTCGGCCACTTTCTCAGCTGCGATTCGGGCGATGTCGTCGGGCTCGCCCATGCCGGTGGCATAGTAGGAGGGCACGTTTTCGGTGATAGCCCCACCCAGAAGGTCGGCCACCCGCACTCCATAAGCCTTACCCGTCAGGTCATAGGCCGCGATATCAATGGCCGCCTTGGCATAGCGATGCCCGTTCAACAGGCCATCCATCTGCCGCCGCAGTAGCAAAGGTTGAAGTGGGTTGGCGCCGATCAACGCCGGGACCATCTCGGCCAGCGCGGCGCGGGCACCCCTGGCGTGGTGCGGCTGATAGGTTGGGCCGACGGGGCAGGTTTCGCCCCAGCCGACGAGGCCTGTGTCGGTGACCAGCTTGACCAGCGTGGTGTCCAGTGCCCAGACTTTGGCATTGGCCATAACATAGGGGCCGTTCTTGACCGGCAGGTCATGTGCGTAGACGTGGATTTCCGTGATCTTCATGGTTATCTCGCTTTTTAAGTGAAGCGTCGGTTTGGACGTCAGGGCACGAGCACAACGATCTTGCCGCCGGCCCCTTCGGCAGAAAATCGTGTTGTGCCGTGACAATATCTGCCCACGGGGGACGCTGCGACCGATATTGTGCACGACTAATTCGCCTGCGGCAAAACCTTTAAGTTGCTTTACCCAGCGCTGTCTTCAGAACCGTAAGGCGACCGATCACCTATCGGAAGGACGGCGGAATAACGTCGGATTCGGTACATTTGTGTAGTTATCATGCATGGCTATGGCAAACCGAAGTTTTATCAGCAGAGCTATCCCACTGTTTGAGCGGAGTTTTTCGTTTGGCACGGCACATGCTTAGCCGCCTGCAACGGTGCTAAGAAGCGTGGTGATATTAAGTCGGAGGCAAGAATGGATTTAGGGCTTGACGGCAAGGTGGCAATGGTCGCGGCCGCCTCCAGCGGCTTAGGTTTGGCCACAGCGGAGGAGTTAGCCAATGAAGGCTGCCGCCTGTCCATCTGCGGGCGGGATCCGGGGCGCCTAGAAAGAGCAGTGGATCGGTTGCGCAGCAAAGGCGCCGAGGTGCTGGCGCGCGCGACCGATGTAACTGACTGTGCGGATGCAGCAGCTTGGGTTACCGAAACAGCAGAGCATTTTCGGTGTATCGACATCTTGGTGACGAATTGCGGCGGCGTTTCTGCCGGGCCACCGTCGGCCATGACGCCTAAGGATTTCGACGATGCGTTTGACCGAGTGCTTTTACCTTCGATAAATCTAATTACGGCTGCCTTGCCATATCTTCGGCGCTCGCGGGCGGGGCGAATATTGATGGTCGCTTCCGAGGCTATTGTACGGACCCCGGTACATTTCGCGCTGTCGGGTGTCGCACGAGCAGGGCTAGTGCCCTACTGCCACACGCTCGTACAAGAATTGTCAGGGGAGAGCATCACAGTAAACGTGCTCGCTCCTGGAGCACACAGCACCGCGAATCATGAAGCCAATCGAATCGGCGACCATGCCAAAGCCATCCGAGCGCTCGAGGATAGGACCCCAGCCCGACGCCTTGGCGATCCCTCGGAATTCGCAGCAGTTGCTGCATTCTTGGCCAGCGCCCGCGCGGCCTATGTCAGCGGCGCCTTGATCGTCATCGATGGCGGGCTGAGTGCAACCGTCTGAACAATTCGTCGCACTGGGAGCCGTCGCATGAACGAAGCCAACGCAAACAGCACCGTCATCAATCTCGGCCGTTCAACCGCATGCTTTTATTCGCGATCGTTCTGAGCCGGAGCCCTTGGTTGACGCAGCTGAGAGAGTTGACGGGCTTTCCTTGAATCGATCGCAGCGCTCTTGAGCCCTTGCATTTCGTAAACACGAATTGAGGTACATCTTGTGCATCCGTTTCATATCGCGCGTAACCATCCGGTCTGGGCCGCGGCAGACGGGTGATCTGTGCTAGACTGGGCGGATGGAGATCGACACGGACAAGATCGATGATGCGGTCTTGGCGCTGCTTTGGCTGACGCTGCACAATGAACGATGCGCCTGGAAGAGCTGTGATTGGGATGTGACGGATCGGCTGCATCGGAAGGGGCTGATTGCAGACCCTGTGAACAAGGCGAAGTCCTTGGTCCTGACGGACGAAGGTCTTCAGCGGTCGGAGGAACTGTTCCGCGCGCTGTTCACGCGGCCGAGGCCATAAGGATCTGGCGGGACTGCCAATTCCACGGAAGCAGTTCATGAAGCCGGTTCTGCGGCGTATCGGCAATGCGGGCGAGGACGTCGGCCAGCCAGGCCTGCGGATCGACGTCGTTGAGTTTCGCCGTCATGATCAGCGTCGCCATGGCCGCCGCCCGGGCAGCGCCGCGTTCGGAGCCGGCAAACAGCCACGACTTTCGACCGAGGGCAAAACCGCGCAGCGCCCGTTCGGCGGCATTGTTCGTAAGACAAATCCGGCCGTCCTCGATGAAGCGGGCAAAGCGGCCCCACCGCCGGAGCATATAGTCGATCGGCTTGGCGACCGAGGCCGAGCGCGACAGGCGGGAGCGCTCCTCACGCAGCCACTCTTCGAGCTTCATTAACAGTGGGGCACTTCTTTCCTGGCGAACCGCCAACCGTTGCTCCTCAGTGAGGCCGTTGATGTCGCGCTCGATGTCGAACAGCGCGTCGATGCGCTTCACCGCCTCCAACGCCACCGGTGAGATCGCCGGCGCTTTCTTTCCGCGCCGCGCATTGGCGGCAATGTCGGCCAGCTCGAAGAACTGGCGTCGCGCATGGGCCCAGCACAGCGCCGGTGTGATTGGTCCCTGAGCCCGCGACGGATCGTAAAGCGTGTTGTACCCGCTATAGGCGTCGGCCTGCAGGATGCCGGTGAAGTCTTGTAGATGGCGCTCGGGGTGATCCTGTCGTCGATCACGCGAAGCGTAGTAGAGCGCGGCCGGCGGCGAGGTTCCGCCAAACGGCCGGTCGTCACGGACATAAGTCCAGATGTAGCCGGTGGCCGTCTTGCCCTTGGCCAGGATGGGCACCGTGGTGTCGTCGCCATGCAGCCGCTCGGCGGCAAGCACATGGGTCTCGATCAGCGCATGCAGCGGCTGCAGCACCAACGTGCAGGCGCCGACCTGGTCGGCCAGCGTCGACACGCTCAGATCGATGCCCTTCGCGGGCGTATCGTTCGCTCTGCCGGTTCAGCGGCTGATGCTGACCGAACTTCTCGAACAGGATCATCGCCAAAAGGTTCGGGCCGGCGAAGCCCCGCGGGGTTACGTGGAAGGGGGCCGGCGGCTGCGTGATCTTCTCACATTCCCGGCACGAGAACTTTTCGCGCACCGTCTGGATCACCTTCCACTGGCGCGGGATCACTTCCAGCGTCTCCGTCACATCCTCGCCCAGCTTCGACAGTTTCGCCGATCCGCAGCAGGGACAGCTTTCGGGCGCGGCGATGACGACGCGCTCGCGCGGCAGGTGCTCTGGGAACGGCTTGCGCGACGGCCGCTTGCGCTCGAACGATTTGACCGACTGCGTCTGCGCCGCCGCTTTCTCGGCGGTCAGCTCATCCTCTGTCGCGGCCGCCTCGAGGTCCTCCAGCTGCAGTTCCATCTGCGCCAGGAGCCGTTCCTTGCGCTCCGAGCGGCTGCCGTAGAGTTCGCGCCGCAGCTTCTCGATCTCCAGCTTGAGGTATGCGATCAACGCTTCTGTCGAGGAGTTCACCGCTTGAGCACGCGCCGCAACGGCCTCCGCCTCCATGCGCGCGGCCCGCTCGGCGAGGATCATCGCATGGGCGCTAGCAAGGTCTGTAGGGAGCGATTCAGAGGCGATTTTCACAACGCAAGTGAATCATATCCGCCAGCAACTTCAAACCCAAAATCGTCAACCGACCGACGTCGGACGCCAGGTTTCCTGCGGGTTTCGCCAATCAATTCCGGACAGAAGATAACCCATCTGAGCCGCCGAGATCGCTACCACACCGTCGGCCGGCGATGGCCACAAAAAGCGTCCCCGCTCCAGCCGTTTGGTGAACAAACATGCCCCCTGGCCGTCGTGCCAGATGACCTTCAAAAGATCACCCCTGCGGCCGCGGAAGCAGAATAAATGGCCACCCAGCGGGTCGCGCTTGAGCACCTCCTGGACCTGCAGAGCCAGCGACGGAAAGCCCTTCCTCATGTCGGTGTGACCAGTGGCCAGCCACACCCGAACGCCAGTCGGGACCGGAATCATCCTTGGCGCGCCAGAACCCGCAGAACACGGGCAAGAGCGTTGCCATCGACCTGATTGTCGACCCGCACGAGATAGCCATCAGAGAACTCGATCTCGATCCGCCCCGCGCCCGGCGCAGGAGCACTGGTCATCCTTGGCGGCGAAGATTCTGTCGCTGCCACGGCGTCGTCGACGACTTCAACCGGCAGAAAGGCGCCGGCCGCACGAGCGCGTCTCACCCCAAAGGCGCGACGCCAGCGATAAATCAGCGACCGATCGAGATCATGGCGGCGCGCCACCTCGGTCACCGTGACCCCGGGCTCCAGCGTTTCTGAGACAAGCTGCTCTTTCAGCGCCGTCGACCAACTCCGACGCCGACCTGTCCCACTCACAATCTCCATCCGATGAATGGACACGTGACTATCCTCGCTGCTTGCATCGTGGTCATTGAATTCAACCACGACAACAGCGCTTCACCTCCTCACAAACAAGGCGGTCCTCACCGGGTGCTAACTATCGCGCGGCATTCGCGCCATGAGCGTTGCTTTCCGGCGGGTGGCTTCCTGCAGTTCCTCAGGGGCCACAACCTCGGTCACCAGACCCAGGTCCTTGGCTTCCTTGCCCGAAACTTCCCGCCCAGTCAGTAGAAGATCCTTCGCTGCCTTCATGTTCACGAGCCATGGCATGAACATGCAGTGGCCGGCGATGCCATAGCGAACCATTCCGTAGCCCATCCGAATGTCCGAAGTGACGATCGAGACGTCGCAAAACAGTGAAAGCTCATAATGCGTAGTCTCAGGTGTGATTTGATGCATAATTTTCTCCCGTAAAGTCGGATTGCTATTTGCGCCCGGAACCCGAGACTGGCCGGCGAATACTTCTCCACCGAGGTAGTGATTTCACGCGGGCGCAGGGCATCGGTCGGGTTTGGATGCCGGCAATAGTGCGTATTTCCCCGTTGAGAGTGCGCAAAAAAGCAATCTGGCGAGTGACTTTGTTTTGTGTGTCCACCGAGATTTTCTCGCTTATCTCGATTATGAAATCCCTCGTGCGGAGCTGCATGCGTTCCAGCTCCGTTCCCATGCGGAGTAACAATGCCATTCGTTCGGTGGCCAATGCCGCGTACAGGATGGTCAGGTTAGAACTGGACTCCTCTCAAGGCTCGTCTGTCAATGACCGTGGAATCTGGACCCCGAATTTTCGCGTAAAAGGGGGGTCAGACTCAATCTCGCTGCAGTGACGGCTGATGTGGCGATTTTTCCGAGGGGGAATCAGCGCGATGGAACGGAGATTTGGGTCGACGAAACTGGCGCCGGCGGGCTTCGTCGTCGAACATGCTGAGATCGGCACGGATTTTGTATTTCTTGACGTGCGCGCTACGGCGCTTTCGGCAACGTGCCCGTGCTGTGGGACCAGTTCACTCCGCACCCAGAGCCGATATCTTCGGCAAGCCGCCGATTTGCCGATCGCCGGTCGGCGGGTTTTCCTGCGAGTGACAGTTCGCCGTTTCTGGTGCGACGCCGTTCTTTGCCGCCGGCGCATTTTTGCCGAGCGGTTTGGCGCCGATATTTTGGTTCCGTTATCGCGAAGGACCGGACGTCTTGAGACGATCGTTCATCACTTGGGGCTCGCGCTTGGCGGGCAGGCCTGCCGCAGCCTTTGCCGATCGCCTCATGATGCCGGTGAGCAACGATACCGTGTTGCGCGTCGTGCGCCGCGGGACTGAACAGAAGCGTGATGAGCTCGCCATCATCGGCATTGAAGACTTTGCATTCCGGCGCGGTCAGCGATACGGGACGATTGTCTGCGATCTTGAGCGCCGCAGGCCAGTGACATTGCTGCCTGATCGCGAACAGGCGACATCGCAGGCTTGGCTGGCGAACCATCCTTCCATTGTGACTGTCGCTCGCGATCGGGGTGGTGGATATGGCGAGGCGATCGCCAAGGCCTTGCCTCATGCCGCTCAGGTGGCCGACCGCTGGCATCTGATGGAAAACGCCAGCCGCGCTTTCCTTGATGCAGTCAGCAAATCCATGCGGCATATCCGAAAGACCGTCGGCAGCACCATCATCGATCCAAAGCTTCTCACCTATGCCGAGCGGCTGCAGTATGAAGGATATCTGCGTCGCCAAGAGACAAACGAGACCATTCTGGAATTGTCGAAGCAGGGTGTGCCGATCAAGCAGATCGTCAAGCGTACCGGACATAGCCGCAAGCTCGTCCGCTGCGTCCTGCGCGGTCAGCGCTCCGATATGTTCCGCGTCCGGCAGAGTTCGCTCGAGGAATGGCCTTGCTGGCTTGACGGCCGCTGGGACCAAGGCGCGCGTAATGCTTCGGCACCCTGGCGCGAAATGCGTAAGAAAGGCTTTCGTGGCCAGATCGGCGTCGTCTCTGAATGGGCGCGGCGCAGACGCCTTGCTGAAAGGGCCGATCAAAGCGCACTTGCCCGCACGCCTTCGGCACGAAGCATCGCCAGGCTCATGACGCTGGCGCGTGACGACCCGTCCAAATCGGACGCTGTGTACTGATCGCGGCAATCGAGAGCAATGTCCCCGAACTGGTCACCGCGCGAACGCTGATCGACGACTTTCAGCAGATGATCCGATCAACGGGGATCGCAGAACTGGACGATTGGCTCGAGGGCGCAAAGGCAAGCCTTGTCAGCTCTTTTGCAAACGGGGTAGAAAAGGACATCGCCGCAGTCCGCAACGCCATTATCTCTCCGTGGTCGAATGGCGAGACCGAAGGCCAGATCACCAAGCTCAAACTCATCAAGCGGCAAATGTACGGCCGCGCTAAGATTGATCTGCTCCAGGCGCGCCTCGTCGGTGCAACTTAGGCTGTCGCCGCAGCGAGAGTGCGTCAGAGCCCCGTTTGGACGAAAAGCACCCCTCAAACAGGGCCCTCATTCCATGAAAATCACAATTACCTCGAGCTGGTCGCGGTCGCGGGGATTCAGGCGGTTCCAGAATATGCCGAGTTCACCAAAGTGACGGCCGAAAAGGGGCTTAGAGCGGCTCTGGATAACATCCAAGCGCGCTATAAAGGGCTCGGGTGAGGCTTCGGTCACAGGTGGCATCGCTGAGAGCTAGGTTCGGCGAACTCTACGCAGCCAATGGATCAAGGCGGGCGGACGGAGAGGGGGCCCGATTAGGTGTCCAAGGATGTCGCGTGCGAAAACATCGAATCTAGGTTCTCGCCGGCATGAGCGACGCCACCAAGTTTGTCAGATACGTGGCATCAATCGGCTTCACACACCGCTTAACAACGTTTGAAGGTGGCTGAAATATCGGAAGCGTTGTGACCAACCAGAAATACGAAGGTATTTGGCGTCGCAGCAGGTGCTCGGCCGCAGCAAACGTCTCTTCGCCTTGTAGATTCACGCTAAGGACAGCACCGTCGATGGTTGACGAGGACATAACGACATCAAGTGTGTCCTCAATTGTGTCGACTGGATAACTGACGTTCACGCCTGCCTTGACAAAGGCATTGCGCACATCGAAGGCAAGATGGTCGTCTTCTGCGACTAATATACTGCAATCCGTAGCTCCAATTCCCCCATTGTACTTCCCTGACTTGCCGCACGTCGCAGAAGACGACCGTACGTGTGCTCCCATGTTAGCTATTCAGACCAAGCCCATTTGTTCCGCGGGACCTAGTCCAGCAGACGTTCTTCGAATGGATAGGTTGACAACAACTCATAGCCGTCGGCCGTCACAAGCACCTGCTCCTCCAGCTTTACCCCATCACATTCCCCCACAGCGCCAATGTAAGATTCAACGCAAATGACCATGCCGGCTTCGAGTGTCGCATCGTACGCGATGGGACCTCTGAAGATTGGTTTAACCTGCGGATATTCATCACACATTCCGACGCCGTGGATCACGCATGTGTAAGCCTGCTCGTGGAATTCTTCGGGCACCGGCCAAGCCAACGCTTGCAAGTCCCTCATACTGAGGCCTGGGCGGATGAGTTTCATGTTGGTCTGCAGTTCATCATAGGCGTAGCGATAAAGCTGGCGCTGCCGCGCGCTAGGCCGATCTTTTCCGTAATAAAACGTGCGGGAAACATCGCAGAAATAGCCGAATGGGCCGACCATGTCGGTGTCGAAGCCGACCAGGTCTCCGGGCTCAATGAAGCGCTGGGTGGCTTCCTGAAGCCACGGATTGATACGCGGTCCGGACGCGAGCATACGCCCTTCATGCCAGCCGCCCTGGTTAGCCAGGTTGGTGTAATTAAGGATGCCCCAGAGCTGCACTTCCGTGACGCCCGGGCCCATGCTTTCCTGCATCCGCGCGATACCGTGCTCGGCAACGGCACACGCCCACCTGATGCAAGCGATTTCATCATCCGACTTGATGACGCGAGCCCCTTCGACGATGTCGACGGCGTCAATGACTTCCAACCCGCGCTGCATAAGCGCCTGGGTAATGCTCGGGTTGACATATTCCACCGCCACCTTGCGGTTGGTGGTGCCGATTTCACTGAGGAATTCCACAATGTCGTCGGCGAAGAGCCGCGCGGCTTCAGGCAGTTCGTAACCGCCCTCGAAAAACGAGAGGGGCCTGCCAGCTCTAGCCCGGTCTGCGGATGAGCCGCGGCTGTAACCCTGATGAAGGGTGATCGGCCCTTCCAACGGCAAAAAGAGATAGGTGACCGGGATATGCGATTGGAACAAGGGGAAGGTATTGTAGTCGATCGCGTAACGGATTGTGATGGGGCTCACCAACACACACATGGCGACACCGGAGTCGCGCATTGCAGCTTTCAGGCGGTCCTTGCGGTAGGTGTCGAGCCGTTGGAAGTCGATCTCCGGCATTTGCCGGAACTGTCGCAAATCGCTCCAGTTGTCCCGGAGAAGGAACCCGTCGGGATCTGGTGAAATCACTTTGAAATCGGTCATGGATCTCTCTTCGACGTTCCAACCCAGCGTGGCAAATCCCGATATGCAACCATACTCGGATTGCCAACGTTGCGGGCTTTTCATTGGGAGTTGCAGGCGCTGAACAAACTACATCCGCGACCAGAGCTTGCCGCCGGTAGCCCAGTTATTCGGCGCATACTCATCAAAAACCACATGAACCTGTTCTGGTTTCAGGTCGGACCTCTCGCAGAACAACTTGGTGATCTCGGCCGCAATTTCTGCCTTCTTGTCGTCGTCAGCTTTGAACGTTTCGATGTGGATAACCGGCATAGCCCGCTCCTTCATTGGTCTGCGGATAAGCTTGATCATAGCTTGTCAGGGCCACTTTCGCGGATCGCAGCACGAGCCAGGCAGCATGCGCGGCCACGCAGAACGCCGCGATATTGAGCTATAGGCAGCGGCTGACCTTCATTCAAATGAGTATTACTGCGGGGCTGGATAACCAGGGGTCATGACTTCGCCCCAGGTCTGGGATTAGGTCTAGTTGCCGCTGGGAGGCGTCATGACTTCAGCTTGTCCAGCGCATGACTTTTTGGTCGCTTGCGGAGGACCGGTGCGGGGCCCTAGATCACGAAGTCTGCCCGGCGGCGCTGCCCGCCAGGCCTAATCGTTTTACGGGCAATCGGCATATGACGCATTCCAAGAAGATAGTGATTGTCACGGGCGCAACGTCAGGAATAGGCGAAGCGGTCTCAGAGTCCTTCGGCACAGCGGGGGCGTCGCTGGTACTGGTTGGTCGTGATCGGGACCGGGGTCGACGAGCCTTGGAGGCGGTTGAAAATCTGGGTTGCACGGCATTGTTGATGCTGGGTGATGTGGCGGACTCTTCATTTGCCGACCAGGTGATCAGGTCCACTGTCGAGAGGTTCGGAAGGGTAGACGTTTTGGTCAATAGCGCCGGGATTATCCGGCGGGGAAGTGCCGTCGATACCACGGACGACGACTGGCGGCAGACGTTCGACGCGAATGTAACCGGCGTGTTTTATTTCAGCCGCGCCGCCGTGAAATCCATGCGCACGACCGGCGGCGGAAGCATCGTCAACATAGCTTCGAATGTTGGGTTGGTTGGCTGCCCTGGGCTGGTGGCATATTGTGCTTCAAAAGGCGCGGTCGTTCTTATGACACGGGCCATGGCTCTTGATCACGCCAAGGAGCAAATCACCGTTAACGCGGTCTGCCCCGGCGCCGTCGATACACCAATGCTCGTCTCGGCCCATAGCAAGCCTGTTACAGCAGCAGAAATCCTGCAGAGAAACGTCGATTCAATACCCCAGGGCCGGGTGGCGACGCCCAAGGAAATTGCCAGTTTGACGCTTTTCCTCGCGAGCGAGGACGCCAGGCACATCACCGGGGTAGCAATTCCCATAGATGGCGGCTTCACGGCAGGATAGGAGGATATTTTGGTTAATCGGGTATCAGGCAAGGTTGCCATCGTCACGGGCGGCAACCAAGGCATAGGGCGTGCGATAGCGGAGAAGCTTGCCGAGGAAGGCGCCATCGTTGTCGTCGGTGACCTGCGCGACGACCGTTCTTCGGATTCCCATGGCGGCGAGGAGATTACCTCTCTCTACCTCGATGTCACCAAGGAAGTTTCGATCCGCACATTCGTCGATGAGGTCCTTCAGAAGTTCGGCAGGATCGATATTCTGGTCAATAATGCGGGTCTGGTCATGCACAAGTCCATTGATGACCAGACAGCCGAAGAGTGGGACCGGCTCATGGCGGTCAATCTTCGCGGCCCTTTCCTGATGGCAAAATATGTGGTCCCGGAAATGAGGCGTCAGGGCGCCGGTGCCATCGTCAACATTGGGTCGGTCGAAGGGTACATGGTCAACCCATGGCATACCGCCTACGCGGCCTCGAAGGCCGGCGTGCACGGCCTTACGCTCGGGCTGGCCGTTGACCTTGGGCCCGACGGCATCCGTGTCAACACGGTTTGTCCGGGCTGGATCGACACTGATCTTAATCGTGCATACGTAGAGATGCACCCTGATCGAAGCTTGATTGAGCGGGAATTGGGACAGCTTCACCCGGTGGGAAGGATTGGCGCTCCGAAGGAGATAGCTAATGCGGTCCTCTGGCTGGCCAGTGACGATTCCAGTTTTGTGAGCGGTGAAATGATATCCGTCGACGGCGCGCGCACCAAAAAGATTTCCTTGCCAGCGATTTTGGATGAAGAGTATCGGGCCAAGCTGACGAAAGCCCAGGCATAACGGTGCGCCGGCGGCTTGGAACGCGTAGCGGTGGGTTGTTTGGCTCGCTGGAAAAAGCGGGGATGCCCATCGGCCCAATGTGCGCTTTTCAAGGGAGCAAGATTGCCGCGCTGCGGCTGCAGCACGGGCCCATCGAACTCCCGCCGAACGGCTGTCGGCGATGAGGAGAAAGATCAATCCCAAGCCGGTGTTCCTCGGGATTGACACCGGCGGCACCTACACCGAAGCCGTGCTGTGGTCCGAAACGGAAGGCCCGCAGCACGGGCCCAATAAGGGCAAGGTGCTGGCCAAAGCCAAGGCGCTGACCACCAGGCACGACCTCGCTGTCGGTATTTCCGGCGCCGTGGACGCGGTGCTGCAGAAGGCCGGCACCGATCCGGCCGCGATCAAGCTGGTTTCGATGTCGACGACGCTTGCCACCAACGCGCTGGTCGAGGGCCAGGGCGGCCGGGTGGCGCTGGTCATGATCGGCTTCTCAGAGGCCGACCTTGCGCGTGACGGGCTGAAGGCCGCACTAGGCACCGATCCGGTGGTTTTCTGCCCCGGCGGTCATGACGTGCACGGCAACACCGCCGGGCTCGACCTGTCCGGACTGCTAGCCGCATTGCCTGAGCTAAGCGCCTCGGTCTCCGGCTTTGCCGTGTGTTCCTATTTCGCCACCCGCAACCCGGCGCATGAGATTGCCGCCCGCGAGCTGATCCGCGAAAAGACCGGTCTGCCGGTCACATCAAGTCACGAACTGTCGGCCAAGCTCGGCGGCCCGCGCCGGGCGCTGACGACATTGCTCAACGCCCGACTGGTCTCGATGATCGACCGACTGGTGGCGGCCACCGAAGGCTTTCTTAAGCAGCGCCACATCGCGGCACCCCTGATGGTGGTGCGCGGCAATGGCGCGCTGGTGTCGGCGGCGTTTGCCCGCCAGCGGCCGATCGAGACCATCCTGTCCGGCCCGGCCGCCAGCCTGGTCGGCGCCCGCCACATGACCGGGCTCGACAACGCGGTGGTCTCCGACATCGGCGGCACCACCACCGACGTCGCCGTGCTGGACCAGGGCCGGCCCCGGCTCGATCCGGAAGGCGCCACTGTCGGTGGTTTCCGCACCATGGTCGAGGCTGTCGCCATGCGCACCTACGGCCTCGGCGGCGATTCCGAAGTGACGCTGGAGGATGGCGCGCTCAACCCGAAAATCCTGCTGGGGCCGCGCCGCCTGGTGCCGCTGGCGCTGGCCGGCATGGAGCATGGCGCCGCGGTCAGGTCGGAGCTCGAACGGCAGCTGCGCGCGCCCAACCCCGGCCGCATGGACGGCCGCTTCGCGGTGCGCACCGGCGTGCCAGACAGGCTCGCGGCCGGCCTCACCGCTCCGGAGGAGCGGCTATACGAGGCGATCGGGGCCGTGCCGCTCGCCATCGACAAGCTTTTGACCTCCAACGCCCAGAACGCGACGCTCAACCGCCTGGTCTCGCGCGGGCTGGTGCACATTTGCGGCTTCACCCCGTCGGACGCGGCGCATCTGCTGGGTAAGCAGACGAACTGGGATCCGGTGGCTGCCCGGATCGGCGCCGAAGTTTTTGCCAGCAAGCGTGACGGCCGTGGCCATCCCATCGCCGTGTCGCCGGAAGTTATTTCGGAGCGTGTGCTGGTGACACTGACGCGCTGGTCGGCCGAGGTCATCCTTGAGACCGCGTTCACCGAAGACGGACTCGATGGGGCCGCAGCGGTAGCGCACGCACTGGTGCAGCGTGCCGTCGACGCGCATCCTGGCATCGCTCGGCTGAGCGTCGCGCTCGACCGCCCGGTCATCGGCCTAGGCGCCTCGGCGCCGCTGCACTACGCCGGGCTGCGGGCCCTCGTCGGCAATGATTGCCTGGTGCCGGAGGACACTGACGTCGCCAATGCGCTCGGCGCCGTCGTCGGCCAGGTGCGCGTGTCAGCCGAGGCACAAGTCAGCCAACCCAAGGAAGGGCTGTTTCGTCTCGCCTCGGGTGAAACCGTGCGCGATTTCCTCGACGAGGCGGCGGCGATCGCGGCTGCCCAAGCCGATGTCCGCGCTATTGTTGCACACACGGCAATGGATGCAGGCACCGACAGTGCTGAGATCGACGTCACCACCGAATATCGGGTTTCGACCGTGGAAGGCCAGCGCCTCTTCATTGAGGCACAGGTGGTTGCGGTTGCCTCGGGGCGCCCCAGGATTGCGGTGTAGCCTGTTTGTTGCGTACAGCTGCAGGTCCTTTAAGGCTCGAGCGCGCTCTTACAGACCGGCAGCACGCCGACTGCGGTAGTGCAAACGGTAGAGGGACGCCCCGCCGCGCGTTCGTACGCTTTCCCCTGAGTGAAGCTGGGCTGTCACCTATACGCAGTCGACGCCGATTGGACCGACGCGGGCTGCGAGAAACAGGGGCGCCCGTTTTCAATCAGCCGAGGCCCGGCCCGACCCAAGCTGGTAGCGCGATACGGCATTGCTGGGGCGACACACCGTGGAAGGTCCTGAAACACTTTGCAAAGTGCGAAGCAGAAATGAACCCACAGGCCATTGCGATATCAATTATAGGCAAGCTTGTACCTTCGATCAGGCGCTTGGCGTGCTCGACACGGATGCGAAGGTAATGACGCACAGGGGGCATATGCACGTGGTTTGCAAACAAACGCTCCAGCTGACGTCGCGATATTCCGACCCTACGCGCAACCTCGCTCATGCTCAGGGGATATTCCACGTACTCTTCCATGAGCCGCATGGCCATCAGAAGCTTATCGCTTGCACCGGCAAAGGCCAAACCTGAGGGGCCGGTCTGACGGTTCGTACCTGAACGTTGACCTTCAACCGTTGCGTACCGGCAAACCTCCTGGGCGGCCAACCCACCGACATGACCCGCAATCAGATCAACGGCCAAGTCGAAGGCTGCCAGTTCACCAGCACATGTCGAAAATTGACCGTCTTTCACAAATAGTGCATCACGGATCTGAGTTTGGCTGAACATCTCCGAAAATGCGGCTAGTCGCGACCAATGAATCGTGCAGCGCGTGCCTGCAAGCAAGCCTGTCTGCGCCAGAAGCCAGGTGGCCGTTCCAACCGCGGATATTGCAATTCCGCGCCGTGCAAATGTCCGCACGACGTTATTGATCTGGGCCGGTAGCCTCCGCACCACCGGCTCGCCGGCGACGATTGCAAGATGATGGGGTCCCCGGCCGCCGATACATGTGTCCAATTCATCGATCGTGATATCAACGGCCACCGAGATGCCGCTGGCACCCTCGACCGGGCGCGAGTCAAGTCCAGCTATTCGCCAGCGGAACAGCTTTGCCTTCGCAAGCATATTGGCGATGCGAAACGGCTCAAGGAACGCGTGTAGTGCCAGCTGCGAAAACCCTGGCACCACCAGGACAACCAGTTCGACTGGGTGGCCACCGTGCAACTGATCGTCAAGCGTTAACAACGGCTTCATGGCATTCATGTCGGGAGGTGCGTTCATCAGCTTCTTCCATACCTTTGGGAAGGACTCGCCGAGCATTCCCCTGCAAGCCTGGTGCGATTTCGGCTAAGTCTAGAGGAGGCGGTTCATCGGCCGGCGGAGGCAGCCAATCGCCACCTGCGGCGTATGATCGTTCTCGGTGCCTGGAACGCGCCCCTAGGTGTATCTCCGAGCTGCCCCGTCTAAAGGCGAGCTGCCCCGTCTAAAGGACAGCGTCGCCGATCTGAAGTTCCTTGCGTTTCATGAAGTCGAGAAGCTCTTCATCGATGGCTTCGTCAAGCGGCGGGGCCTCGTATTCCCTCAGTGCCTTTTCAGCGGCGTTACGCCCGCGCGTGTCTGCGTCCCTTGAACCTGCAAAGGTCCACTGCTCATAACTGTCGTGGTTCATAAGGTCAGGCACAAAAAACGCCTGCTCGAAATTCTTCAGCGTATGCGCGGTTCCGAGATAATGGCTTCCCGGCTCACTCTGTCGGATCGCATCGAGCGTCTCATCCAGTTCGCTCATCACCAAGCCCTGCCCAAGCTTGTAGAACATCACCATCTGCTCTGCATCAAGCATGAATTTGCTGTAGCTTTGGGTGAGGGCGCCCTCAAGGTAACCGGTGGTGGAAAGAACGAAGTTCGCCCCGGCGATCAGTACGCCGTACATATTGCGGGCTGCCTCATATCCGGCCTGTGCGTCGACCAACTTCGAGCTCGTGCACATCCCGCTGCAACGCCAGGGGAGCTTGTAGTGTCTCGCGAGCTGGCCAACCAACATGTTCATGTGGTCGATTTCCGGCGTTCCTGCCATCGGTGCTCCGCTCTTCATTGAAACGGTCGCCAACCACTGGCCATAGATGGCAGGGGCTCCAGCCCGGACGAGCTGCGCGAAGGCTACGCCGGCCAAGGCCTCGGCATTGAGCTGCGCGACGGCCGCCAGAGTGCTGGCCGGTGTGCTGGCGCCTGCCAACACGAAGGGCGTAAACAGGATCGCCTGATTACTCGCGGCATAGACCTTGACCGCATCGAGCATCGTGGAGTCCCACACCAACGGCGAATTGCAGTTCGCAATCGACACGGTGACAGTGTTGTTGTGGATAAACTCGTCACCGAAGACGATTTTGGCCATCGATACGGTATCTTCCGCGCGCTCGCGCGACGTCACGGCGCCCATGAATGCTTTGTCAGAGTATTTGATTAGGCTGTAGTTCATATGCAGATGGCGCTTGGGGACTGCAATGTCCATCGGCTCGCATAGGACACCGCCCGTCATATGCATTGCAGGCGCTTGATAAGCGAGCTTTGCAAAATTCACGAAATCGGCGATAGTCGAGTTGCGCCGCTTGCCTTCGAGGTCTAGCACGTTCGGAGATCCGTATGCTGGCGTAAAGATGGTTCTCCGACCGCCGAGAGAGACCGTCTTGGCAGGGTTTCGCGCGTGGACTGTGATGGTTTCTGGAGCCTTTGCGACCAGTTCCAGTAGAAGATTTCGATCGATCCTAACGCGCTGGCCTGTCACGTCGGCCCCAGCCGCTTGCCAGAGCGCAATGGCCTCGTCATCGCGGAATTCGATCCCAATCTCTTCAAGTATCTGCATCGAATAATCATGCAGCCGCTGCAATTCATCCGCGCTGAGCAAATCCATATACGGAATACCCCGGTCCATTGGGGGCATATATGTTATAGCTCTCTCTGAACGCATCTTCTGACGAGCGTCTCGGCCACCTGATCGTGCAGACATACTTTTGATTCCCTATTTAACGTAGAATGTAGTGCACAAACTAGCTGATCACTAACAATAAAAAATCATCTTGGTTATGAACTGAGGTTATGCGCATAGGCGCCTGACAGCCTAAAGTCTTTCCTGGATTCCACGCAATAGGGAGGATGCGGTCACAATTCCAACGTCAACTCCGGCCTCATCGACAACAACAAGCGGCATGTTTTGATTTCGGTTTGACAACTCGACCAGTTCCTTGATGGGAACGTTCAGCTCGATCCTTGGAGCGTCTGCCAGCGCGATGCCATCGCCGGAATTCTCATAGTCGCTAATGGGGAGAATGACCGACTCGGCTTTCAGGAGCTTCAAGCGGCTACTGCCTTGGACAAATTTCTCGACATACGGATCTTTCGGGTTGCCGAGGATGTCTTCAGCAGACCCGATTTGAAGCATTTTTCCGTCTTTCATGACCCCGATATGGTGGCCGAGCCGCACTGCTTCATCCAAATCATGCGTGATGAAGAGCGTCGTTTTGTTCAGCTTCGTTGACAGTTCCCTGAACTGATCCTGGAGCTCACGCCGGATAAGGGGGTCGAGCGCTGAAAATGGCTCATCCATCAACAATATGGCAGGATCGGCTGCCAGTGCCCGGGCCAGTCCTATACGCTGCTTCATTCCTCCCGAGAGCTCATCAGGATACCTGTCGCCCCATCCGGACAACTGCACCAGCTCAAGCTTTTCCTCAGCTATTTCGTGGCGCTGCCGAGCATTGATCTTCCGAAGCTCCAGACTCAGGGCAACATTGTCGCGGACGGTGCGATGAGGGAGCAGAGCGACATTTTGAAAAACCATTCCCATTGAACGGGCACGGAGTTGTCGCATCTCGTCTTCTGACTTCAGATTGATGTCTTCTCCGCTGACAATAACCTGCCCGGCACTGGGTTTGATCAGTCGGTTGACATGCCGAACCAAGGTCGACTTGCCGCTTCCGGATAGACCCATCACACAGAAGATCTCGCCAGCCTCGACCTTGAACGAGACTCCGGCCACGGCGACCACGCAACCATGTTTCTCAAGCAGCTCAGCCTTCGAAAGATTGTCGCCTTGGACGCTCGCAAGGTTGAATTTCGGGCTTGTCCCGAAGACCTTCCATACGTCTTTGAATTCTATTGCATGCGCTTTCAAGTTAAGCTCCAAGGTTGAGAGGTGTCGCCCGGTACCGCATAGGATCCCGGGCGACTATAAATCCTCGCAGTTCAGCTTACTTGGCGGCTGCCTGTTTCGCCTGCGCTATCCAGGCATTCCACTGGTCGAGATGCGCCTTCTTCCAGGCCTCGGCATGACCATGGATCGCCTCGTTGGTCTTTTCACCTTTGTGGATAAGCAGGTTCTCATCATCTATGTCCTGAATCGGTATCGTGACCTGTTCGAACCACTTGTTTGCGGCTGGATTTTTCTCCAGAAAAGCCGTGTTCGCAAAGACATGATGGCTGTTCACGGAGAAACCCATGTTTCCGATGCCCGGGACTACCGTGTCGGCCCCAGTCTGCTCATCCGGCAACGCCGTAAACGGTACCGTCAGCCAGACCACTTCCTCGCCATGCCGAAGAACCCCGTTTACCCACATTGGGACCCAGCCATAGTACAACGTTGGTTTACCAGACTGAATTCTCTGGATGACATCCGCCAGGAGCGCGAAATATTCGCCCTGCTTGTGCGTCACCGTATCCCGCAGGCCGTATGCATCAAGGTGGTGTTCGATGATACGTTCGCAGCCCCAGCCCGGATCACACCCATAAAGGTCGGCTTTGCCATCCCCATCGACATCGAACAGTTTGGCGAGTTTGGGGTCTTTGAGCTGATCGATCGTCTTGATGCCGTATTTGTCGGCAGTGGCCTTGTCGATCGAGTATCCTTGGATTGAGTTCTTCGCCAGAGTCCCAACCCGATGAGCCTTGGCGTCCCCGCCGGCCTTTTCAGCGAACGTTATGTGTAGAGGATACCAGTGCGGCGTGTAGTAATCGGCATCACCGCTAGCTACGGCCAGGTGGGCGAGAGGAATCTGCGCCGATGATGGCTCCTGGACGGTATAGCCCAGATCTTCAAGGCCGATTTTGACGATGTATGCCTCGAACATTTCCTCGGCAATGCCATTGACCAGAGGCTTTACTGTAACGCCTTTGCCCGGGAGATCCTCAGCAGAAGCGTACCCCGTAGATAAGGCGAGAGTGCCCAGCAGCGTCAAGGCTGCGGTAAATCCCCGAAAACGCTTCTCAATTGTAAGCCGATTGCTCATAAGTCGCTCCCATTGTTGTCAGTCGTTGTTCATCGCTAATTTCTGCCGGCCGTTGTTTAATCCCCCATATCCCGCCGGCGAGGTTTGGAAGTTCCTGAAGAAGGGGGTGAAGAGCGCGGCTGGGCCCCGCCTGTGCCACGCAACGCCCGCAAAGCTTCGCCGCCGTGACATCGCAGCTTGGGCCAAGCGATCTAGAATAACCGCGAGGAAGACAATGCCGATCCCACCGGTTGCGGCCAAACCAATGTCCAGGCGTCCAATGCCGCGGAGGACCATCTGCCCAAGGCCGCCCACGGCGATCATGGAAGCTACGACAACCATCGAAAGCGACATCATCAATGTCTGGTTCACACCCGCGACGATGCTCGGAAGAGCCAGAGGCAATTGGGCTTTGAAAAGAAGCTGCCGGTTGGTTGCTCCGAAAGCACGCATAGCTTCGACCACTTCCTCAGACACCTGCTGGATGCCCAGTGTTGTCAGCCTGATAACGGGCGGAAGCGCGAAGATGATCGTCACGATGACACCGGGAACGTTGCCGATACCGAACAACATGACCACTGGCACCAGGTAGACGAACGAGGGGATCGTTTGCATTGTGTCGAGGATCGGTCGGCAGATCGCAGCTGCGCGGTCACTTCGAGCGGCGAGCACGCCTAGCGGTATGCCGATGACCGTGCATACGAGCACCGCCGTGAAAACCAGCGACAATGTTGTCATTGTTTCACCCCAGATGCCGAGGAAACCGATAATCACCAGCAAGCCTACGATCTGGGCAGCAAGCCGCCATCCAGCCAGTTGCCACGCGACCAGACCGAAGCAAACAATCGTGACCCCGGGTGGAATGCCATTGAGTGCAAGATCAAATGCGGTCAGAAGCTTGTCGATGGGCCACTTCAAGGTTTGAAAGAACGGACGGTACTCTTGGACAATCCACCCCAGGCCGGAATCTACCCATTCACCAAACGGGATGTGCCACTTCTTGAACGGGTCTAGTACATCTTCAGCGTTCACAAATCGTCCTTTCAGCCAAGATCCGAAGCTGCGGTGGTGCAAGCGCTCAGGATTCCGGTAGCCAGCCTGCGGCCGCCCTAAACCACGTCAACTTTACGGCTGGGAGCGCTTAAAGCTGAGCTAGCGCGGCATACCCGGACTTGGGGTATGGGTGTCCTGGCCCTGCACCGTCAGCCCGGTCGGTACCGGAGCTTCAGCAGGGCTTGAAGGCGTTCCGTCTGACTGTTCTAAGGACGCTACCGACGCGGTGGCTACAAAACAACCGTATAAAAAGTTATGCCGCTGAGGAATAAATGTTATCAGGATGATAGCCGTGGATGGGGGCTGGGCCGAGAGCCAGGGGCAGGTAAGCTTCGTTTCGGATTGCGTCACCGTACGTTTGATAAGCTACCTATCGCCATGACCCTTGGTTATTCCTCCCTGCATGAAAACTCATTTGAAGCGAGGTGAGTGGCTGTTTATAGATCGGTCATGAGAGCCTCGCGCTAGGCTGGGCTGCCATTAATAGAACGGCTCTGGGGAAACATTTGCCCAACAACAGCCTATTGGATCAGGTTGTCATCGTAACAGGCGCCGCCGGTGGCATTGGGAGCGCAATTGCTTGGGTGTTTAACCAGTCAGGGGCACGCATGGTGCTGGCCGATTACGATCATCACAGCGTTTCCAGGTTAGCCACATCGCTGGACCCGTCAGCGGAGCGCGTGATCGCTATCAGATATGACGCTAGCAACCCGTCTGATGCTGATGCGGTCGTCTCGGCTTGCCTGGCTCAATTTCAATGTATTGATCACGTCGTACCCGCAGCTGGGATTTACGACGAACAGCCCGTGTCGACCTTGACGGATGCAGATTGGCGCCGAACCATATCGATCAACCTTGACGGAGTGTTCTATATCTGTCGACGGGCCATTCCCCATATGAGGGCAGGCGGGACAATTGTGACCATCGCATCAGGCGCCGCACATCAAGGCTGCTCGCCCGGCGGCCATTACGCTGCATCAAAAGGAGCGGTCCTTGCGCTCAGCAGATCTCTAGCCAAGGAACTTGCTCCGGCAATAAGGGTCAATACGGTTTCTCCGGGCACCATTAACACCCCCATGATCGAGGATTTGCTCCGCCAGAACGGGGATAAGTTCCTGGACGCGACGCCTGCCGGCCGTGTCGGATCCGCCGAGGAAGTTGCTAATGTCGTAGCTTTTCTGTGCAGCAGCGCGTCTAGCTATATCGTAGGCGAAGCCATCCACGTGAATGGCGGATATTACATGGGCTAAATTAGCTCAGGACGGCCTTGCTCCTGCTAAGCGACGGTGGCGTTTTCTCAATTCGCAGGCATGTGCCCGAGGCCGCCAGAAGCAGATGGAGAAGGTGATTGCTGCACCTTGTTGAGAATTCACCCTCACCGTTCGGTAGGTACCGCATTGCCGCATTTGCTCAGACGATGGCTAATCCTGCGGCGGAAGGCCTTGTTGGGTTGAAGTTGCCTCGGTCTGAAAAGTCACCATCGAGTCTGCAGCCGCTGCCGGCGGATTAAGGTCTTCGACCTGTGCAATCAACCAGTTGCGGAATATCTGAACATCTTCCCGCTCGATGGCTGTGTCTGGGATGACGAGATGATGTTTTCGCCCGGTGAGGCAGCTTTCAGTCAAAGGTCGGATCAGCGTCCCTTCTTTGAGGAAATCGTTGACCAGATGACGCCAGCCTAACCCGATACCATGGCCTCGAAGGACAGCCTGCATCATCGTAGGATAGTTATTGAACGTAATAACGCGTTTGAAGTCCGACGAGACGCCGAACTGCCCGAGCCAATGCACCCAGTCAAAGGGGGACCATGGATAAGCGGCCCAATGCTGGTCGTCCATAACCAGGAGCACCTCGTTGACGAGATCCTCGGGCTTCAAAATACGTGAATGTGACTGATAGGAATTGCTGCAGACCGGGAAGACTTCCTCGCTGAAAAGCTCTGTGGCCGTGAACCCGGGACGGGCCAGATATCCCATGACGACCGACACGTCAAAACCATCTGTCGCGGGGGCGGGGCTCCGTTCAAGCGAAACCAAGTGCAGGTCTACCTCCGGGTTGTTCGCTACGAAATCACCAATTCGTTGGCTCATGAACAGGGTCGCGAACGACATCGGCATGCCGACCGTCAAGCGCCGGGCCTTCTCGCGTCGCTTCACACTGTCGAAGGCTGCTGCAATATGGGCGAGGCTCAAGGTCGCCGCTTCAAATAGCTCCTCGCCAGCCGGCGACAACGACACCTTTTGGTTACCGCGGTTAAACAGCTGGATGTCGAGATGGTCCTCCAACGTCAGAATATGGCGACTGACCGCCGCTTGAGTAACCGAAAGCTCGTTAGCAGCCTTGGTAAAACTCATATGCCGTGCGGCAGCTTCAAATGCGCGTAGTGCGCTTAACGGAAGCCGTCGGTAATTGGACATAGATAACTGTTACTCCAGGGCTACATGGAAGTAAATTCAGGCCTCAGTTTTTGCCGCGCCAGGCGTCGCATGCGGCCGCTGGCGCTGAGTGCCGAATGGGCCTTGGCAGTCTCTTCGCTCTTGACGTGGGACTTCCGGGTCGCCGCTCCATGGAATCCAGTTGAAGGCTGTCCACCCGCCATCAGGTACGATGACTTGCCCGGTCACGTAACTGGACCGGGCAGACGCAAGGAAGAGAACAGCTTCAGCAACATCACGGGGCTGGCCAAATCGGCGCATTGGCAACTGGTCCATGTAGGCATCGACATCCATATCGCCGTCATCGATAGCCTTCCTGAGCATCTCTGTTTCAATCATGCCTGGGGCCACTGCGTTGACCCGGATCGCGTAGCCGGCCCATTCGATGGCTAGCACCTTGGTCATTGAGATGACGGCGGCCTTGGCCGCGTTATAAGCGAGCCGCATTGGGACCGCATTGTTGACAAGGATGTCTACGCCGCCGTGATCGCGGGCGATCATTTGTGCGACAGCTACGACTTCCTGTTCACTCGTCACATCAACACGACAGAATGGAATGCCGGCTTCAATTGCTGGCGGATCGAGATCGAGGTTGATTACCTTACCGCCGTGGTCGGCAAAGAGCGCACAGATCGCGGCACCGATCCCTCGGCTGCCTCCGGTAACGACGCAAACCTTCCCTGCGACCTCGCCGCTCATCCGACCGCCTGGCGCGCACGCAGGCTTTCCGAGCGCCCTTCGATAACAAAGCCCCTGTAGCCGTCGGTCGCTACTTCCTCGCAGATCTTCTGGTAGGTCGGCACCCCGCCGACATAAGGCATAAACACGGCGGGTTTCCCGGGCACGTTAACGCCGAGGTACCAGGACTTCGCCTTGGTGTACAACGTGCCTTCAGCCGCCTGCCCGACATGCTCCATCCAACCTTCTTCGGCCGAGGCCGTTGCTTCGATAGTCTCTGCGCCTCGCGTTTTGAGGTAGGCCAGGCAATCAGCGATCCATTTGACATTATCTTCGATGGCTACGATGACATTAGTCAACACCGACGGGCTTCCCGGCCCGGTGACGATGAACAGGTTGGGAAATCCCGATGTCATCAGGCCCAGGTATGTGTTCGGGCCGTCCCGCCATTTCTCTTTTAGCGTAAGGGCTTGGCGGCCGACCATATCGATCTTGCTCAGCGCGCCGGTAATGGCGTCGAACCCTGTAGCGAGCACCAACGTATCGAGCTCATAGAATTGGGAGCCCGCGGTCAGGCCGTTTTCCGAGACCTCCTGTAGAGGATTAGAGCGCAGGTCAACCAGGGTCACGTTTTGCCGGTTGAACGTTGCAAAGTAGTTTGTATCAGCGCAGATGCGCTTGCTACCGATCGGATGATCGACCGGCGCCAGCAGGTTAGCGACAGCGGGATCTGTGACAACCTCGCGAATTTTTTTCCGGACGAACTCAGCAGCTGTGCTGTTGGCGTCCTCATTCTTGAGCAAATCGGAATATGCGCCGGTGAATCCGGTGCCCCCTGCAGCCCAACGTCTTTCATATTCTTGCAGGCGGTCTTCCGGAGATACGGCCAGCGCAGATTTGGTACCTATGTCAGACAAAATCCCTGCCGGCATCGTGCGGGCCGCCATGCGCCGTTCCGCATAGCTTTGCTTCCACTCGGCTTCGTAGGCGCTATCCATGGGCTGATTGCGCGCCGGGATACTGAAATTCGGGGTCCGTTGGAAAACGTAAAGGTGTTTTGCCAGTTTCGCGAGTTCCGGAACCACCTGGATCCCCGACGATCCGGTACCAATGGCGCCGATTTTCCGGCTGGCCAGATCTACCGGCTCTTGGGGCCAATTTCCCGTGTGATAAATTTCGCCTTTGAATGTACCCAAGCCTGGGATGTTCGGGCGCTGGGCAGCGGACAAACAGCCGGTCGCCATAACGCACCATTTCGCACGATAATGCTCTCCACCAGCGGTGGAAACCTGCCAAACATCCTCCCCTTCGTGGAAAATTGCGCTTGCTACTCGGGAGTTGAATCTGATGTCACGGAGAAGATCGAATTTGTTCGCGACATGGTTTGCATACTTCAAAATCTCAGGCTGCGATGAGTATCGTTCGCTCCAGCGCCACTCTTGCTGCAGCTCCTCGCAGAACGAGTAGGAGTATTGCATGCTCTCGACGTCACACCGCGCCCCGGGATATCGGTTCCAGAACCAGGTCCCACCCACGCCCGGCGCAGTTTCCAGAATAGTGGCTGTGAGGCCAAGTTCCCTCGCGAGATGAAGCATGTACATTCCGGCAAAGCCGGCACCCACAATGATCACGTCAAATGAAGGGGCCTCTATCGAGGAGCGCTGTTCCAAACTGTCAGTATTCTGCATGAGATGCTCCTAATTCTTGTGAGACGGTATGACGGACAACTGCCCCACCGAGTTGCACAGCGGGTCGGCTCCAGTCATGCTGTTCCAACGCTCACGGTCCAACACTCTCAGACGTAAGTTCCGACCGCCTCCAGACGCTGGGTGGTTGGCCGTAGGCCCTTCGGAAGACCCTGGAGAAATGAGAGGCATTCTCAAAACCTGCCCCCAGAGCGACCTCGATCAAAGGAGTATCGATCCTCCTAAGAAGTTGCTTTGCGCGCTCCAGCCGCAAGCGTCGGTAGATAAGCGCAGGAGAGCTGTTCACCTCTTTGAAAAACAGCCGTTCGAGTTGTCGTCGAGAAATTCCCAATGTTATAGCGAGCTTGGAAACAGACATGGTGTTCTCGATGTTTTGCTCCATCAAAAACAGAGCAGCTCGAAGCCTCGGGTCATCTGTCTCTATTGCCAGAGGCCGACGCGATTGCAGGCTCTCCGCATTCCGAACTTTGTCGATCTGCAGCACTTCCAGAGCGTTTCGCTCGGCCGCATAGCCAATGTGCTGTCGCACCAACTCTGCCGCTAGATCGGCTGCGCTGCTGCCGCCTGCGCATGACCCGCGGGTCGGGTCCAGGTTATAAATTCTGTCTGCTCGAACCTTTAACCCCGGAAAGCGCTCTCGAAAGTCGACGTAATGAAGCCAACTCACACAGGTCTCATGGGCGGCCATAAGACCTGACTCGGCCAGAATGAACGTCCCGGTGCAGATTCCGATCAGTCGCGCGCCTTTGGACCCAGCATCACGAAGATATTGCAAGGTTTCCTTGTCAACCGCCACCCCGTCGGTCAACCGTCCCCCGACGACGACAATGTAATCAAACTCGATTGAATCAAGGAATGGCGAGGTTGGCGAGACCTGAACGCCGCAGCTCGACATCACAGGCTGCCGGGTGTTGGACAGGACCTCCCAATCGGCGTTGATGCGGCCCGATTTATCTGTTTCATCGCTAGCGAGTCTAAGCGTGTCGATAAACATGGCGAAGGCGGTCAACGTGAAGGAGCGGGCCAGGACAAACCCGACCTTCAGTCGGACAGACGTTGTCTGTCTGCGCCGGGGTGAGGATTGAAACACCGTGTCTGGCTCCATCCGTTGGAAGACCCTGGGTAATGCCTCAGGCGTCAACGCTTATGGGGTTCCTATCTTGACTCATGATGCTTGTCTACAATATGTCTATTATGAAAATTGAGGAGCCGCAATGAGCTTGGTTGAACCTGCCGCCTCGGACCGAAAGGGCATTCTTGCCGAAACGCTGGTGCATCGTATCCTGACGATGCAGCTCGAGCCGGGGGCGGTTCTCGACGAAGTCGCTCTCAGCGAGGAATTCGGCCTGTCCCGTCCGCCGGTCCGCGAACTCATGCGGCAGATGGCGGGCGAGGGTTACGTCGATCTTGAGGCAAACCGCGCTGCGCGCGTATCCGTAATGTCTTACCAGACGCTTCGGGATTTTCTGATTGTTGCTCCGATGATCTACGTCGGAACGACGAAGCTCGCCGCTGTCAACCACAAGCCTGGTGACCTCGAAGTCCTCAAGCACACCCAGCAGAAATTCCGGCAGTCCATTGCCGATGGCCACGTCGAGAACAGGGTGATCTTCAATCACCAGTTCCATCTCAACATCGGAAAGATGGCACACAACCCTTATCTGCTTCCCAGCCTCAAGAAGCTTCTCATCGATCACGCCCGGATCGGAAAGATCTTTTATCGCCAAAACGGCGGCCCGCGGATCCAGGCGGACCAGGAAACCGCTGCGCGGCAACATGACCAGATGATCGAGGCCATCGAAGCCAGGGACGCAGAGCGGGCCGGCGAACTGGTGCGCGCCCATCTTGAAGTTTTCCGAAACGACGTAGCGCTCTACGCCGTGCCCAACGGCATGCAGGGCGAACTCGAGGAATAATCATTGCTAGTGTCAGTGGGACACGTGGGAAAACAGAAATGCTGAACAAAGTCGACTACAAGACGCAGGCGGCCGCTCTCAAATTGCCGAACAGGATGATCGTGGACGGAGAGCAAACGGCCGCCCTGTCTGGCAAAACATTTCCGACGATAAACCCGGCGACGGGCAAGGTCCTGGCGGAGCTTCCGGCGGCTTCGGCGGCGGATGTCGACAAGGCGGTCGCTGCCGCCCGGCTAGCGTTTGAGGACGGCCGTTGGTCTAAGTTGCCTCCGGCGACCAGGAAAAAGGTGCTTCTTAAGCTGGCGTCCGTTATCGAGGATAACACGCTCGATCTGGCACTGATGGAAAGCCTGGATAGCGGCAAAACCATTAGCGACTGCATCAACATTGATGTGCCCGAGGCGATCAATAGCCTAAGATGGCATGCCGAGGCCGTGGACAAGATATACGATCAGGTTTCGCCAGCGAATGATGCGTCGCTCGGCCTTATTGTGCGCGAGCCGATCGGTGTCGTTGGCCTCGTTCTTCCATGGAATTTTCCTCTTCTCATGCTCGCATGGAAGATTGGGCCAGCACTTGCCGCGGGGTGCACGATTGTGGTCAAGCCGGCTGAGGAGACCTCGCTTACCACATTGCGCGTCGCTGAACTCGCTCTGGACGCGGGCCTGCCGGCTGGCGTGTTTAACGTCCTGACGGGTGACGGCCCGGACGTTGGTGAACCGATTGGCCGGCATCCCGATATCGACGCTGTTTCATTCACCGGCTCCACCGAGACCGGTCGCCGCTTCCTCAAGTATTCCTCCGAGAGCAATTTGAAGGAAGTCGTACTAGAAATGGGCGGTAAGAATCCTTGCATTGTCATGGAAGATGTTCCCGATCTCGACGCGGTGGCCGCTCATATCGGCAACGGCGCATTCTGGAACATGGGCCAGAATTGCTCGGCCATCTCGCGAGTCTTCGTCCACAATGACGTGAAGGACCGCCTCATCGAAAAACTGGCGGAAGTCGCCAGATCCTGGACTGTAGGCGACCCGCTTGATCCCGACACGCGCATCGGCCCGCTGATCTCTGCCACCCATTTCGGGAAAGTTAGTGGCTATCTGGGAGGCGAGGGAAAGGTTGTGGCTGGCGGCAAGGTCTTCAATGGGACCACGGTCGAACCCACGATCATTGAATTCGACCGCCACCGTAGCAAGCACGTCCGGGAAGAGATCTTTGGGCCAATCGTCTCTGTGATTGGGGTGCAGTCCCTCTCGGAAGCGGTCTCCCTCGCCAATGAAACTGAATATGGCCTCGCAGCGTCAGTTTTTACGGCTGACGGAACACGAGCGCTCCGGGCCGCACGGGCGATCAAAGCCGGGACCGTCACCGTGAACTGCTACGGGGAGGGGGACGCTGCAACCCCATTTGGCGGCTACAAGCAGTCGGGCTTCGGCGGCCGCGACAAGTCCCTGCACGCTCATGATCAGTATACCCAGACCAAAACGCTCTGGATCGACCTGAGCAGCTCAAATGAAGGTTTCTGAAATGTCATCATTTGCTTTCTCCGGTCTCAATCTCGCGATCACGGCTCCGTTCGACTCGAACGGGCGCATCGACTTCGACCGCTTCCAGGAACTCATCGAGCGGTATTTGGCCGCGGGCGTCGACGGAATCGTATTCAGCTCCGGCACAGGCATGCATGTTTACCTGTCGCCAGATGAATCGAGGTCCCTCATCGAACGTGGCGCGCGCATCGTTGCCGGAAGGGCCAAGGTGATTGCCCAGGCCTCGGCATTGCTCACGGCCGACGTCATCGAAAGGACGCGGTTTGCAAAGGATTCCGGTGCGAACGGCGTCATGATCCTCCCGCCCTTCTTCGAAGGTCCGTCGGACGACAACAGCGTCTTCGACTTCTACGCCGAAGTTGCCAAGGTCGGATTGCCCATCATTGGATACAATGTGCCCCAGGCGGTCGGTGTACGCATAACGCCGGACCTGCTCCGCAGACTCTGCGAACTGCCCGAATTCCGCGCCGTCAAGGACAGCAGCGGAGACTTGGTCGCGCAGATCAGGCTGATCGGCACCGGCCTGGATGTCATCAACGGCGCCGATCCGCTCGTCCCGTTCTCCCTATTCGCCGGTTGCTCTGGTCTGATCTGGGGCGGCGCGAACATTGCGCCACGCACCAGCGTGGCGATCGTCAGGGCCGCTCGGGAAAAGAGATGGGACGATGTGCAGTCGCTCTGGCTGCTGCTGGAGCCAATCATGTCCCTCCTTTGGGACGGCGAGTATGTTCCAAGCGTGTATGCAGCCGCTGGACTCACAGGATATGGCTGCGGCAACGCGAGAAAACCGTTCCGTCCCCTTTCGACGGACCGCATTGCGGCGCTTCGGACGGCGCTAGGCGCACTGGTTGAACAAGAAGCGGTATGATGACCAGTAAGACCTTTCGTGCGCGTCGCCTTCCCGCCCATGGCGTGGAGTCCGGCTGGGCGGCGTTGCTCCCTTCGAGGACGCCAACGCCCGAGCTGGATCAGGCCATCACCGTCGATGTCGTCGTCATCGGCGCGGGCTTCGCAGGGTTGGCCGCCGCTGTTCGGCTGGCCGATCTCGACCGGAACCTTTCCGTCGCCGTCATTGATGCCGACGTGGTCGGAAACGGGGCCAGTGGTCGGAACTCCGGCTTCCTCATTGATTTGCCCCATGACATCTCGTCGGGCAATTTCGGGGGGAACGCTGTTGCCAAAAGCCACAACGATATCCTGGTAGCGCGGACGGCCATCCAACATTACGCCCGCCTGGCGGAAGAGCATGGCTGGGACGAGGACGTCTTCGATCCGAGCGGCAAATACAGCGTGGCCATGACCGATGCCGGCACCGAGCACCTTGCAGCATACTCCTTGACGCTCAAGTCGTTGGGCGAACCGAACCAGGTTCTAGGTGCTACGGACATCGCGGAAGTCACGGGCACGCGATGCTTCAAGTCCGGGCTCTTCACGCCCGGTGCGGTCATAGTGCAACCTACAGCGCTGGTGAGGGCCATTGCAGATTTGTTTCAGGAGCCCGTCAGGCTGTTTGAGCGGACGGCCGCGCTGTCCATACAAGCCTCGTCAAGCGGCTGCACTGTGAAGACTCCCAAGGGGGAAGTCAGGGCAGGGCGGGTGATCCTGGCGACAAACGGCCACGCGGAGAGCTTCGGGTTTGGAAGCGGTGAACTTCTCCACGTCTTCACTTACGCGTCGCTCACCGAGCCGTTCACTTCCTCCGCGCTGGGCGGATACCGCAAATGGGGAGCGACACCGGCGGCGCCGATGGGCACGACTGTACGGCGTATCAATGGGGCCGATGGTGACCGAATTCTTATACGCTCCCGCTACACCTACCACCCGAAGATCGAAGTCGGCGCCGCCTCGATCAAGAGTGCGGGCGACCTCCATGACCGCAAGTTCGCGGACCGCTTTCCTGATCATCGTCACTTGAAGATGCAGTATCGCTGGGCCGGCGCAATGGCGCTCACGCGGAATTCGGTGCCGCTGTTCGGCCAGGTGGCAGACGGCATCTTCGCGGCATGCGCGTGCAACGGCATAGGCGGGACCAAGTCCACCGCCGCGGGCATCGCGACGGCCGAACTCTTGGTTGGGCATCGGTCCAAACTCGGCGAAATATTCCGCTCGTTTGAGAAGCCCCAAGCATTGCCCCCGCGACCGTTCACCGACGTGGGCGCACGATTGAACCTAAAATTCAGAGAATGGCGCGCGGGACGCGAATAGGTCCTCTGAAGCTTCGCTTCGCGACCCCATGAGTGGGCCGTATCTCAACGGGAGAACAGCCGGCGTGCTGGAAAATGGGAACGGAGACAAGAACATGGCTATTCTTCTGATTGCCGAACACGATAACGCGACGCTTTCCGACCAGACCGCCAAGGCGCTTTCGGCGGCGCTGCAGATCGGTTCGGACGTGCATGCGCTGGTTGCCGGCAAGGGCGCCAAGGGAGCTGCCTATGCCGCCGCCATGCCCAAGGGCGTCAGCAAGGTGCTGCTCGCCGAAGCCGACGAACTGACCGAACGCCTTGCCGAACCACTGGCGACGCTAGTCGTCAGCATAGCCGGCGCCTATGACACATCATTGCGCCGGCGACCTCGTCGGGCAAGAATGTCGCGCCGCGCGTGGCCGCACTACTCGATGTCGCGCAGGTCTCCGAGATCATCGAAGTCATCTCTCCCGACACCTTCGAGCGGCCGAACTATGCCGGTAACGCCATCCAGACGGTGCAGTCGACCGACGCCAAGAAGGTGATCACCGTGCGCACCGCTTCGTTTCCAAGCGCCTCCCAAGGCAATGCGGCTGCCGTCGAGAATATCTCGGCGGCAGCCGACCCGCGTCTATTCATTTTCATTGAAAATGAGCTCTCCGAAACTGACCCTCCGGAGTTGACCTCGGCCAAGATCATCATCTCCGGTGGACGCGCGCTGGGCTCCTCGGAGAAATTCCAGGAGGTCATCCAGCCCGTCGCCGACAAGCTCGGTGCCCCCGTCGGCGCTTCCTGTGCAGCGTTCGATGCCGGCTATGCGCCGAACGACTGGCAGGTCGGCCAGACCGGCAAGGTCGTGGCCCCTGATCTCTACATTGCCCTCGGCATCTCCGGCGCCATCCAGCACCTCGCCGGCATGAAGGATTCGAAGGTCATTGTCGCCATCAACAAGGATGAGGAAGCGCCGATCTTCCTGGTTGCCGACTACGGCCTGGTCGGCGATCGTTTCGTTATCCTGCCCGAGCTCTCCAGATCGATTTGACCCGAAGTACAATGTCTCAACTTCAGATTCTCACTCTAACCTGCGAAGACCGTCCCGGCATCGTCGCGGCCGTCGCAACCGAACTGGCTGTGCTCGGTGCCAACCTTGCTGAGAGCAGCCAATTCTGGGACCGCACCAGCAATCGCTTCTTCATGCGTCTGGCCTTGAAGGAGACGATTCGCTTTCGACCGCATCAATCGAGCGTGCGCTCAAACGGGCAATCGACCGCTTCGGTTTGTGTGTTCACACCGTCGATGCGCGCCGTAGGCCGAAGATCATCATAATGGTATCGAAATTCGACCATGCAATGCTTCATCTGCTTTACCAAATCAGGGTCGGTTGGCTGAACGCGGACGTGGTCGCGATCGTCTCTAACCACGAAGACAGCCGTGGGGTCGCCGAGCGGGAGGGCCTCGCCTATCATTACTGGCCGGTATGCAAGGACAACAAGACCGAGCAGGAACAAAGGCTGCTAGGTCTCGTACATGAAACTGGCCCGGATCTCGTAATCCTGGCCCGATACATGCAAGTCCTGTCTGATGACCTGTCAACTCGCCTCTTCGGCAAGATGATCAACATTCATCATTCCTTTCTGCCCTCCTTCAAGGGCGCAAAGCCCTATCATCAGGCGTATGAGCGCGGAGTGAAACTTATCGGAGCGACCGCGCATTACGTGACGCCCGACCTCGACGAAGGTCCAATCATAGATCAGGAGACTGAGCGCGTAACGCATGCGATGAGCGCGGAGGATTTCGTGGCGACCGGCCGCGACATCGAAAGCCGGGTCCTTGCACGGGCCGTCAAGCTGCATCTGGAGAGGCGGATTATGCTCAACGGGAATAAAGCAATCGTATTCTCGGCTTAGCTGAGAACGCCGCGATGTGAAAATCTATATCTTCGACCAATCACAAAGGAGAATCGACATGGCACGGCCCCCAATCCCCGGCAATCCAGGCCATACCCCGCCGGGCCCCCCCGACTGGGTCCCAGGCCCGCCAGATGGCGTTCCGGGTCGTCCGCCCGGCGTTCCGCCTGGCCCAAAGGACCCACCTCAGCCGCCGGATCGTCCAGTAGGATGACCTGGATAGGCTACGGCGATCTGAAAACAGGTATGCTCCCCCACTGGGAGCATACCTGCGTCGGACGGCTGGATTTCGAACTCCGTGACCTGGCATTCTTCGCCCGAGACTCGCTGCGAATCGACGAAGACCGGCTGAAACAGGGGGTGCTCAGCATCGAGTTCGAATGGCCGCTGGCATCCGGAGTCTGCCAGCTTCGCGCAGTTTTCCCCGACAGCTATCCCTTCGTGCGCCCGCAAGTCGCCCTTCGAGGAAACCCGGAAACTTTTCCGCACAAGCATTGCTCACCGACCGACGGCAACCTTTGCCTGTTGGGCCGTGACACAGGACTGTGGTCCATCGAGTGGACATTGGCGAAACTTCTGGAGAAGCAACTCGCCAACGCTCTGAATGGTACGGGCATGGAAGATCCACAGGGCGAACCGATGGAATTCTGGTGGAACGCCTTCGCCCCGGCATTCGATGGCTATGTCGATGGCAGCTATATGTTGATCGACACTGCCTGGAATGTAGGAGCTGAAACAGAGGGCACGTTGCGGTCGTCTTACTCCGTTCAAAAGATAGACGACAAAATTAGATTCCAGGGTGTGGTCGAGGAAATCAAGGCGAAGGACGGGTCCGTTCTAGCTGCCCGGAAATTTCCGCTTCCTCCCGGACTTCAATTGAAGAAGGTCACGGGCATATTTCCGTGGAGGCGCGTAGGTCGTTTCGCGCCGCCATCGCCCGAGGGTTGGCGGAAGGCGCAGGGCCAGCTTACCTTTGGAGGCGACGTGATCAATAGTGGCTCGCCCGCTATTTCGATGTCCGTCACGGTCCAATCGACGGAACTCAGCCACCGTGTTGACGGCGACACCTGGCTATTTCCACTGCGTTACGGACCAGCAAAGTCGTTCCGGGCTGTGAAGCAAGGACAGAGAGGGACCAGCCCCTCCATGATCATAGTTCCCACGCTCCGCGCCGGGGCCACAGACATCGGCGCCCGAGTTCCATCGGTCGGCGTCTTGAAGGATAAGGTGATTGCCATCTTCGGGATGGGAGCTATTGGTGCCCCAGTTGCGATTGAGCTTGCCCGCAACGGCTGTTCCCATCTCACCGTCATCGACCATGACATCGTCGAACCAGGAAACTCGATCCGATGGCCGCTTGGTGCGACGGCCTGGGGAATGCGAAAGACGACCGCCGTCAAGCACCACGTGGAATCCGAATACCCGAGCGTCGAGGTCGAGGCGATCCATCACACCGTAGGCATAGCCACGGCGGCCGACGGGAACGGAGGAGACCATTCAGTTCTACCCCCGATTTTTGGGAAGGCGGACGTCGTCATCGATGCAACGGCCTCTTCCGGAATCTCACGTTTGCTGGCCGATCACTGCAAGTCCGCCGGCAAACCGATGATCTCTCTTTTCGGGACGCTCTCTTTGAAGGGGGGCGTCGTTGCGGCCTATCAGCCGAAATCCGGCTGTCCAACCTGCCGCGAATTTGCCTATGCGAAAGGTTTGATCGAGAAAGCTCCTGGGTCAGGAGAAATCTCCGCGCTAAATCAGCCGGCTGGATGCGCCGAGTTGACCTTCACTGGGGCTTCATTCGATCTTCATGAATTATCGCTGGAAGCTGTCCGGTTGACCGTGGACATTCTCTCGCAGCCAGCCGAGTTCAAGGAATCCTTGGTTCACACCCTCACATTGCATGACGGCATCAAGCGGGTGCCGCCGTCTTGGCGGGTGGATGGGTTGCCTCCCATGAAGGAATGCGGATGCAACCCATAGTGTGGGTGCCTCGGGCGATCATGCAGGACATGCAGATGGATGCCGACCTCTGGTATGATCGGGAAACGGGTGGGACCTTCATGGGGTACTGGGCCGAAAGCAACGTTGCCGTCATAACAGCAATGATCCCGGCCGGGCCCCGAGCATCTCACGAGCGAAGCAGCTTTCTCCCTGATCAAAGCTGGCAACAGGCAGAGATTGCGAAGCACTATGAGCGTTCCGGGAGGTTGGACACGTATCTCGGGGACTGGCACACCCACCCCGATGCCGTTTCGAACCGCCTGAGCTGGACGGATCGAGTATGCCTGAAAACGATCATAAAAACCCCGACGGCGCGAAATCAAAGGCCCGTCATGATGCTCATGTGCGGCAAACCGGGTGAGTGGTCTTTGCACTCTTGGTTCTGCCAACTGCGGACCAAGTTATTTCTCTTTGAATTCCTGGATGAGAGAGAAGCGACTATCGAGGCCTACACGAGTCCCTTTTCTGAAACAGGCGAGGAGATCGTAAGAGCTTAATCAAAATTCTGGCCGACACGGGATGAGGGGAGATGAATTTTACGCATTGCGATTTGGGGCAGTGTTCTCGCGGTCAGAGGGGCGAGATCACGTTCACGTCGGGAACCAATCTAAGGTTGCTGTTTGACGAGCTGCAGCAATTACGGGCGCGGAGAACGACCTCAGTATATTGGCCGGCTTGCGAAGCAGCCAGTCCGTTCCCAAGTCGGTGCATTGGCATGTAGCCGTCGATATGCAGGGGCTTGAAGGCAGCACTTGTCCAGCATCAGGAAATTGCTCGGGCCTCTACCCGAATGCGCGAAGCTCTGTGTTCTGTTCCGTCCCTGGTCAGGGATAGTTCGCCGCCGGGAACATCCACAGACGGGAATCGCCAGTACGAGGTGTTCATCTCCATGCTTCCGAAAGATAAGGATGATGTCGTCCGTGCTGAATGATGGACTCGCAGTCTGGTCTGACGGATTCGAGCTTCGGATCGGCAACAGCCTCAGGCGGATCGATCAGGGATTAGCGAACAGCCATTTCGGCGTGGTCGCTTTGTCAGAGCCGTTCGAAAGGCTGGACGAACTGCGAACTCGACGGAATCGCCGCTCGGTCTGTCAAACGGGAGCAACAGCTTCTACCCACCTGGCATAAGTCGCCCAAAGCACTGCTACCAACACGCCTGACGATTTCCGACCTGATCACGTCGGTTATAGCTGCATAGGAATACAATGGTCGCGTTACCGATCACCGGTCGAAATTGTCAAAGACGAACACTCGCACGGCCCGTTTTTGTTGGGTTCGACTCAATTTCGGCCCGCCCGCTGCTCTCCACCAATGCGCTTCGCACTCTCAAACTGCTCCATCAGCACCTTCTTGTGTTGGGAGGCTGCCGTAGCATTTCGGACAAAAACGTCCGAGATCGCCGCGTAGCTACCGCCGGCGAGCTATTAATATGCGCGACCGTCGCGGCATTTGTAAAGAAGGTCGGCCCGGGCAGTTTGAGAGGTCGGCTTACGATGGGGTCTACAGTGGCGCACAGCAGAGAGATGAAGGGAGTGAGTCAGGACAATGAGGAAGAACAATGAGGAAGGACATGCGAATTGTCTTCGAGACATTCCTGGAAAAGTTGTCGGTAAGTGTCGATGAGGGTGATTTTCGCGGAGCCTTGGCCGATGTCGCCTCAGGTCTGGATCTATTCACCTTTGCCTACTTCTCCTTACCGCCGTGGTCTAATGGCAAGCCCATGCTGATCTCGAATTATCCGGCGCTCTGGACAGCGCGCTATCTTGAGAACCGGTATCAGAATGTCGACCCGGTCATTTTACGTGCAAGCTATGGCGAATCCACATTTCGATGGGGATTTGACCTAAAGAGTTTTGATCTGTCCGCGCCTCAGCTTAGGTTTTTCGAGGAAGCAGCGCAGTTCGGCATCCGCTGCGGCGTGACGATCCCGATCATTGATGGCCGCGACAATTTTGCGGCTATGACCTTTGCCGCTGACAAGCCCGATCCTGCATACTTCCGCGTGGCCGATCGCTACGAGCAAGGTCTTCCGTTTTTCGCGAGCTGTTTTCATACGTTCGTCCGCTGCAGACTGTCGGGCGACCGAAGAGTTGGCGGTGTGTTGTTGACGCCGCGTGAATACGAGTGCCTGCAGTGGGCGGCGCGCGGCAAGTCCGCCCGAGATACAGGCGGCATCCTGGAGATCTCGCGGTACACGGCTGAGTTCCATCTGGCAAACGTCCGCAAGAAGCTTGGCGTGACAACCACCCGACAGGCGATTACGCGTCTGGCGGCTTCAGGCTTTTCGCTTCCTGATAAGTCGGCTTGACCTCCGGAACTGCACAGGCTGCGCTTTCGCGAAGGATCGTCTCCAATGGCGAGGAAATGTTTCCCGCCATTGGAGGCCTTTGATGATCCAGCTTATTGCGCCTGAGTGCTACGACGACTTTGCTGACGGACTGCATGCAATGCATCGGCTTCGATTTCGCGTCTTCAAGGAACGCCTAGGCTGGGACGTGCAGGATAATGGCGGCTATGAAATCGATTCCTTTGAGGCGCTCAGACCGCACTACCTGTTGTTGCGCGGTTTCGAGGGCCGGGTGGAGGGTTGCGTTCGCCTTCTGCCCTCAACGGGCCCGACCATGATTCGCGATACCTTTCCGATGCTGTTGGAAGGAAGGGCTGCACCTGAGGATCCGAGCGTGTGGGAAAGCAGCCGTTTTGCGCTCGACATAGCTTCATCTGGGCAAAAGGGGGCGGGCGGTATCGCTCTCGGCACATATGAGCTCCTCGCCGGCATGATCGAGTTCGGCCTCTCACGCCTGCTCAGCCACGTTGTCACGGTCACTGACTTGCGCATGGAGCGCATTCTTCGTCGCGCCGGCTGGCCCCTCGAGCGGATCGGCAACCCGCACACGATCGGCGCGACACGCGCACTGGCGGGCTACCTCGAAGTGTCGAAAACGACACTTCATGCGGTGCGACAAAACAGCGGTATCGACAGTCCGGTGCTATGGGCGCCGGTGCTTCGCCGGGCGACGTGAATGTGACGCCCGGCAGGAGAGCACAGTCATGTCCACGTCTCTTGCGACGGACGCCGATCTGCCCGACTGGTGGAATGATAGGTCATACGACTATGCCGCTCAGCTGACGCTGCGTGGCTGGGCTTGGGAGTTTTTGCGGCGCAATCCGGTATTTCAGCATGATGTGCTTGCTGCGCGCCGGCAGGCCAACAGTTTGCCGCATGGAACCACCGTCGAGGTGATCGCGTCGGCCGGCAACCTGTCGCGCTGGGGTGTTTCGTTTCGCTGAATCTTACGGGCGCAGTGCGACTGTGTTTTGGTGTCCCCGCCGGTGTCCAAGCGTGTTGCCTGTCATTGCCGAACGGCGATTTGCGTCATCGACGACATCGTCGTTCGAGCTGGCGGCATTGCCATGTCGTGCTGCAGTCCTGCTGATGCCCGACAAGAGCCAGGAGGTTCTTCTTCGCGATGCGGAGCGCAGCCTCCAGCTTGCTGTTTCGGGAGCGGATGTCCTGCATCCTGTTTACCTCCGCACCGAGGCGATCTGGCCGGCAGCACTTTCGAAGCATCGTCTGTTAGCGCTGGAGTGCCTCAATGCCCTTTGTGCCTACGGAAAACTGCCCGCGCGCTTGTTTCCGCCAGAAAGACGCGGGCCCCGATTGAACTTCGTCCTCCGCGCGCTCGATGGCGCGCTTGCCGGAGCATCACATCGCGAAATCGCCGCAGCGCTGGTCGGCCAAGCGCGCGTCCGGTCCGACTGGAAGGATCCTCAAGATCACCTGCGCGATCGTATCCGGCGCGCCGTCTCACGTGGCCGTGCGCTAATGAACGGCGAATATCTGAATTTCCTTCTTTGAAGAGCATGAGATCCGCGCTGTGCGTCAGCCGGCGAACAGTTCCTTGTAGCCGGTCGTCACCATCCAATTAGCACGGTCGATATGGCTGCGGAGGGCCTTTTTGGCGCGGACCGGTTCAATGGACGGGTCAATGCCGAGAATGCGATTGGCCATCTCCGCCTCGCTGGCATTGTCGGCACAGGCATCCAGGATACGCAGATAGATCGTGAAATGCTCCCTGTCGTAGCTCGTAAGGCTCTCCGACCATGGGACTTCGTCGGCAATCGGCGTGATCGATTTGGGCTGTAACATCGCTGATTATACCTCCGCAAAACGGCCTCCGCGAAGCCCTCCGCCAGCGGATTGGGATACTCAATGTGGATTACATATTTTAGTTGATAAACTCAAGCTGCCTAATCCGCTGGCAATCGTGCATGGATATGCGCAGATTGGTCGGACGGAATGTACAGAGGATCAGGCTAAGGAAGCGTCTGACGCAGGAGCAGCTTGCCGAGATTTCCGGGTTCAGCCAGCAGTACATCAGCGGCTTGGAGAAAGGACGAAGAAATCCGACGATCATCACGATCTATGAACTGGCATTGGCCCTCGACGTCAGCCACACGGATCTGGTTCGGCCCGACAAACAGGCCTGACCCACCCGATTTCCAAGTAATTGCTACGGGCCCGCGCGCCCCCCCGCGCGCGCCGGCTGCTCGTGAACCCCCGGTCTTCTTCGGCAGGCTTCAGCGATCTTGCCCCGTTCGGCTTCGCGCTCCCGGCGCGGGGCAGCCTGTCGGACTGGTAAGTACTTGGTCGGGCGCAGGCGGGGACGCCCACTCTTAACAACGGCTTCTTCAAGTACCCCCCGACAATCGGCTGCTGTGCGTTGGATGGTCATCGCATAAAGTTGATCAGAACGTTCCTCCGATTCGGACACCTCCCGCCCAGCCCCGCCTGGGGTCACAAGGCCCCACCCCTCTAATGATCCGGGTCGACTCGCCCGTGCAGCGTGGAAAGGGCGCACGAGGCGCCCTTCATCTCAGATCGGCTGTCAACAGGCCGCCTTCGCGTTGCGTATCAGAAGCGGTAGGTGACACCTGCGCCTATCAACCAGGGATCGAGCTCCGCCTTTCCCGTCAGCTTCGCGCCGTCGACCGTGACGTCAAAGTCTGGCTTGAGGAAAAGCTTCTTCACGTCGAAGTTGACGCCCCAGTGCTGATCCACCATGTAGTCGAATCCGACTTGCAGCGCGGTGCCGAACGTATTCTTAACCTTGAGAGCATCGGCACTGCTGGCACCCTGGTTATAGAAGATCGTGTAGTTCACGCCGGCGCCTACATAGGGCTTGAACGCGCCTAAATCGGTAAAATGATACTGCAATGTGAGCGTGGGCGGCAGCAGCCAAACCTTGCCGATATTGCCCAGCCCTCCGATCGTACCTTGGCCCCCGATGTTAGCATAGGTGGTGCCGAGTATGAGCTCGGCGGCGATGTTGTCCGTGAAGAAATAGGAGATATCGAGTTCCGGCGTCACGGTCTTCGAATACGAAAGATCGGAGCCGGGCACTGCATTGACGTAGCCCGAATCCTCAGTGACGACCCCCAACGCACGCAGGCGGATCTGCCAAGGGCTTGGCGCTTCCGTGACCGAGGCTCCCGCCTGCGGGACGCTCGCCGCTTGCGCAAGGTCCGCCGCGACGGCCTGCTGTCCCATCACAATGAGGACAACGGCCGCTGTTACTCCCCGCGCCGCGCGCATTTGGTTTCTCGCCATGATATTCTCTCCTTGCTCTTCAGAAATGTGGACTGAATTACGAAAAATCTTGCTCGAATTGCTTGATATTGGCGGAGCGCTCATGCCCAGTTTGCTTCGCGGCTGCGACCGCATGTTCGGGGCGCATGATCATGGGATGATTTCTCCTCTTTCCGTGCCGCAGCGCGTTTTGCGGAGTGCGCTGCAGGTGTCGTGCCAAATGAGAAAATCATTTCATAACAATGCGATCACCCTGATGGCGCTGTGTCTCATGTCCGACATCGTCGAAGATGCGACAACGAAAGCAGCCGTAACCGCCTGATAGAACCTCCTGTGCCACTCGGTGGGCACTGCGGAATAAGCAGTGAAGCTCACCGCGAAACTGCCCGAGCTTCGGATCGACATCGGGGACGGGGCCATCGACGACCACTACGTCGCCGGTGTCGGGCGCGGCACAGCCTGAAGACTCCGCGGCGGCGATCATCGAATAACTGCGTTTACGACGGGTCCATCCTGGCCCACCGGTGGGCGCGCAAAAGCTCTTTGCGGCCTCATCCCTCCGCCTGGATTGAGTCGCATGGACCGAATGGCGCACGTGGTTGTGGAACCGGCAGAGTGGTCATAACGCGATTGTCTTCCAACTCTCTTTACAGAGATTCGACAATCCAGTTGGCGAAGGTCCCATATCGCGCAATTATTGATGCGCTTAGGTCTGGGCATGCGCCCATCCGCAACCATCTGATCAAGAGCATCGATCCGACACCAACATAGAGAATTGCTTCCCCATGAGAGAGGCCTCGCTGCGTCGGGATCGAGCCAGTGCAACGGCACTTTAGGGCGAAGGATCTGGTAGCTCTTGCAACTGCCGACCTCGATGGGTGAGGCATATCGCGATCCGTCCGGCAGAGACACACGGTTCTGCACTGTCCGTTCTTGAAGACTTCGTGCTGGTCTCCATAAGAGAAGTATTTTTGGTGCAGAAGGTGCCCGATTAGCTATTCGGAAAAAGGGGACATCGACGTGCAAATCGGGCGCCGCCGTGAGGCGTCCCCCTCAATGTCGGATTTCCGACAGGATCGCAAATCCCACAACCCATTGTTTAATAAGTTTTTCCTTCTCTGGCACGGCCCATGCATGGGACTCTGCGAACGCATCAGTGAGACGTCTCCATGATCATGCGCACCGAAAATGCCATCGCCGCAGTGAAAACCGCGCTCTCGCCTTCCATCAAGCCGCCGAAAGGCCGGCGCGTCACGGTTGAGGCGGACGATTGCGCCGGCTTCAAACACCTCGATGGGCTGCGTCTCCCGTGACGGCGACGCGGGCATCCAGACGGGCGGATAGGACATGCGTCGTTGCCCCACGTCGCCGGCCTGACCCCTCGATTGTCACCGCGCTGGAATGCTCGGGTCTACATTCGACGACGCGAACGCGCTGGACAAATTCTCGCAAACCCGGTCGGGACCGGGGCTCCGAAAACGTCCGCGAGGGGCCCAATGGTTATGGCCGATATTCGCCGAGAACAAGCCACCCAGTGGGAAGACTCTATAGGAGGAAAGCAAGTGGAGTTGTCTTGCGTTGGGGTCGGTGCTGGGCCGTCTAATTTGAGCCTTGCGTGTCAGATACACGAGCAAGTTGGGCAAGGGGCACTGTTCCTGGATCGGCAGATCGACTTCCGCTGGCATCCGGGCATCGCGTTCGATTCCTCGGAGCTCCAGGTCAGCCACTTCAAGGATCTGGTCACGTTGGTGAATCCGCGATCAGCCTACACTTTCGTAAACTTCCTGCACGAGAACGGGCGTCTGTATCACTTCCTGAACGCACAGTTCGAAGCCGTGCTCAGAGTTGAGTTCGAGCAATACCTGAACTGGGCCTTCCACAGGAACCCACTTGTGCGTCGCGGCGAGACGGTGCGCGAAATCCGCTTTGACGGCGAGTTTCGGGTGCGGACGGATAAGGCGGTTCTCGGCGCCAGAAACGTCGTGGTCGGCATTGGCAAGCAGGCGCAAATTCCGCCTCAGTTTCAGGGTTGGACTGGACGCAACCTGTTCCACTCATCTGTTTTACTGCACATCCATCCTGAGGTGCGGAGAAAGCATGTCTGCGTGGTTGGCGGAGGCCAGTCGGGAGCCGAGGTGATGTTGCACCTTGTCGGGCTGCCGAAAGAACGGCGACCTGCCTCGATCACTTGGGTCTCGCAGCGTGAGAACTACCTGCCTCTCGACAACAGCCCGTTCACAAACGAGTTGTTCATGCCCTGCTTCTCGGATCGTTTCGCGGCGATGAGCGAGTCGCAGCGTAAGCTGCTCCTGCGGCGTTTCGTGCTTGCCTCGGACGGCATTTCGGAAAGCACGTTGCGCGCGATCTATCAGGCGCTGTACCGCCACGCATTTTTCGAGCCAAACCGATCCGACATCACACTGCGGCCGGGCTGCACCGTCTCGCACTCCGTCAACGCCGGCGCGGGTCACAGGCTGACCCTGCAGCACGGCATGGTCGAGGTCGAAGAAGTCACGGCTGACATCGTCATCCTGGCCACCGGTTACGAGAACGCGGTGCCAGACTTCTTGGAACCCATCGCAAACCGGCTGGAGCAGATCGACAATGAATTAGCTATTCGCGAAGATTTTTCGGTGAGCTGGGACGGACCGAGTGACAGACGCATCTTCGTACAAAACGCGAGCCTCGGGCAGCGCGGCCTGGCCGATCCGAACCTAAGCCTGCTGGCCTGGCGCGCGCGCCGTATCCTCGATAGCCTTCTTGGGCGCGCGCCATGCGCGAACCTCGAGCATCCTGGCTTCATCAGCCATACCTCGATCGAGAGCTGGCCCGACCCCCTAGCCGAAGAAATGGGCAGCGGGATATGACTCGTAGACTTTTGGTCATCGGCGGTGGCATCCTAGGAATGATGTCCGCCTCCGCTGCGGCGAAGGCCGGAGGCTTCTCCGAAATCATCGCGACCGAACAAGCCCTTGGACCAAGCGGCGCATCGCATTATTCTGGGGGCGTGCATTTCCCCTACGGTTGTCAAGACCGTACCAGGTCGCTCACTCGAAAGAGCGCCGTGGTCTTGCCGGCCATGGCTGGGTCGGCGGTCAGCGGATGGTGCCGGCCTTTAGCAATGCGTGTCGTGGCTGGACCGGGTGAAGCGATTGATCCGGCCCAGTTTACGGAACCCTTGGACCCGGCTGAGCCTGACATAGGCAGTCTCGCGCCGAGCTTCTGCGGGCAATATCCGCCGGAGCGGAACGCACTTAGCATCGCCGTCCCACATGACGTGGGTCCGTCTCTGTGGACCCGCAACTTGACCAGCGCCCGACTGCCCTAATTGGGATGTCCGACCAACCAGTCTTTCCAACAGGAGGCTTTTCGTATGTTGACTGATGCACAAAGAGAAAAGTGGCAGAAAGACGGATACGTCAGGCTCGAAAGGTTCTTCGCTCCAGCGGCTCAGGAAGATATCTCTACTTTTGTCGAAGATATCTCACGCTGGGATGTCAGCGATGATAAATGGCTCATGTGGTTCGAGAAGACGACGGACAATCGAAAGATCATCTCCAAGATCGAGAATTTTCTCGACTTCCATGATCCATTGCGTCGTTTGCTCTTAGAAGATCAGCGCATAAAGTCAGCGGTCGAGGATTTGCTTGGCGAAGATTCGCGCAGGCTCAAGGAGTTGCTGATTTTCCACTACCCCGACAGCGGCGGCTATCTCCCGCATCAGGACATTTATCACATTCCACACAAACTCCCCGACCGGATGGTCCATGCGGTGGTTGCCATAGGCATCGACGACTCCGACCCGGAAAACGGCGGGCTTTTCTTCAGCCCCGGCAACCACAAGAAGGGGGTGTTTCCCATGGATGCCGGTGGGGTGATCGATCCTCAAGTCGCCGAAATGTTCTCCTGGGAACCCGTAGTATGGAAGGCTGGCGACATCTTCATCTTCGACGATTACGCACCGCACTACTCACGACCGAACAAAAGCAATCGTTCGCGGCGGACACTCTACTTGGTGTTCCAGCGTGCTTCAACCGGTGGACCGACCCGCGCTGAATATAACGTGCTGAAGCGCGCCCTTAACCCGCCCGAGGGCAAAGTGGCCGATCTCGACAAACTCAAGCCCCCAAATGGCATTTTCTATCGCGATTGAGCTCACGCAGCCAGGCGGAGGCATGCACACCAAACTGATCGACCGCTCAAAAATGCGCGGAGAGTATGGCGTTCTGATTTGCGGGCTCGCGGAGCATCGACCGCAGCCCGTTACGACGCTTCGGCACGTGGATTGTGGAGGTGGTCGCAGGGCGGTCTTCTATGACGCCTACAGCCCGACCGGCGCCCCCCTCGTCGCCCCCCTGGCGGCCCAGAGCTGCATTATCCTGGCCGGGGCCGCCAACGGGTCAGGCTACCGTTTCTCTCCACAAATTGCACGGGAGGCTGTTGCGTTGGCAGCCGAAGATCCCACTGCTTCAACAGCTTAGGTTCGTCATGCGCAAATACAGGTTTTCTCGAACGGAGCTGTCGCGGGCGTTCGGTATCGACATGGCCACCCTTGGAACGGGAAGCGCTCGCACGGGGTTTTCATTCGGAAAGGTTGGACCCGGCGTCACATCCGAGCCCCATCGGCACGACGAAATTGAGGCCTTCGTGGTCCTGTCTGGCGCGGGCAAGGTCAGGACCGACCTTGGGGAAATCTCGGTCGAGGCGGGCGATGTCGTTCTGTTCCACCCATTTGAAGCGCATGTGCTGCGCAACGACGGAAACGAAGACCTAGATTTCGTCGATGTCTACTGGCGAGACGGCGAGGCCGCCCTTGATGCCGCTGCAAAGACCACGGCTCCACGCGGGCCGATCTTCGTCTTCTCCACGCCGCCAACGCCAAATGGCGATCTGCATCTGGGGCATCTTTCTGGCCCCTATTTCGGCGCCGACGTCTATACTCGTTTCCTGCGCATGAAAGGAGTCGAAGCATATCACCTCACTGGAAGCGATGACAACCAGAGCTATGTCACGACACGCGCCGATGCCGATCAATCGACGCCTGCAAACGTGGCGCGCTACTACGCCGACGAGATTCGCGCCACGCTTGCACTTCTCGATTGTGACGTCCACAGCTTCCAACCCACAATGGGCGATGACGGTTACGGCGAGTTTCAAGCCGCGTGTTTCCGCAGTCTTCTGAGCAGCACGGCGGTAGATCTGCGCCAGAGCCCTGCGCTTTTCGATGCTGTGACAGGCCACTATCTTTACGAGCCGGATGTTAGCGGCCTCTGCCCCGATTGCGGCGGCTCCGCCGGTGGCAATATCTGCGAGGAATGCGGCGCCCCAAACCTTTGCCACGACTTGGGTGCAGCCCGGTCACGGCAGTCTGCCGAGGCGCCGCTGGTCGGCTCCGTCCGCCGCCCGGAACTTGCCTTGGACCGATGCTACGACAAGATCGACCGGCATCTAAGGGCGTCGGGCGTCCCGCTACGGATCTTGGATCTCTTCGCGCGCCTACGCCGACGCGGCAACTTTTCAGTGCCCATTACCCACCCCTCGGACTGGGGCCTGCCGGCCGAAGGGTTCCCGGGACAAGTGATCTGGGTCTGGCCGGAAATGGCCTTCGGTTTTCTTTACAACATCCAGGCGCTCGGCCGCTTGCTGGGTCGCGACTGGAAGGCGGAGATGCCCGGCAACGACTGGCAGATTGTCCATTTCTTCGGCTTCGACAATTCGTTCTACCACGCGCTACTCTACCCCGCTCTTTACGCCGAGGTCTTCTCCCACTGGACGCCACGCATCCACTATCACGTCAACGAGTTCTACCTGCTCGACGGCAAGAAGTTCTCAACCAGCTGCCGCCATGCGGTCTGGGGCAAGGAGGTTCTGAGCCCAAAGACAGTCGACGTCGTGCGCCTCCATTTGGGCCTGACACGCCCGGAAGGTGAGCGAACGGATTTCACGCTGGACGCGCTGCGCCGCACCGAGAACGAGGTGTTCCAAGGGATTTGGCTGAACTGGCTTGATGCATTGAACCAGGAAATCAAGCAGAATTTTGGCGGCCGTGTACCCGATGCAGGCGACTGGAGCCCGGCCGACCGCGCCTTCTTTGCTCGGATAGAGATCTATCGCGCGGCGATGGAACGCGCCTATTCGGACGAAGGCTTCTCGGTCCGGCGCGCGGCCGCTCAGGTCTGCGATTTCGTGCGCGATTGCGTGATCTACCGTCGGGCGCAAGACTATGCGGCGGCGCGACGTTTCTATCCCGCCCGCAATCGGACTTCACTAGCCCTTCAGACGACGGCCGCTGCGATCCTGGCACCGACACTCGCTCCGCTGATGCCCCGATTCGCCAGAACGCTGGCGCGAGGCATCGATGGCGTCTCAACCGAAACATGGCCCCGGTCCGTCCAGCGCCTTGCGCCCGGGACGCGCTTTGATCTCGGACCCGTGTTGGTGTTCTACGCCAAATCCGGCAATCCTCATCTCGATGAGGAGGAAGCACTATGAGCCCAAAGGTGCACCAGTGAGCTATCCCAATCTCGACCAGATCTGCGCGGCAATCAAAGCCGATGATGCCAAATATCTTTACTCGCTGTCACTGGCGACCGAAGCCGCTATCAGACGGTAGAGACCAGATTGGCGGACCTGAACCAACGCATCGTCGACACCCTGGCCCGCGCCTTCGAGGACCGCTCGGCCGATCGCTTCCCAGCCCTTGCTGTTTCGTGCCGCAAATGCCGTGTGGGCTCGACTGCGCTGACCAACCTCTTCGGCATCGCGGGATTTCAGTCCTCCAGCCGGTCAAGACTGTCATGCGGTTCGAGGCGCTTCGTCAACCTGGCGCGCCCTGGATCGTGCGCCGATCACCGGAAATGTCGAATGCGAATGCCTGCCTGATGGTATCTTCGATTCTGTCCGAGCCTGTACTGGCGCGGCAGTCGGCCGAAGAACAACTGAGCTACTGACAATCGGAATGCAGACGCTTGTCTCGTCGAGAGATAAGTCCAGCCAGGGTGCTCCTTCAGGATTGCGTGTTTGCTCGGGTACGGAGCCGCCCCTCAGTTCCCAATCGAGGAGCGATCCTACAATTCACATACTTGGAGATCGCTCGCTAGGTTACCCGGTTTGTGAACCCTGCAAGCCGAAAATTCAGATGCCGCCCATGCAGAGATATTTCATTTCGAGATAGTCCTCGAGGCCATGGCGGGATCCCTCCCGCCCGATGCCGGACTGTTTTATCCCACCGAACGGCGCCGCTTCTGAAGACATCCGGCCGGTATTTACCCCGACCATTCCATATTCCAAAGCCTCGGCCACACGCCAGATATGCTTCAGGTTGGAGGCATAAAAGTAGGCCGCGAGGCCGTAGATCGTGTCGTTGGCCTCACGCACGACCTGATCCGCATCTTTGAAGCGAATAATCGGTGCCAGCGGCCCGAATGTCTCTTCTTGCGCGACGGTCATCTCGCTGGAGACACCGGCCAGGACTGTCGGTTGGAAAAACGTGCCATTCGTGCCGATGCGTTTGCCCCCGCATCTAATTGCGCCGCCTTTGGCGACGGCATCGGCAATATGGGATTCGATCTTGGCCAAAGCGTGCTTGTCGATGAGCGGTCCGATGTCCACTCCGGGAGCGAAACCGTCACCAACTTGAAGTTGGCGAGCCCGTTGCACGAATTTCTCGACGAACTCGTCGTGAACACCCGACTGGACGTAAAGGCGGTTCGCCGAAACGCAGGTCTGGCCGGCATTGCGGAACTTCGCCTGGATCGCACCGTCAACCGCGGCATCGATATCGGCATCATCGAAGACGATGAAAGGTGCATTGCCGCCGAGCTCAAGGCTGACTTTTTTGATCTGGTCCGAGCACTGGCGCATGAGAAGGCGCCCGATCTCAGTCGACCCGGTGAAGCTGATCTTGCGGACCTTGGGATTGGTACAAAGTTCGCGACCGACCGCGTCACCTTCGGACGCATAGATCAGGTTGACGACGCCTTCGGGAAAGCCAGCCTGATGGGCGAGGGCGAACATTGCTCCCGCCACGAGGGGCGTCTGTTCAGCGGGCTTGAGGACGATCGTGCAGCCCGCCGCCAGGGCTGGCGAGATTTTGCGCGCCACCATCGAGGCCGGGAAATTCCATGGCGTTATCGTGCCAACAACTCCGATGGGCTGCTTGATTACCAGCATTCGGCGGTCCATCGATGGTGCTGAGATCGTCTCGCCATAGACGCGATTGGCCTCCTCGGCGTACCATTGCAGATACGCCGCAGCATGCGATATCTCCGACTTGGCTTCGGCAAGCGGCTTGCCCATCTCCGCGGTGAGAATCGCGGCGAGATCGTCGGCGTGGTCGATGATCAACTGATGCCATCGCCATAGAACGTCGCTGCGCTCACGTGCGGTCAGCCCTGCCCATCCAGGCTGCGCGACATAGGCCTTGTCGATCGCAGCGCATGTCTCCTCGACACCCATGTCGGGTAGTTCTGCCAGCACTTCGCCAGTCGACGGGTTGAGGACCTCGAATGTCCGCTCGCTAGTCCGCGTGCCAAGTGCCGGCAGGCGATCAATGGGTCCAAACAGGTCGGGGGATCTCAGGTGACGGATCATCGGCAGGCACAGGGGCAATACCGGATTCCTCCTCAACGCAGCAGGTATATATAGCAGGTGCGGTGTGTACTCCGCGACGTCCGGGTCCCTTATAGGGCCTCGGCCAGACAGCTGGTAGACCACGGTACCCGACTGGAAAGGGAGAATACCTGAATACGCTAGAAGATGCCTCGCGGTTCTACTAGTCGAACGATTGAACAACGGACATCGGCTTCGCCAGCCGCGCGGAGTGGATGCTGGTGGACTGCGCCTACAATCTGCGGACCACGAATCGGCGACTCTATCCACTCGAAGAGAGGCTGGCCTGAGGAGGAGCGCACCCCAAATAATGACGCCTCAACCGGCAAATGCCTGGCAAGGCCCGCGAAAACCGCTCCTCGCGGCTTTAAACAGATCCCGTTTACCGGGCGAGCGCCCGCAAGATGAGAAAGAGGATGGAGAGGAACAGGGTGGCGAAGGCGCGCCGAGGGAAGATCGGCCGGCGCGTTTGCATGGGGATGGAGCTCATGATCAATTCCCCGCCTGTTGCTGCGGCAAAAGATAGCCTGTGGTCGAATGGTCGAGCACCAGATAACGCGCGGCGACCGCCTTGACCTCGTCGGTGGTGACCTTGCGGATGCGGTCCGGCCTCTCGAGCACGTCCTTCACATTGCCACCGGTGGTGAGCGTCTTGCCATAAATGTTGGCGATGTGGCCCAGCTCGTCGTGCGCAAAAATCACCGAGCGGATATAGCGGTCTTTGGCCTTGTCCAGCTCGTCGCTGGTGACGCCATCCTTGGCGATCCGGGCGACTTCGGCAACGGCCGCCGCTTCGAGATCGACTAGCTTTGCATCGCCGCGCGGCGAGCCGGAGATGGTGAAATTGGTGTCGTCTAGCATGGTGCCCTGGAAGGAGGCGCCGACCGCCGAGGCTATGCCTTGCTTGACGACAAGCTCCTGATATAGCCGGCTGCGGTTACCGCCGCCGAGGATCTCGGCCAGCAGGTCGAGCGCCTCGGCCTCGCCGGGCTCTGCCGTATGATAGGACGGCACCACCCATTGAGTGGAAAAGCTCGGCACCGAAACGCGCGCATCGGTCAGCGTCACTGTGCGCCTGGTGTTCTGCTCCGGCTCGACCGAACGGTTGCGCGGGGGCAGGTCCGGCCCGCGCACAACCTTGCCATAGGTCTTCTCGGCCAGCGCCTTCACCGTCTCAGGCTCTACGTCGCCGGCCACCACCAGCACGGCGTTGTTCGGTCGGTAGTATTTGTTGTAGATGGTGAATGCGTCGGTGCCGTTCAGCTTCTCCATCTCTTGCATCCAGCCGATGACCGGAATGCGGTAGGGCTGGTTCTGCCGCAACGTCGCGTTGACCTCCTCGTCCAGCAGAGCCTGCGCGTTCGTCTCTCTGTGCCAACGGCGCTCCTCCAGGATCACGTCGCGCTCGGTCTTGATATCATCGTCGTTGAGGATGAGGTTGAACATGCGATCGGCCTCGAAGTCCATCATCTCACCCAACGCCGAGGGCGCCACCGTCTCGAGGAAGGTGGTGTAGTCATAGGCGGTGAAGGCGTTATTGTAGCCGCCAATGGCTGAGACGGCTCGGTCGAACTCGCCGGCGGCGTGGTTGATCGTCGCCTTGAACATCAGATGCTTGAGGAAATGGGCAAGGCCGGATTTGCCGGGTGGTTCGTCGGCACTGCCGATCTTGTACCAGACCATATGAGTGACGATCGGGGCGCGGTGATCGGGGATGACGACCACTTCCATGCCGTTTTCGAGCAGGAAATCCGTCACCTTGCCGCCGTCGGTGGCGGCCAGAGCCGGAGAGGTCGTCACCAGGGCCAGCGCGGTGGCAATGAACGCCTTGCACAGCCAGGAGGACGATCGATGGCTTCGGTTGTGGTGGCTGGTCGAAAGGCAAGGTTCGAGGCAAAGTGATTTGTTCCTCATATTGATGAAGGCGCTGCGTCCCCGTCTCCCCGCGTGGGAGGATCGGCGGGCAGCGCCGAGCCAGATGAATAAGCTCTTCATGGGGCCAGGCCTTACTCGAGCCTCATCTTTGGATGGAACCAGGAGACTTGCGGCGGTATTTCTTGGTGAGGTGATCATGGGACGGATTCTCCTTGGTCCGCGACGCCTTGCGGATGACCAAGCATGCACTGTGCCAGATCAGAAAACCGTTCGAGGCAGTGGACAAATCGGGCTCTGCCATGTTGCGCATCCGACATTGTCGGACATCAGACAGGGCCGAACGCGACGCGCGCGCGGCTGAGAATATGTTCTTCGTTCGGAAGACGATTAGGCGCGCTGCCGGGGAGGGGTATAGGATGCGCTTCGAATGGCCGCTGCACTGACGGTGAGAATGGAGATGTTGGTCGCCCCAGCGGAACCCTGTCCTCGACAGCCAGACCGGGTCGATGCTGAAGGGCAGAGGCGTGAGCAGCCCAGCCAACTCGAGCGCGAAGCCTGCTCGCGCGCTAGGACGGATCTGATCCAAAAATCGGCGAGTTGGGCGATATCCGCGAGGCGTCGGAAAACGAAGATCGTAAGAGTCGGGCGGGAAAAAACGATGCGGTTGCGCGCTTCTGGCGTAATGCGCCTGCCGCGAGGCCGTTGAGCCTGATGAGTTGCTGCGGGAAAGGGGAGTGTTTGCGCGGGACCTTGGTCAAACGTGAGAAACAACCGTCGAGCTCGCCGTGGATAGGGGGCATGCAGGCACGTTTGTCGCTGGAGGACAGCAGCACGGAAGCTGTCCGCCCTTGCCGTCGTCGCTGGGTACCAAACAGAAGAATTTGGCGGTCGCGATCGAATTCATCTGCGTAAATACCGCCTGGCTGTGCTCGGTTTAACGGCGAACAGATTTTGCCTTCTTTGCGGCTGCAAACGCATCCCTGGCGGCGTGGTCCCTAAGGTCAAGAGCATCGGGTGAGTAACAGCCTGATCCTGCTCAATCTGATGCGCGCCAACCGCCTCGCCGGATTGTGGAACCGCTCGCGGTTAGCTTCTACCAGAAACAGCAAGGTCATGAAATCAAGTAGGAAGTCGTCGATCGCTTGGGCGATTGTTTCTGACTTGCCCTTGAACTGGTCCAGCAAAACGCGCGCGTTATCGATCGCTTCCACGCTGGTGCCATCGATTAACTCCTCGACCCTCTTGAAACAATCCAATTCGAAACTCCTTCAAACGCTTGCCAAGCCGTTATGCACGAAGGTAGCTCCGTGAACTACCCGGCCTTTGACCTGGCGGCACGAGCAGCGGTCGGCCTTACGTCCCGTGCCTCCAAGCACCAGCCCTAGACGTGGCGCTGAGGAGCGTTGGAAGGATCGGGCGCTTCCGGCCATGCTCGAGCGGTAGTGTAGGACAGTGCTTGCTGGCGACTACGGCCAAAATGGAGTGCGCCAGCTGATCGGGGCTTAACAATTTTTCGCTTTTTGCTGCGCCCAAGTCTCGGCTATGAGTCAGGCAGGCCTAATGGCCGGCCCGACGTTGCAATTGTTAAGGAGGAACACGTATATGCCTACTGGAACGGTAAAGTGGTTCAACAGCACCAAGGGATTTGGATTTATCCAGCCCGACAATGGCGGTCCGGATGTTTTCGTCCACATTTCCGCTGTCGAACGCGCGGGCCTCTCGACCCTCGCTGACGGCCAGAAGATCAACTATGAGATCGAGCAGGATCGCCGCACCGGCAAATCCTCCGCTGGCAGCCTCAGCAAAGCTGGTTGAAATTTTCTCCTGCGTCCTGGCAAGAGTGGGCGCGTAGGTCCGGAGGTCCTCACGGCCGCTCGATAGGAGCGAGCAAAAACTGAGGGCAGCAGATTGCTGCAGGCGTCGCGAAGTCCTCATGAAACAAAAAAGCAAGGCGGGGTTGGCCCCGCCTTTTTATATGACGATATGACGCGCAGATTAAGCCGATGGCTGCAACGCTCCAGAACGAATCTCCATTGCCGAAATCAAGCCGCGACCTTCTTGCGGGTTCGCTTCGTCGGCGCCGGCTCCGGCGCTTCCGGCGCTTTCGGTTTGCGGCCGAGCCCCATTGTCTTGGCCAATGACGAGCGCGCCGCGGCGTAGTTCGGCGCGACCATGGGATAATCCGCCGACAGGCCCCATTTGGCCCGATATCCATCCGGCGTCAGCCCATAGTGGGTCGACAGATGGCGCTTTAGCGATTTGAATTTCTTCCCGTCCTCAAGGGAGATGATGTAGTCCGGTGTCACCGACTTCCTGATCGGGACTGCAGGCGTAAGGGCAACCGGCTCTTTTGCAGAGACACCTTCCGCCGTCCCTTTCAGAGCCGCGTGCACTTGGCCGATGAGGGCAGGGAGATCCCCCACCGGGATCGGATTGTTGGAGACATAGGCTGAGACGACATCGGCCGTGAGCTCGATGAGGGTGTTGATGTTTTTTTCGGCTTCTTCTGTCATGAAACTCTCCAGGCGGCGTGAAACACAGTCGGCGAAGCGTCGCTTCATAGTGGCGGTCTCCGCTGAAAGCAACCAAGGTCTCGACAGGATTATTGCGATGCTCGTCCAGCGAGATCTATGGCGCAGTATCGCGCCGTCATGTCCGTTGATGCGTTCCGTTGTTGGCGACCTGCCGCGGTGCTTGCGCATTTTCAGGCGCGTCTCGGCCGTAAGCTTTGCGCCAAAATGACCAGTAATCTCGAAACGAAGCGGGCTATTCCTATTTCGCCATTCTCTTTTTGGCTGTGAAATCGATGGCAGAGCAGTGGCCGCTTCCTGGTGGCGCGTGGAGGAACTATCAAGCGTTGATTCGCAATGGTCGAAACGATCTAGATTCATCCGGTGAGCCGCTCTTGCAGCAGGATGTTAGGGATTGACCCGCTGGCAAACCGAGGACATCACGCCGCTGCTTTGCTATTGAACCGCTATCGCTGTGACAACACATTCCGCCCCGCCCTCAGGGCGTGCTTTGATGCATACAACGGACGAAAACCTGAGAGCGCAGCGCGCAAGGCTGTTTTCCGCTTTGCGAAACAGGTCGCCATATTGGAAGATGCAACCTCGGCGATGCAATGGCTCGCTGCCTGCATGTCGGGCAGTGGAAAAGCGCAAGTATAGGCGCCGCAGTCGTGTGTGAGGCTGGAGCGGGTACGCCGACGAGGTTATTGTGTCGAGATTTCGCCGGCATCTGGAGCGTAGTGTAGCGAACAAACAATATTTTGCGGCGCTATGGCGATGTTAATCATCTTGTTGTATTTGTAAATCAGCTTCTCGCGATAGGATTGCAACGCCTCCGGTGTGAAAATCACTGCGTGGGACTTGGTTCTCAAATTCATGATGGTAAATTACCGTGTAATGATTGCAAAGCAGTTGTCCCATCGAAGCAAGATGATAAACGAAGCCAAAATTGTGCTCCGTCGTCTGCCAATATTCGCGCTATGGAGGCCTACAAGCCAATTAAAACAGCTACTCGGGCGCCTCTGAAAGTGTTAATTCTGCTCACCCCAAACGGCCCTCTACAGTCGAAATAAGATCGTCCCGCAAAGGTGCTACAAGACACTATCGCGGATCGATTTGGGCCAAGGTCGATCTGGCGAAGGCAGGCGGAAGTCGAGCAGGACCTGCTGCGGAACAGATAACCGGCCCCAAACCGAATCCGACACGGTGGCCCCGATTTCTTCATAGTTGAAGGCGCAGAGAGAACCGGAGCACGGCTCCGGCGCCGCCGCTCGCCGAGCAGCGATCCTCCGCCTCCCAAAATCCAATCGAGAAGAGCGTTCAATTCCGGGACGGTCCAAGCTCTGCCGCAAAAACAGGTGTCAGACCCCCGGTCCTCTCCCGCAACTGATCTAGCGCAGGGCGTTCATGAGCCGCATATCCCAGAGTGGCTGCGTGCACGACGCAGCGAGATCATTTATGAAAATCCTATTCAGTACGATGGCTGTCCCCTTGCTGACGGCCACCGCCTTTGCTGCGGATTCGATCCCCGCAGACCTCAGAGAAACGGCAATGGCCACTTTCAAGGCTTTGCCACCCACCACGCCGGCAGTCGCCAACAACCCGATCACCCCGGAAAAGATCGCTCTCGGCAAGGCACTGTTCTTCGATCCACGCGTCTCTGCGTCAGGCGTCTTGTCGTGCAACTCGTGCCACAACCTGGCCACCGGCGGCGACGACAATCACGAAACCTCGATCGGCCATGGTTGGCAGAAGGGACAGCGCAACGCGCCGACTGTACTGAACGCTGTCTTCAACATCGCCCAGTTCTGGGATGGTCGTGCCGAAGACCTGAAGGCTCAGGCGAAGGGACCGGTCCAAGCCGGGATCGAAATGGCCAATACACCGGGCCAAGTCATCACCACGCTCAAGTCCATGCCGCAATATGTCGAGTGGTTCGATGCAGCTTTTCCGGCTGAAGCCGATCGGGTCACCTTCGACAACCTCGCCAAGGCAATCGAAGCCTTCGAGGCGACACTGGTCACGCCGGCCCCCTTCGACAGTTTCCTGAATGGCGATGACGCCGCCATGACTTCCGAACAGAAACAGGGCCTGGCGCTTTTCATGGACAAAGGCTGCTCGTCCTGCCATGGCGGTATCAACGTTGGTGGGCAAGCCTATTACCCATTCGGCCTCGTGGAACAGCCCAGCGCCGAGGTCCTGCCGGAAAAAGACAAGGGCCGATTTGCGGTCACCAATGCAGCCGACGATTCCTATGTTTTCCGCGTGGCGCCGCTGCGCAACGTTGCACTCACCGCGCCATACTTTCATTCGGGCAAGGTTTGGGATCTGAAACAGGCCGTTGCCATCATGGGAACCACCCAGCTTGGCGTGGTACTGGCGGACGAAGAAGTCGACCTGCTTGTTGCCTTCCTCAACTCGCTGACCGGAAAGGCACCCGAGGTCGCCTATCCCATCTTACCCGCCGAAACGGCGACAACACCCCGGCCTACAACGCAGATCTTAGGAAAATAAACGGCCAGCTGACTGCGGAACATCGCAATTGGCAATGATTGCGACTTTTACTGGACGAGACGAGTCGCGACGTCCATGAGAACGCAAATGGCTCGTTTCCAAAGTGCAGACACTGCTTCCGTCACCAGCTCGTTGCGATGGAATCATGTTTGGGATCTGGCGTGCGACATGCCAAGGAAGGCGTCTGACGCATGAGGCTCGCGCGCTGTCGATACCGCGCGGCGGCCGGCCATCGCGCTGGCGGCCGAATTGCCGCGCGCCGAAGTGATCGGCCCCCTTAGGGCGAAGGGGCAGCCACTCCGTCCTCCATGTCCAGCGATTCTTCGACTGCTTCCGGATTCCGGGCGATGGTCCAAAGGAGAGTATTCGCCGCTGCATCCGGTTTCGAGCGACCTTGCTCCCAGTTTCGAAGCGTTGCCAGATCGAGGCCATACCTCACGGAGAACGCCTCCTGGGACAGCTTCGTGCGATCCCGGACTTCGCGAACACTTGTCGGCCGCGGCGCATGAACCTTCGCGATCACGCCTGCGGACGACAGTTCATTCTTCAGTGCCAATAGGTCGTCGACGCAAGGAACCGTCACGAACGCCTTGCCGTGATCGACCATGTCCGTGAGTATCGCGTGGGCCGTCCTGAGCGGCAGCTGTCTCTTAACGAGAATCCGGGCGGCCTCAGGAGTATTCGCGCCGTGAAGAAAACTGAGGCTCAGTCGGACGGGAGAGCCTGACGACACCGGGACGACGTCCCGGGTTCGCACCCGTTGTCCGAACCGCTCCATGAATTTCGATTTAGTCGACATTAAGCTTCTCCGCGATCACTCGACCGAGCTTGCGCAATTTGGACCATCCCCACTGGAGCATCGCGATAAAAGTACGCCAAACAACGCTAAGGGAGAACAAGCAGTGATCTGATTTCGTTCGACGCTCGTTTTCGAGAGCCGTTCTGGGTCGTTCGCAATCAACTGTGTAGGCCAGCGGAGCGAGCAAGGAGCGCCAGATCCGGACAGGGCTGAGTGGGGTGTTTCTCCGAAAGGTGGGCCATGCCCTAAGGGACACGAGATGTAGTGGACTCGTCGATCCGCGCGGTTTCGATTCGCGCACCCGGGCACAACGCTTGGATAAGTCCCATCAAATGCTCTCCGGTGCCCGTCATCTGTTTAGCTGACATTGGGCCGAGGGCTTCCAGCACGAGCCACATGGCGCGGGTATCGGCCGTGACCATGGTGCGCCGCCCCTGCCGCCAGTTCCAGCGGCGGCACGTGACACCGGCATCATCGCACCAGATGACTTCGCCCGGTTCGGGATGCTCGGTGACCATTTCACCTTGCTCGATCGTGTCGAATGGCTCCGCTCCCTTCGCAACTAGAAGTCTCGGGACCCCCTGGTAAAGATCGAGATCTTCCCCGCCAATCGGAACGCCATACAGCACGCTGACGGCATTGTAGGCATCAACCAGTGGGGATATCCGCGGGAGAGAGCCATCTTTCCGCACCCGCTTGAGAAGCGCGGCGGCCGAGCACGGCGTTCGATTGGCCTTTGTGCCGAAAGCCTCGTAGGCAACGGCCCACGCCGCAAGATGCGCGTCCCTTTGGGCGTCATCGCGAAGCGCCGCCTGTTCCGCCGCCGCAATCGTGTCGTTCAACGCCTGTGCATCCGGCACGTCGATTTCAGCGTTCCGCACCACAATGCTGATCAGATGAAAATCCGGGTAGCGGGCCTTGATCTCGGGGGCAATCTATGGCGTGAAAGACATGGGATGCTCTTTTCTCATGGGGAGGCTTTGCGCTGCGGGTCGTTCGGGAAATGTTTGAAGAAAGGTGCTTGTCGAGCGTCCAGATCTTCTGGCATCGGCATGGTGCATGCCGCACCATGCGCTGGATAATTCCATCATTCGGCCGTGGACAAGGCCTGGTAGAGATCGTCGATTATCTCTTGCGGGTGCTCGAGCCCGCCTCGGCCGGCAACAAGCTACGCCTCCGCCAGATCCTCCATTTCATAAAAGGCAGCGGGCGCGATATGGATGTGAAGCAGCTTTCCTTGCCGGTTATGCATCGCTCTCGGAAATTCGTCTCGCACGAAAATCTGCCGCCAAACTGGCCTGATCAACAGCACCAGTTGCATAGCGTTTTCCCAGTCCAGTTGACTTTGCAACGAAATGCGGTTCAGCCCAAGGGTCGGTTTCCTCGCCAGCACGCCACGTCCCCGCCGTTTTAGCCACCGTGTCCCGGCAACGCGTCTTGCACCTGCTTGACAACCGCTCGCAGGATCTCAACGCCCTTCTCGATTTGCCGAATGCTCAAGGCGGCATAGCCCATGACAAGCCCCACGCGATCGATGTGGCCTTCGTCCGATTGCCGCTCGTAGAGGGGCGAGATCAGGTGCAGCCCCAGGCCCGCGCCTCGGGCGGCTTCGACCAGGGTCGTTTCCCGCGATCGCGGCAGTTCGTCGAACCAAACGACGACGTGCAGACCGGCCTCTGCTCCCTGGACAGCGATGCGATCTCCGAAGCTGCGCCGCAAGGCGCCCAACAACGCCTCCCGACGCTCGCCGTTCAGCCTGCGCACACGCCGCACATGGCTTTCGTAGCCGCCACTCTCGATCAAAGAGGCCAGAGCCTCCTGTTCAGCGACCGGCGAATGTCGGTCCGCGAATTGTTTGGCGGTAGCGAAGACCTCCTGCAATTCCGTCGGGACGACGAGGTAGCCGATACGCAGCATCGGCGAGAGCGTTTTGGAGATCGTGCCGAGGTAGATGACAGCCCCGTGGTCCTCAAGACTGTGCAGCGGAGGGACCGGATTGATGTCGTAGCGATATTCGCTGTCGTAGTCGTCCTCGATCACATAGGCGTTGTTGTGCCGCGCCCATTCCAGAAGCTGATGGCGGCGCGCGATCGGCATGACGCCGCCCAGCGGAAACTGATGCGATGGCGTGACATAGGCCAGTCGTGCCCCGATCCCCGCCAGCAACTCCGTCTTCATCCCGTCCTCGTCGACGGTGACCGGGACGGGCGAGGCACCCGTACTGGCAAAGACCTGACGCGCCATCCTATAGCACGGGTCCTCGATGACGAAGCGGTCGGCGGGATCGAGAAGCAGGCGAGCGCACAGATCTAGGCCCTGCTGCGAACCGTTGACGATGATGATCTGCTCGAGCTCGCAGCTCAGAGTTCGGGCGCGCCAGAGATAGCCCTGGAGCGCCTGGCGCAGCCCACGCCAGCCGCGAGGATCGTCATAGGCAAGACGCAACGGGCGCTGCCCCATCGCCTCGTTCATCGCACGTTTCCAGACCAATGCGGGGAAGTCTGACGGCGCCAGGTCGCCATAGCGGAAATCGACCTTCAGTCCAGTCGGCAGATAATCCGGCCAGGGCGGCGTAACGCGCAGTCGTCCCCCATAGGCGGACAGAAGAACCTGGCCGACCCGTTTCGCGGAAATGCGGCTTGTCTCAGGGCCGATCAACGAAGACACAACGCGAGGTCGTGCGCCTTGACGGACTTCGATGAAACCTTCCGCGGTCAGTTGGTCATAGGCGACCGTCACCGTCGTTCGCGAAACCCCAAGGTCATTTGCCAGGCCGCGGGAGGACGGCAGCTGACTGCCGGTTTCATAGACGCCGCCGAGGATTTGCTCGCGAAGAGCCTCGTAGATCTGGCGTGCACCCATCGCGTGCGAGCGACCTGCAGAACCGGCACTTGAAGACTGGACCATTTCATTCATTGCTAACTGGATATTTCACATTGGCCAGTTTGCCGTCAATCTTTCGGAAACCCAAGAAAGATCTAGAGGCCGAATGACCCGTTCCTATCAATCCGAAACCGATGCTCTCACGCGGTCGCCCAACGACACCGGTCCCGGATTCGCCACTCGGGCGATCCATCATGGCTACGATCCGGCCCGCTTTTCCAATGCCGTTCAGCCGCCAGTCTTCTTGACCTCGACCTATGGATTCGAAAGCGTGGCAGCGAACGAGGCCGCCGCCACCCTTGGCGGAAGGCTCTATGCGCGCGAATACAATCCGACGACGGAGATCCTCGAGCAACGGCTCGCCAATCTGGAAGGAGCCGAGGCAGGTTTGATCGTTGCCTCGGGGATGGCGGCTTTCGGCACACTGATCTTGTCGCTCCTGTCCCAAGGCGATGAACTCATCGTCCACAAGACGCTTTATGCGAACACGCTTGCCATGGTCGAACAGGCGGTCCCCCGCTTCGGCATCAAGGTCGTCGCGGTCGACCTGTCCGATCCTCACAATCTCGATGCCGCGATCACCGAGCGGACCCGGCTTGTTTTCTTCGAGACGCCGGTGAATCCGCTGAGCCGCATCCTCGACATCGCTGCCATTGCCGAGCGCGCCCACGCGCGCGGTGTAAAGGTTGCAGTCGACAGCACCTTCGCCTCGCCCGCGCTCCAGCGGCCGCTCGAACATGGGGCCGACCTCGTGCTCCACTCCCTGACCAAATACATCAATGGGCACGGCGATGCCCTTGGCGGGGCGATTCTCGGCGACGCGCAAACGCTCCGCACGCTGCACGAAACGGGCCTGCGCTACATCACCGGCGCAGCGCTCTCGCCCATGTCAGCCTTCCTGATCCTGCGCGGTCTGAAGACGCTCACGCTGCGCATGGAACGCCACAGCGCCACGGCCCTTGCGGTGGCTCAGGCGCTCGAGGCGCACCCGGCGGTGGCATGGGTGAGTTATCCCTTCCTCGACTCGCACCCTGATCAGGTGACGGCGCGAAAGCAGATGTCCCAAGGGTCGGGCATGTTGGCCTTTGGCCTCCACGCTGGGTTCGAGGGCGCGCGGCGGATGATGGACCGGCTCAACCTGATCACCCGGGCTGTCAGCCTCGGTGATGCCGACAGCCTCATCTATCATCCGGCAAGCCTGACCCGTGCTCGTCAGCCGATCCGCAAGGATGCGCATCTGGCCGATGGAGTCGGCGAGGACCTCATGCGTCTCTCGGTGGGTCTTGAAGACGCCGATGACCTAATCGCCGACCTGCGGCGGGCTCTGGACGCCCTGTGATGACCTGTGGTCCGGCCAGTCCTGCGCTCGCGTACAAACCCGGAGCCTTGCCATGGCATTCCTGAGCGGCCTTTCCGCGTTTCCCATCACGCCGACCGATCGGGACGGCCGCGTCGATACCGTTGCTCTGCGCAAGCTGATTGCCAGGCTTTGCGCCGCTCAGGTCGATTCCATCGGTCTTCTCGGCAGCACCGGCACATACATGTATCTGACGCGCGAGGAACGGCGACGGGCGCTCGCCGAGACCTTGGACGAAACCGGGGGACAAATGCCGGTCGTGGTGGGTGTGGGCGCGCTGCGCACCGACGAAGCAGTGAGGCTCGCGCAGGACGCTAAGGCCCTTGGGGCTGCCGCGGGGTTGCTTGCCGCCGCCTCTTACACCCCGCTCACTGATGACGAGGTGTTCGAACATTTCTCCACGGTGGCGCGCGAAAGTGGCCTTCCGATCGTCATCTACGACAATCCAGGAACGACGCATTTCCGTTTCACCCCAGCACTCGTCAGCCGCCTGGCAAACGTGCGGGGGATCGTCGCTATCAAGAATCCGACAGACAAGGGCGATGCGATCAAGAGCCATCTGGCCGACCAGAGGCGCACTGTGCCGGAAGGGTTCTCGATCGGCTACAGCGGCGACTGGAACGCTGCAGAGGCCATGATCGCTGGCGCTGACACATGGTACAGCGTCCTCGCGGGCATCCTGCCCGAGGTCTGCACAAAGATCGTCACAGCGGCGCAGCAGGGCGATGCGGCCGAAGCGCGACGGATCGATGCCGCGCTTGCGCCGCTCTGGAGCCTCTTCAAGGAGTTCTCGAGCCTTCGCGTCGTCTATGCACTTGCCGAATTGCTCGACATTTGCCGTGCCGACCCCCCGCGTCCCATCCTGCCTCTGCCCTCAGCAGCGAAGCGCCAGATCGCCGCCGCGTTGGAAGGCTTGCCATCGGATGTCAACCGGTGAACAGCGAACCCGGCGGCCAGTGAAGGAACCTGTCATGTATGTACCCGCGCATTTCGATGAACCGAGCCGAGAAGTCCTTTACGAACTGATCGAGAACAGCGCACTTGGCATGCTGATAACCCATGGCCGGAGCGGTCTCGACGCCAATCACATCCCCTTCGAACTCGACACGTCACAGGGAGAAAACGGTTCCCTTTATTCCTGCGCGATTAGTACACGTGCCGAAGGAAAGTGCACTTTCTCGCTCGAGTGACTTATTTCAAAGGATGTGATCGCGTTTTGGCACATTCACGGCCCACATGCGGCAGCCGCTAACTCACCACATGGTGAGCAACCAGGAAACCTTCCGGCCTACACTTTCTCCCGGAGCGCGCGTGCTGCAGCAACCATGTTCATGAGGGCAGGGCGGACCTCCTCCCACTTGCGGGTTTTGAGGCCACAGTCCGGGTTTACCCACAGTTGGGCATCGGACAGTCGCTCGCGGGCAAGCATGACGAGATCCGAAATCTCGCCGACTTCCGGGACCCGTGGTGAGTGAATGTCGTAGACTCCGGGCCCGATTTCATTCGGATATTTGGAGCTCGTGAAGGCGTCCAGCAGTTCCATTTTCGAGCGCGACGTCTCAATCGAAATGACATCCGCATCCATTTCAGCGATCGCGTCGATGATCTCGTTGAACTCCGAATAGCACATGTGGGTATGGATTTGAGTCGCGTCCTTTACACCCGTTGAAGCGATCCGGAAGCATTCGACAGCCCAGTCGAGATAGTCGTTCCAATCAGACTGGCGCAGTGGCAATCCTTCGCGAAACGCGGCCTCATCGATCTGGATCATCCTTGCGCCGGACCATTCGAGATCCGTCACTTCGTCGCGGATGGCGAGCGCGATCTGGCGGCATGCTTCGGAGCGGGGTACGTCGTCGCGAACAAATGACCAGTTGAGAATGGTCACTGGGCCTGTGAGCATTCCCTTCACAGGGTTTTCCGTAAGCGACTGGGCGAACTGCCACCAGCGCAGCGTCATCGGATTGGGCCTCGATACGTCGCCGAAGATGATGGGGGGGCGCACGTAACGCGACCCATAGCTCTGCACCCAGGCATGCTGGGTGAAGGCGAAGCCGGACAGCTGCTCGCCGAAATGCTGTACCATGTCGTTTCGTTCGAACTCACCGTGCACCAGCACGTCCAGCCCGATCTCTTCCTGCCAGCGAATTGCAGCCTCGATCTCCTTCTTCAGGAAGGTCTCGTAGTCGACATAGCTCAGCTGGTCCTTCGCATGAGCGGCCCGCGCCCTGCGTACCTGCGGCGTCTGCGGGAAGGACCCGATGGTCGTCGTCGGGAACGGCGGCAGCCCGAGCGTGCCGGCCTGGACTCTGGAGCGCTCGGCAAAAGCGCTCTCTCGTCGCTTCATGCTGTCGTCAATGCTGGCGATCCGCCCCTCAACCAGCGGGTCATGGATCTTCGTGGATGTCACGCGAGTGGCGGCAGCCTCGGCAGACGCTTTCAACGCGCCTGCCACCGCATCCCTGCCTTGGGACAGGGCCCGGGCAAGCAACACCAACTCGTCGGTCTTCTGGGCCGCGAAGGCGAGCCACGACCTGATGTCCGCGTCGAGTTCCGTCTCCATGCGCAGGTCGATCGGCACATGCAGCATCGAGCAAGAAGGCGCGATCTCGACGCGGTCCAAGGGCCAGCCGGCGACGATCGGTTTGATGCGGTCGAGAATGGCGGGCAGGTTCGCACGCCAGACGTTGCGGCCATCGATCAAGCCAAGCGAGAGCACCAGATCCTTCGGTGCGAGCCGACCCACCGTTTCCAGCTGCTCGGGAGCGCGCACGAGATCAATATGCAGCCCGGCCAGGGGCAGAGAAACCGCGGTTTCGAGATTGTCTCCCAGCGGCCCGAAATAGGTAGCCAGCATGATCTTCAGCTCGGGCGCGGCTTTCGACAGCTGGCCATAGGCGAATTCGAACGCAGCTCGTTCGTTCGGGTTCAGATCGAGGACAAGCGCTGGCTCATCGATCTGCACCCAGTCGGCTCCAGACAGCTTCAGCCTCTGCAGGAGTTGCTCGTAGACGGGCAGCAGCCGCGGCAGGAGCGCGATGGGATCGAATCCTTCGGCAGGCGATTTCGCCAGCTTGAGGAAGGTGATCGGTCCAAGGATGACTGGGCGTGTGTGAACGCCGAGAGCTTTAGCCTCGATGAAGTAATCGACCGGTTTCGTCGACGAGAGGGCGAACGTCTGATCATCGTTGAGTTCCGGCACAATGTAGTGATAGTTGGTGTCAAACCACTTGGTCATTTCCATCGCGGTTACATCAGACCGATGAGCCGCCTGCTGGTGACCAGCGTGTCGACAATCCTCCGTCTGACCTTGGTTGCCCCGCGCCATTGCGAAGTAGATGTCAAGTGGAACCTCGCCGCTATTCCAGCCGTAACGGGATGGAACGGCGCCGACCATGGCTGCGGTGTCGAGCACATGGTCGTAGAGCGAGAAGTCGTTCGACGGGATTTTCGACACGCCGCGATCGTGCTGCTCCTCCCAGCTAGCGGCACGGAGCGCCTTCGCGGTCGTGAGAAGGTCGGCAGCGGACGATTTTCCGGACCAGTAGCTTTCAAGCGCGAATTTCAGTTCTCGCCGACGACCGAAACGGGGCACGCCGAGCGTTGCTACAGGAATTTGCTGAGAGACAGTCATGCCAGACCCCGATGGTTGGGGCGTCGGTGACAAGGAAGGCGCTAGCAGGCCGGCACGAACGCCAGGCTGCAGCGGCCACCGAGACACCCCGCCCGTGGACGTAATTCGCCGTGGCAGGTCTCCTGGCTCGCGGGGTCATAGCCTCTACCCGTCTTCCCAAGGCTATTCGCCTCAGTGACATGAGTGGGGTTGGCTCGCCGCTAACAGTTGCGGGGGCAGCGCCGGCATCGCACCGGCTTCCCTCTTAGCTCCGCTGCGGCAGCGCCGTACGGAGAACCACGACGCGGGAGACAATTACAGCAGTTCGCTTCTTTGTCAACGCCGCATAAAGAAATGTTTATGTCGTTATGTTAAATTTCCGTTGGCATGTTCCAAAGGTCGCCTCGAAAGCGAAAACTGTGGAAGCCTTGAGCGGCCGGTAAATCAAAGCAATGACGCACGGCGCCCTTGTCCAGGAGGATAGGAGTTCGTCGGCTGCCGGCAGCAAACATACCGGCAAGCGCCGTGGTGCTGCTTAGCGCATCATGCGAACCACCTCGGCGTCGAACTTCGGCTCCGAGGTTCCGACCGCTTCGTTGGTGATCTGCTCGCGACCATATTCGGCTCAATGGCGAGGCTGTTGCCCATGTGGAAGCTGTTGGCCGTGATGCCCTCGGTGATATGACACAACGATTTCGGGGGGAGCACACCGAGGCCAGGCGCAGCGGCGTGTTGCGAAGTGATCGAGGCCAATGTCTCGAACTGCTTGTTCGCAGCCCACCGGCTCAAGGTAACCCGGCTCAAACCACCGGGCCAGCTCAAGTCCTGTCCAAATGAGGCCTGAGCGGCAAATCGTCGTGCACGCGCACGGTTTGGCGTTCGATCTTGTGATGCGTCTTGGGCGGACAATCGCCACGGTGCAGCGCGCAGAAGCGGTCCCCAATTGGGAAGCCGAGGGCGGTGAGGGCAAGCCAGCGCCACAGGCGGAAGGGGACTTGGACCTGTTTGCCCTGCTGGACCACAAGTTCGCGACACAGGGCCTCAAGGAGAAGACCAAGAGTGATTATGCGCGGGACCTCGCCAAATTCATCAAAAGCAGCGGGCAGTCAAAGTTCGGCGCCGATTGACATGGAGATAGCCATCGCGGCCGACCGCCCAGGCGGACCGCAAGCCGGAATACAACCGGGTGCAGGCGGCCAAGCTCGTCCACAAGATGGCGTCGGGCACACACCGGCGATGGGAGAGCGGACCGTGGAGTGCAGGAACTTCACGCCTATCCACGCTCCCGTGGACGTGTCCTGCGGCACATCGGCAGCGATATTGAGGAGGCAGTTGAGCTTCTGGTCGAGCACTCTTACCTGCCATTACCTACGCTTAACGTCATCTCGTACTGAAAACGCACCACGCAAGGTCGAGATGTAACATGCGCCCTTCGTGGATGGTTCTAAGCTTCCTCGGGCGCGGTCAATCTGTGATAACGGTCGCTTGGAACCTCCATCACCGCGACGCGATCAAGGTTGGCATATCGCGCTCGGTAGTAACCTTCTTCCTCCACTTCGGCGAAACTACACTGGGGAACGTCAAAGGTCGCAGCTTCCAATCCGAAGAAAGTCGTAGCGGTTTCTTCATCCAAGAAGTTCCACTCATCTTCTCCGTCGTCATATGTGACGCGAACATAGGAGGCCATGCGCGCGGCTTCCTGATCACCCATCTCTGCGATGATGGCATCGCATTCTTTCTTCAGCTTTCCTGAAACCTCACCCTTATCCCAGTCATCCAAAGCCCGATAGATTTCTGGATGATAATACTCTGGCATCTCCTCTACATCGTCACCGATAAGCTCAATGGTGCGGACATATTGCGGATTTATCAAGAGTATTTTGTTGTCAAGGCTCCAACAATACAGCCATGGCCTGCTTGTGTTATTTCTACGCAGATTATGAAGTTCCTTCAACTGACGTAAAATCGATTCACGCGCCTTTTCATCGATAGGATATTGGCGGCTGCCAACAGTCGTCTTGATTCTGAGCGTGCCGTATCGCGTTTCGGCATCGGCAATTGCAAACGGGCTCGTGCGCCACTCCTCGACATCAATCTTCCAGCCCAGCAGCTCCTCGACCGTGCATTTCAACGTGAGACAAAGGTCCTTGATCTGCTCGACGTTCAACTGCGTTTTGCCTGTTTCCCAACGGGCCACAGTCTGTTGCGTCGTTGCCATCTGCTCTGCCAAATCTTTTTGAGTCATGCCCAGTCGAACCCTAAGCTCTTTCATGTTCATAACTCACCTCGCGTGTTCAACACACGCATTGTGGATGAATTAATCTAACACGTCAAGCGTGTTCAAAAATCGCAGCATGTGTTTTTAGGGCGTCTTCGAGGCTCCGGCAGCCGTTCGTGACCACTTGCGCAAGACACAGGGCTGGTACACAGCACGAATGGGGCGATCAAAAATTACTGCTGCGATGCTCGTCATCAGCCAAGCTGCCGCCGCACCTTCCACTAGGGTGCCAAGGTTCGAAATGAGTGCAGACGACCATAGCGAACGGAAGGTCTTGTGCTCAAAAGGAACGAGTGAAGATGTTCTCTTCGCCATTGTGGGAAGCTTCGGGATCGACCGCGGGGCTGGATTTGTTTCGCCTCACTCAACCATGGCCTCGCCGTACAAGCCAAGCTGCCACAGTGGCGCGCCTGCTAACCCAGAAAACTTGGCGGCCTTACAGGCATGCGCAGGACGCGCGAAGCCGCTCAAATCCCCCCAGATGGGTCAGCCATCGAAGACCGGCATCACTTGCCCGTTGAGCGGCTATACGATAGTGCTCCGCGCTAAGCAGGAAGCGCCAAAAATTCGAGCGGCGACTTCATTCTTCTATTCAGGAAGGAACTATGAGGCGGCAGACGCGACCATTCACCGTGGAAGTCAAACAAAAGCGCAATTATCAAAAAGCCGCACGTTCCATCTGGGGCAATTTCGACATCGCCGCGGCGATGGCCGAGACAACAAAGGAAGTCGAGCCGTTAAATCGTCAGCTTGTTGACTCTACTGTCGTGGCCCCTGATGCTGAACCTTTGGACAAACCGCGAGTGGAACATTTCATGGCCAATCCCCTGGAAACCGAGTCAGCAGTAGTTCATAGCGAACCGGCAGACAAAGCGGGAACGCCAAAACCGAAGACGAGAGCGCGGCGGTCGAGGAAGCCAGGAGCTGAGGCGAGCGCCGGCGCCAAGCCGATATCCGCGACCACTGAAGCACCGCCGTCAGCGCGAACAGGCCGAAAGAGCTACTCCGCGAAGGATCGTGCCCAAAAGCTGGCGCAGATCGAGACCTCGATCGGCGGCGGCGCTACTCTCAAGAGCGCGGTGAAGCAAGCCGGCATCTCGGAACAGACATATTATCTTTGGAAGAAGGCGGCGGCGCCTGCGGCGGACAGTGACGGGCTGAAGGATCTCGTCGCGCTCGAGGAAGAAAACAAGCGGCTAAAGAGCCTGCTTGCCGATCGTCTCCGCAAGGAGAATGCGGAACTGAAGAAAAGGCTTGGGCTGGATTAAGGAGGGTGGGCAGCTGGTTCTTGGCTCGCCGCGCTACAGCAACCCCGCCTGCTCGGCCTCGTGGCGCAAATTCTGCCTTGGCCTTGGGCCGATCTGCTGGATGACCAGCCCGGCGGCCAGCGAGCCGAGGTCGCCGCACTGCTTCAGGCCGCGGCCTTGCGTGTAGCCGTAGAGGAAGCCGGCGGCGTAGAGGTCGCCGGCGCCTGTCGTGTCGACCAGCTCGCGGATCCTGGTGGCCTCGATGGTGACGGTCTCGTCGCCGCGCACGATCACCGAGCCCTTTTCCGAGCGGGTGACGGCGGCGATCTTGCAATCCTTGCGGATCTGGGCCAGCGCCTCGTCGAAGCACGCGGTCTGGTAGAGCGACTTGATCTCGTGGCTGTTGGCAAAGACGATGTCAACGGTGCCTGAGCGCATCAGGTCGAGGAACTCGTCGCGGTAGCGGTCGACGCAGAACGAGTCCGACAAGGTCATCGACACTTCGCGCCCGGCGGCGTGGGCGAGCTTCGCGGTCTGCCGGATCGCTTCCTTGGCGCGCGGCGGGTCCCACAGATAGCCCTCGAAATAGGTGACCGCCGCGCCCGACGCCTTGTCGGCCTCGACGTCCTCCGGGCCGAGCTCGATGCAAGCGCCGAGATAGGTGTTCATCGAGCGCTCGCCGTCCGGCGTGACGAAGATCATCGAGCGCGCCGTCGGCGGTTCGCCGTTGAGCGGCCTGGTGTCGAAGGCGACGCCCTGGGCATGGATGTCGTGCGCGTAGATTTCGCCGAGCGCGTCGTTCGAGACCTTGCCGAAGAAAGCGGCGCGGCCGCCGAAGGAGGCAACGCCCGCCGCCGTGTTGCCGGCGCTGCCGCCCGAGGCTTCGATGGCCGGGCCCATGCGGCTGTAGAGCAGTTCGGCGCGCCGCGTGTCGATCAAATTCATCGCGCCCTTGATGATGCCGTTGGTCTCCAGGAACGCCTCGTCGCACTGGGCGATGATGTCGACGATGGCATTTCCGATACAAAGCACGTCATAGTCCGGCATCAATTCATGTCTCCGCCAACGAGCCACCGGCTTTCTGCGATGCCGGCCGGGCGCGGGTCTGGCCAGTGGGAATGGGCTTTCCGCTTGCCAATCCGTTCGGCGCCCGCCCTCACGGGGCGGCGAGTCCTGCCTCGCGCCGCAATTCCTCGGCCCTGTCTGTCTTCTCCCAGGTGAAATCAGGCTCTTCACGGCCGAAATGGCCATAGGTCGCGGTGTTGCGGTATATAGGGCGTAAGAGATCAAGCATCTTGATAATGCCCTTCGGTCTGAGATCGAATAACTCAAGAATGAGGCGCTCGATCCTTCTTTCCTCAACCCTCGCTGTCCCGAACGTGTTGACCATGACAGAAACCGGACTGGCCACGCCGATTGCGTAAGCAAGCTGCAGCTCGCAGACGTCCGCAAGTCCGCTAGCGACGATATTCTTCGCGACATACCGGGCCGCGTAGGCAGCCGAGCGGTCAACCTTGGACGGGTCCTTGCCCGAAAAGGCGCCGCCGCCGTGACGCCCCATCCCGCCGTAGGAATCGACGATGATCTTGCGTCCAGTGAGGCCGCAGTCGCCACGCGGCCCACCGACCACGAACCGCCCCGTTGGATTGACCAGAATTCTGATGCCTTCCGTCTCCAAGTGGGTCGGCAGGACAGGCTTTATGATTTCCTCAATGACGCCCTCGCGGACCGTCTCTTGCGAGACCTGCTCGTCATGTTGGGTCGATACGACGATGGTATCCAGGGCGACCGGGCGCAACCCCTCATAGCGCACTGAGACTTGGGATTTCATGTCAGGACGCAACCAGCCAAGCTGTCGTGCTTTCCGGACATCTGCCTGTCGTTTCGTCAAGCGATGAGCGAGCTGGATCGGCAAAGGCATCAGAGTATCGGTTTCGCGGCAGGCGTAGCCGAACACGAGGCCCTGATCTCCCGCTCCCTGTTGGAGGTCCTGCCCTCGTCCCTCGTCAACGCCTTGGCTGATGTCGGGCGACTGCTCGGTGAGGGCATGAACGACGGAGCAACGCCGGCCGTCAAAGCCGACGGCCTCATCGTCGTATCCAATATCGAGAATCGTATCGCGCGCAACTTGGCTATAATCCACCTGCGCATCGCTGGTAATCTCGCCAGCCAGAACGACCATCCCTGATTTTACCAACGCTTCACAGGCGACACGCGCCTTGGGATCGGTGCGGAGGATGGCATCGAGGATGGCATCCGAGATGTTGTCGGCCAACTTATCCGGGTGTCCCGCGCCAACCGATTCGGAAGAGAACACGAACTGCCTAGCCATGAAATGCCTCGCTTCGGGTGTTGGAGTTGTATGGGACATTTTGCTTAGCCCACCTTACCTGTCGGTGATGCCCGGGACCTCGAACGCAGCGCACAAGTCGGCAACGTCTCTTCGCACGCAGGCATGGAGATCCTCGTCGTCTGGCCGCCGAAGGACGGAGTCAATGAAGCCAGCAATTTGCACCATTTCCACATCGCGCATGCCCATTGACGTCACTGCTGGCGCCCCCAGGCGAATTCCGCTTGTGACCGCCGGATCCCGCGGGTCGCCAGGCACCATATTAAAGTTTGTGATGATGCCTGCCTTTGCTAGTCGCTCGGCATAGGCCTTGCCCGATAGCGGTCGATCACGCAGATCAAGGATCAGCATGTGATTGTCCGTCCCCCCGGTAACCAGGTCATAACCTCGCTCGAGCAGTGCCTGGGCCAGAGCCTTGGCATTCTTGACGGTCTGTTGGCCGTAGCTTCGGAAGGACGGGTTCGCGGCTTCGTGCAAGGCAACAGCTAGCGCAGCGATGACATTCATGTGGGGCCCACCCTGCAGGTGAGGGAAGACCGCCCGATCTATTCGTCTGGCGAGATTGTATTTGCTCTTTGGATGATACAGGGCCTGATAGCGATCTTCGTTCCTGGACAAAATGAAACCACCGCGGGGACCGCGGATCGACTTGTGTGACGTGCTGCTGACCACGTCGCAATGGCGCACGGGATTCGGGTGCGCTCCCGCGGCAATCAGGCCAACGATGTGCGCGATGTCGGCTACGAGATAGGAGTTCGCTTCCAGGGCGATTTCTGCCATTGCCGCGTAGTCAAAGACACGCGGGTAAGCAGTTCCGCCGACCCAAATGAGCCGCGGCCGTTCGCGCTTGGCTGTCTCGCGCAAGCGGTCATAGTCAATCTGCTGTGTCTTTTCATCTAGTCCATAGGGGACGCGTTGATAGTCAGTTCCGGAAAAGTTGATGGCCCAACCATGAGTCAGATGGCCACCTTCCGGAAGGGGCAAGCCCATGACTTTGTCACCGGGGCTCAAAAGCGCACGATAGACAGCCTGGTTGGCCGGCGAGCCGGAATAAGGCTGGACGTTGGCATGCTCGCTGCCAAATAGTGTCTTCAAGCGCTCAATGGCTAGGTTCTCAAGCTCATCAACGATCTCGTTTCCGGCATAGTAGCGCGCACCGGGGTACCCCTCGGCGTACTTGTTCGTGAAAATCGAGCCGTTCGCTTCCAGCACGGCCGAGGACGCAAAGTTCTCTGAGGCGATGAGCTTAAGGGTCGTCCGCTCCTGCCGCTCCTGTCTTAGAAGCAGTTCGTGAACGCGGCAATCAACCGCGGCCAAGGAAGACTGCCCGTAGGTGTCGGGCTGTGCGATCGCGCCGTCGGCGGAGTTGTCCATGGTAGCTTCGCGCTCCAATTGGATGACCTATTTCACGGTCAAGCATGCGGTCCCCTTCGGCCGCGTGTCTCGTACCGCTTCGAGCCGTTGAAGGTCTCGTTTGTGATAGCCATCGCCGTGGGGCAGGAGATCAACCAACAATTGAACCAGCCCGCCGTCCTTACCTCCTGTTTTGAGATTGTACGAGCACCACGGACGTTGTTCGTTGCAGTAAAGAAAGTCGGCTCTGGCCAGCAGCCGGACGTGTCGTACAACGTGCTCACGACGCAGACCCAGAATCTCCGCTAGCTGGCACACAGTTAGGTCCGCGTGCGCGCAAAGGCCTAGAATTCGAAGGCGATCTAAATGCGCTGCCGTCCGTAGGCGACTGACCAGTGTCAGCATTGGTCACGACCAAGCCACTTGGAAAGCCTGGGCACTCGTCCTACTGAATTTGTCATTTCGCGTTCTCCACAGATGTTGCAGCTTTCGAACCAAATTATATGGCTGGTTGCCCACCGACATGACAATCACGGTGGCCGTGAAGATACTGTTGAGCCGAAAATGCTGTGTTCGAACAACCAAGATGGGCGCTCTTCTTGCCATTGCCTTAGCCGAAATTGCTCGCAGTTCGGGGGGGCGGAGAAAAGCGGCGCCACGTTTTTGACCCCACTGATCTCAGACGTTGCAATAAGCCTACCATTCACAGCGAACTGGAGTTGCTAAGAGTCTATGAATTTGCTTGAAGGATCTGTTGCAACGTTTGCCCAACCCGCTCTTGCTCTCGGCACACATCGCTCATGCCTTCGCCGTCCAAAAGACGGGCCACGGAGCGTAGCCGTTCCTCCATCACCGACACTCTCTCCACGGCATCAACAGCTCCGGCCAAAAAGCGGCGACCGCGATGAGCTGGCTATTCAACGGTTGCCAGTTGGAGCGAACGGGTTCGGCAGTCGAATGCGCGTAGCACATTGCTCCCTTTATGAGATTGAACGCCGTGCAGCTGGGGATCTGATGCAAAGCTGAACTCGCCTGGCTACAATTTCGACCCTTACAACTGGACTTCATGCGCAAAGGAAGCACGTCTGCGATTGGCTTGGTGGCGAGCAAACAAATGACGAAAAAAGAGTAGCGCAACGTGCATCTTGGAAAATAGCCTGGATCACGGCCGATGCCAAAGGCAGCTAGTTCGATACAAAATCCGCTTTGATATTCTCCGAAACGCTTATGCCCGGCTGTCCAGCCGCAACCGAATACGCGGCATCGATAGCGAAAGTTTGCGCGCTAGCCATCAGTTCGGTATCGGGACCGACGACCGTAAACCAGCGCTGGCGGTGCGATCCCGCCGTGCGGGGCACGGAAACATTCTCCGCAGAGTGGTAATATTTTCCAGTATCGCCTCGACGATCAATCGCTCGTGCAGTCGCCGCAGCAGCGCGTCGCGCGTTCATGCTCCGCCTGCGAACATGATAAAGACGATGGCGCATTCGCGTTTGCGGAGCAGTCGAATTTCCGAGAGGGTCGCATGCTTCTCCGGTCTCGGCTGACTCACGCGAAAACCGGATGAAAGAGACCCCGCATCGAGCACCTGACGCTGACTGGAGCGGGCCTTGCCGCCTATCGCGAGATGGTGCCGCTGCCAAAGGCGTTCGAGCGGGAATTGCTGGCAAAACTCAGCGCTGGTGAGCGCACCGCGATCACAAATGGCTTGAGTGCGTTCAAGGAGGCCCTGGGCAGGATTAGGCGCTTACCAGTCCATCACCACCTTGCCCGAATTGCCGCTGCGCATCGCGTCGAACCCGGTCTGGAAGTCGTCGATGCCAATGCGGCGGGTGATCAGGCCGCTGACGTCGAGCGGGCCCTGCACTAGCGCGATCATCTTGTACCAGGTCTCGAACATTTCGCGGCCATAGATGCCCTTGAGATGCAGCATCTTGAAGATGACCTTGTTCCAGTCGATCTCGAAGCCGGTCGGCGCGATGCCGAGGATGGCGATCTTGCCGCCATTGTTCATGGTGTCGATCATGTCGCGGAAGGCGGGAGCCGCACCCGACATTTCGAGGCCGATGTCAAAACCTTCGGTCATGCCGAGCGCCGGCATGATATCGCGCAGCTTTTCCTTCGACGCATCGACGACATGCTGGACGCCGAGCTTTTTCGCCAGCGCCAGCCGCACCGGGTTGATGTCGGTGATGACCACTTTTCGCGCGCCGACGCACTGCGCCACCAGCGCACCCATGATGCCGATCGGCCCGGCGCCGGTGACCAGCACGTCCTCGCCGACGAGATCGAAGGACAGTGCCGTGTGCACGGCATTGCCTAAGGGATCGAAGATTGCGGCGATCTCGTCGGGCACGTCGTCGGGGATCGGCACGACATTGTGCTGCGGGATCGCCAGATATTCGCCGAAGGCACCCGGCCTGTTGACGCCGACGCCGAGCGTGTTGCGGCACAGATGCCCCCTGCCGGCCCGGCAGTTGCGGCAATGGCCGCAGACGATATGGCCTTCACCTGAAACGCGCTGGCCGATCTTGTACTCGGTCACCGCCGCGCCGAAGTCGGCGATGGTGCCGACGAATTCGTGGCCGGTCACCATCGGCACCGGCACGGTCTTTTGCGCCCACTGGTCCCAATTGTAGATGTGGACATCGGTGCCGCAGATCGCGGTCTTGTTGATCTTGATCAGAACGTCGTTCGGACCGATCTCCGGCACCGGCACTTCTTCCATCCAGATGCCCGGCTCGGCCTTGGCCTTGACCAGCGCCTTCATCATGTTCGACATTCTTTTGCCCCTTGAAACTCTTGATCCGGAATCATTTTTCGGTTCCAGCCGTTCAGGAAATCACACCGAGTTCGCGCCCGACCGCGCCGAACGCCTCGACCGCACGGTCGATATCGGCGCTGGAATGAGCGGCCGACATTTGCGTGCGGATGCGCGCCTGGCCCTTTGAGCCTCGCTTATGCTCTGGAGCTTGTTCTCTCGCGCCCGAATTTCCGCGGGGATGGCTGAACGGAGGCGATCCATTTGCGGATTTTCAAGTTCGTCGGGCCCGCACCCCCACAAACGCTCAACAAGTTGAACACGTCCTGACCCGACTGGGACTTCAAGTTCGGACCTGAACCTGGCCGGGTGCTTCTGGATGGCAGGGTCCGTCAAGCTGCGGAGGCCATGAGGGAAATGAAAGAGCTACAGATCAAAAACACATAATCGAGCGATGAATATCGCCTGAACATTCCGAACAGCAACAGTTCGTTGGTGACATTGATGTCGACACGGACCTTGGCGGCCACCGATTCGTAGTTGCTGTCGTAAGCGGCAACGCCGGTGATCGCGCCCCAGCCATGTGTGTATTTCAAGCCGCCGACTACGTGCGGAGCGTAGCTGTCGATTGTGCCGACCACGCCCGAGCCTTCTTCGAGCGAAACCACGGCCGAAAAGCCGTTCCCGGCGTCGAAGTAGTACTGAACCACATTGGTATCGAAAGCGCCGTACGGAACCGGCGTCTGGTTGAACGGCAATCAGTGCCGCAGTTGAGCCGAGGAGGAGGCTCCTAATGTTCATTGTTGATCTCCGTTCAAATAGTAAAAGGAATGGACGGTCAGTGAATGAATTCTTTGCTAAGTAAACATTCGATAACGATGCGAATTGAATTGAATTTGAGCGGTTTTGATGCGCTAGTTGTGCCAGATATTCAAGAGAAATTACGTATGATTGGGTATTATTTTTACAAATATGCAATTGTAGTTACAAATTATCTCAGAATGACGCCATTCAACATTTCTGTACAAATCATCGCCGTCATCTCCGCTAGTTGTGGGCGGGGCCGTCACAAAGGCTTCTATTGCATATGACGTGCCATTCTGACGACCCAGCTGCGGCTTGAAGCTCAAGTGTGCCGGCGGACCTTGGTTCGCGCTTCCTTGCTTTTTTGCTTGCGGATCAACCCAAGCACGAACGGCAAACGTTTCGGCTATGGTTCGTCTGTTCGCTTCGCGACAGTTTCGTTCAATGGCGACAGCTTTGTTTGCTGTGAGCCCCGACGTTGAGACATCATGCGGCGGCACCGCTCGGTGCGACGCCGTCATTTTGGCGAACGCGATGGTCGATAATCACGCGCTGAACGCGCAGCCTTCCCGACAGTTGCGCTCGCGGTTCCAAGTTGCTGCGCGACGCGGAACAACCATGGTTCACCGTCGGCTTCGCGATGTCTTTTCCGCACGGAGTTCGGCGGCAGTTCGAGTCGATAAGATCGTGTCAAAGGGAGTGGTGTAGCTGACGGCTTGGTCGCCGCGCTCTCCGGCATGGGACCGGGCTGATCAGCGTGCCACGGCTGGCAGGCTGATGAGCGGATCATCGCTCATTTGGCTGATGGTTTCCAGCGTCATGTACCTGGCGCGCTGCACGGCCCATTCGTCGTTCTGTTCGAGCAAGATCGCGCCAACCAGGCGGACGATGGCGTCATCATTTGGGAAGATGCCGATGACCTCGGTGCGCCGCTTGATCTCACCGTTGAGGCGCTCGATCGGGTTGGTCGAGTGCAGCTTGGCGCGGTGCTCCTTGGGGAAAGTCATGTAGGCAAGCACGTCGGGCTCGGCGTCGTCCATGATTGTCGCCAGCTTCGGCACCTTCGGCCGGATCTGGTCGGCGACGGCGCGCCATTGCGTGCTTGCGGCCTCGGGCGTTTCTTGGGCGAAGGCGGTGGCGATGAAAGCGGAGACGACGCGGCGCCCGCTCTTGCCGGCATGGGCCAGCACGTTCCTCATGAGTGTGGACGCGGCACCTCTGCCATGTCGCGCACAGCACCTTGGTGACGGCCGCCTTGATGCCTTCATGGGCATCGGAGACGACGAGCTTGAGGAAACCGGGGAAATAGGAGCCCTTCCTGAGCTTGGGGATGCGCAGCTCGACGGTGCCGGCCCGCGTCTCCCAGTCGCGCTCGCGATAGCCGTTGCGCTGGGCCGTGCGCAACGGGTTCTTCTCGCCATAGGCGGCGCCGGTGGCGGCGCCAACCTCCAGCTCCATCAGCCGCTCGGCGGCAAAGCCAATCCTCTCGCGCAAGAGGTCGGAATCCGGAGTCTTCTCCACGAGCGCGCGCAGGTTCATCATGTCGGTCATCGATGGTTCCTTCGAATCAGGTTGGTGTCAGCAACCCGACCTTACCGGCGAACTGTCGATGACCACCGCAAAGCCGCTCGCTCGCTACAGCGCTATCGAGGGCGCGCTCGCGAGCGGCTTCGCTACCGCCGAGCTACACCACCTGTAGGGACGCGACCAGGACTGGACTGACTCCTCTGGTTCCAACCTTGTCCTGCTTACTCCACCGAACGACATTGTGAGCGTCGCCTCTCTGATCGGCCTCCGTACGCTGCCATGAATTGCATGGTACAAAGACATACGAGTTTTGGTTTCGTCCTCTCGGGCGCGCCCGACAGGATGAAACTGGGAACTTTTTATACCATTGTAATTGCTACGTAATGTGGCCTAGACAAAAGCTGGGCTAATCAGCTAGGTATGATGTCGTTAGCGTGGTTGGGCCACCAGCAGGTCGACGCCAAGATCGACACGCGCAATTTCCCGCGCTACGAGAATGTCAGTGACTGCGCGCTCTTCCTCGGGCGGTCTGGCTGCGCCGTCTAGAATCTGAATGCGTCTTGCGCCGACCCGTTCAGCAATGAGCTGTTCGGCTTGCCGCATTGATGGCGAAGCAAGCTCAAGTACGTTTTCGCGCATCTCACGCGCCGCTTCGCGGACTTCCGCAAAACGCTTCTCGGCGAACTGCTCCTTAAAGAGCGCAGCGAGATCATCAAATGTTTGAACTTTGGTGGGCTTGGGTTTCGAGCAAAAATATCCAGTTGCCAGTCCAAGTTTATAGGCAAGGCTGTGCGCTTTGTCGTCTGGCAAGGGCCCAATTTCCCCTGGTGAGAGGAAAATGGACTGCCGTGCTACGGTTGCTCCATTATAAGAGCGGTCGAAATCGCTGATGTTTGCAATACAAGGAGCCGCATAGAAGACGTTTGACGGATAGCGCGCCTCAAGCCGAAGAAGCAGTTCATGCTGACGCGACACATCCCTGCGCATCATCGCAATCCGAAAAAATGGTATCGACAAACCGGGACAATGTCCGCTCGCAATCTCAAAGGCAGTTCCTCGCTTCATCAGCTCCGGAAGCTTGTACTGGAAAAACAGCGGAACCCCTGGGAAATTGATGCGGATGTCAAAGCCAGAATGCCCTTCCTGTATGAGGTTTGGAAAGACCGGCGCGCCTACAGGTGCGGCTGACGATGACCGGATAAGGTTTTCGGTGAAGGCATACCCAAATGAGAACTCCGTGTAGCCCACCTTCATTCAATTCTGCTTTCGTGCTGAAGTTTATCCGGGGCTCTTTGTCTGCAGCCGAGCAGACCCTATAACAGAAAAAACTATGTATACTTGCAATAGTCTGAGCTTATCGATTCCTCGGATAGATATTTCAAAAGCTCACCCACTCTTCTGGCTGTAGAATGGGAATGGGAAGCTTCCGTTCGAGAAAGGCATGTTCCGGATCGGGCTCGAAGGTGAAGGCCAGTTCGTGTCCGGCCGAACGATATTGCGTATGCGGCCGTGCCGACCACGCGCGCGTGCGGGCCTCCCGCCCCGACTTCGTACATCAACAGCGCCGGGATTTCCTCCAGCCGGCGCAATGTTTCAGGGCGCGCGAGGTCGATAGCCTCGGCCTCGGCGCCGCTATATTCCTTGACCCGGTCAATGGTTGACGTGAACGGCGGCGTTTCCCACCACTCGCCGTGGCCCGAGACAAGCAAGTTAAACATGGCACACCACCGACCTCACGCCGCCTTCTCCATAGACCACTTCACCCGTTCGGCGAGAAAGGCGGCGAACGTTTTCACATTCATATTGCCGCTCGCCTCCTCCAGCCCTGCGAGGTAGGCCTTCCGGTCATCGACTCTGACGACTGTCCAGGGGTAACCGCCTGAAGCCAGCATCGCGTTCATGAGGAACCGCGCCATTCGTCCGTTGCCGTCCGGATAGGGGTGCACATAGCCCACAAGCCAATGCCCCAGCACGGCACGCACGGAGGCCTCCTTCTCCGCCTCCAGCAGGTCGAACAGCTCATTCATACCATCGGCCACCGCTTCGGTACGCGGCGGCACGTGCTGCGAGCCGCGCAGGTACACAGGGTGATTGCGATATCCCGCAAGCGCGCTGGCTTTGAGGATGCCGGCGGTCACTGACGGCGCGAACAGCTCCCGGTACCACTCCCGGTGAGTGTCCCGCGTCAACGCGCCGGCTGGCTGGCCGTTGATGATCGCGGCAACAGAGTCTTTGACCTTCTGGAATGCGAGGTAGTAGCCACGCGCGGCAAGCGCATCCCGGTTCTTGCGGTCCTCTTCATCAATCTCCGGATTCCAGCTCCCCTCGCGCACCCGGTCGATGAGTTCCGGGGTGACGCTGTACCCTTCTATCGACAGCGAATGGTAGGCGTCGCTTTCGTAGATATCCTCGACGAACTTCATATAGGCGTCTTTGTCGGACGGCAGTCCGGGTGCCTTCGGGAATATCTCGATGATGGCTTCGCGCTGCGATTGCCAGATCGCGCGCAGGCGGGCGACCAACGGCGGTACGCCCGCCGCAATGGTTGTCACTCCAATTTGTCCCGCGAACGGATCGGATTCGCGCACGTCATAGCCGGCGGCTTTGAAGGCGGCCACGATTTCATCGGCAAAGGAGTCGCGTCCTACGCGACGGAAGGCCCCTGCAAGCCGTCCCGCCACGGCGGAATGGCCGCCATCAAGCAGCAGGGCCAGAACGGTTGATACGTCGCGCACCGATGCCATGGCGATCTGCATCTCGATAGGGGTGCGCTGGAAGAACGCTTCCGGCACCCGGGTAAGGGCGGCCTCGACAGTGAACACGCGCTGGCCGTTTTTCTCTGTCAGTTCGGCCGGCATCTCCTTGACCTTGAGGTCATAGAGCGAAGTGCCGAACAGCAGGTCGATTTTGTTATTCGTGCCTTTGGGGGTGTTCACCACCACCTGAGGCGGAATAGTGGGCGCTTCCGCGTGCAGAAGCAGCGACTGCTCCGGTGACAGGAACCAGTCCTTGCCGAACCGGTCATTGCAGTAAAGGGAGCAGAACTCCCAGAAGCTCGCGTACCAGGGGGTGGTGTCTTGCTGCTGTGCCTGCGGGCCGGTCGACATGAGCCAGCCTTTGATAACATCGCGCAGGAACCCGTTCTGCAGCAGCCGCTCCCGGTGGACGCGGGTCAGCTCATCTGATTTGAATATGCGCCGCCCACCCTCCTGCAGCTCTTTGAGGACGGCCAGTGATTCAGCGAGTTTTTCATGGGGCTTGGCCATGGCCGTGCCTCTGCAAGTTTTTAGAGCTGTGCGATTACAAGTATATAGTGCTGATAGGCGACAAGTCAATGATGCTGTGGAGTTGCAAGTTTTTTAAGTCGTGCGATAACAAGTTTTTTATGCGATAATCGGTAATAACCTAGTTAAAACAAAGCTTTGATCGTTTCCATAGCTTTGTCTGGGCGAAGGATCGTTACCCGGATGGGCCGAGACCCAGCTCCCCGCAGGCTACGCAGGGGCTCGGGGCGAGCCTAGAGCCTGGCCCTCCGAAGCGCTTCGAAGAAGGACGCGCCTCTTTGAAAAACTCGCCCGTTGTGCATCGTGGGTACCCGGTAAACGCGAATTCTCAAAGAATGATCGCCGCAAACTAGATCTAGTCAGGTGTGCACAGTCGCCGACGCCAAGATCCCCTTGTTGATAATCGCCGCCAACGGGATTCTTGCTCGCGCAATATGATCCTAGATTCCACGCGATTGGCGGTGCCTGGCTCCCGCCGCTAATCGTCTGCTGAACCGAAGATCATTCACCCATCGACGAAACCAGAGCCACAAATGCGGTCAGGATCAGATGCTTTTGTCATAAGCACCGGCCAGCGAACATGACCCTCCGTTGGCTGAAATCGTCGGCGATAAAATGGGGCCGCCTATCGCAAGCCTGATTCTCCTATGGGGTGTTTCCAAATCTTTTCGAACACCAGAAGCTTGGCCTGGCGCACCGCTTCCTCAATCGATCCCCCGATCGCCAGATACGCGGCTATCGCGCTGGCCAGGGCACAGCCGGTGCCGCGCATCGTTCTTGCCAGCCGACGAGTGTCAAGGCGCACGGGTTCTTGGTTGGGTCGAACGAGAACATCCGTTGAGCGAGGTCCTGAGCCGTGGCCGCCTTTGATCAGCAGGGCCTGAACCCCGGTGGCGAGCAGTTGTTGTCCTTGTTGAAGCGCGCCGACCTCATCCACCGCTAGCTCTGAGCCGGCAAGAAGCGCCAGTTCCATAAGATTGGGTGTGACGATACGGCAAAGTGGCATCAGATGCTGCTTCATGATGGGGATGGCGCTTGCTTCAAGAAGCGCTCGGCCTGACGTGGAAGCCAGCACCGGATCGAGGACTGCCGGTATGCCCGGATTTTCGCGCAGCACAGCGGCAACCGCGGCGACGATCTCAGCCGTTGCGAGCATGCCGATCTTGACGGCCGCCAGCTTGTTGGCCTGCAGCGCTGCACGCATCTGATCGGCCACCAAACCGGGTTGCAGATGAAGGATGTCCGCGAGGATGTCGTGTGTTTGCACCGTCACCGCAGTGACGGCAAGGCAGCTGCGCACGCCCATGGCGGAGAGGGTCTCGATATCGCGCGCGATTCCGGCACCCCCACTGGAGTCCGATCCGCCGACGACAAGTACATGCGACTCCTGCCTCAGCGCCATCGGGCGGTCTCTTTTATCCACTCTCTGGTGCGCGCTTCAGGGTCAGGATTCAGCGTGACGTCGGTGACCACCGCGGCACTGTCTGCCCCAGCATCGAATACGCCGTCGAGCCGGTCGGGGTTGAGGCCACCGATGGCGACCAGCGGGATCGGCGCGACCCGTCGTTTCCACTCGCTGAGCCGTTCAAGCCCTTGCGGCGCCCATTTCATCTTCTTGAGGCTAGTGGGATAAATAGGCCCCAGGGCCACATAGTCCGGCTCGGCCGCTAGCGCCGTTTCGAGTTCGGCGTGATCGTGGGTCGAAAGCCCGAGCTTCAATCCGGCGTACTTAATCGCCAGCAGGTCAGCCGCAGCCACATCCTCTTGGCCGAGATGTACGAAGTCGCAGCCTTCCTCAATGGCGAGCCGCCAATAGTCGTTGACGATCAGTTGGCAACCATGGACCGCGCAGACGCCATTCGCACGGCGGATATCCGTCCGTAGCGTGCCCTCGTCCCTATCCTTGATGCGCAGTTGCACCAGCCTGACGCCGAGTGGCACTAGCCGCTCGATCCAGTCAGCGCTGTCGACGATCGGGTAGAAGGGATCGAGCTTCATGAAAAAACTGCTCTGCCGATCGTCGGTGTCGATGGCACGGCGACGTCGCGCGGTTCGAGCATTCCCGAACTGAAAGCCTCACGGCCGGCGTCGACCGCCTTGCCGAACGCACGCGCCATGCCGACCGGATCGGCCGCCCTGGCGACCGCTGTGTTCAGGAGGACGGCGTCAAAGCCGAGTTCCATGACGGTGGCCGCGTGCGAAGGTCGTCCCAGCCCCGCATCCACAATCAGCGGGACGCCAGGGAAATGTCCGCGCATCGAGCGCAGCGCTGTGATGTTGACCGGCCCCAGCGCCGAACCGATCGGCGCGCACCATGGCATCAAGACCTTGCAGCCCGCCTCCAGCAGCCGCTCGGCGACGACAAGGTCATCGGTGGTATAAGGGAATACATCAAAACCGTCCTCGCACAGGATGCGCGCGGCTTTGACCAGGCCGAACACGTCCGGCTGCAGCGTGTCGTGATTGCCGATCACTTCGAGCTTGATCCAGCTGGTGCCGAAGACCTCGCGCGCCATTTTCGCGGTCGTGACCGCTTCCTTGACAGAGTGACAGCCAGCAGTGTTGGGCAGGATTCTGACGCCGAGCGAGCGGATCAGTGACCAGAATTTTTCGCCAGCCCTGCCGCCTGCCATCTCGCGGCGCAGCGAGACGGTCACCACCGAGGTTCCCGACGCCTTGACGGCCTCGGCAAGGATGGCCGGCGAAGGATATTGAGCGGTACCGAGAAGCAGGCGCGACGGAAGCTCGGTTCCATAAAGCTCTAACATGGTCTAACCGCCTTGCATGGGCGAGAGGATTTCGATCCGGTCGCCGTCGCTCAACTGGAATTCCGCCCGCTTGGCTTTGTGCACGAGGTCGCTGTTGACCGCCGTTGCCAGCCAATCGCCCTCATAGTCGAGCGCGGCAAGCAGTTCGGCCAGCGTGGCGGCGGCAACCTCATGCGCTTCGCCGTTGACCATCAGTTTCATGAGCAAGTTCCTTGGTCCGTTTTGATTGAAAAACGAGGTCGGCAGCCTGGCGCGCCGTGGCAGGGGCGAGAAGAAAACCATGGCGATAGAGTCCATTGATCGCGACGGCAGTTCCAAGTGCCTCCACGCGCGGCAGATTGTCGGGAAAGGCTGGACGGATGCCGACACCTGTTTCAACGATCCCGGCCTCGCCAAAAGCCGGGTGGAGGGCATAGGCGGCACCGAGCAGTTCCATCATCGAACGCGCCGTCACCGGTCCGGAGGACTGGCTTTCAACCATAGTCGCGCCGATCATGAACTGCGTGTCGGCACGCGGCACCGCATACAGCGGAAAGCGCGGATGCAGCAGCCTGACCGGGCGCGACAGCGAGATATCAGGCGTGCGCAGGATCAGCATTTCGCCGCGAACGCCGCGCAGCCTGTCATCGGCTGCTGCGATTCCAGTGCAGTCGATCTGACGATCGAAACCGGAAACAGGCTGGGCGTCGGCGCCGAAGCGGAATTCGACGCCCATGGCCGCGAGCTTGTCGTGAAGTGCTACCATCGCCTGGCGCGGGTCGAGATGAGCCTCATCGGGGAAGAGCAATCCGCGCCAGAAGCGGCCGGCGAGGTCGGGTTCCAGGAGTGAAATTTCGTCTTCGGCGACCCGCCGATATCCCGACGTGCGGCTGGCGAACCGGTCGAGCTCGCCAGTATCACGCAGCGCGGCCACGACCAACGTTCCGGCACGTATCACCTGACCCGGTAGCACCGCATCCCACCAGTCGGCAGCATCGCGTCCGAGATCCAGCACCGGCTGCTCGGCGCTTTCACGCTCGCACCATGGCGCGAGCATACCACCGGCGAACCACGACGCATTGCCCTCGATAGCAGGCCTTGTCTCGGCAACGGTGGTCGCCGCGCCGCGTGCGGCGAGCTCGAAGGCGGCGGTGAGGCCGGCAACGCCGGCCCCTTTGACCAGCACCCTCATGATGGCGCACGCGCCTGTGGCATGGCCGGTGCGCCGGTCTCGTCAGCCGGTATGTAGAGATTGCCGCCCTCGCGGTATTTCGCCGCCATCGCCGCCATGCCCTCCTTCTGCGCCTCGGCGCGGATGTCGTGGGAGATACGCATCGAGCAGAATTTCGGCCCGCACATCGAGCAGAAATGCGCCAGCTTGTGCGCCTCCTTGGGCAAGGTCTGATCGTGGAAGGACCGCGCGGTTTCGGGATCGAGCGACAGGTTGAACTGGTCCTCCCAGCGGAATTCGAAGCGCGCGCGGGAAAGGGCATCATCCCTGACTTTCGCCGCCGGATGACCTTTTGCCAGGTCGGCGGCATGGGCGGCTATCTTGTAGGTGATCACGCCGATCTTGACGTCGTTGCGGTCGGGGAGGCCGAGATGCTCCTTGGGCGTGACGTAGCAGAGCATGGCGGTGCCGAACCAACCGATCATCGCCGCGCCGATTCCTGAGGTGATGTGGTCGTAGCCCGGTGCGATGTCGGTCGTCAGCGGCCCAAGCGTATAGAAGGGCGCCTCGCCGCAGACTTCGAGCTGCTTGTCCATGTTCTCCTTGATCTTGTGCATGGGAACATGGCCCGGCCCCTCGATCATGACCTGGCAATCCTTGGCCCAGGCGATCTTTGTCAACTCGCCGAGCGTTTCCAGTTCGGCGAATTGTGCTGCGTCATTGGCGTCGGCGATCGAGCCGGGACGAAGGCCGTCGCCCAGCGAAAAGGACACGTCATAGCCGCGGCAAATGTCGCAGATCTCGGCGAAATGTTCGTAGAGGAAGCTTTCCCGGTGATGGTGCAGGCACCATTTGGCCATGATCGAGCCACCGCGCGAGACGATGCCAGTGACCCGGTCAACGGTCAGCGGGATGTAGTGCAGCCGCACGCCCGCATGGATGGTGAAATAGTCGACGCCCTGTTCGGCCTGCTCGATCAGCGTGTCGCGGTAGACCTCCCAGGTCAGATCCTCGGCGATGCCGCCAACCTTCTCGAGCGCCTGGTAGAGCGGCACCGTGCCGATCGGCACCGGCGAGTTGCGCACGATCCAGTCGCGGATGTTGTGGATGTTGCGGCCGGTCGACAGGTCCATCACCGTATCGGCGCCCCAGCGGATCGCCCACACCATCTTTTCGACCTCTTCGGCCATGGACGAGGTGACGGCGGAGTTACCGATATTGGCGTTGATCTTGACCAGGAAATTGCGACCGATGATCATCGGCTCGCTCTCGGGATGGTTGATGTTGGCGGGAATGATTGCGCGCCCGCGCGCCACCTCCTCTCGGACGAATTCCGGCGTCACGAAATCGGGCAGCGTCGCGCCGAAAGCCTCGCCGTCACGCTCAAGCTTGCCATGCAGGATCTCACGACCAAGGTTCTCGCGGATGGCGACGAACTCCATTTCGGGCGTGATGATGCCGGCGCGCGCATAGGCAAGCTGTGTCACCGCCTTGCCGGCCCTGGCCCTGAGTGGCCGGTTGCGAATGGGAAATTCTGGCGTCAGGCGTTCGCCCGTAGCGAACCCGTTGTCCTCCGGCCGGACATGGCGCCCGTCACAGGCCTCGACATCACCGCGCGCCAAAATCCATTCGTGGCGAAGTCGGGCTAGGCCTTTTTCGATGCTGGTTTCGCCAGCCGGGTCGGTATAGGGGCCGGACGGATCGTAGACGGTGACGGGCGGCTCGCCGGCCGTCGGATGGACGGAGATTTCGCGCATCGGCACCCTGATCTGTGGGTGGATGGTGCCGCGCTTGTGGATTTTCCGTGAGGCAGGCAGCGGTCCCGTTGAGACGGCTGGGGTGAGGGCATTCATCTTGAGGCTCCTTTGCTCATGCATTGGAGACCCAGTTCTGTGCCGGAAGGATGAAAAGACGCTTTGGTTGACCTGCCGAAACAGGACCTCGGGCGTAAACTCCCGCAAAGCGCTTGCACCGTCCCTACGCCAGTATGAACTGGATCAGGTTCAACGGGTCACTGCGCCGCGAAAGCCAGCAGTATCTCAGCCCCTTGCCGGGACCCCCCTGGTGAATGCCTCAGGTTGAACGGGCTGGCGTCGATTTGTCAAGCGCGTTCTGGCCGCGGCTGATCGTCGGGCGATCGTCTCGGCCAGGCGCAAGATCGGATGGAGCGTCGCCTGAGAATCGTCTGTTCCTCGATCAGCCTCGCTTATGCTCTGGAGCTTGTTCTCTCGCGCCCGAATTTCCGCGGGGATGGCTGAACGGAGGCGATCCATTTGCGATTTTCAAGTGCATCGGGCCACACCCCACAATCGATCAACAAGTTGAACACCTCCTCACCCGACTGGGCCTTCGAGTTCGGAAAACCCGGCCGGGTACTGCTGGATGGCAGGGTCCGTCACGCGGGCGGAAGGGATGTGGAAATGAAAGAGCTGCGGATCAAAACACATAATCAAGCGATGAATATCGCCTGCGCGATCATCCGGACCAGATCTGATATGAAACATCGTCCGGCCCCGAGATCGAGGCTCCAATCTCGTATAGCTTCATGCGACGTTCTCTTGGAGTGTTGCGGGATTGGTCCGCTCAACCGGAACTCAACCCTTTAATCGCGTTAGAATGAGCGTTCGAAACGCAGGATTCCGGCGACACCGCTCTTCTTGTTGGCGTTGGTCCAGTTCACGTTGGAAGCGTCCACCTTGCCGACGGCGAAGTTGCCGTAGCGGCTATAGTCGAGTTCCGCCGTAACTGTGAAATCTGGAAGAAACGCATAGGCGACGTTTGCAGCGACACCATGGTTCTTGAGCTGATCACCGGAGAGCTGAAGGTTGAACGAAGTTGTCTCGTTGAGCTTGTAAGTGGCGCCAGCCCAGAAAGCCCAGTTCCCACCCCAACTCTTATAGAAGCCGCGACCATGAGCGTCGATGGCGTTCGTGGAGTCGTCGTTGAGCTTGCCGTTGGAACCGTAGCCGAGCATTCCGAACAGCAACAGTTCGTTGGTGACATTGATGTCGACACGGACCTTGGCGGCCACCGATTCGTAGTTGCTATCATAAGCGGCAACGCCGGTGATCGCGCCCCAGCCATGTGTGTATTTCAAGCCGCCGACTACGTGCGGAGAGTAGCTGTCGATTGTGCCGACCACGCCCGAGCCTTCTTCGAGCGAAACCACGGCCGAAAAGCCGTTCCCGGCGTCGAAGTAGTACTGAACCACATTGGTATCGAAAGCGCCGTACGGAACCGGCGTCTGGTTGAGTACGTCAACCGCGCCGCCAATAAACATGTCGAAGGCCGACCAGTCCTTACCAACTCGGAGGCCACCAAGCTGAATCCAGGCGAAAGTCAAGGTGCTGTCTCTGTTGAAGGCATAGGACCGAGAACTGTCCGAAACCGAAGTGTGGCGGTTACCGAAGTTCATGCGGGTTTCGGTGTAGGTCTTCAACGTGCCGAGTTCGGTCTCCTGGCCGGTCCAAGTTTTCAATGTGAAGCGCGTGTTGTTTTGCCATGTGTCCTGATGCTCACCAGTCCTCACATCCGAGGTTCTTGCGTGGTCAAACAATCCGACATGGCGCAAGCCGATGTCGTAACGGACATAGCCGCCGATGCGCAGGCAGGTCTCAGTGCCTGAAATGTAGACGTAGCCCGAGCCGTAAACGTCGCAGATTTTAACGTACTCAGTCGGGTCAGGCTCGGCAACGGCGGTCACGGCGCGAGCGTCGGAAACGGCAATCAGTGCCGCAGTTGAGCCGAGGAGGAGGCTCCTAATGTTCATTGTTGATCTCCGTTCAAAGAGTAAAAGGAATGGACGTCAGTGAATGAATTTTTGCTAAGGAACCAGTCGATAACGATGCGCATTGAGTGAATTTTTGAGCAGTTTTGATGCTCTCGTCATGCCAGATGTTCATGAGAAATTGAGAATATGATTGGGTATTATTGTTACAGATATGCAATTGTTATTACAAATATAATTATTGCCGAAACGACGGCATTCAACATTTCTGTACAAACCATCACCGGTCATCTCCGCTAGTTGTGGGCGGGCCGTCACAAAGGCTTCTATTGCAAATGACGTGCCATCCTGACGACGCAGCTGCGGCTTGAAGCTCAAGTGTGCCGGCGGACCTTGCTTCGCTCTTCCTTCCTTTCTGCCTTGCGGATCAATCCAAGCACGAACGGCAAACGTTTCGGCTACGGTTCGTCTGTTCGCTTCGCGACAGTTTCGTTCAATGGCGACAGCTTTGTTTGCTGTGAGCCCCGACGTTGAGACATCATGCGGCGGGCGCCGCTCGGTACGACGCCGCCATTTTGGCGAGCGCGATGGTCGGTAACCACGCGCTGAACGCGCAGCTTTGCCTTCACCACGGAGTCAGTAGGCGCGCCAGCCTTGGCATTGCGGTGGACTGACGGTCGCGTCGAGCAGGCTCTCGTCCTGATAGACGGCGCGCCACAGCTAATGCTTCTTGCCAGCAATTCACAAAACGAGCTCATCGAGATGCCAGAGATCACCATGGGGCTGCGCTAGCTGGCGAGCAAAGTCTGGTCCCAACGCGGTGTTATCTCGTTGGATGCGGCAGCCGCTCAGCAGAATCTACGCGACCAGGCGCAGGCTGAAGGGAAGGGATGGTGGAACCAAACGGTACGCGTGAGGGTCGCGGCGGGAACAGCCATGGCCAGTCGCTGACCGTCCAGCCAAGATTGAACGGCCGCTATTGCTGCGAAATACAAGTTTCGAGCCCAAAGCGGAACGGGCTGACATAGCGCAAAGACACAGGCGAGCGCAGCGGTAAGGTTGGTGGTTATCAGCATGGGACGGTAACTGTTGCAGACCACGAAATATCGAGAGGCCCGGCTGCCTTGGTACACTATCTATCCGACTGTGTCGGAGTTCTCTGGGGCGGTCGGCGCCGAGGCTTATGAGGAATGGCTCAAGAACCTGCCGGCTGACGGTCCGGTGTCACTCTATCTGCACGTTCCGTTCTGCCGATCAGCGTGCTGGTATTGCGGCTTCCCCACCACCATCACCCGCCATGATGCGCCGATCCTCAACTATCTGGCGACCCTGCGTGAAGAGATCCGTCTGGTTGCGGAGCGAGTGCCGCAGACGTTGCCCGTGAGCGACATACATTTCGGCGGCGGAACTCCGTCTCTCATAGGACCACCCGAGTTCCTCGCTCTGATGGAGTTTCTGCGACGCCGCTTCGCTCTGTCGAAAACAGCTACGGTCGCCATCGAGATCGATCCACGCACGTTCACGGTCGAGATGGCCGAGGCCTTAGGAGCGGCCGGCGTGAACCGCGCGAGCCTCGGCGTGCAGAGCTGCGATCCAATCGTTCAAAAAGCGATCAACCGGATCCAGAGCGAGGCCCAGACGTCGGCTGCCGTGGAAATGCTGCGCCGGCATGGAGCAAGCCGCATCAACTTCGACCTCATCTTCGGTCTCCCGCATCAAACGGTGCAGTCCTGCGTCGAGACCGCGAGGGCGGCGGTCGCAATGCGCCCCGACCGGCTTGCGGTGTTCGGCTATGCGCACATCCCGTCGCTTATAAAGAATCAGCGCCTCATCGAGGAGGCAGTTCTTCCGGGCAGCGCTGCCCGCGCCGAACAGTATGCGGCCGTGGCCGCGACGCTGATTGCCGCCGGCTACCGCGAGATCGGGCTCGACCATTTCGCCTTGCCGGACGACGAGCTCGCGCTGGCACAGAAAACGGGTCGCCTGCGGCGTAACTCGCTGGGCTACTCGGCCACCACCTGCAGAACCCTGATCGGTTTCGGCGCGTCGGCTATCGGCCGCGTCGGCGAGGGGTACGTCCAAAACGAAGTTACACGGGATTCCTACATCCAGCACATCGCAGCTGGCCGTCTGGCGACGTCAAAGGGCTATCGCCTCACCGACGACGACCGCGTGCGAGCCGCAATTATCGAGCGACTAATGTGCGATCTCGAGGCCGATGTGCAGGCAATCTGTGCCGCCCACGGATCTGATCCGATCCGTCTTCTCGATTCAGCTGAACGCTTGGCGATGCTGGCCGAGGACGGGATAGTGGACTTCGAAAACGGTTTTGTCCGCGTACGGCGGGAGCATCGCTTTGTAATTCGCGCTGTCGCTGCCGCGTTCGATGCTTTTCTCGATCGGGATGGCCGTAAGCATAGCCACACGTGAGGGCAAGCATCCAACCGGAAGCACCGTCTTCCACTTTTGTTGATCAGCCGCCTTCCTGGCCATGTTCCGAGACAATAAGGCGCCCGTGCGCCGCCGCCTCGATTAACCAAGACGCGCAAGGATCTTTTGCGGAGACAACGAGGTCACCATCCTGCGGTGCCGCGTTGCGTCACAGTCGGCATGAGATGTGCAAAGTGGACCGTCGTCAAACGTCAAACAGAGGCGTTGGTGACTGGACTGAACGACCAGAACGGGCTGCTTGCGCCCTTTCGGACTCACAAAGTTCGAAAATGGCGTCGTTTCAGGGCATAATCGCCGCTTGTCAAAATGTTTGCGACAAGTCCGGTGAAAGCCTACCGAGTATCTTGTGCTTGGGGGGCGGTTAGTTCCGACAAACTAAGCGGCATACACATGCTAATCTATTTGATTTACGGGCCGACCTGCAGCGGCAAAACAGACGCGGCAATCCAAATTGCACGAGAGACCGGATGGCCGGTCATTGCGCTGGATCGTGTACAATGCTGTCCTCAAATCGCCACCGGCAGCGGGCGTCCCTCGGATTCCGAACTGCAATCTACCCAGCGGATCTACTTGGATTCGCGCCCGCTAACCGCGGGCATCATCGACGCCGAGACCGCCCATCGTAAGCTGATAATGCAAGTGGATGAGCGTAGTTCCCAGCCGGGGCTCATCCTCGAAGGCGGTTCGATCTCCCTTCTCAATTTAATGGCGCGAAGTCAGCATTGGGATGGCGCTTTTCGGTGGCATGTAAGGCGGTTGCGGCTCGGCAACTCGGACGCCTTTCTGGAGAGAGCCAAGCGTCGGGTCACAGACATGTTTGTCACAAGAGAAGGACAACCTTCATTGCTGCAGGAACTTGCGGATCAGCGGAAGGAAGATGCAGTCCGTCCCACTTTGGAAGACGTTGACGGATATCGTTGCGCCATTCATTTTGCGAGAGAGCACAGCTTGGCAATCAGCGAAATGCCGTGCCTTCGCAAAGAGCTCCAACAAGATCTTGTAGAGGCGATTGCGAGAGAATATCTCGAATATGCGCGTTGGCAAGAACGCGACTTTCCAGAATGGCAAACTGAGTGAGCAAGCCTCCCCGGACCTCGCCTGCGATGCGGGCACGGTAGCTCCTGAGAATTGCGCTAAGTGGTTTGCTGAAGCAAGCTAGTGCCAGGCGACATTAGGTCCGTGTGGCAGCGGAAGGATTGCTTTCGCCACGGTGACTGCGGAGGAGGCGACATGGCTGCACTGCTCATTTCAGGCATGGGACGGAATGTACCGATGACAAAGTGCTGCGCGCTTTGTAGCGACCGCTACCGTGGCTGACTCGCGAACTACTATCCGCCAGCCCAGTCTGTGGCGTCGTCTCGGCTTTCATCGCCACCGCCTTCGCCCAGGAAACGCCCGAGGCCGCAAGCGTCGCCGTGGCAGTGCGGCACCCGGCAAGATGGGTGGTCATCGGCCCTATCTGATCGACGGGGAGCACCGTGCTTTCGTCCTGGGCGAGGTTGAGCGAGATGCCAACATGACGCTTCATCAATTGACGGCGGCACTGGCTGAACGTGGTCTCCTGCGAGCGTCGGTCGCTTCCTGCACCGCGAGGGCAAGAGCTTCAAAAAAACCGTTCTGCCGGCCGAGCAGCTCAAGCCAAAGCTGATGCGCCGGCGTGCGCAATGGATGCGCTATCAGACCCGCATTGACCCTACGCGCCTGGTCTCCCTGGATGAAACATGGGTCAAGACGAACATGGCGCCGTTGCGCGGCTGGGGTGTGCGCGGCAAGCGGCTGATGGCCCACGCACCATATGGCCATTGGAAGACGATGACCTTCATCACCGCGCTGCGGCAGGATCGGGTGGAGGCGCCTTGGGTCATTGACGGACCCATCAATACGCAGGCCTTTCGCGTCTATGTCGAAACCGAACTCAACAAAACACTGAAGCCGGGCGACATCGTCATTCTCGACAATCCCGGTTCTCACAAGGGCCAAGCCGTCCGCGACATCGTCAGGGCTGCTGGCGCAAGGCGGGTCAAGCCCGCGACAGCGGCAATTTTGTTCCGGCTATCACCCTCTCGTCGAGAACGGCGTGACGGAAGCGATAAAGTTGCGCCGGCCGGCCGCCGGTTTCCGCGGTTGTCTCACCGGTTTCCTCGACCAGCTCCTGCTGCTCGATTAGCCGGCGAAAGTTCGGCTTACGTACGAGCCTGCCGGCAAGCGCCTCCACGGTGCGCTGCAGCTGCAAAAGCGTGAAGACCGGCGGCATCAGTTCGAATACGACCGGCCGGTATTTGATCTTGGAGCGCAGCCGCGCAATGCCGGTCGCCAGGATGCGACGATGATCGGCGATCATCGATCTGCCCGAGACCGAGGTGGACGCAGCGGAATGTCCGGCGCGTATTGCTTCCTCCACCAGGGCGGCTTCGTAGAGCAGCTCATAACGTTGAAGCGCGAGTTCCTCGTTCCAATGGCGGTCGTCAAAGCCGAAGGCGATCGCCGCCCGCCGTCGTCGGTCGAGGCGTGTCGTACTGTCGTCAGTGCCATCCGCCCATTCCATCAGGCGCGGCCGCAATTCGTCCAACACGATCGCCGGTGTGCCGGAGCGGTGATCCTCCCACGGGAAATAGTCGTACCAGCTTCCCCAGTGTCGCCCGGCCGGGTCGCCAGCTTCGTCTTGGTGGGTGAGCGCCAGATAGCTGATAGAGACCACGCGGTCGTCAGCGCCAACCCGGTCGCGATCGGCGAAGGTGTAGAGCTGTTCGATATAGCCGAGCGGCTGGCCGGTCTGTTGTTCCACCCATCCCCTGAGGCCCGACTGCAGCGAACGGTGAGCAAGCTCGAACGGGCCCGAGGGCAGGGCGTTTGCCTGCGGGATGGTCAGAACGCAGGGGGCGCTGCTGTCCATGGCGACCACAACGGCGATCAGGTCCGCATTGACGTCGTTGGCCTTGCCTCCAGCTCCGCCTTTCCTAATCCCTTTTGCGCGATCGTCCATGGTCCCCGACGTTGTTGAGCAGAGCCCTGCCGCGTAGGCGGCTGAACCGATTGAATTCCGTTTTTGTCTGATAATTGTCGGCGCGTCAACACCACCCGTCATGGCGATTTCAGCTCTTCGCAGCTGCACAAAAAGTGCCAACGCGACATCCGTGCTTGGGGAAGGAGGCCCATTGAGTGCGCCGATTCAAAGCTCGTCGATCGACACTGCGACGTTGTTTCGTCGGCGACAGCGCGGCATAGTTCTCCACGGCTTGGCGTCGACGCTGGGCGTGACGCTGGAGATGATGATCATGCACGGTCAGGCCTGCGTCGTGGCCTGGAGCCGGCGCAAATGGTCGTCGACCCGCCGTTCGGTTCCTTTTGAAGAAACCCGGAGCAGGCTTTCCGTAATGCCTGATAAAGCCCTTCCAGTGCGCCCGCGCCGGCATCATCGCACTCGCACAACCTACGCGAATCAGTAAATAGACTCGCCGGCACTATTGTTTGAGGGGAAATGAATCTAGCTTCAAAGGGTTCGGCCGATAGGCCGGGCACGGCTGCGGCCTCACGGCCTTTTTGACATAAACGCGTCGCCCGATTGAGATTATCTTGACGGTAGCGCAGTGCGCCATCCGTGCCAGTCGAGATGATCATGGGCAAATATCGAGACCATCGCGAGCCACGCCGGCATCGCTATGACAATGACCCCGTTTCCTTTTCGGAACGGACGTCCGAGCCAAGCTATTTTCAGCGCCCGCCAACCGTGACGGCAGATCCTGTCGATGCGGAGGTATTGTGGTTCACAGTCAGCAAGGGTTTTGGCTTCGTCAAACTGTCGGACGGCACGGAGGCCTATCTGCACGTGCGAGTGTTAGAGGCGGTCGGAAGCCGGGATGTTGCCGCGGGGACGCCTCTCAAGGTCACGGTCGAAAAAAGTCCAAAAGGCCATCAAGTCGCGCAGGTGCTGGAGATCGGCGATTACATCGCGAAAACTCCGTCACATACGCGCGTCGCTGGAGGGACCTTCGTCGAGACCGGTGCGCAGCTGGAGAGCGGGGGCACGGTCAAGTGGTACAAACCCGAAAAGGGCTTCGGCTTCATTGCTCCTGACAACGGTGAGAAGGACGTCTTCGTTCATGCCAGCGCCCTGACGCGCTCAGGGCTCAGCGTGCTGGTGGCGGGACAGAAGGTGTTTGTCGAATGCGGGCAAGGCAAGAAAGGCTGGGAAGTCCGGAGCATTCGCCTTGCCTAGACGGCGATGCATTGCTCGCCTCGAAGGAGATGCCGGAGAGCGTCGGGCGGCCGCCCGAGCCCGCGTAGCAGAAACCGACATTGTCGAAGCGCAGCACGCCGTCGGTGACGACGAGATCCCTGGCGCCCGCCGCGTCCTCGATGTCAAGTTCGGCGTCGAGCAACTCGAACAGCCGGGTGCCGCAGGTCGAGGCGCGCGCGAACTTGGCGCACCGGCATCTGCAGAATGGCCATGAAGGTGAGCAACAGGCCAGCGTGCCGACGCTGATTTGACCTGCGATCACTTTCTGGCCACCGAACCAGAGCACCAGGCCCATGGCGGTCAGGAACGAGAAATTCATGGCGCTGGTGTTGCCGACAGGGATATCGACGCGCTCATTGGCGAGATCAAAGCGCGTCCTGCTTGGCGCGGTCGAACTTTTCCAGCTCGTGCGGCTGCGCGGCGAAGGCACGCACGACACGGATGCCGCCGAGATTCTCATCCATCACCCGGATCTTTAACGATCGCTGATGCCCAGAGATGGGAAGGTCAGGCTTCAATGACGGGGAAGGTGAAGGATTGACTGGTCGGGTTTCCGGGCCGAGCTTGTCGGCCGCTCAATCGAAAGCGTCATTTGAGGCGCTTCCTCTCCCGCGTGTAACTGGAAGACACGCTCGTCCAGTTCCTTGTCTACTTCCGTGAGACGATGATTGAGGCGAAGGTAGTCGGTCCAGGTCGGCGTGCGGAACGTTTCTGTCCACTGCATAGGCTTCTGAAGGTTGCGCTGGAGCGTCCAGTTCCGAGCACCGACGCGGCTGTGTACATGACGCCGCTGCCGCATGAGGTCGAGGAAGGCCTCGACATTTCTCTCGGCTATCAGATATTCGATCTTGACCACGATCGGGCCGCTTCTCGGCTTCAAACTGAGAGCGACAGCTGGGGCGTCGAATTCCTCCAAAGGATCGGGCTCGGACTCGCGGCGCTCGCGAAGAGGAAACAGAACGCCGGCTGCAGCAACGAGCAGCAGGGCCGCAGCGGAACCCTCTAGCGCCCAGGTCAGCGAATGGTTCTGGGAAACGGTGCCCCACACCCAGCTGCCGGCCGCTATGCCGCCGTCTATCAATGCATAGTAGATGGAGATCGTGCGCCCCACGACCCAGCGCGGGCTTGCCAGCTGCACGCTCACGCCAACCCCGGACCAGGCAGTGACCCAGCCTGCGCCGCCCAAAGCAAGTGCAATTGCCGCCACGCCGATCGAAGAGGTAAGCGCCAGGGAGAGGGAGCACGCCGCGCAGGCGACGCAGGAGAGCCTCATCAGCTGTTCTTGCGACAAGCTCCGTCTGAACAGGCTGTTGGAGAGGCCGGCGAAGACCGCGCCTGTTCCGAAACCTGCCATGAGCGTGCCATAGGCGAGCGGGCCTCCTCCCAACTGGTCGCGGACAATCAGCGGCAGCAGCGCGAGTATGGCGATGCTCGCCAGGCCAAAGAGGGTTCCGCGTGCGATCGCCGCTTTGATTTCCGATGACATCGCCGTGAAGCGCAGCCCGTCATAGATGGCCCTCCTCATCGACTCGCGCGGAAGAGGCGACGAGCGGACCTTCCACTTGCAGCGCCATATGGTGGCCAAGGGTACCAAATAGGTGAGGGTGGTCACGGTAAAAGCGGCCAAAAGCCCGAAGGAGGCAACCACGATGCCGCCGAGCGCCGGGCCCACGGTCCGTACGGTGTTGAAGCCAACGGAAAGCAGGGTAACGGCAGCGGGAACATCGCGCCGGTCCACCATATCGCCAACCGACGCCTGCCAGGCGGGATCGTTGAGAGCGCCGCCGCATGCGATTAAAAAGCTGAAGCCGAGAATCATCCATGGGTCGAGAAAGCCCAGCGCTACAACAGCGGTCAGCATCGCAGATGCTATCACCATAAGGCAGCGGCCCGCGAACATAACCCTGCGACGGCTGAAATTGTCAGCGAGAACCCCGGCGAACACGGACAAAATGAAAGCGGGCAGGTTCGATGAAGCCTGCACCAGCGCAACCATCAGATCGGAAGTCGAGATGGTAGCCATCAGCCAACTGATGGCAACAGTCTGCATCAACCAGCCGAGGCTCGAGACTTGCGTGGCGAGCCAGATCGAACGAAAGGTGGGCTGCAAAAGTGGCGCAAAGGTCGTTGGTGCAGCCAAATCATCATTTGATCCAGCCATCCTACTCATTTTGCCAACCTTTGCTTTCCGTTATTGCCGTTTCCCATGTAATCTAGGCTGAACCGTGGCGGCTAGAAGAATAGAGAGAAACTGTTTGCCTTGCGGCACAGTTCCTCTTGATTAAGGGTTGCGGCCGAGACGCATGCCCGAGCCGGCTCACCCCGCCTTCGAAGACATCACTGGGTGGAGCCCGGATTCTTGCTTGTCGTTTGACGCAGCATGCTTCATCAACGGGCACTTTGCCGAGCGATACCTTTTCGCGAAACGCGACAATGTTCTTTCGTCGGAAACTCTCTCCAACGGCGTTCGATGCGCTGAGTCTGGCTTGGGGCGAGGTGAGGGCTTGCAGATCTTAGACAGGATTGATTCCTGATAAACGCAGACGGTTGCCGGGCCGCGATCGAAGAGGCGCGCGCCTTGCTGCTTCAGCTTGAACAAAAGTCTGACGCGCTCACACATGCCATCGACGACTTTCTGCTCGATCTGATGAGGCTGGCTTTCATTGTTGAATGTTATGGACGCGGCTTTGAACTTTTGGCGCGAACGCTTGCCCGTAGAAGACTGGCAAAGGTCAGGCTTTTGTCGGGGGCGGTGGACTCCGCCAGGGGAGAAATGACACCCAAAGCCGGATGGCTGAAGCGACGGTCGCCCCGCGTTCCGCACAGTGACGAAGGTAACGGTACGGCTCTTCGGCAGATGGCGCATCCTCATGGTAGCGTCTGGCCGTTCCCTCTGATGCCTCGGCCTCCCACACCTATCCCGAACAGACCCGATCCTGGAGGGTCCTCGAAGCGGGCATGAGGGCGATAGGCCGCGTGGTTGGGGTACCAAGCGTAGGCGCGGTATTGGGCTGGAAATTGGCGATGCGCGACGAAGAAGTCCGAGATCAACTCGTGCAATGGCAATTCCTAACACCGTGGACGTGTTGGAGCAGCCTCATCCTCCTAGTCAGGAACGTCATCAAGGTTATAGGATTGATGCGCGGCGAACCCTCGGAACTCAGGATCATGTTGACATCGCTGTTCGACAGAGCCGACTCGGCGCAAGGAAGCCACATCGTTTCGGAATTGCTTATAGCATGGTCTATCGTCGGCCTAGTCAAACCCTTGGCGCGGCCAGGAAGCGGCGGTCGTCGGCGTGATGAATGACGGGAGTCGGCCGCGCCTCACCATAGGCGAAATGCAGGAACCAAAGGAAAGGACCACCTGCATGGAATTGCGAACCGCGTCCTCGACGTCTGAGCCGCGACCCTTGCCAACGATCACTCAACCCGCGACGTAGAGCTTCCACCCAGCCTTGGACACGCGAACCGCGCTACCATCGTTGCAGAGGAGCCGTCCACCAGATGGTTCCACTTATAGTCCGCGCCTTTGGTCGACATAGCGGACTGGCTCTGGCCACCGGCAAGGTTGAAGAGTGTTCCGTTGTTGCAGTCGTACTTGGCCTACGTGAACCAGATGCCTGAGCACGCGGCCGCGTTTCAGGGTTGATCTACTCGTAAAAAGGAATTGTCTTAGGCGGAAGGCCGCACTTAATACTGCTATCCTATTGGCGCCCCATCGGGTTCCCGGATTGAGCAAGTCCGGATCACTATTTTATGCCGCTGCCAGCGTTGTGTCGGCCATGTGCACGCGCGCTGCCGCTGCCAGCAGGTCGGTCTGGGTGATCAGCCCAATAATGCGTCGCTCGGCATCGACGATGACCACGGCATGGCTGCGGCCGTCGGTGAGCGCCGGCAGCAGGCTCATCGCCGGCGTATCGGGAGAGGCGGTGCTAGCCTTCGACATCACAGCCCTCACCGTGTCGGTCGCCTTCGTCAGCTCGCGCAGGCCAACTACACCGACCAGCCCGCCCCCGGCGTCGGTCACCGGCAGCGTCCGGATGTTGTGATCGAGCAGCAAACGACGCGCCTGGTCGGCAGGCGCATGTTCATCGACCGAAATCACATCGCGCGACATGATGTCCTCGCACAGCAGGGTCCGGTGGGAGCGCACCATCGCCTGCAACTCGACCTGCCGCAGCAGCCGCTCGAGATCGTTGCGGTCGATATCGAAAGTTTCCTCCAGCGCGCCGAGCGCGGCATCGATGTCCTCGGGCTGGAAGCCGACCCGATCCCGCGCCGGCGGATCGATGGTTCCATGCGTGCTTTTAAGGGCGGGGGCCGCCACATGCGGATAGTTGCGCCGTGACAGTTTATGGATGCCATAGCCGAATGCGACCAGCACGATCGAGTTCAGCGCTACCGGAACGAAGGGAAACAGCAAGCCCGAGCTGAAGACGGCCGGCCCGCCGAACACCGCGGTTAAGGCGGCGGCGCCGCCCGGCGGATGCAGGCAGCGCGTGAATGACATAGCGGCGATGGCCAGCGCCACCGCAATGCCGGTAGCAAGGACGGGTTCATGCACGAAATGCGCCACGATCACCCCGACTAGCGCCGAAATCGTATTGCCACCGATAATCGACCAAGGTTGCGCCAGCGGGCTTGAAGGCACGGCAAAGAGCAGCACGGCCGATGCTCCCATTGGAGCAACCAGCAGTGCGACATGTGGGCCAGACCCGTTCGCCAGCGCACTGATCACCCCAGTCAATGCGATGCCGATCATGGCCCCGATGCAGGCGAGCAGCCGCTCGCGCAGCGTTGCACCGGCAAGAATCGGAACAAAGAGACGAAACGCCATGGCATACCCTTGGGCGAGTGGTCGGAACTCCGCGCTCCGCAAATGCAGGTAAAGCCACAGATTTGGAAGTTAAGCCAATTCGGAAAGTCGGCTCACGGGGGAATACTTTTGCGCGAAGCGGCCATTGCCAAATGGGTGCAGACATTTTGATCAGCCAGAGGAGGCGGACGGCACGCTGATCCGCTCGAGCGCAGCTAGAGGCCAAGGGCTGCCGTGCCGCGGGCAGCCGGAAATGGGGATGGTCGGAGGTCGAGCTGGGATGGAAACTAAGGAATTCAGAGGCTTCGAAAAGCGTGCTGACAATGTCGGCATGGCAAGACAAATCAGGCCCTTGTCGCTCCACTTCCGAGGCGAACTCCAGCGGAGTACGGCTTCTACGCGGTGCTTGGTCTGCCTGTCCTTGCCACCATCGGATTCGTTGGCGTCATGCTGAAACGTCCACCAGTAGCCGCTGAGAAGACGACTGCCGCCAGTGCCGTCGTGGAACCGCTATGTGACGGCGGCGTGGTTACAGAGCCGGCTCGTGTCGATCGGGCAGGGGAGCCTGATGTGACGTACATGGTCCAGAAAGTGGCCAATGAAGGTGCTGGCATCGTCAACGGGATCAGGTCACGTAATAGCGGTAACACAACCGCGACCACGAGCCTCTCAGGCGTTCGATAAGGCGGGAAAATCGATCGCCGGACCAAGCGCGATTCCGCCACACTGCCATACACGAAACCGATCAGGTCACGTTCCAGGCTCGCCAGAAGATTGGAGCCGAGGCCACCTCGGCTGAACTCCGCCATGCCGCGGGCCGCCACCTCTTCCAGCCGCGGTAGAAAACGTGGGTCAGCAGCGCCGGCATGGGCGAGCAACTCCCAAATCGCGAGCAGCGCATCGGTACCGCAAGCGGCCGCAGATGTCGGCCGATGAAGCGGAAGGGCGGCGGTCGCGCCGTGCGACAGCCTATCCAGACCTGCAATCGTGATCAGGCTCATCGTGGGTCTCCGGACGCCAGCGCTGCAGATGGTTTTAGGCAAGCGTGAGCAGGCCGTGGGTCCTAATCCGGTCAGGCCGACCACGATCATGGCCGAAAGAACGAGTTCAAATTGAAAGAGCTGACGACCATAGGCCATCAGGTAATCGGAGCCCTTCGAACGATGCGATGAGTTCTACCGCAACCAGGGTCTGCCAGCCGTTGGCAAGGCCTTCTCGCAGCCCTGTAAAGATCCACGGCACGGCGGAAGGCAGCACGATCATCGTGAGTTTCGACCAGCGGCTGAACGAAAGGACACGGCCAGACCCGTCTCACGACGACGCCGTTGCGCTTCGCCGCCATCAGCTGGGTAGAGGACTTGCACCTCCAAGCTGTCGATCATGCTCGGCACACAAAAAAGGGCGGCATTGCTGCCGCCCTTTTCGGTGTAGTTGATAGGGGGCTGGATTAGAAATCCATACCGCCCATGCCGCCCATGCCACCGCCGGGCATACCAGCCGGCATGCCGCCGCCAGCCGACTCCTTCTTCGGAGCCTCGGCGATCATAGCTTCGGTGGTGACCAGCAGGCCGGCGACCGAGGCCGCGTCCTGCAGAGCCGTGCGCACAACCTTGACCGGATCGACGATACCCATGGCGATCATGTCGCCATATTCGCCGGTCTGGGCGTTGAAGCCGAAGGTCGCGCCCTTGTTCTCAAGGATCTTGCCGGCAACGATCGATGCTTCCGCACCGGCGTTGGACGCGATCTGGCGGGCCGGAGCCTGCAGCGCGCGACGCACGATGGCGATGCCCGCGGTCTGGTCGGAGTTGGCGCCGGTGACGGTGATGGCCAGCGAAGCGCGCAGCAGTGCGACGCCGCCGCCGGGAACGATGCCTTCTTCGACGGCCGCGCGGGTCGCGTTGAGGGCGTCATCGACGCGGTCCTTCTTTTCCTTGACTTCGATCTCGGTCGCACCGCCGACGCGGATGACGGCAACGCCGCCCGCCAGCTTGGCGAGACGTTCCTGCAGCTTCTCCTTGTCGTAGTCCGAGGTGGTCTCCTCGATCTGCTGCTTGATCTGGGCGACGCGGCCCTGGATTTCTTCCTTCTTGCCGGCGCCGTCGACGATGGTGGTGTTCTCCTTGGAGATCGACACCTTTTTGGCGCGGCCGAGCATGTTGAGGCCGACATTCTCGAGCTTGATGCCGAGGTCTTCGGAGATGACCTGGCCACCGGTGAGAATGGCGATGTCTTCCAGCATGGCCTTGCGGCGGTCGCCGAAGCCCGGCGCCTTGACGGCAGCGATCTTCAGGCCGCCACGCAGCTTGTTGACGACCAGCGTCGCCAGGGCCTCACCTTCGACGTCCTCGGAGATGATGACCAGCGGCTTCGAGGTCTGCACGACAGCCTCGAGGATCGGCAGCATGGCCTGCAGGTTGGAGAGCTTCTTCTCGTGGAGGAGGATGTAGGCGTCTTCCAGATCCGCAACCATTTTTTCGGCGTTGGTGACGAAGTAGGGCGAGAGATAGCCGCGGTCGAACTGCATGCCTTCGACGACTTCGAGCTCGGTCTCGGCGGTCTTGGCCTCCTCGACGGTAATGACGCCCTCATTGCCGACCTTCTGCATCGCTTCCGCGATCATCGAGCCGACCGAAACATCGCCATTGCCGGCGATGGTGCCGACCTGGGCAACCTCTTCCGAGGTCTTGATCTTCTTGGCGTTCTTGATCAGCGTCGCGACGACGTCGGCGACGGCGAGGTCGATGCCGCGCTTCAGGTCCATCGGGTTCATGCCGGCGGCAACCGCCTTGTGGCCTTCCTGGACGATCGACTGCGCCAGAACGGTCGCGGTCGTGGTGCCGTCGCCGGCGATGTCGTTGGTCTTCGAAGCAACTTCGCGGACCATCTGCGCGCCCATGTTCTCGAACTTGTCTTCAAGCTCGATTTCCTTGGCGACGGTAACGCCGTCCTTGGTGATGCGCGGTGCGCCGAACGACTTGTCGATGACGACGTTGCGGCCCTTGGGGCCGAGCGTGACCTTCACCGCGTCGACGAGGATGTTGACGCCGCGCAGCATGCGCTCACGAGCGTCGCGGGAGAATTTTACGTCTTTGGCAGCCATTTTTTACTCCTGGGCATTTCGCCCGAAATTCAGATTGGATGGTGCGGATGAAAGGCGGCGGCGTGTCAGCCGATGACGCCCATGATGTCCGCTTCCTTCATGATCAGAAGGTCTTCGCCATTGAGCTTGACTTCGGTGCCCGACCACTTGCCGAACAGGATGCGGTCGCCGGCCTTGACGTCCAGCGGGACGAGCTTGCCGACCTCGTCACGGGCGCCGGAACCGACGGCGATGATCTCGCCTTCCTGCGGCTTTTCCTTCGCCGTATCGGGGATGATGATCCCGCCGGCGGTCTTCGCTTCGGACTCGACGCGGCGAACGACCACGCGGTCATGCAGCGGCCGGAAATTCGACTTTGCCATTTTTGGATTTCCCTGGTGCGGATGTTGAACGGTTCTCCGTTGCCGGAGCGTGTTTAGCACTCACCAGAAGCGAGTGCTAACGCGGCAGTGAGATAGGCCGTAGGCTCCTGCTAGTCAAGACGGAAGAGGGACGGGCGAAGAGCAAACGAGCGTGGAAGCACCGAGCCTTTTACGTGAACGACGTCGGAGATCGGACATGGATGGGGCGGCTCACCATTTGCAACTGAAGGCTTTTTCATTTGGCACGATCGGTGCAGCGAATGATCCGCAAACGTTGCGCGCGACCGATATAATGAGAGGTGAGCGCCATCAGGATTCCTGCGTTAACCGTCCACTCGGTCTTTACGGTGTGGCCGCCGCGCGGGCGCCAAGACTCCGGCCATCCCGATAGTCACCAATCCAATCTGCGGAGAACAGGAGGCAAGATGAGAGCGACAGTCAGCACGAACTCGAATTTGGAATGTTTGGCCAAAGCAACTGCTATCGCCTTGCTCTGGACGGTCACGGCTACGTCGGCGGACGAAGGTATGTGGATGCCGGGCCAGACCGCGGAAGCGGGCGCGGCCATGCGCGCGGATGGGCTCCAGATCGATCCCGCCCAGCTGGGCCGTCTGGACGCTGACCCGCTCAACGCGATCGTATCACTGGGCGGATGCTCCGCCTCGTTCGTCAGTCCACAAGGGCTGGTCGCAACCAATCATCACTGCGTGTTCGAATCCATCCGATACTACAGCAAGGAGGGTCAGGACTATCTCACAGACGGCTTTCTGACGAAGAGCCCTGGGTGAAGAATTGCCCGCGGCGCCAGGCAGCCGAATCTATGTGATCGAGGACATGCGGGATGTGACCGGCGAAATGCTCAAGGGCGTCTCGGACAAGTTGAATGGGTTTGCCCGCTATGAGCGGCTCGCCACGAACCGCAAGGCCCTGATCGCCGCATGTGAAGGACAGCCCAATCGCCGCTGCGACGTAGGGGCCTATTATGGCGGCGCCTCCTACTATCTCCAGCAGAAGCTCGAAATCGAGGACGTGCGCCTTGTCTATGCGCCCGCGCTCGGCATCGGTAACTTCGGCGGCGAAACCGACAATTGGATGTGGCCGCGCCACACAGGCGACTTCGGCTTTTACCGCGCCTATGTCGCTCCTGATGGTTCCTCCCGGCCATATGCGCGCGACAATGTGCCTTACCGGCCGAAGAGTTGGCTACCCGTAGCCTGTAAAGGCGTCAAGGAAGGCGACCTTGTGATGGTCGCCGGCTTTCCCGGCGCAACCAACCAGTTCCTGACGGCGGATGAAGTCCGGTTCAACTTCGCGCAATTCGAACCGCGGTTGCAGCGTTCGCTCTCGGATTATGCCGCCCAGATCAAGAGGCAACGGCAGGCAATCGCGAGGCGCAGATCCATTGACCGCCCGCTTCACAAATTGGCTCAACCTAAAACGCATGGGAAAAGCAGAATAGGCAACAGATCGGCACCAGAATGAATATGGCCGCGCGAACTGACAGACGCGCCAACAATCGGCATCTCGCATGGTCGGTGGCACTGGACGTGGCTCCCACCCTGCTGGCGCGACTCCCCATCAGGTCGTCGGGGTTTCGCTGGCGAAAAAAACTTCCGCGTGTCTCTGCGCGATCCATCCCGCTTGCGCGTGCCTAGTCAACCAAAAAACTGACCATCTGCAGGATCAGGATCAGCAAAAAAAAGCCAAAGGCAGACGCCAAAACAGCTGCCAGCAGGACGATGCGTTGTTTCTTCACCCACAGTTCCCCCGGGAGAGAGTCTAATGACAATCCTTAAAAAAGGCGCCCTGGAACAGGGCGCCCTATGCTCATTTGTGCAAGTTTAAAGTTTAGCTTTGCCTGCTTTATGTAACTAGACGTTTTCTTTTATTCAACATTTTTCCAAGTGTTACTTGCACAAATCGAACGTATCGCACATTTAGGCGAACTGTACATTCGATAGCGACTTTGACGCACGCGTTTACTGGCGGTATACATCCTTCACCGTTGCCGCAAGGCATTGGCCCAGGCGCGCGGCACCTCCTTCACGACAAAGGTTGAAAGCCCGTCCTCGGGCGTTTCATTTCCAAGATCACTTCGATCCACTCATACGGGCTTCCCGAGCGAGACCGTGGGTTCGGACGGTGCGAATGAATTTCTCGTTATAATCGAATTGATTATAAGGCATATTTCTACGTTGAGTATAAAGGATGTCAAGCCCGCGCCAGCGGCAATTTTGTCCGGGCGACCTCCGTTTCGTGAGGACATGGTGGCGGAAGCGATAAAGCTTCGCCGGCCGACCGCCGGTATCAAATGCATTTTCGCCGGTCTCCTCCACCAGTTCCTGCTGCTCCATCAACCGGCGAAAGTTCTGCTGAAGCGCCCCTGCCGATGTAATCGTCAACGCCGTCCGCGTCAGCGCATTGTGATCGGTGAGAAAGCCGACGACATTGTTGATGACGAACGTAACGATCCGCGGCTTCAGAGAGGAATGTGCGCTTCGTCCAGATGGATGGAGTGGGCTGGCAGGTTCCGGGCGGCCGCGCCGTTGAGGATGCAGCATCGAGAGCCGCGCTCGCCGAGGATGACATAGGTCGAGATTCGCGCGCCGGAAGTCTTCCTCCATGTCTCCACGAATCCATTGGCAGGATCCCGGGTTCTTCGCGTGGTCAGGGTCGAGCAGTATCGAACCGTGGTAGTTGAGCTTTGCTCGATGACGTGGATGCCGTGCAGCTTGCCGGCGACTATTTTCGCATTGGTCCCGTTGTGCTATTCATCTCACAGAGCCAGTCCTGATGTTGAGCAGCTTCGGTAGGCTAAATCCCGACGACGAGCGCCCCGCCGCTGAGTCCCGCACCTGCCGCCGCCAGGAGTATTTTCTCGCCCGGCTGAACCGGCTCCGCTTGATTGGCGAGCGACAGTGAGAGCGGGATCGTCGCGGCGGAAGAGTTGCCATATTCGGCGATCGTCTTGACGATCAGGTGATCGGCAACGCCGAGGTTTCGCCCGACCGCATCGAAAATGCGAGCATTGGCCTGATGCGGCACGAACCGGTCGACATCCTGTGGTCGCACTCCGGCAGCGGCTAGCGCGCTTATCGAGCAATCGGTCATCATCTCGACGGCCTTTGCGAACACTTCGCGGCCGTCGGTCATCGTCATTCGGGTTTGCGCGAGGTCGAGGTCACCGTGGAACGGGATGTTGCTTCCTCCTGCGGGAATCTGGATCAGGCCGTATCGCGAGCCGTCCGAATCCACGGAGGCACCGAGAATCCCCCGACCAGTATCCTCGCACGGACCGATCACGACGGCGCCGGCGGCATCGGCAAACAGCACGGCGCTGGCGCGCTCAGAGGGATTGATGCGGCGGCTGAGGATATTGGCGGCGATAACAAGGCTCGCTTTGCCGTGCAGGCGGGTAAATCCGTCCGCAAACATCAGCGCATAAATGAAGCCGGCGCAGGCGCCGGTCAGATCGACAGCGCCGGCGCGGCCGAGCCCCAGCCGATGTGCGACCAGGGGCGCGCTGGGCGGCAGGAGGTGATCGGGCGTCGAGGTGGCAAGCAGCAGCAGACCGATGTCGTGGCGCGCAATGCCGGCGCTGGCCAGCGCCATGGCGCCGGCCTGCGCAGCAAGACCAGACAGCGTGTCTTCGTCCGTTGCCCAGAAGCGCGACCGGATTCCAGTACGCCGCTCGATCCAGCCCGGTTCGAGGCCGAGATTGTTCTCAATTTCGGCATTCGCCACCTTTCGGCCAGGCGCATGATGGCCAAACCCGAGAAGGCGCGACAACCTGCTCATGGCTTTGAGCCGAAGCGTTCGCCGGCCTCCTCGATCGCGTCATGGAGCCGATCGAGCTCGTCGCCGGTGACGCAATAGGGCGGCAGGAGATAAAGGACATTGCCGAGCGGGCGCACAAGCAGGCCGAGCTCGAGGAAAAAGGCCCGCAGCTTAGGTCCGATCTCGGCCAGATAGCCGGCAGAGCCGGCGCGCAGGTCGAGAGCCAGGATCGTGCCGATCGCGCGGCTGTCGGTGAAGTTGGCATTGTCGCGAAAGCGTCGAAACCCGGCGGCCTGTCTCTCGCTCAAGGCCGCGATCCGCTCGGCCACCGGCTCGTCACGCCAGATCTCGACATTGGCGAGTGCTGCCGCGCAGGCAATCGGATTGGCCGTGTAGGAACTCGAGTGGAAAAACGTCTTCTTGCGATCCGCTGAATAATGAGCCTGGAAGATCGCATCGGTGGCAAGCGTGGCCGCCAGCGGGATCACGCCGCCGGTCAAGCCTTTGGAGGTGCACAGGATATCTGGAGAAATCGATGCCTGCTCGCAGGCGAACATGCTCCCGGTGCGGCCCCAGCCGGTCATCACCTCGTCGGCAATCAGCAGCGTGCCGGAGGCTTCGGCAATCTTCTTCAATCCGGTCAGAACCGAGGCCGGATACATCAGCATGCCGCCGGCGCCAAGCACGAGCGGTTCGACGATCAGCGCGGCGGCGCGCCGGTCGCGGGAGACTGCCTCGAATCTATCCAGCGTTTCCTGCTCGCGGCCGGCGGCCGGGAAGGGAATGGTGTCGACCTCGAACAGCAAGGGTTCGTAGGCGGCGTTGAACACGCCACGCGCACCGACGCTCATCGTGCCGATCGTGTCGCCGTGATAGCTGTGCTCCATGACGACGATGCGCGAGCGGGGCGCGCCGATGTTGCGGAAATAACCGAGCGCCATCTTCAACGCGACTTCGACGCAGGTCGAGCCGCTGTCGGAATAGAACACCCGGTCGAGGCCGGGAGGAGCGAGGCCGATGAGCGCCTCGGCCAAGCATTCGGCAGGCTCGTGCGTGAAACCTGCGAAGATGATCTGGTCGAGGCTCGAGGCGGTCGTCTCGATTGCCTTTATAATGCGGGGATGGCGGTGGCCATGCGTGACGACCCACCAGGAGGAAATGGCGTCCAGAATGCGCACGCCATTGGCTTTGTGGAGATACGCGCCTTCAGTCAGGACGATTTCAGGGATCGCCAGCTCGAGCGCGTGCTGGGTGAAGGGATGCCACACACGGGATTGCGTCATCATTCGCCTCCGGCAATCAAAGCGAGGTCGAAGCCGGCAATCATCGCTTGTCTCAGCGTTTTGTCCGTCAGCGGATCGAGGTGCGGCAGCCTGCCGAGTTGCGGCACGTCGCCGAATTCCACGATCGTCCGTTGCGTATCGGTCATCTCATCGCCGATGAAGGCGATGCCAGCCAACGGGATAGCGCGCGCCCGCAGGGCCTCGATCGACAGCAGGGTGTGATTGATTGTTCCGAGCGCGGTGCGGGCGCACAGAATGACCGGCAACTGCCATTGCTCGAATATGTCGATGAACCTTGTCCGGCGGTTCAGCGGCACCATCAGCCCGCCCGCGCCTTCGATGACGAGCGGTGTCGGCAGGACCGGAAACGAAAGATCGGCAGCCTCGATCGAAACGTCGTCGATTTCGGCCGAACGATGCGGCGAAAGCGGGCTCTTCAAGCGGTAGGCTTCCGGCAGCACGCGCCCCGACGGAAGCCCGGCAAGCCGTGCAACCGCCTCGCTGTCGGTCTCGCCGTCGAGGCCCGATTGCACCGGCTTCCAGTAGAAACCGTCAAGCAGGCCGGCAAGCCCGGCCGAAAACACCGTCTTGCCAATTCCGGTGTCTGTTCCGGTGATGACGATGCGCTTGGTCATGTCGCCTCCGGTCATGTCTGGGCCAACACCTCGACGAGCGCCTCGACCATGGCGGAAATGTCGGCTTCGCCGATATTGAGCGTCAGTGAGATGCGCAGCCGCGACGTGCCCTCGGGCACGGTCGGCGGACGAATGCCGCGTATGTCGAAGCCGCGGGCCTGCAGGCGCGCCGCCACTGCCATGGTGCGCCTGACATCGCCGATCACCAAAGGCTGGATCTGAGAGCCACTTGGTATCACGCCGCAGCGATCGACCAATTGGCGGCCTGCGAGGGCGACGCGTTCATGCAGCTGAAAACGCCGCATAGGCTCGTCGGCGAGCATTGCGAGCGCTTCGCGCGCCGCGACCGCCATCAGCGGCGATGGCGCGGTGGCGTAGATGAATGGCCGGCAACGGTTGATCAGATACTGGCACAGTGTCCTCGGCCCGGTCACGAGCCCACCAGATGCGCCGAGCGCCTTGCCGCAGGTGTGGAGCGCGACGATGTTGTCGCGGCCCTCGAAAGCGGCGGCCAGCCCCCGGCCGTCCGGTCCCCAGACGCCGGTCGCGTGCGCCTCGTCAATGACGATGAATGCGTTGTGCCGATCGGCAAGCGCGGCCAGGCTCTCCAAAGGCGCGCAGTCGCCATCCATGCTGTATAGGCTTTCCACCGCAATCCAGACGCATCCCATGCCGCCTTCGGCGCGCCAACGCGTGATCGCATCCTCGACAGCGTTGGCGTCGTTGTGCGCGGCCAGCACGAACTGTGCGCGCCCGGCCTGCGCACCCTCATGCATGCTGGCATGGGCGAGCTCATCGAGGACCAAAAGGTCGCCCTTCTGCGGCAGCGCCGTCAGCAGAGCGAAATTGGCGATGTAGCCGCTGCCGAAGAACAGCGCGCGGTCGGCTCCAAAGAATGCCGCCGCGTCTGCCTCGAGCTGCTCGTGTTCCGGCGCATTGCCGCGCAACAGCCGCGACCCGGTGGCGCCAACCGGCGTGCCACGCGCAATCGCCGCCGCAACCGCTTCGCCAAGTCTTTTGGAGGCGGCAAGCCCGAGATAGTCGTTCGACGAGAAGTCGCGCCCGGCGCACGGCTTCAGCGTCCGCAGCCGGTCCTTGCGCGCCAGTCCCTGCAAGGTCGCCTCATAGCGGGCAAGCGGTGCCCCGTTCATTGCGCCTCGAGTTCCATCGGCTCGATGCCAAGGCGCCGGAACAGCAGGGTATCCCTGTCCTCACCGGGATTGTCCGCCGTCAGCAGCGTGTCGCCGACGAAGATCGAGTTGGCGCCGGCAAAAAAGCACAGCGCCTGCATCTCGTCGGTCATGGCCGTACGGCCGGCGGAAAGACGGATATGCGATTTCGGCATCATGATGCGCGCCAGCGCGATCACGCGCACGAATTCGATCGGCTCGATGGGCTTGGCGTCGGCAAGCGGGGTGCCGGGGATCGGGATCAGCATATTGATCGGAACGCTTTGCGGATGTTCCGGCAGGTTGGCCAGCGTCACCAGCATGCCGATCCGGTCCACCGGCTCCTCGCCCATGCCGACAATGCCGCCGCAGCAGACCTTGATGCCGGATTGGCGAACGTGCTCGAGCGTCTCGAGCCGCTCGGCAAAGCTGCGTGTGCTGATGATCTCGCTGTAGTAGCGTTCCGACGTATCGATGTTGTGGTTGTAAAAGTCGAGACCAGCCTGCTTCAGTCGAGCGGCTTGCTCAAGATCGAGCATGCCGAGGGTCATGCAGGTCTCCATGCCCAGCGCCTTGACGCCTTCGACCATCGCCACCACCGCATCCATGTCGCGCGCCTTGGGGTTTCGCCAGGCCGCGCCCATGCAATAGCGGGTTGCGCCGGCGTCACGCGCCTTGGTCGCCTCGGCGACGACGCGCCGGACCTCCATCAGCTTCGACGCCTTCAGGCCGGTCTCGTGATGCGCCGACTGGCTACAATAGCCGCAATCCTCCGGGCATCCGCCCGTCTTGATGCTGAGCAGCCGGCTGAGCTGGACCTTGTTGGGATCGAAATTCTGGCGGTGCACGGTTTGCGCGAGGAAGAGGAGATTGTTGAAGGGGGCATCGTGAAGTGCCTGAGCCTTCTCCAGGGTCCACGCTCCAGGGTCAGGGGATTGAGCCTGTGGCGATGTCTGCGTTGGACTGGCTGTTTGCATGTCCATGCTGTTCCTCCGGTTCTGCCTTGCTTTGCTGTCTGATTGACGACGATCGGAAAGGACAGTTGATTCGATCCTGTTCGTTCCTCAGACAATCATGAGCCCCAATAGTCGAGGCCGATATCCAGGATCGGCGCGCTGTGGGTCAGTCGGCCGACCGAAATCAGATCAACGCCGGTCGCGGCAATCGCTCGCGCTGTATCGGATGCGATCCCGCCAGAAGCCTCGGTGATAGCACGGCCGCCAACGATTGCGACGGCGCGGCGAAGATCGGCGAGGGACATGTTGTCGAGCAGAACCGCATCGGGAGCGAAGCCAAGTACCTCCTCCAACTGGGCCAGCGTATCGACCTCGACTTCGATCTTGACGAGATGACCGGCCCGTCTTCGTGCTCGCTCGAGCGCCGGGCGAACGCCGCCTGCGATGGCGATGTGGTTGTCCTTGATCAGAATTGCGTCGTCGAGGCCGAAACGGTGATTGGATCCGCCACCCGCGCGCACCGCATACTTTTCGACTGCCCTCAATCCGGGCGTCGTCTTGCGCGTGCAGACGATCTTCGCGCCATATCCACGAACCGCAGCGACGATCGATGCCGTTGCTGTAGCGATGCCGCTCAGATGGCACAAAAAATTGAGTGCCGTCCGTTCGGCTGTGAGAATGCCCCGGGCAGGGCCAACCACTGATGCAATGACCTCTCCATCCATGACATTGGAGCCGTCTGCCCGCTCCACCGAGATTTCGACATCAGGATCAATCAAGCGGAAAGCGAGCATCGCCAGATCGAGGCCGGCGACAACTCCGGACTGGCGCGCCGCCAGCACGGTTCCCGCTTGGTGTTCCTTCGGGACGATGGCCTCCGTGGTCAAGTCGCCGGCTCTGCCAAGGTCTTCAAGAAGAGCTGCCCTTACAAGCGGCTCAAGCATGATCGTGGGAAGCGGTGAGAACGTCATCACTTTGCCCTTTCGAGGCTTGGCGAGTGTCCGAGTTCCCGCGCAGCGGCCAAGGCGGCTTCGAGGGTGATTTCGGACCGTCGGGCGACAGTCGCATGATGAGGAAAGTCTGTCCGGTAATGAGCGCCGCGGCTTTCTTGGCGCAACAGGGCGGCAACCGCGATCATTAGCCCGACAGCCGCCGGATCCGAGGCCGCGTCCTTGCTTTCGGCGAGCGGCAATAAGGCACGTGCGGCTGCTTTCAAAGCTTCACCATCCCGGACGATGCCGAGTGCGCGCGACAGGAAAACACGCACGGGTGCCGGCGCGGGCGATGGGTAAACGTCCGCAAACGCAGGCTTTGTTCTGCGAGCAGGCGTTCCGGCGACACTTTCAGCGACCCAGCGCGCGCACACGACGGCCTCGGTCAAGGAATTGCTGGCGAGCCTGTTGGCGCCATGCAGTCCTGTCGAAGCGACTTCGCCGCAGGCCCACAGCCCCTTGACGGAGGTCCTACCGGAGCCGTCCACGGCAACGCCACCCATGTGGTAGTGTTGGGCCGGACGAATGGGGATGAGATCGCGCGCGGGATTGATGCCGGCTCCACGACAGGCTGATGCGATTGTCGGGAAGTGTCGAGCAAATTCCGGGCCAGGCCGTTGCCGCGCGTCGAGAAAAACACGGTGGCCGTTGGCAAGATGGTTCCAGACGGCGCGCGCCAAGACATCACGAGGCGCGAGTTCCGCCCCTGGCACGCTCTGGAGAAAAGCTTGGCCGGTTTCGTCGATCAGGGCAGCACCTTCGCCGCGGACGGCCTCGCTGAGCAGCACCATAGGGCGTTCCGGGCCGTCAAGCGCGGTCGGGTGGAACTGGATGAACTCGAGGTCGGCAAGGACAGCTCCAGCGCGGGCCGCAAGCGCCAGGCCCTGTCCACAACTGCCCGAAGGATTCGTGGTGTCGAGAAACAGTCCCCCGATCCCACCGGTGGCGAGGACGACCCGCCGTGAGCCGAAGAAGACAGGTCCTATCGAACCGCTCGCCCAGACGCCTCGGATCGCATTCTCTCGCACCGCCAGCCGGCGCGCTTCCGCGCCCTCCACGACAACAATCGACGGAGTGGAACGCACAGCCGCGATCAGGGCACGCATGATCTCACGCCCGGTGCCGTCACCATGCGCATGAACGATGCGACGTCGGCTGTGTGCGGCCTCCAATCCGAGGCACAGTGATCCTTGCGGCGTACGGTCGAAGGGAACCCCAAAGCCCGCAAGCCCCTCTATCGCCTTGGGCGCGGCTTGGAGGATGCGGCTCGCCACGTCTGTGTCGCAGAGACCATCCCCGGCGGCAAGCGTATCGGCCAGGTGCAGTTCCGGATCGTCGTCTTCGCCGAAACTTGCAGCCAGACCACCCTGTGCCCACGTGCTCGAATTGTCAGCTCCCAGCAGCGTCCTGGACAGAAGCAGCACCGGCTCCGGCGCCAGTTGAAGCGCGGTCATCAGTCCGGCGATGCCGCCGCCGATGATGATGGGCCGCCCGAAGAAGCTGCGGACATCGGCGCTCAAATTGCCAGCATCCGTTCGACCGCAAGCCGCGCGCGCCCGGCGATCCCGGGTTCGATGGTTACGATATGGTGGTTCTGCTCGAGCGCCATGCGGATGTTGGCAAGCGTGATCCGCTTCATGTGCGGGCACAAATTGCAGGGCCGGATGAACTCGACCTCTGGGTGCGCTAACGCGACGTTGTCGCTCATCGAACATTCCGTCATCAGCACGACACGTGCCGGCCTTTGCCTTTCGACATAGTCGGACATGGCAGCGGTCGAGCCGGAAAAATCTGCTTCAGCGACGACGTCGGGCGGGCATTCGGGATGCGCGAGCACGATTACGCCGGGATGGCTTTCGCGCAACTCGCGGATGTCGGCCGGTGTAAAGCGCTCATGCACCTCGCAATGCCCTTTCCAGGCGATGATCTGCACATCGGTCTGGGCGGCGATATTCTGGGCCAGATATTCGTCCGGCAACATGATCACCTGGGGAACGCCAAGGGATTGGACGACCGCCTTGGCGTTGCCGGATGTACAGCAGATATCCGACTCGGCTTTCACTTCGGCCGACGTGTTGACATAAGTGATGATCGGCACGCCGGGATAACGCTGGCGCATCAAGCGCACGTCTTCTGCCGTGATCGATTCCGCCAACGAACAGCCTGCCCGCAGGTCGGGAATGAGCACCGTCTTTTGCGGATTGAGCAGCTTGGCCGTTTCGGCCATGAAATGTACGCCGGCCAGCACGATGACTTGCGCCTCGATCGTCGCAGCCGTGCGGGCCAGTGCCAAGCTGTCGCCGACGATGTCGGCCACGCAATGGAAGATCTCGGGGGTCTGATAGTTGTGCGCCAGGATGATGGCGTTGCGCTCGCGCTTCAGTGCAAGGATCGCCTCGATATCCTCGACGAAAGCCGGCCATTCGATCGGCGGGATCACTCGTCGGACGCGCTCGTAGAGAAACGCGGTCGCAGGCAGCATGGCGCTCATCGACCCCTCCCAGCTTATACTCTAGGTGAAAATAACCAGCATATACTTGCTGTGAGTATAAGCGATGTCAACCCCGCGCCAGCGGCAATTTTGTCCCGGCGATGACCCTCTCGTCGAGAACGGCGTGGCGGAACCGGTAAAGCTTCGCTGGCCGGCCGCCGGTCTCCGCGGTTGCCTCTCCGGTCTCTTCGACCAGCTCCTGCTGCTCGATCAGCCGGCGAAAGTTCGGCTTACGCACGAGCCTGCCGGCAAGCGCCTCCACGGTTCGCTGCAGCTGCAAAAGCGTGAAGACCGGCGGCATCAGCTCAAAGACGACCGGCCGGTATTTGATCTTGGAGCGCAGCCGCGCAATGCCGGTCGCCACGATGCGGCGATGATCGGCGACCATAGACTTGCTGGGCACCAGCGGAGGCAGCGTCGCGTCCCGTCCGCTTCCGGCCTCTTGGACCAGGCCTGCTTCGTAGACTAACTCATAGCGTTGAAGCGTGAGTTCCTCGTTCCAAAGGCGGTCGTCGAAGCCGAAGGCTATCGTCGCCCGCTGCCAGCGTTCACGTCGCGTGGCCGCGTCGCTGACGCCGTCTGCCCATTCAATCAGGCGCGGTCGCAGAACGTCCAGCACGACCGGAGGCGTGCCGGAGCGGTGGTCCTCCCATGGAAAATATTCATACCAGCTCTGCCAGCCGCACTTGGGCGAGCCAGCTGCCTGTTCCTTGCGGGTCAATGCGAGATAGCTGATGGAGATGACGCGCTGCTGGCGCTCGGCGCCGATGCGATCCCGATCCGCGAAGGTGTAGAGTTGCTCAATATACCCCAGCGGATGGCCGGTCTGCTGCTCGACCCACCCCCTCAAACCGGATTGCAGCGATCGGTGCTCAAGCGCAAATGGTCCGGAGGGCAGGGTGTCCGCCTGGCCGATGGTGAGGACACAGGGTTCACTGTCGTTTACGGCGACGACAAAGGCGATCAGGTCCACTTTGACTTCGTCGGCCTTGACGGCGGCTCTGTCTTTCCTGGGTCCTTTTGCCTGATCGTCCATGTTCGCCAAAGTGGTTGGCCAGCTCGGGGGCGCCTGAATCGATTTAAGTGTAAGCGCGCCTGTCCGCACGTCAACACCGCACAGCTGCACGACCATTTTTAGCTCTTCGCACTTGCACAAAAATGTGGCAAACGCGACACCCGCGGTTGGTAACGTAGGGGAAGGAGGGTCCATTGAGTGCGTTTGGTGACACCAAGGCGATCACACCGCCGGATATTCGTTCGCGCAAAGGTGGGACGCCGCTCGTCTGCCTTACCGCCTACACGACGCCAGTCGCCCGGCTTGTCGATCCCCATTGCGATGTGGTGCTGGTCGGCGACAGCGTCGGCATGGTTCTCCACGGCCTGCCCTCGACGCTCGGTGTGACGCTGGAGATGATGATCATTCACGGCCAGGCCGTGCGCCGTGGCCTCGAGCAGGCGCTGATGGTCGTCGACCTGCCGTTCGGTTCCTTCGAGGAAAGCCCCGAGCAGGCTTTCCGCAATGCCGCGCGCGTCATGGCCGAGACCGGCTGCGCGGCCGTCAAGCTCGAAGGCGGCGAAACGATGGCAGAGACGATCGGCTTCCTCGCCGCGCGCGGCGTGCCGGTCATGGCCCATATCGGCTTGACGCCGCAGTCGATCAACACCATCGGTGGCTACCGCGTGCAGGGCAGAGGCGGGGATGCCGAGCGCATCAGGCGCGACGCGCTTGCGGTGAGCGAAGCGGGCGCCTTTGCGGTCGTGCTGGAGAAGGTTCCCGAGGCGCTCGCCCGCCGGATCACCGGGGAGGTGGCGACCCCGACCATTGGCATCGGTGCCTCGGCCGCCTGTGACGGCCAGATTCTCGTCGTCGACGACATGCTGGGCCTCTTCGGCGACTTCCGGCCCAAATTCGTCAAGCGCTATGCTGAACTGGGGGAGGCTGCTGCGGCTGCGATCGCGGCCTATGCGCGGGAAGTGAAGGAGCGCCAGTTTCCGGCCGCCGAGCACGTGTTTGCCGATGCGCCCAAGCCCGCCGACGGGGACGCCACCAAGAGCGGAGAAGCAGCGTGAGCGTGCCGATTGTCAGGAGCGTTGCCCAGCTTCGCCAAATCGTCGCCGCATGGCGCCGCGAGGGCGTGAGGATTGCCGTCGTGCCAACGATGGGCGTCCTCCATGAGGGCCATCTCAGCCTGGTGCGCGCGGCACTCGTGAAGGCCGACCGGGTGATCGTGACGCTCTTCGTCAACCCGAAGCAATTCAACAGCGAGGCCGATCTCGCCGCGTATCCGAGCACCGAGGACGAGGATGCCGCCAAGCTGGCACCGCTTGGCGCGCACCTGCTTTATGCGCCGGACGCAGAGGAGATGTATCCGGCGGCCTTCGCCACGACCGTTTCGGTGTCCGGTGTCAGCGAGGGCCTGTGCGGTGCCTTCCGGCCGGGACATTTCGATGGCGTGGCGACCGTCGTCGCCAAGCTCTTCCTGCAGACCAGCGCTGACTTCGGCTTCTTTGGCGAAAAGGACTTTCAGCAGCTTCAGCTAGTCAGGCGTATGGCCCGGGACCTGGATATTCCAATCACCATTGTTCCTTGCCCGACAGTCCGCGAAGCCGACGGTCTTGCACTATCATCGCGCAATGTCCGGCTCTCGCAAGCAGAGCGTGCTGTTGCCCCCGAGCTACCATCGGTCTTGCTCGAGACGGCTGAGCGGCTTGCCCGCGGCTCGCCCGTCCTGCCAACGCTTGCCGAAGCGCGCGCAGCAATTCTGGCTGCGGGCTATCGCGAGGTCGAATACCTGGAACTTCGCGACGAGGCAGATCTGCGACCCATGACAAGCCTTGACCGACCTGCACGCTTGCTTGTCGCGGCCTGGCTCGGCGGCACACGGCTCATAGACAACGTCAGAATATCACGGGTTTCAACAGGTTAACGGGGTTCTCGGCACGCGCTGTATCCGTCCGGGATCGTTTAAAACAAGGTCTCTGCCTGGCATCGAGCGATCACGGAGGTTACGCAAAGCGCAAATGCATCGCGTGTTTGAGAACTTCGTCGAGCAACTGTCTGCAAGTGTTGATGCTGCCGATCTCCGTGAGGCAATGGCATCCGCTGCAGCCGGCTTCGATTTTCCGCTATTCGCCTATTTCACTTACCCGTCGGCCTCCGGCGACGCCCCGCAATTGATCTCAAACTATCCTTCATCCTGGACATCACGTTATCTGCAACAGCGGTACCACAGTCTTGATCCGGTCATCCTGCGCGGGCTGCAAGGCTGGGATACCTTCGACTGGGGTGTGGATCGCGCTCGGCACTGTCTGCCGAATTCGCAGCAACAAATTCTGGAGAGTGCGGCTGAGTTTGGCATCCGCGGCGGCCTGACGATGTCCATGCATGATCATCGCGGCCGGTTTGCTGCCCTGACCTTTGCTTCCGACGAGTCCCGTCCGCCTCTGTTGCGGTCATTGACACGTTACGAAAAAGCATTGCAGCTGGTGGCCATCAACTTTCATATCCATGTCCGGCGCAGGCTCGCCGACGATCGCGTGGTGGATGGTGTAACGCTCACCCCGCGGGAGTTCGAGTGCCTGAAATGGGCGGCGCGCGGCAAGTCGGCTTGGGATATCAGCCAGCTTCTCGGCGTCTCAAAGCGCACCGTGACCTTTCATCTGGAAAACGCCAAGGCAAAGCTTGGCGTTCGAACGATCAACCAGGCCGTTGCACGACTGGCTGCCTCCGGCCAGGCGAGATCCTGATTCGTCGGCCACGATAGCTGTAAACCTCTACAGGCTGCATCGCTGCCGGCTTTGCCCTTCGATGGCGGGAACACATCCCGCACGGAGGCGACCATGATGCAGCTGATAACACCAGACCTTTACGACGAGTTCGCAAGCGAGCTCAAAGAGATGCACGGGCTCAGGTTTCGGGTGTTCAAGGAAAGGCTCGATTGGGAAGTTGATACCGAAGACCAGATGGAAACAGACCCGTTTGATGGTCTGAAGCCTGTCTATCTGCTCCTCAAGGGATCCGACTGGCGAATTCGCGGTTGCGTGCGTCTTTTGCCCAGCACCGGACCCACAATGTTGCGCGACACGTTCCCGGTGCTGCTGGGTGCTGACGTCGTGCCCTCGACCTCCGACATATGGGAGAGCAGTCGTTTCGCGCTCGATCTCCCTCCGTCGGCGCCCAAGGCAGCGGGCGGACTGGCCCAGGCAACCTACGAGCTCTTCGCGGGCATGATCGAGTTCGGCTTGGCCAAGGATCTGACCCGGATAGTAACGGTGACGGACACGCGCATGGAACGGATCCTTCGCCTCGCGACGTGGCCATTGTCGCGCATCGGACAACCCAAGTCCGTCGGCAAAACGGAGGCGGTGGCCGGGTTTCTCGAGATTTCCCGCGCGAGCCTTTTGCGCATCCGCAGCAGGGGACGTCTGAGCGGACCGGTACTGTGGCAACCGGTTCTAGGCCCGTCGGCATTGTGGACACCTGAGCCGTGAAGGATGCTGGTCTGCCCAAGGAAGCGACGGTCGGTCTTGTATGCTGGCCGGACTGGCGTCGTCACGAAGCTTACCACTACGCCAGACGATTGCCACGCACTGCCTGGGCCTGGGAGTTTCTTCGGCGCAATCCACAATTCCAGCGCGACCACGCCAAAATGGCACCGTCCGCCTGCATTGTCGGAGCCCAGGCCGACCTGAACATAATCGAGTTGACGACAGGATCATCTTTCCTAAGACACTGGAGCCTCCTTTTTCGCGGACGCGCCACAGTGGGACGCTACGTCGGCAAGGGTCTTTTGGGATCCGCGCGACTGCGCCCGTATTCTACGAGCGGCCGCGGAGCTGGTTGGGCTCGACCACGATTTTGAACCGCTTGATCTTTCGTCGCTCTCATGCTGCAAGGACATCCTGCTGACACCTGCCGGCGTGCAGCACGTGCTGCTGAGGGAGGACTGCCGGAGTCTGCAGATCGCCCTTTCCGGTGCATCCGTTCTCCGCCCGTTGCGGCTATATGTCGACGCGATCGTGCAGCCGCAGCACCTGAAGTTCCATGTCGCTGCCCTTCAGTTCCTGAACGACATCAATGGTTGCGGCCGCCTGGCAGCTGCTTGCTTTCCGCCGGAGCCCCGCGGAGCGCGTCTGCGTCTCGTGCTCCAGGCTTTGGATGGCTCGCTTGCGGGAGCATCTCATCAGGAGATCGCCATTGCCCTGTTCGGGAGACGCCGTGTCGAAGAAGATTGGTCTCATCCAGGTAGCCATCTTCGCGATCAGGTGCGTCGCGCCATCCAACGTGGCCGCTACCTGATGGGCGGCGGCTATAGACAATTCCTGATGTAATTCGGGTGACAGCTTGGTGATTGTCTTATTCGAAAACGCGCAGGCATCAATCTCCATTTCTCACTGCTATTGTGCCTTGTACAAGACGTGACACGCGCCTAGTTCTTCCGCTGCGGGAATCGGTTTTGAGTAATACGGACGAAGCACTGAGAACCAACGTTTTCGTGATAGTGCATTCATGCCCCGAGAATCCTGATGACGTTACGAACCCCGACAAAGCCGGCGCTGACTGAAACGGTCGCTGAATGTGCTCTGTGGCCTGCGCCGCCTGACTCTCGGTTTCGGCCATGCCGACCAACAGCCTATTGATAGGCCATCGCGGGCTAAACTCTACCGGCGAGAGCCGCGTCAACAGCGGCAGGCAATCAGAAACTAGATCGGCGGCGACGATGATTATGATCAACGTGACGAACACGTGAATCATGCCGACGGCGCCGACGCTGCCGATGATGATGATGCCGATCATGCGTCACAGTGCTTGTGATCATGCCGATCACCGCGTGATCACGAGCGGCGGCGCTTCGTGTCAGGTGCGTAGCCGGGATGGTCGCGCATGGCCGATTGGTCCTTCGTGCCGCGGGGTGTGGGCTTGCGCTCGGTCATGAGGGCGTCAGGCGCAACGAGAAGTTTTTAGATCAGGGGCTCATCCATGGGGTGGATGATAGTTATCCCTACAATTAATTGTACCAATATTACCGGATACTACTACAAGATCCCCAATGAAAGCGGCCGGATGGGTATCCGTCTCGCGTGGGCTGAAGCTGCCGGCAAGAATGGAAGACGAACATGTGCGGGATTGTTGGCATCGTTGGGCAACAGCCGGTGTCGGATCGGTTGGTCGACGCATTGAAGCGTTTGGAATATCGCGGCTATGATTCCGCCGGCGTTGCGACGATCACCGAAGGTGCCTTGCACCGCCGGCGCGCCGAGGGCAAGCTCGTCAATCTCGAGAGGAGACTGAAGGAAGAGCCGCTGAGCGGCAACATCGGCATCGGCCACACGCGTTGGGCAACCCATGGGGCCTCGACGGAACGCAATGCGCACCCGCACTTTACCGACGGTGTCGCCGTCGTCCATAACGGGATCATCGAGAATTTCACCGAGCTGAAGGACGAATTGGCGGCGGCTGGCGCCGAGTTCCAGACCGATACCGACACCGAGGTCGTCGCGCATCTCTTGGCAAGACACCGCCGGGAGGGCATGAGGCGGCAAGAGGCGATGCGTGCCATGCTGAAACGCGTCAGGGGCGCCTATGCGCTTGCCGTCCTCTTCGAAGATGATCCGTCGACCATCATGGCGGCGCGCAACGGACCACCGCTGGCGATCGGTCACGGCGACGGCGAGATGTTCCTGGGCTCCGACGCGATCGCGCTCGCTCCCTTCACCAATGAAATTACCTATCTCATCGAGGGCGACTGGGCCGTTGTCGGCAATTCGGGCGCCCATATCTTCGATTTCGACGGCCATCCCGTCGAGCGTCCGCGCCATACCTCCACGGCCGCGGCCGATCTGGCCAACAAGGGCACTCATCGCCACTTCATGGAGAAGGAAATCTACGAGCAGCCCGAAGTCATCGCCCATGCTCTCCGTCACTATAGCAACATCATAGAGAATCGCGCCGACACGGTTTCTGGCATCGATTTCGCCAGGATCCCGAGCTTGGCGATCTCGGCCTGCGGGACCGCCTATCTCGCCGGACTGATCGGAAAATACTGGTTCGAGCGCTATGCGCGCCTGACAGTTGAAATCGACGTTGCGTCCGAATTCCGTTACCGCGAGATCCCGTTGTCGCCGCAGTCGGCGGCTCTTTTCATTTCGCAGTCCGGCGAAACCGCTGATACGCTCGCATCGTTGAGGTACTGCAAGGAGCGTGGGCTGAAAATTGGCGCTATCGTCAATGCCTGCGAATCGACCATCGCTCGGGAGGCCGATGCGGTCTTCCCGATCCTTGCCGGACCGGAGATCGGCGTCGCCTCCACCAAGGCGTTTACCTGCCAGCTTGCCGTTCTAGCCGCACTCGCCATCGGCGCCGCCAGAGCCCGCGGGACCGTAACCGAAGACGAGCTGCAGGCGCTCGTCAGGAGCCTCGCCGAAGTGCCGCGCGTCATGGGCCAGGTACTCAACTGCATCCAGCCGGAGATCGAGTTCCTGTCGCGCGAACTGTCAAAGTGTCGTGACGTCCTGTATCTCGGCCGTGGCACCAGTTTCCCGCTAGCGATGGAAGGTGCGCTGAAGCTCAAGGAGATTTCCTACATCCATGCCGAGGGCTATGCGGCGGGTGAATTGAAGCACGGTCCGATCGCATTGATAGACGACAACATGCCAGTGATCGTCATCGCGCCCCATGATCGCTTTTTCGACAAGACCGTCTCCAACATGCAGGAAGTGGCTGCCCGTGGAGGGCGGATTATCCTCATCACCGATGAAAAAGGGGCAGCCGCATCGAAACTCGACACCATGCACACGCTCGTGCTGCCGGCTGTCGACGAGATTATCGCGCCGATGATCTTCTCGCTGCCGATACAGCTTCTTGCCTACCACACGGCGCTCTTCATGGGCACAGATGTAGACCAGCCGCGCAATCTCGCAAAATCGGTCACGGTCGAATGATTGTGAACCTTTATAGGTGGCGATGCTTGTCCATCTTCGCTGCATCGGCGGTGGAAATTGGTCGAAGGTATCAGCGTCCGCGAGGCTGGGTGGACGGTGCCGCGAATAGCCACTGGAGGCGTCAGTGAGAGTTCGAGTTGCTGTTCAAGAAAGCCATCGGGGAGAATGAGTCGTGTAGGATCGCAGGTCGAATGCGCTACAGCCGATCAGGCCATCTCATGGCGGGCAGGTTCTTAGAACTTGATCAGAAGCAGGTGAGCCGCCATATTCCGACCCGGCTGCCAATTTCAAGTGGCCCATTCCATGGATGAGGCCGGTCCGGCCGAATGGACGTCCATTTTTTTGATTTGCTGGGTGTGCGCCAGGGTCGGGGAGGAAATCTCCCGATTTGTCAGGCGCTCCCATCTTCTTGGAGATGTTTATGAAGGATTCGCGCATTCCCGAGCCAGTCTTGACGGCTATGTCGCAGGGGACCCACATCATCCGCGCTTATCGTGAGCACCTTGGGTATTCAATCGAGGACCTCGCGGTCGCGTGCGGGCTTGCCGCTCAGGAAATCCAAAACATCGAGCGGGGTCTAAAGTACAATAAGGGCTATCGGAATCGGATAGCGAGATCGCTGTCCATACCTGTGGGAATTCTTGAGGCAGAGTCGGACATATCGGACGCCGCCTGATCAGTCGGATAATCTGCAATGGGTGGAAGACCGCTCTTGTGATGTGACGTTTGCGGCTGATAGTCGTCGCTTGATTCCGTTGGACGCGAATGCCTTCTGGCGCAGTACCGCCAAGAGAATTCTCGTCCACTGTCCGAGTCAGGAACTGCACACGGGCTCGCCGAACAGGAAGTTGGAACGCTTCGTCATGCTGTCTTAGGCGATATAGCCGCCCGGAGTGCTGCGACACGTGCACGATAGCATTGGCTCGCGAGGATGGATTGCTAACGGCGAACCCATGCTGGTCGGCAAGGCGATACTGACTGGAGCATCAACTCGGCCGACGAGAGTGGCCCCCCATCCTAGGCAGGATCGGCCGACATGGCCGGCATCGCGAGCCGCTCTGAAAAGAGCACAGCGGGCATCCAGACGCTGCCGGGTTGACTATGGGTGTCGGAACCGCAAAAAGGGGCCGCTCTTCATGAGTGGCGTGCGCCGGCAGTCTAACCCCAAGCCCCCCGCCAGGCTGCCGGCGCGCTTCTAGCCGCCTTGATGCACGGCGATAAGCTTTTGACGGCCTGAAGCGACATTGTGGTCGCCGTTGCGGTGCTTTTCCACGCGCCTCGTCAGGCGCCGGGATTGCTTCGTCGTGATGGCAGGCGAGGGTTTGCAGGTTGCGGTCGACGGGTTCGTTTCGGGGCGTCTGCCCCCATCGTTATGTCGCGAGTTGGGGGATGCGATCGAGGACGATGCGCAGGATGCGCTGGTCGGGGCACCGATGTCGGCAGGTGCAGGCGGATTTGCGATTTCATCTCGACCACCCGCGCAGCGATTTTGATGAGGCGCAATCGCAGCGTGTCGAATTGGGCGACGGCAAAGCTCGAGCGCCTAGGCATCGCGGCCCGCAAGCCCCACATCAACCAGTAAGCACCGGCATGCAGGAATAGCCGGAACTGGTTGGCCGTCGCTCTGGTGCAGGATGTGCGGTCGGCGGCAAGATGCGTCTTCCACGACTTGATGTGGTTCTCGGCCGCGCCGCGCCGGCAGTAGACATCCTCGTAGAGCGCCTTGGCCTTCCCACCGGCAAGGTTGGTGACGACGAAGCGGATATCGCCACCTTGGGCGCCGACCTCGACCCGCGCGATGATGCGCTCGACGCGGCTCCAACTAGCGGCGCCGTCAACGAACTCCTTGAACCTGCGGACCTTGCCTGTCTTGGCCGGCGCTTCGAAGCGCGCCGTCGTGCTGGCCTCCAGATCCGCGACATGCTTGCGCAGGGTCGTGGGGGGCGCGAGGCCAAAGATGAAGTCGACGTCGTTGGCGCGGCACCAGTCGATGACCTGCGGGTTGCAATAATGGCTATCGCCGCGGAGCAGGATTCGAATGTTCGGCCAGTTGATCCGGATCGCCCGCACCAGACGGCGCAGGTGGGGGCGGATCTCAGGCCCACTCGGCTGCTTGGCCGGTCGCAGGATCGCGCTGACGAACCGTCCCGCACCATCGAACACGACGATCGGCTGGAAGCCGTAC